>DJER01000034.1 GCA_002431905.1 Christensenella sp. UBA5893 | reverse complement strand
AGAATCAATGTGCTTGCACACATAATCAAACTACCCCAAGGCACACCATTTTTAAATGCATCGTTTAGATCAATAAGTGGTTTTTTGTCAACTCTTACAACACACAAGATAAGTGTTCCCAAAATTGGTGGCATTGCTGTGCCATATTGGTTAATAAAGTTATAAAACTCTGGGCTCACATTTTTAAATAAACTTGGTATAACCCATAAAAGAATTACAACAACAAAGACAACAAGGCTTATAATTTCTCTTTTGTCTATCTTTGGCAAATTTTCTTTTATTTGAGAAACATCAACGTTTTTCAATTTTGACATATCTGGACGAAGAATGAACCTGAACATAAGAATCATAAGCACAAAGCACAAAAGTCCAACCGGTATTGCAAAAAGCATATATTCGCCATAGCCAACCACAACATTTGCCGAGTTCATTGCAAGAATTGGGAAAACGTGAGCAATTGGTGTCATTCCTGAAGATATTGACACAACAAAGCCGAGCCCCATAAGTAGCATTTTCCCAACCTTTTCGCCCTTTTCAATTTTTGCGATTTCAAATATTTCTGTAAGTATTGGCAAGATAACAACAAACAAAACTGATGGCGACATAAAGCAACCCAAAATCAACACAGAAAGCCAAAACATTATGGCGAACCACCAACCGCCTTTTTTCGCAAGTTTGTTTGAAACAAACCAAATTGCAATTCTTTTAATTAGTGGTGTTTTTGAAAGTGCATACGTACAAATAAATGTAAACAACAAGAAGATAAAAGTGCTATTTCCAAAACTGCCGGCAAGAACTGACGAGAATGAAAAATTATCCAAAAACGCAAGTGCAAAAATACAAAGCAAACTTGGCCAATCAATCCCAATCGTCAACCAAAGAATTAAACTTCCAACAAATATTCCAATAACGCCCATTGCATCTTGGGTTAAACCTTGTGGTGCTGGAATGTATCGCGAAAAAAAGCATAATGCCACACAAATTGGTATCATTATGCTTCTATATATAACATTATCTTTTAATTTCATTTTTTATCCTTTTGTTTTATTTTAATTTTATATGGTTGAGATTTCTCCAAGGCAAGACTTCGAGGTCGAGAGTCGAAATGACATAGAATATTTTTTAATCGTCATTTCGATACCAACTTCGTAGCAATAGCCAATGAGAAATCTCATCCGCTTTATATGGTTGGGATTTCTCCAAGGCAAGACTTCGAGGTCGACAGTCGAAATGACATAGAATATTTTTTTAATCGTCATTTCGAGTGTGGCATCTTTGAACCTACTTACGAGAAATCTCAACTGTTTTTCAATTGTCATTTCGAGTTGGCCCACAAAGACATACTCACGAGAAATCTCATCACAATATGGCGTGATAAAATAATGTGTAAAATGGTACTAAAAAAGGCTAGAACAAATCTAGCCCAATTTGTTGGCGGAAAAGGAGGGATTTGAACCCTCGCGAGCCTTGTGGACTCCTACATCCTTAGCAGGGACGCCTCTTCGACCTCTTGAGTACTTTTCCATTCGCTTTGTTAGTTTAGCATAATTTATTTTGCATTGTCAATACATTTTTAGTGGTAAATTAACAAAGTTTTTGGCACTATACTTACCTATTGCATAAAAAAATCATTCAAGAACTATTCCTTTAAAAATTTTCAAAAATTAGTTCCAGAATGATTAAATAATTTTATTTTTCCAAATCTTGTTGAGTAACACATTGATTATGCTCAATAGGTTCCCATTTTACTTTTTTAAACATTGCAACCACACATGTTGGCATAGCGATTAACATATTGAACAATGGCAAAGCAAAAATACTCATAATTTTTTGTCCATTTGTAGCCTTTATTCTCTTCCAATTTACAATACAAGCAAGTGCAGAATCTACAAGCAATCCAAGATAAGTTGTTAAAAGTACAACAAACACTGGCGACAAAAAGTAAATTATACTTGCGATGGCATGTCCATTTATTACTTCAAAAATTCGAGCAAGAATATTTATTATACTTGAAGCAACAAAAGAAAGTGAGTAATAAATTGCAACTGGAAAAATTCTTGAAAAATAATATTCATAATATGTAAAGTCAAAAGTTTTTAAAAATGACCCAATAAGCGATAAATGAAATACGGAAAATCCGAGAAGCCCACCTTTTCCCCATCTTAATCTTTGTTTCCAAACCTGCTTAAACTTTGTTGGTTGTTCATCAAAGAATTCAGCATCTTCACAATATCCAATTTTTACACCTTTTAATGTGCTTGCAATAGAAAATTCAGTATCTTCAGTTATCATTGTATAATCCCAACCATCTTTAAAGGTCATTATATCTTTGCTAAAATAAAAACCAGTTCCATTAACGTGAGTGCTTATTCCCAAAACAGATTTTGGTTTGTGAAAAAATGAGCAATCTCTCAAAAAGCTAAGCGATGCTGCTGCACTTATCCAATTTGTGCCAAAATTTTTGGAGTTACGGTAACTTGTGCAAATTTTCACGCCACTATCGAGTGCTTTATTCATTTCTTTTATATAGTTTTTTGTAAGGATATTATCTGCGTCAAAAATCATTATCGCATCAGGTTCATAGTCTGGAAAATCTTTTTTAATACTATTAAACATAAGATTTAACGCATAACCTTTTCCGATTTGGTTTTTGTTTTGTCTTTCATAAACCACACAACCTTTTTCTCTTGCAATGTTTGCAGTGTTGTCAGTTGCATCACAGTTATCAGCACAAACAAAAATTTTGATTTTGTCTTGCGGATAATCATTTGCATGGATGCTATCAATAAGATTTCCAATAACCTTTTCTTCGTTTCTTCCACAAATTAAAATTGCGAATGTATGATTTTCTTTTGCTTCTGGATATTTCTTCTTTTTTGCAAAAGTTCCAATCAAAATAAATATAATTTGGTAAAAATAAATTAAGCCAAAAATGACACCCAAAATTGTCAACACTAGTTGTGCGATTTTCATAAAATATACCCCTAAAACTTATATAGAAAAATTACAGCATTGTCTATTATACTACATAAAAGATTTTTGTCAACAGCTTAATCTTATTAAGATTTAGACTATTGAAAATATCTACGAAATATGTTAAAATACTTGTGGAGTTACAAAGTATGGAAGAAAAACAATTAACGCCTTTTATTCTTAAAAAATTAAGTAGTATGAGTTTTGAAGAAAAAGTTAGGCTTTATGCAAGGCTTAGAGTTTTAAAGCAAAACAAGCAAATTGCTGGAATAATTGCAAATTCAAATGGTTTTGAACCTTTTACTGATTTAAAGGCAGAGATAACTCACCATTTGTATGATGGCAATGACGATTATTATAATGGAAAAAAATATTATGAAATGTTTAATGCAATGACCGAAAATAAAAATATTTTCCCAATGTTTGACACTTACACAATGTGTATGTATATGATATATTTTGACAAATTTATTGAATATGCAAAAAACGCAAGGTTTTCGCAAGATATTCGCAATGCAAAGCAAAAAGCACTTTTGTATGTAAAAGAGAACACTGATTTTGACAGGCAACTATTGAACATGGACTATGATGAAAAAGGCACTGGCATGGGTACACTTTGCAAGCCAGAATACAGAAGAAACATTGTAAAATATCTTACCCAAGACCTAAAAATCAAAAATGGATTTGACTTTGTTCAAAAGTATGTTAATGGCGAATTAGACTTTGACTATGACGAATTGATACCACAAAGCGACCCTAACAAGGTTTATGCCAACACTGTTGAAGAATATAAAGACGAAAACGGAAATGTATATTATCTTGATGCAGATGGAAACACTTATGACAGCAGTGAAATTGCTGATTACAATTACAATGGTTATTCACTTTCTGCCACAAAAAATGGTTTTATTGCAACACAAAAACATAAAGATGACGAATATGAAATGTAAAAAAACGAGCAATTTGCTCGTTTTTTGTTGTCTTTTATTATTCTTGATATCCTGCAATAAGGCTATTTTTCATTCTTTCCCATTCTTGTTTTGCTTTTTCTTGATATTTTGAATAATTTCCTTTGAATGATGTTTCAAAATTATCAATGCTATCGTTTATATCATTCCCTGCCTTATCCAACAAGTCATTAACATCTTTTCCCATTTTTGAAATATTATCAACAACAGTATTGTATGCATTTGTAACACTTGCTTTTGCATTTTCAATGCCGTTTAATGCAGTTGTCTTTGCATTTTCCAAAGCAGTTTCTGCATTATTTAACGCTGTTTCTATTTTTGCAAGAGTTTGCATTGCTTGTTGTCTGGCCTCTTCATTATCTCCAAAATCTTTTTCTTGAACATAGTTCTTGTAATTCAAAAATTCGGCTTTCTTTTCTCTAAATGCATTCAAAGCGACTTGGTATACACTTTCGTCTTTTACAAACATATCTTCTCTTGTTTTGTCAAGAGTTGTGCAAGCACTTGTATAAATTTTTGTTACGGCATCCAATGTTGCTTGTTGAACTAAATTTAATTGTTCTCTTACCTTTTCAAACTTTGCTTGTTTTACGGCAAATTCTTTTGCTTCATAATAAGCATTTTTGAGTTCTTGTGACAAAAATTCTTTTGTTTCATCTCTTGAATCTTTGATTTTTTCAATCATTTCATCATTTGACCATTTTTTGATTTGTCCCATATTTAGATATGGTTCACATTCAAGCAACAATTCTTGTATTTTTTCTTTTGTCAAAGTGTCAAGCTTTGTAAGTGTTCCACTTACATCAAGTTCTTCAAGATAACTTGAAAGGTCTTCTTTTATGCTGTTAAACAATTTATCCGCATCGCCTTTGTTTCCTGAAAATTGGATTTTGATTTCATTTTCGCCATTTTTTACATTGCCTTCAAACAAAAATCCCATTTCTTTTGAATATGATGCAAAAAGTTTTACAGCACTGCTTGCGTCTTTGCCAACAAATTGTTCACCATTTGCTTGTGCAGACAAAATAAGATTGCCTTCTTCATTTTTTGCGTTTACACTAACAACTTTATCATTGCTATCCAAGATAAATTCAACAGATGGGTTGAGTGAAACATTCATAACTGTGTTATCATCATGTCCATCACAACCTGTAAGTAACATTGTTGCAGGCAAAGCAAGGCAAGCAGAAAGTACAAAACTAACAATTTTTTTATTCATTTTATTCCTCCTAATTACAATAATATTTTATCAAATATTTTTTGGAGTTGTAAAATATTTTTTGAATATATTTGTATACAATTTTTAGGTTTTTATTGAAAATTATTCTATTTTTTGAAAATAAAAAGCATTTGACTTATTCCTAACATTTATTATAATTGAATTATGAAAACAAAATTTAATTTTATTTTTGCTATAATTTTATTAAGCATTTTCATTATTCCATTTTTTGTGTGCACAGGTTGTAAGGATAAGTCACAAGATGTTGATGTAATTCTTCTGTCTGGACAGTCTAATATGGTTGGCGTTTCGGAGCGAAGTGACCTAAAAGAAGTGTGTGGCGAAGATGTTTATGATGAACTAGTAAAAGGTTATGACAACATAGAAATGTGTGTTCAAATCCACTCGCCCGAATCTGCATTTATACCTTTTACAAAATACACTTTGGGGCTTGGAACTCAAAGTGACCAATATTTTGGTTTGGAAGTTGCATATGCAAAACATTAAACGAATATTTGCCAAACAAAAAAATCTTTTTGATAAAATGTGCGATTGGTGGTTCGTCAATTTATGATCACTGGCAAAAAGATTGCTACATTTATCAATTATTTGAAAAAACAATTCAAAAAAGTTTGGACTATATAAAATCTTTGAACTACAATCCAAAAATAAAAGCAATTTGTTGGATGCAAGGCGAATCTGATTATGGTGGCTATGAGCAATATTATTACGATTGTTTGGTAAATTTAAAAACAAACTTAACCACAACATTTGGCAAATATATGAATAATTTTGCATTTATTGACACAACAATTCAGTTTGACGGCGAAATAAACGAAGCAAAGAAAAAGTTTGCACTTCTTCCAAACAACTATTATATTGATACCGATATTATGGGAATTGTTGAGCCAAATGTAAAAGGCTTGATTCTTGGCAACCCTATGCATTATAATGCAAAAAGTGAATATCTTTTGGGACAACTTTTTGGAGGAAAACTTGTTGGACTTATATAAAAAAGTTAGAGAATAATCTCTAACTTTTTGTTATTATTGAGTCCACACATAAAGTACCTGAAATCACTTTTATTGAAACAATATGGTCAGTGTTTTCAATTCCATAAATTGAGAATATACATTCTTTTTTGTTGTCACATTGTAGGTCAATTGTTTTTGTGACACCATCAATATTTATTTCTACCCTGCAATCGTTATCTTGCATAGCAAACAAAGCAAAACCTGTGCCTTTGAATCTATATTCACTTAGTCCTGTGCTTTTTACAACATATCCATAGGTTGAAAATGTTGTTTGTTTGTGTGCATTTGTTTTGTTTGACTTGTAATAAGTGAGTTTTGTTGGTGCATTAAGCTCGCCTTTGAGAATATAGTAAAAATCAATTTGAGCAATAGTTACATACTTATTCCCGCCATTTTGCGATTTTGTGTCGGTTACATACAATTTATAATAACTTATTGTTTCTTCATTAAACATTGCCTCAACTTTGTTTCCATTTAGGGATAAATTGGAGTATGTTCCCAAAAGCTTCAAGTTATCTTTATCAATCCCACCATAAAGCATAAATGTTGACGGAATGTTATATTGCCCTGATATTCGGCTTGTTATCACAATTTTGTTGCAAGTTATTGTTTGATTTAGGTTTACTTCCAAAACAAAAGGATTTCTTTCGCTGACAAAATTATTTCTATTGTTATGGTAAAATGTGCTTGGATTTCCGTCAAGTATATTTTCTATTTTTGTGGTATTATCCCAAGACGAAAAATTCACATTTTCTATTGTTTGTTTTGAGATATCAGCACTGCCAAGAGTTAGACTCTCATCATATATCCTTTTGTACTTTTCAGGACTTGTGAAAGTATATCTTTCCTTTTGCACATTATTGTTATACAAATATGCTGACGGGATTGTAACTACTTTTGGATTTTCTTTACTCAAATTTGCCCAACCAAGCTCGGTGAATGCATCATTTGCATAATGTTTTGAAAGGGTTATTTCTTTAAAATATAAATAATCGCCGGCTTTTAGCGTTCTTTTTACCGTATGTTCGCCATTAAGACTAAACCCACCATGGTCACTGTTTAATGACAATACTTGTTCAAAATTATCTTTGTTGTTTAATGACAAATATAAAGTGTTATTACCTCTTCCACTACGCAAACAAAAAACATATTCGCCATCTTCTGGAATGTATATTTTGCCTTCAACAATTCCTATATGGTTATTTGCAATGCCATTTAAGAAAGTTGAATTTGTTTTTGATTTTGTGATTTGACTATATCCAGCAAAGTCGTTATATAGTGCATCTTGAACTGTGTTATATACCCTTGAAGAATATGCATATCTTGTGACATTAAGTAAATTTGAAATTCTTTGTCTTAAATTTATCACAAGAGTCACATCTTTTGTTTGTATGCTGTCGCTAACAAGTTTTACCGTAACTTTAAACTCGCCTGAGTGTTCGTCATCTCCCGGAGTGTACTTATATTTATTTTCTTCAACTTTTTCTATTTTTCCACTATTAGGATTTGTTACTTTTGTTATTTCGAACTTAAAATCTTTTGGCACATACAAATATTTGCTAAAATCTAAAATATAATCTTCACCTTTTTCAATTTGGAAAGGTTTTACTGTTTCAATAAATTCTTCTTTATTGTTTACATAAATACTTCTTCCAACTTGATAGAGTGATGCAACTGGAACAAAAGTTATTTTTGAAGAATCATCATACAACGCCTTCATATCGTCAGAAATTGTTTGATGCAACATTTGTTCAAAATAATATGTCATATTATAACCTGTTGCCTTTGACAATGCTTCGTACCAGCCGTCAACGCCAAACTTTGCTTGCAGTCTTGTGGCATATGTATAGATATCCACACCAAAGGAATGCAGAATATCGGCATAACAATTTAACCCCATTTGAGCATTGCCACTTGTTTCGTTTGATATTGTTTCTCTTAAGCTTCTTGATGGGTCAGTATACCTATTCCAACCCGAAAGTGTGGAATCGTTTTCGCTACGCATTGAACTTATGTTTGTATATAGTGCGTAACTAATAAGTGATGTTGCATTGTTTGTTACTTCATTTGTTTTTGTTCCATACATACCATAACTTTGATACAAATGATTGAACTCATGTATTGTTCCCCAAAAGCCTGTTGATGTCATTGACTGATAATTTAGTGCATTACTAAACCAATAGCATGGTGCATTTATCCACGAATTCCCACCTTGGAATGTAACAGCCTCGCCTGCCGCAACAAAACAATCGTAAATAAAACCAACGCCTATTGTAACATTACCCGAACAAGGCACTTGTCTGCTTGTTCTACATATCTTTTCCCACAAATCTCCAACCTTTGTCAAGTTGTCATAGTCAAGATATAAATCGCCTGCATAACTTTTTGGACCGGAGTGCCTTACACCCAAATCCCACACTTCAAAATCGAAATATGGTGCAGAATAATTTTTCATTTCTTCAAGTTCTTGTCTTGTTGTTAGTCCATGAATATAATATGGATAATTTACAGCACCACTAATTGTAACCGAAAAGCTGTTGCCAAATGTTTTTGGATAAATATATATTGGCCCACCCAAAGCATAACCAACATATGCAGTTGTTGTTTTTACTGTCATTAAACTTGCTATAGTTGGCATACGAGAAAAATCATTTCTCGCTTTCCAAATATTATTAACATTGTTTCTATGGCTTGTTTGTCCAATAGTAATTGTAAGTTCGCCACCAATTTTTGCCAAATCTTCTTCACTTATTTCAATTTTGATAACTTCGCCAGCTGGAGCATATAACCCTGTTATATAATTTCTTACTTCGTTTGCTTGAACTGTAACTGTTTTTGTAACTGCCGGTTCATCATCACTAACATTGCCATAATACATTCCAACACTTGCAGTATGTTTATACAACTTTTTGCCGGTTTTTTCGCCATTTAGATACAAGTTACCTTCACTATCCATACTATCAAAAGTTGAACTTGATGCTCTTATTAAATTTGCTTCTGCAAGCAAATTATCTTTTTCTTCATCAGTTATTGAACTTAAACTTGTTCCGTATGTTGGATATCTTGAATTTTTGCCTTCGTTTAAAATTGTTGTTTGAACATTTCTCCTTTCTTTTTGTTGTGATGAAAAACTTTGTGAAACCTTGCCAGAAAATGTGTCTGTTATTTCCACTTTTTTATATGAATCATCTTCTGGAAAATTCTTATTTCTCACACTCATATATATGCATAGTGTAACAATTGCAACTATAAGTAAAACAATTATCACACCCATTTTTAAGCCTATTCTTTTTTTCATAGTTCTCCACACCTATTTACATAAAAAAACAATCAATAACGATTGTCTTTCTATTTTTATCAATATGCAAATAATCTATCATAAGTTTCTTATTTTTGTCAACCCTCACAAATTTCAATTTTTTGCAAAAAATAAACTTCACTCTTACTAATGCAAGAATGAAGTTAGCTTAAATTTATTTAGCAATGCTCGTCATAAAAATATTGACCTGCAAGCCCTAATCCACAAACAGCAGCACCAGAAGCCATAAAAATAAATCCAGCATTTCTAATTTTGTCACAATCTTTGATGAATTGTTTTAATTCCGCATCTTTCTTATCGATTTTTAAATTAAGGTCTTGAATTTCAGTTGTGAGATTTTTGTAAGCTTCTTGGTCTTTGCTTGAATTTAATTCAAGGACATATTCTCTGTCTTTTTCTTTCTCTTCAATTTGTTCTTTCAAAAGTTGAACTTGCGCATTGGTTGACTTGCGTTCTTCCCCACTCATTGATGATGCGGCGATAATGCTCATTGCTCCTACGCACCCACTAATTACACCAATAATTCCACAAATATTTTCAATAGGATTTCTCATTATTTACTCCCCCTTTATTTACACATATATTTTAGCACATTTTGTTATGCATTTCAATAGTCAATTTTAAAAT
>DJER01000021.1 GCA_002431905.1 Christensenella sp. UBA5893 | reverse complement strand
TATATTGCCAAACTTTGAGCAAGTTTGCAAACTGTTAACTCGTTAATGTTTATTGTTCCAAGTTCCATTGTTCCACGCATACCTGCTGTGCCAAAAGTCAAGTTTTCCGAAAAGTTTTTTTGAATTTGGCTTTCAGACATTTTGTTTAATTTTTTTACAATGCTTTTATCCAAAATGTCATTTTTATAATGTTCAAAGTTTTTATTCATCTTCTTCTCCATTATTCTCATTTTCTTCATTATCAAATGTAAGTACTTCTTGTTCATCGTCACTTGGTGCAAGTGATGACACATTCTTCAATTTTCTATCTATTGTTCTTGACTTCTTTGTTGCAAGTTCAATTGTGTTGCTTGCTTCAGCAAGTTTCTTTTGAGTTTTTGCAAGCAAGTCTACAAATTTTGTAAATTCAACTTTGAATGTTGAAAGCAAATTCCAAACTTCGCTTGACCTTTTTTCAATTGACAAACTCTTGAATCCAAGTTGCAAACTATTTAACAGTGCAGAAAGTGTTGTTGGCCCACAAACAATAATTTTGTATTGCGTTTGCAATTGTTCACAAAGTCCGTTAATACGTAGTATTTCGGCATACATACCTTCAATTGGTACATACATAACAGCAAAGTCCGTTGTTTTTGGAATTAAGATATATTTTTCCTTTATCTTTTTTGCTTCTTCTTTTACTCTTTTTTCAAGATTCTTTACTGCAAGATCAACATCTTCTTTATTTCCATTTTCACTTGCATCAATAATTCTTTGATAATCTTCTATTGGGAATTTTGCATCAATTGGCAAATATACTTCGCCACTGTCATCTTTTCCCGGCATCTTTATCACAAAGTCAACTCTATCCATATTTTTTGGATTTATATTAACTTGGCTTAAATATTGGTCTTTTGTAAGTATTTGTTCAAGCAAACTTTCAAGTTGAATTTCTCCCCAAGTTCCACGAGTCTTAACATTTGTTAAAACTTTTTTAAGGTCGCCAACACCAGTTGCAAGTTGTTTCATAACTCCAATACCTTCATAAACAGATTGCAATCTTTCGTTTATGATATTGAATGAATTTGTAAGTCTGTTTTCCAAACTAACATTAAGTTTTTCGTCAACGGTTTGGCGCATTTGTTCCAATTTCTTTTCATTGTCTTGACGCATTGAACTCAATCCATTTTCAAGAGTTGTTATTGCATTTTTCATTGACTGGTCATTATTTTGAAGCACACTATTTAGTCTTGTCAAAATTTCACTTTGTTGAGCAAATTGAGTTCTGTTGTTTTGTGAAACACTGTTGAGCAATGTATCGTTTGAATCTTTTATTTGGTGCAAAATGAGTGAATTCAGTTGATGATTTAATTCATTTTGGTTTTTGCTTGCATTTTGAATTTCGTTTATAATTTTGTCAACATCAACATTTGTGTTATCTTTTGCTGGCATTTTTTTTATATTTACCAAACAAATTGTGCTAATAATTAAACAAACAACTGAAACAACCAAACTAACTATTTCTATAATCATAATGTTTTATCTCCTCAATAAGTTCTTCTCTTGTGTTATTTATTTCGCCATCAAAAACACGACTGAGTAATTCTTTGAGCAACTTTCCATAATATTTTTCTGGCATTCTTGATTTATATTTTTTTATGTCATCGCCATTAACTAGCAAATCTTTTACTCTTATTGGAACATGATTGTTTACCAAATATTTGTAGAAAAAGTTGTATTTATTAAATAAAAATGGGTGTTTTGATGAAATATATTTACCAATTTCCTGAAAATTGTCATAATACTTCAAAAAGTAACTCTTGTTATTTATTCTGTTAAGTGCATCAAAATATCCACTGACAATATTGATATAATAATCTTGTTGCTTATTTGTAAAATTAAATCCTTTTACCCCCAACATATACCTTAAATAATATTCCACGCACTCTGGGTTGATTGCATTTATCATATCAATAAGAAGTGCCGAAACTTTTTCAAGATTGTTCTTTTTTACCATATCAAGTTTTATATATGATTTTGTTGAATAGAAAAATGACCATAGTTGCATTGAGTTAAAATAGTTTAATGCTCTTATGCACGCACCCTTTTTTGTTATTGGATATTTTTTGTAACAATTAAGAATTTGTAATAGTTCTTTTTGTTTTCTTATTCCGGTTATATCTTTTAATCTGTAACTCATTTGGTTTGCAATTTTAAAAGTTTCTTTTTCTATGCTAAAATTGAGTTCACAAGCAACTCTTATCATTCTTAATATTCTTAAACCATCTTTTGAAAAAACAAACTCTGGTGTTTCAATTGTTTTTAGCCTATGTTTTTTTAGGTCATAAAGCCCAGAATATATATCAACAATTTTGTTTTTCATTATGCTGTAATAAATGCAATTTATTGTAAAATCACGTCTTTTTGCATCTTGACGAATATCATCAACAAATCTCACTGAAACAGGACAATGCTTGCCCGAATCGTCATATTCTTCCATTCTAAAAGTTGAGTGCTCATAAACTTCATTACCAATGGAAATTGTAACTGTTCCCAACTTTTTGTTTTTATCTTTAACAACAAAGTTTGTTCCTGCCAAAATTTCTTTAAGTCTTTCTGGCGTTAATTTGCTACAAAGGTCTATATCTGTTGCAGTGAAACCAAGTAGACTATTCCTAACATATCCACCAACAATAAATAACTCTGCTTTATTTTTTAACTTTTTTGCAAGTTTCATTAAGTTTTCTGAAACTTGAATTTTGTTTTTCTCTTCCATATTTTTTATTATAGCACAACATACAAAATAAACAAATTGATTATCATTAAAAATATTTTGGTATTCTTGCTGTTTACTTCAAAACAATTTATAAAGTTTTTTTAATTTTGTAATATGTTTTTAGAATAATAAATAACAATAAAAAAAGGGAAAAGGTTACCCCCTTTTCCATATATTAGATTTATATGTTGTTTTTAGATTTGTTGCATTTGTTGAAGATGTTTCAACACTTATGTCTTTTTGATATACATTACTCGTGTTATACAATTTCCAACCACTTGTATTCAAAAATGTAACAGATGTTAAGTTTGTACATTCGTTAAATGTATTTTGTCCTATTTTTATTACTGTTTTTGGTATTTTGATAGATGTTAAACTTCCACACTTTGAAAATGCCTGTGCTTCAATACTTGTTAAATTTTCATTAAGTGTAACAGAAGTTAAGTTTGTGCAAGACAAGAAAGTATTTGAATTTAATGTAGTTACTGTGTTTGGAACTACAATTGAAGAAAGATTTGAACAATATGCAAATGCACTTTGTCCTATACTTGTTATTCCTGTTGGAAGATTTATATCTTTTAAGGATGTACAACTATAAAATGCATTTTTATCTATTGTTTTTATTGTACTTGGCAATGTAATTTTTGAAATGCCTTTACATTTGTAAAAAGCACTTGCGCCTATACTTGTTATATTTCCTAAAAATGTTATACTTGACAAACTTTCACAACCAAAAAATGTTGTGCTATTTATTGTTGTTATGTTGTTTGGTATTTCCAAAGTACTTATCTTTTTGCAATATTGAAATGCATTTGAACCTATTTTTTTTAATGTGTTTGGCAAAGTTATATTGTCTAATTCATAGCAGTCATAAAATGCAGATTCGCCTATTTCTTCAATCTTTGATAATTCACCAATATTGTTTAGATTTTGACAATCATAAAATGCTTTTTGATAAATAGTTCTTGTGTTTTTTAATGAGGTTATGCTTTGCAAATTTGTAAAATTTTTAAATGCTCCAATTCCAATATATTCAACAGAATCTGGAATTTCAATATTTTTAATCTCTTTTATATAACTAGCGTTTGTAAATAAAGGAGATTCTGTTTCTTTGTCACCTATTCCTACAATTTTATATATATTTGAACTTTCGCTTGTTGTTGGTTCAACTCCATCAGGAATTGTATAAAATTTCCCTGAATTATAAATGGTATATTTTGGTATAACAACATTTGAACTATAATTTATTTGTTTTACAATAACACCTGTTCCTTCTGTATTTAAGGATAAACTCATATTTTTTATCTCTGCCAATTCATATTTTATTTGACATTCTATATTAAAATTTATTGTTGACAAAGCATATACACCTGTAAATAATGCAAGTGCACAAACAAATATTGATGCAATAAATAAAAATACTGACATCTTCGATAAAACACTTTTCATACATATTATAATACCCCCCCCCAACCATTTAGTCAACAAAAAAAACATCATAATTTTTACACAGTGCAATATTTTAAATTTTTTACATTTGTTAATATTTTTTAATATATCAAGTTTTGTCCAAGTGATAAAAAACACGAACAATGCAAAATAGCAACAAAATAAATATTTTTTGACTATTCTACATAAGATATTTTGTAGAATTATGAAAAAATTAAGACCTATAACAAAATTATGTTATGCAACCGGCAATTTGGGATATGGTGTTATATCTCAAACAATGACAACATTCATTATGTTTTTTGGTACAAGCGTTTTGGGAATAAAAGGTTCGCTTGTTGGTTTGTGTGTTGCATTATCAACTTTTTGGGATGGGCTTAGTGACCCACTTATTGGTTATTTAAGTGACAGAACAGAATCAAAGTTTTGGGGTAGGCGTCTTGGTTATTTATTTTTTGGTACAATTTTTATGGCAACATTCAACATCCTAATTTGGAGTGTACCAAACAGTTTTTCTGAACTTGGAAAATTCTTTTGGTTACTTGTTTGCCTGCTTGGAATAGAAACAGCAAACACTTGTTTTGCTACGCCTTATGTTGCTCTTGGAATAGACATTGCCCCTGGCTATAATGAACAAAGTATTTTACAAGGTTACAAAACTGTATTCTTTATTTTGGGAATGGTTCTTCCTAGTCTTCTTATGATGATATTTATGCCGAACTCAAATAACGAACTTGGTCAACTTAATCAAAGTGGATATATCAATATGAGTTATGCAACAAGCATACTTGGAATTGTGTGTGGATTTATTTGTATTTTTGGAACATTTAAAAAAGCAAAAAGTATGCCAAAATATAGGACAAGAAAAAAAGAGAAAAATGCATTTTTTAAAGTTTTATACAATTTCTTTTTAACACTAAAAGATAAAAATTATGGAGCAATAATAATTTCATACTCGGTTGCACTTATCTCTGCTGCATTTTTGACAAGTGTTGGTTTGCACCTATTCACCTATTGTTTTCACTTTAATACCACACAAATTCCAATTGTTATGACCTGCCTTTTTGTTGGTGCAATTTTGAGTCAACTATTTTGGATACCCCTTTCAAAAAAAATAGATAAAAAGCCCACGCTAATTTGGGCTTATATCACAATACTAATCGGTATATTTTTAACATTTTTTGTATTTTTATTTCGTGAACAATTTGGGGTAACTGCTTGTTTTTGGCTTGTGCTTGTGTGCATCACTTTTTGCGGTTTTGGAACTGGTGCATTATACTCACTTCCAATATCTATGTTTGCGGACAATATCACAATGGATAAATTGCGAACGGGCGAAAATAAAAGTGCAACATATTCGGGTTATATGACTTTTGCATATAACATTGCAAATTCTATTGCTTTGCTTGTTATTGGCATACTTTTGGACTTAATTAAGTTTGACCCAAAAAGTCCAGTACAAGCACAAAAAGTACAATCGTGGCTTGGCATAATTGTTTTTGGTGGATGTGCAATTTGTATTCTCATCGCCCTACTTGTCCTAAAACGCTATAATCTTAAACGAAGCGATATTCTAAAAGAACAACTCCTTGCAAAACAAAAAAAGAAATAAAGTTTTTACACTTTTTATGTAAAAACTTTGTAATTTTAGTAAGTTTTTACAAATTTTTGCTAAAAACTTTGTAAAATATAGTATAAATCTTCTAAAAAAGTATTATTTCATTGATATAATAATTAAAAGAAAAATTAGGACACAGATTCTAGGCTCGCATAATAAAATCCGGCAGAAGTTTGCTAACGCAAATATTGCTTCGCAATTTTAGTCTGTGTCGCATTTCCAAGATTGTGTAAACACATCTTGTCTATGCTCCTTGTAATGACTGTCGGATTTCCTACTTTTCTTTTGATAGAAAAATATATCAATTAAAAAAAGAACCTCAAGTTCGAGGCTCACTTGAAATACTAAAAAAGTATAGTAGAATAATTAAAATAAAAATTAGGACACAGATTCTAGGCTCGCATAATAAAATCCGGCAGGAGTTTGCTTAACGCAAGTGACTGTCGGATTTTTTATGCAGTAAACAACGAAGATGTGTTCTAATTTTTATTTTAATTGATCATGCGGACAGGCAAAATCAAATACAAAAATTCTTCCTTCTCTCCATCAATTGGTGTTATGATACATGGATTTGTTGAAGATGAGAAACTAATTTTTACAAATTCATTTGAAACTGCTCTAAATGCTTCCAAGAAATATCTTGCATTGAAAGCAATTACCAAATCTTTTCCTGTGAGTACAACATTTATCTTTTCTTTTATGTTACCTATTTCACTGTTTGATGTAAGGTATAATGTATCTTCTTTTATATCAAACTTAACAAGGTTGTTTTGTCCTATTTTTGAAAGGAGTGATGCTCTTTCCAAAGCATCTTCCATTTGTGCTTTATTTACAGTTATAACTGTGTCGTTTGATGAAGATGATATAATTTGGCTGTAACTTAAAAATTCGCCTTCAAGTAATCTTGTGATAATCTTTGTGTCGCCAAGGTCAACCATAAGGAAGTTCTTTTGAACATAAACATTTATAACATCGTCACTGTCATCAAGCAATTTTGCAATTTCTCTCAAACTCTTGTCTGGAACAATGCAAGATGTTTCAAGGTTAGAAAATGCCAAAACCTTTCTTACAAGAGAAAGTCTGTAACCATCACTTGTAACGGCTTTTATAATGTCTTGTCCAATTTCAAGCAAGCAACCTTTAAGAATTGGACGAGAATCATCTATTGCAACAGAGAATATTGCTTTATTGATAAGATCCTTAAAATCTTGCTTTGTTATTCCAAAGTATTCATTTGTATTCACATTGTTGAATGCTGGATATTCTTCTGGTGTGAAGCATTGAATAAAACCTTCACTATCTATATATTTAATCTTTAATCCGTTTTTTTCATTTAATGTGAGTTCAATTTTTTCATTTGTTAATTTTTTAACAAACTCACAGAAAAATCTTCCAGGAACAACTGTTTCGCCTTCTTCTTTAACTTCGGCTCTTATTTTCTTTTCAATAGAAAGTTCAAGGTCTGTTGCAAGTAATGTTAATTCACTACCTTCGGCAATAAGTTTGATTCCTTCCAAGATTGGATTTGTTGTTTTTGATGCAATTGCTTTACTTACTTTTAAAACTGCATCTGATAGGTCTAAACCATCACAAATAATTTGCATAATTTTGCTCCCTTTTAAATTATTATTTTATATTTTTAAATTGTTATATTTATTATATAGAGTGTGAAAATGTGGATAACTATTTTCAAACACAATATATAGTCTAAATATTTTGTATACAATCAATTTTATAACAAAATATTGATTTTTTGGAATGTGGACAAATTGTTAATAAATTTTTTAAGTTATCCACATATTAACAATTTTCTTGAATTTGCTTTTTTATGTCGTCCAAGATTATCTTTGTTTTGTGGTCTTTTTTAAGTTTTTCGGTAATCTTATCTCTTGAGTGGATAATTGTTGTATGATCTCTTCCTCCAAATAATTTTCCTATGCTTACAAGTGGAACTTCAAGCATATCGCTTATAAGATATATTGCCATCATTCTTGGTTCAACAATCTCTTTGCTTTTCTTTTTTCCAACAATCTCTTTATATTCAACACCATAATATTTGCTGACTGTTTGAATGATAAGTTCTGGAGTTATTCTTTTGTTTTGCTCTTCAGCTTGTTCTTTTAATGCTTCTTTTGCATCTTCCAAAGTTGCATTTTTTTTGCCAAGAAGTGTTGCAAAAAAATATACCTTTCCAAGAGAACCTTCCATTTCACGAATATTTGTGTCAACCTTTTCTGCAATAAAATCTATTGCATCATCGTCAATAAAATATCTTTCAATTTGTGCTTTTTTTCTTAAAATTGCAATTCTTGTTTCATAGTCGGGTGCTTGAATATCTTGAATGAAACCACTAACAAAACGAGAACGAAGTCTGTCGGTTAATGTTTCAATTTCTTTTGGTGGTCTATCTGAAGAAATGATAATTTGTTTGTCTTGTTGATACAAGTCATTAAATGTATTAAAAAATTCTTCTTGTGTTTCTATTCTTTTTGTTAAGAATTGAATATCATCAATCATCAAAACATCAACACTTCTATATTTTTCTCTAAAAGCTGCCGTCCCTTTTGTTGGACCTTTGTCTTTGTTTGAACCAAGAGATTCAACAAAATCGTTTGTAAATTGATTACAAGAAACATATTTTATTTTGAGTTTTGGGTTATTTTGTTTTATATAGTTCCCTATTGCGTGCAACAAGTGAGTTTTTCCAAGCCCAACACCACCATAGATAAACAATGGGTTAAACTTGTGCCCCGGATTTTCGGCAACTGCTTTTGCTGCTGCATAACAAACCTGATTGCTTTTTCCAACAACAAAGTTATCAAAAGTGTACTTTGCGTTGAACATATTTTCATCTTCTTCTTTGTTTTGCTCATCAACAATTGTTTCTGGCTTATTCTTTTTTAGGTATTCTTCTTTTTCGTCTGGGTCAAGTATTTCATATTCAGTATCAGAACCAAAAACATCTCTAATTGCTTCACCAAGTTCTTTTGCGTGATTTTTTTGGAGTTGTTTTTTTGCAGTTACAGAATTTGCAACCAAAATTAGCTTGTCGGTATAGTCAAGTGGAACAATTGGCTCAAGCCAAAGTTCATAAGATACAATGCTGACAAGTGGTTCAATTTTTGAAAGTACCTTTTCCCACATTTGATTTAGGTCTTGCATTTTTTTCTCCAAGTATATTATAACTTATCTACCCTATTTTTGCAAATAGTTTTTAATATTCTATTTAATAAGGATATGTAATATATTAATATATAGTAGTAATATTATACACATTTTAAAAAGTTGAACAGTTGAACTATATTGACATAAAAAAATTAGTGTGTTACTCTAAAATTAAGGTAAACATATGAAGAACAAAACAACAAGAAGTGTTTTTATTATAATAGTTATTGCCATACTTGTTATGGCGTTTTCAGTTAGCATTGCTTATGAAGTGGAAAACAAAAAAGTTGAAGTGATAGATTCTAGTGATGGAACAAAAGATATTGAAGATATTGTAAACGATGACCCAAAAACTGATAAACCAACAAAAGGCGAAGATGATCCAAAATCTGAAGAAGAAAATAACAATAAGCCAAAAACCTATACATCAAGTCAGGGTTTTTTGTGTTATATGGACGCAATGGAACTTTTGAAAAATGGAAAAGGTTTTGAAATTCAATCAAAGACATCTGGCGTAGCACTTGGCGAAACTCAATGGGTTGACGAAACAATTATAATGTCAAAAAACTATTACTATAAAACTGACACTGCCTACACAACTATGCCGTCTATGGGAAAAACTTATTTTAGGTATTTTTACTCAAATGATGGCGGACAAAATATCGAATATAAAAAAACTAATTCGCTAAATGGCGACAAATCGCCAAATTGGTCAAATGGTGTTGAACAAAGTATACTAAACAGAGAGAGTGTTAAAAATTATGACGGCTATGCCCTAAAACCTTTTGCGATTGAACCAACATCAAAAAAGGAACTTGTTAGTTTTAATAGAACAGACAAAAAGTATTATCAAATTACTTTCAAAATAAACAACATTCCAAATGAATACATAGAAAACATAAAACACGAAGGCGATTTGGATTGGGTTAATGTAAACACAATAAACTTGACATACTATATAGAAAAAGCAACAATGTATATAAGAAAAGTTGAAAAAAGCGAAGTATATAATTCTCAAAAAATAGTAAAATTTTCTTGCAAAACAAAGCAAGTTTCAATAATAAAACAAATTGACAAAGAGATTATTCCACAAAAACCAACAATATAGAATTTTGTAAAAAGGATAAAAATGAAAGAATATAATGGTAGAAAAGTATTTACAATAAAAAAAGACGGAAGATTTTTGGATGTATATGAAGACAATCCAAATTTTGATTGTGAACAACAATTAAAACATTGTGAAAATGCATTAAAAAACTATGACAACTATATAAATTCATTCAAAGAGAGCAATCAAAAACTAAATTCAAAAATGCCACATTGGTCGCTTATTATTTGCTGTGGACTTGTTCTAGCCCTATCTGGATGTTTTTCTTTTGCCCTGTCAAATATTCCACTTTTTGTTGTTGCAATTTTAAGTGGAACACTTGGTGGATATTTTTCAATAAAAAAGGCAAGACTAATAAGAAAAATAAAAGAGAACAACCAAAGCATAGAAATATATAAAAACTACCAAAATGGCTTGACTGAAGAAATGGAATACTTGGAAGTTTTAATCTTTAATAAAACACACAAAGATGTAAAAATTTACAATAAGTATGAAAATCAAACAAATTATGCACAAAAAAGTGACCAAAAAACATCAAAAAGTGATAGTGTTATAGAAAGATAATAAATACTATTGAAATTTTTTCAAATATGTATTATAATATACATGTAAATTAAATGGAGAATAATATGGGTTTAAGAGAATTTTCAAAAATGAATTCGCAAGATATGAAAAAGGCAATAAAAATTGTTGAAGATGAAGGAATTGAAAATTACACATCAAAGTTATGTGCAACTGATTTGTTTATCTTGCCAAGAAAAACAGGTTTTATTGTTAGGAAAAGAAAAAACATTACAATGGTTTTAAGCGAAGAATGTGCTCAACAAATTATCAACAGGTCAAAGATGAATAAATACTTAACTGCCATAAAAGGCGAAAGGTATCCTGTAAAATTTGATGAAAACAAAATTTATGCTTACGAAATTGGAAAATGTATAAATAAAATCAACGAAATTTATAATTTGAAAAGAGATGATGAAAATTTTGATAACATTGTAAAAAGTTTAAATAATAAACTTTCAAAAATAGTCAGTCTTGACAAAAAAGAAAAAATTGTAAGAGTTGCTTTTTCAAGTAAAGATATTAGTGACATAAAACCTATTTTTGAAAAAGTTGACAATATATTTAATTTTGTAAGAAATGAAAGTATAAAAGATGATGAACAAACACTTTAATAAAATGCAAAAATATCTACCAAGTTTGGTAGATATTTTTTTATTGCTTTTATTTTTTAACAAATATCTGCAATTGCGTTATATAAGGTGCCAATGCTTGAACTTGAAAATTTCTTTATACAATCAACAAAAGGTTTTTGTGTTGGAAAGTCTTTTAGATATGCATCGTAATCAAATCTATAAACTCTTACAAGTTTGTCATAGTTGACACTTTTTATTGACTTTTCAAAATTTTCTTTTTCGCCATAAAATGCATTGTAAACATTTAACCATTTTTGAAGCATAGGAACTGTTACATTTGTTTCTTTTGACAAATTGATGTTGTTGTATTTTTCCAATGTTGAAACAAATTCGTCTTTTTCTAAAAGTTTGTATTCTCCATTAAAACCATTTAGGTATTCAATTGAAGATTTTAATGTTGAAATTGAACTTTTGAGTACTGCCAAAGTTTTTTCGTTTGCTATTTGTGTTTTTGTAAGGTCGATATACACTCCGTTTTCAATATAACTTGTATGCTTTGGAAAAATATAATTTTCACAAATGCTACTAAAACTGTCACAAATATCAATAACTTGATTTGTTAGGTCAATGTAATCTCTTTTGTAATCTTTTATCACTTGAAGGTAAATATCTTTTACCATATCATCTGCAGGAAAATCTTTTTTGTTGAATTGTTTGTCCATTTCCAAAGTTTTGCTTGCAAAATTTTGAATATTTGTTATTGTTTTTTTAAGTTGGTTTGAAAGGTCTTTATATTTACCTTTAACTTTTCCACTAACATCCGAGGGTTTAACTGCAAGAACGCCGGAAAATTCAGATATAAACTTGAATGAGTTTACGAATATTTTGTCATATACATCGGGAATTTGTGTGTAAGAACTTAACTTTTCTTTATTTTCTTCTGTCACATATCCGGGTTCGTTTTTTATTTTTGAGATAATGGTATTTACATTTTCACCACGTTTTATTCCGCTTGAATATTCTTCATTCTTGCAAATTGTTGTTATAAAAGTTTCAAAATCTTCACTTGTTGTTTGGTAAAAATTTGAATCATCTTCGCAACCATAAAAGGCTAAAGAAACAACAAATGCAAAGCAAATTATCATAAAACATTTAATAAATTTTTTCATTGAGTTCTCCTTTTAACCTTCCACCCCAAAAAACTTGTTCAAAAGTGTGTGCGCACCACTTTTTAGTTCTTCAGATTCTTGTGAGTTTGCCCAAGAAGTGAATGTGTTATTTGCCAAACTTTCAATACATTTATCATAATCAACTTTTGTGAAATTGTCTAAAATGCTATCAAAAGTTTCTTGTGAGTTAAAGTAAGTTTTTGATGTTTCAAGTGCAGGACCTAAAAAGTTTGTAAGATTGTTTTGTGATGTTTTAATGTCTGTAACATTGCAATCTTTTGAAGATAGTTTTAGTGCAAGTTTTTGTTGCCACAAGCACGCTGAATTTATTGCATAACCAGAATATTTGTTTGTGTCAAAAGTTTGTGTTAGATAGTTTTGATAGATAATGGATGCATTAACATAAAAATCGGTTAAATTGTTTAGAAAGTTAAAATAGTACAAATTATTGTAATTATCAATCAAATCAACAATTATTTTGTTTGATTTATTTTCAAAATTTGTATCAATATCGTCCAGATATGTGTCAATGTAATTTTTGCAATTATTTGCAGAATTTTTTAGACTTTCAAAACTATTTGTCATATTCCTTTGATAATTTAACATTTTTTTGTCATTATCTTTTGTAAAAATCAAATTGTCTAACATTTCTGTGTCAATTGTGGAATAGAAATTGTATATGTTTAGTGTTTGTTCAATAATAGACTTTCTTTCACTTATTGATTTTTTAAAAGTTTCATTTTCTTCTCTGTTTTCACACTTAGTAAGATAAATGTATATTCTTGCATTAAATGTTTTTGCAGTGTCAATTGTTTTATCTGTTGAGTAATCATAAAAATTGTTATAAGGTGCATTTAGGTCAACTTTTGGTTTGAACAAAAAGTATAAGCCAATACCCCCAGCAATTATTGCAAGAATAATAAAGATTGAAAGTAATGCTTTTTTGTTTATAAAAGAATTCTTTGCCATATTCTCTCCTATCAAAATAATTTTATCACAATTATGTCAATAAAGCAATAGTACTAAAATAAAAAATTGCCCATCAAAAAGGACAATTTTTATTTTATTTTGAAATTGTTTCGCAATTTTTGTTTTCTTGCAAATCATTTGTCAAATCTTTCTTTATAGATTCGGTTATCATAGTTACATAATTTTTGTATGAAAGTGGAATTTTTACACCCATTTTTTCAACATTTCTTATTGCTTTTTTAATATTAAAATTCTTTAAGGTGTTTGTTAAAATTTGTTTTGATTTTGGACTTTTGTTTGCAAAGTCTATTATGTCTTTTTTGATGGTGTTGTATTTGTCTTTATCGCCCTTACTTGGTGACTTTATTGCAAAGACAACATCAACCTTATTATACAAAGATTTTGCCAGGTTGAAATCAACATCTCCATAAAACAAATTCATTGTTGGCAAGTCGTTTGCCAAAAATGAAAATTCATTATCAAAAATTGGTGCAGTTTTTAGTTCATACATATCTTTGTTTAACAAAAAGAAAATGTTCCCGGCGTGCCTATCTGTTTGCATTGTCAAAAAGTCAAAAATTGCAAGTTTATATAAGTGAGTAAGTGACTTACCCATTTTTATATCGTAGCCACTTGCTTTTAATACTTTTAAAATATGGTAATAGTCATAAAGTGAGTTTTTTCTATCTTTTGCATACGCAGAATATTTTATTTCGGCAGCACTTTTAAGTTGTTCATTACCTTTTGCAACATTGTAAGAGATTATTCCATTTGTGCCTTTTATTGTTGCAGGTTCACAAGTTGCACAATCGAGACCAATTTGTTTGCAAAGTTCCATACATAAAAGTTCGTTTACAATTCTTGCAGGTTTTGTCATTTTTTGTGCATCAAAAGATTTGAATATTGCATCTTTGCCATTAACTTTGAACCAATAATTGCCATAAGATTTTGTGGAAATTCCAACAAAGTTTGTTGTGTTATAGTCGGCTCTAAACTTTTTTGGCGAGTTATCCAAAATAACACCAATGGCAAGTTTTATGTTTTCATATCTTCCAATATTTTTTATTATTGGTTTGAATTCGGTATTTATTTGTGCTGTGGTTACGCTCATAAAAACTCCTTTATAATTTTTGAATGTCGTATTTCATTTTATTTTTTACAACATTTTGCAGTGCGTCTATTGTATGTTCAAACTCCTTTACACTTTCACCGGTTATCATCTTAACCAAATCTTTGTAATCGTCTGAAATGGTAATGCCCATATCTTCAACATTTTTTATTGCACTTTGAATATCTATATTTTTTAGTATATTGACAAGAACTTCTTTTGCAGGTTTGTTTTTATTTGCAAAAACAACCAAATCATTTTTTATTCTGTCATATTTCAAAACTCCACTTTCAATTTTATTAACAAGAAGCAAGTTTCCACTTGAACTGTACAAACTTTTTGCAATATCAAAATCTATTGTTCTAAAGTCTTTTACTGTGTTGTCAAGATTGAAAGCACAAAAAGCAAATTCGTTGTCAAAAATTGGAGAAAGTTTTATCTCTTTTGTTTTTGTGTTTTTAATAAATTGGATATTTTCGGAGTGTCGGTCTGTGTGAAGTGTTAATTCATCAATAAGACAAATTTTGTAAAGATTTAATATTTCTTTTTTAATATTGACTATATAACCTTTTGATTTTAGTTCTTTTAATGCTTTATAGTAAGATTTTATGGTGTTATTGTTATATTCGTAGTCGCCCACTCTATATTTTAGCACCGAACCGGTTATAAGTAACTCATCTTTGTTTAAAACGTTATAAGATGCAATTCCTTTTATTCCATTTATTGAAGCGAGTTTACATTTTGCACAATCAATGCCAACTTGCTTTGAAATTTCATAAAACAAAAGTTCGTTAACAATTCTGTTTGGTTTTGTGTTTTCCATACATTCAAATGATTTGAAAATAACTTTGTCTTCCCCCAAATAATACCAATAATTACCAAAATGTCTTGATGAAATTCCAGTTCTTGGGTCTTCTCTTGCCACTTTATTTTTTTCGTCAATAGTAGCACCAAGGGAAAGTTTTATTTCCCCATATTTATCAAGATTTTTTAGAATTGGTTTATATTCACAATTTTGCATATCTACCTTACAAAATTAGTATATCACAAGCAAAAAAAATGTCAATATAGTATATATACTAAATAAACTTACAAAATATGAGTTGATTTTTTTGGGGGCGTTGTATATAATTAGTTTAGTTTAGTCGCAGACTATTCTGTTTTTTATCGTGCCTGTCTGCAATTTAACTAAATAAATAGAATAGGAGGAAATGTATTATGGCAATGAAGAGAACATATCAACCAAAAAAGAGAAGAAGACAAAGTGTTCATGGCTTCAGAGAAAGAATGAGTACAAAAAGTGGTAGAAATGTTTTAAAACGTCGCAGAAACAGAGGTAGAAAAGTTTTGGCAGCGTAAAGGAGTATTATGATTAAAAGCATAAATCGCCTTAGAAAAAACAAACACTTTAAATATGTTTATAAGCATGGAGAAACAAAAGGTTACAAACTCTTGTTATTAACTTTTGTCAAATCAAAACTAAACGAACCCAAAGTTGGTTTTAGTGTTTCAAAAAAAATTGGCAAAAGTGTTGTGAGAAACAAAGTGAAAAGAAGACTTAGGTCTGCTTTTTGTGAACTATACCCAAATATAAAGAAAAACTTTAACTATATTTTTTCTGCAAAACAAGGCATAGAAGAACTTTCCTTTGTTGAAATAAAAGATAATATGAAACAACTTTTTGTAAAAAATGGTTTGTATGAAGAAAATAATTAAAATTATATTTTTCCCCATAGAAATTATTTTTTTATTTTGTATATACCTATACAAGTGGTGTATATCTCCACTGCTTCCAAAAACTTGTAGATTTTATCCGTCATGCTCAACATATGCTGTGATGGCGATAAAAGAGTTTGGCATATTTAAAGGTACAAGTTTGGCAATTTCAAGGATATGTAGGTGTCGCCCAAACGGAAAGTCTGGGTTTGACCCAATACCACAAAATATCAAGGGAGATAGTAAATGGATAGTATAATAAGTGGCCTACTTGCCACCATGCCAACTGGTCTTTGGGAAAAGATTATTGTTGCATTTGAAAATGCTTTTGGTTCATTTGCCCTTTCAATTATTGTGCTTACGATTATCATTAAATTACTTATGTCACCTATTGACTTTTTCAATAGAAGAACAAACAAAAAAATGGCAACCATGCAACAAAAAATTCAAGGTCAAGTTGAAGCAATAAACAAAAAATATGCAAATGACAACAAAACTAAAAACCAAAAACTTGGCGAACTCTACCAAAGAGAAAAAATCAATCCAATCGGTTCATGTTTGACAATGCTTATCAATCTTGGTTTAACTTTTGCAATATTTATTACTTTACTTAATGGTATGAATGCAATGGCTTCATACAAAATTACAACAGAGTTTGAAACATTACAACAAGAGTATGTTGCAAGTTACGTAAGTGAAACTTATTCAAAAAACATATATGACGAAGTAAAGGCAAATCCTGACAAGTCAGTGTATGAAATTTGCAAACCATATATGGATGAAATGAATGCAATAGAAAACGAAGAAACAAAAAATGGGACTTTGGCTATTGCAAATGAAAACGTAGCAAAAAAACATAAAGAAATAAAAGAAGGTTTTTTGTTGATAGACAATATTTGGATTGCAGATAGTCCTTTCCAAAATTCGATTCCATCTTTTGATAGTTATGCAGGAACTGCAAGACTTACAAAAGAACAAAGAACAGATGAATACAAACAAGTGTATGAACAAATAATGAATCCACTTCGTGAAACAAACGGAAGAGCAAACGGATACTTTATTTTGCTTATACTTTGTGCAGGACTTTCATTCTTGAACCAATGGCTCATGATGAAAAAACAAAAATCAGAAAATCCACAAGCACCAGCAAACAAAGCAATGCTTGTAATTATGCCAATATTTATGGGCATATTCACTTTGTTCTACACAACAATGTTTGCATTGTATCTTGTATCTTCACAAGTTGTAAGTATTGCCCTTACCCCACTAATCAATTTAATTAGTGACAAGTGTGATAAAAGACAACAAGAAAAAAAAGAAGACAAACAACCTTTAAAGAGAATGGAAAGAGTTGTAACAATAAAAGAAGACACTCAACCAAAACAAAGTAAAAAAAGTAATAAAAACAAAAAATCCGATGATGAATTAAAAAAGATTTAATGGAGGGAATTATGTTAAGTGTTGAAGCAACAGGCAAAAACATTGAACAAGCAATAGAAAATGCCCTATTTGAATTAAAAGCACCAAGAGAAGATGTTGAAATAAAAATATTGGAACAAGGTGGTTTTTTCAAAAAAGCAAAAGTATTAGTTTCGATTTCGCCAGAAGAAGTTGAAAAATACGAAAAGAGAGATAAACAAAGAGAAGAACTTGCAAACAAACATTCTTTTGAAGAAGAAAAAGAAGAAAAGGTTAGTTCAATAATTCCAACAAAAGAAGAACTTGAAGAAAAACCAATTGAAAAAGAAAATGACACAGAAGAAGTTGAAACAATAACATCAAAAGTAAAAGAAGACAAAAAAGGAAAAACATTGTCTGATGCAAAGAAGGCAGAAATTTTTGTCAAAGGGCTTTTAAACAAAGTTAGTTTAACTGCTGACCTTGAAATAAAAGAAACTCAAGATGAAGTTTTTATCAATATTTTGGGTTCAAGTGATTTAATTGGGTATCGTGGCGAAGGACTAAATGCCCTTCAATACCTTACAAGTGTTTATGTTGGAAAGAACAACAGACATGCAAAGAAAATTAGAATTGATTGCGATAATTATCGTGCAAGAAGAGAAGAATCTTTAATTGCACTTGCAAATCGTATGGCAAAAAAAGTTGAAAGAACACATCAAAGTGTAAAACTTGAGCCAATGACTGCAAATGAAAGAAGAATTATTCACACAGCGCTTGCTGAAAATGAATATGTTGAAACATATTCAAAAGGTGAAGAACCTCACAGATATTTAATTATCAAACCAAAAGAAAATAATTAACAAAAAGACTCACATTTTATGTGAGTTTTTTTGTGAATATTGACACAAATGCTCAAAAGTGGTAGCATATTTATGGAGAAAGAATTTGTTAAAAAACACATATAAATATGGGTATATAAAACTTGCAAAAGGCATAGACTTGGGAAAAATAAAAACCAAGTATAGATTTTTTGGGAAGATTGGAATAAGCACAGAAGATTTTGGGAAAAAATGGTATTGCTTGCCAAGTGGTAAAGGTATTTTTAAAACATTTACCGACAATTCTTATATTATGATAAGAGAAAACCGAATAATAAATGAGTTCGTTTGTGCTGAACTTTGCAAACAAGTTGGCATCCCTGCACCAAAACTTGAACCTGCAACGCTTTGTAACATAAGTGGACTTATTTCCTATAACGTTGTTCAAAACAAACATCAAAAACTTTTGACGGCAGAAGAATTATTTAACAAACTTAACTACCCTATATCAAATGAACTTGTTGATTTTAGAGAAGCGTTTAATATTTTAAGAAACAAAAATTATAATATTGACGTCAAAAAAGCAACAATGGATATTTACAAAATTGCTGTTTTTGACACAATTACAATGCAAACTGACAGGCATATAAATAACATATTTTTTATACTTGACAAAAAGACAAAAGAAGTTAAAGTTGCTCCACTCATTGACAATGAATTTGCATTTTTTGGACAAGGCATTGAAAAGGTAATTAAAGACAAGCAAACTGATATAAAAGAAGATATAATGCCAAACTATGTAAAGTTTGCAAGAATTATTCAAACATCAAGGAATATGAAACCTTATGAATACAACGCTCCGGAAAAAGACATTGTAAATTGTGCACTTTCACACCGAGGATTTGATGTTATTCTAAAAGAAGTATTAAAAAATTTGGATCCAAAAAATGCTGTTGAAAATGTTAGAAAACTTGGTTATGAAATTCCAGTTGAGTATGAAGAATATATTTGTGAAATAATAAGTACAACCAAAAAAATTACAATTGAGGAATATCAAAAACAACTAAAAGAAAGACATCTTGAAGATGATGAGATTGTTAAATAGGAGAAAATATGAAGGCAATTTTAAAAAATACAGAAAAATATAGCGATATAAAATTGGCAAAAGGTTTGCTCCTTGACGACGCAAAAACAATCAAGCGTGCTGGCGAATCTGGTATTTCAACTGGAAAATATGGACACAGGTGGTTTTGCTTGCCAAAAGGCAAGGCAATATTCAAAACATATGATGACATATTTTGTTTTGATATAAGAAGTAACCGAATTGTAAATGAATTGATTTGCAAAGAACTTTGTAATCAAGTTGGAATAGAAAGTCCAGATGTTGAGCCAGCAAGTAAAAATGGTGTTGAAGGGGTTGTTTCTTACAATGTGGCAAAAAATGGGAAAAAACTTGTAAACGCTATAAAACTTGGTAATATGGCACATTTTTATGAATTTTCAAACTCAATAGAAGATTATGCATTTATGGTGGATGAACTTTGTTCATATGGTTACAAAATTGACAAACAGAAATTTGTTGATGACATATACAAAATTTGTGTTTTTGATTTTATTACATTGCAAACAGATAGACATGAAGGCAATTTATTTTTTATAAAGCACCCAAAAACAAAAGAGATAACAGTTGCACCACTTATAGATAATGAGTTTGCATTTTGTGGCAAAAAACTGACTTCATATATTTTGAAAAAACATATAGACGTTGACAAAGATATAAAAGAACCTTATCAAAGATTTGCATATCATATAAATGTAAAAAGTAATTTTGATGCCAGCTTTGATACCTCAGCAACAGAGATAGTTAATCTTGCAAAAAACGACAATAATTTTGACAAAATATTAAAAAATATAGTAAATAAATTAGATATAAAAAAAGCAATAGAAAATGTTGAAAAAATAGGCTATGAAATTTCTCCAGAATATAAAGAATATCTTGCAGAAATTACTGAATATTCGACAAATTATTTAATAAATAAATATAAAGAAATAAAAGCAAATAAATCAAAATATGACGAAGAATTTGAATTATTATATTAAAATAAAAATAAATAAATAAAAAAATCTATAAAAAATAACAATTTTATAGATTTTTTTTGATTTATTTTCCCAAACAGAATTTTGAGAATATGGCAGTTAATATATCATCAGTTGCACTTTCCCCTGTAATTTTCCCAAGCTCAAGCCAAACCCTTTTTGTTTCCATATCAACCAAATCCGCTGTTCCTGTTTTTGCAACATCAATGGCATTGTTTGTAAGGTCAATTGCAGTTTTTATTATTTCGATATGTCTTTTGTTTGTAAGGTACACTTGTGAAAAGTCAATTTTATTAAGCCTTGCCATTTCAATTATTCTATCTTTTATTTCATCAATATTTTTATTTTCATTTGCACAAACGTAAACAGCATTATCAATTTTTGTTACAATGTTTTTGTCTGTTTTGTTTAGTACATATATAACATTTTTGTCCTTGACAAGATTTAATAACTTATTATCTTCGTCATCAAGTGGCTCGCTTGCATCAAATACACACAAAACAATATCACTATTTTTGATTGCATTTAGTGATCTGTCTACACCAATTTTTTCAACAACATCATCACTCTCTCTAATTCCAGCAGTGTCGATGAAATTGATTTTAAAACCTTTGTAAGAAATTGTTTCTTTCAAGATATCTCTTGTGGTGCCTTTTACATCAGTTACAATTGCTCTGTCTTCCCCGAGCAAACAATTAAGCAAACTAGATTTACCTACATTTGGTTTTCCAACAATAGAAACATTTATCCCAAACTTTATTTGCTCACCTGTCTTTGCTGTTCTTAATAAATTATTCAAAATTTCTCTTGAAGATATTAAAACATTTTCAACATCCTTGATTGACATCTCTTCATCGTCGTGTTCTGGGTAATCAAGTGCAACTTCCAAATTGACCAAACAATCTTTTATTTTGTTTTGAATTTCTACAATTTGTTTTTTAAGTTTTCCATCGGCAAGCAAACTTGAAGCTTTTATTTCTGCATCACTTGTTGCATTTATCATATCAATTGTTGCTTCTGCTTCATCAAGTGACATTTTGCCATTCATAAATGCCCTTTTTGAAAATTCGCCATTTTCGGCAAGTCTGCAACCAGCAAGAACTAATTTGTCCAAAATTTTTGCTGCCAAAAATTCCCCACCATGAATTTGGAACTCAACAACATCTTCCCCAGTAAAAGAAAAAGGTGCTTTAAAATATACCATCATACAACGCTCTTCGGCATCTTCATTGATTTTAAATTTGCCAAGATATAATTTCCTTGGTTCAATATTCTCTTTTGTAAGATTTTTTGAATAAAAAAGTTCAAAGGCAATATCTTTTGCCTTATCACCACTCATTCTAATTATTGCGATTCCACCACTACCAAGTGGTGTTGATATTTGTGCTATTGTTTCCATATTTTTATTATATCATAAAAATGAACATTGTTAAAATATTTTTATACATCAACTTTAAAATTGAGAAAGTTGGTTTATGTGATTAAATAAAAAACAGTTGTAAATTTTTTACAACTGCTTAAAAATTACATCTTATAAAAACTTTTATAGCAAAGATAACTTTCGTAAATATCAACCTTGCTTGCAATTTCCCAAGGTGCATGCATATTAAGAAGTGGAACGCCGGCATCAATAACTTCCATTCCATAACCAGCCATAATATATGCAATTGTCCCACCACCGCCGGCATCAACCTTTCCCATTTCGGTTGCTTGGTAAAACACATTGTCGTTGTCCAAAGCATTTCTTAATTTTGCAATAAATTCTGGATTTGCATCATTTGCGTCATATTTCCCACGACTTCCGGTGTACTTGTTAAAGGCTATTCCTCTGCAAAGATAGGCATCGGTTTTTTCATTCATTGGTGTTGGATAGTTTGGGTCAAAACCTGCTGTTACATCGCTTGACAACATTCTTGATTTATTAAGTGCCCTACGCATATCAAGTTCGTTGTATTGCTCTGCAAGGTTCATGATTTCAGCTATGGAATTTTCAAAGAATTTACTGCTCATTCCCGTTGCACCAACACTGCCGATTTCTTCTTTGTCAACAAGCATACAAATTGATGTTGTCTTTGGATTATTGATATCAAGTATTGCATTAAGAGCCGAGAATGCACACACTCTGTCATCTTGCCCATACCCCATAATCATACTTTTGTCAAGACCAAAATCTCTTGCTCTTCCACTTGGTACAATTTCTATTTCGGCAGAAAATAAATCTTCTTCATCAATGCCATATTGTTTTAATATTTTTAAAATGTTAGATTTTACCTTATCTTTTTCCTTTGTATTAGAATCGGGGATGCTACCGACCAAAACATTAAGGTCTTCGCCCTTTATATCTTTTTTGTTTTCCTTTTCCTTGCTTTCAAGGTGTGGCAATAGATCACTTATTCCAAAAACAAAATCACTGTCATCTTCGCCCAAAACTAACTTTATTTTTTCGCCATTCTTTTTAACAACCACACCATGCATTGCAAGAGGGAGCGCTGTCCATTGATATTTTTTTATTCCACCATAGTAGTGAGTGTCAAAAAGACAAAGTCCATTATTTTCATAAACCGGTGTTGCCTTTAGGTCAAGCCTTGGACTGTCTATGTGTGCACCAATAAGGTTCATACCTTTTACCATTGGTTCACTTCCTATTACCATAAGGAGAATTGCCTTCCCCATATTTACGGAGTATACTTTGTTGCCAGCTTTCAATTTTTTGTTCTCAAGTATTGCTTTTTCAAGGTTAATAAAACCATTTTTTTCTGCAACATTTATTGTATATTCAATGCATTCCCTTTCTGTTTTGTGTGTTGATAAAAACCTTTTGTAATCTTCGCAAAAAACATTCATTGCATTTATTTTTTCTTCATTGTATTTTGTCCAAATATTTTCCATAATAACTCCCAAATTTATTTTAACCCAAAATATATGAAATAATCAAACAATAGACAAAAAATCACCCCAACATAAAGGTGATTTTTATTAATCAATTTATATTTTTAAGATATTTTTTGCAAATTTTTGTATGTTAAACAATATAAACTAGAAAAATCATTTCAAAATTGTGGCTAGTCATCTCTTTTTGAATGTGCCATAAAGAATAGCAAAAATCTAACGAGTTGCAAAATTGATACAAGCAGTGCAGCAACATAAGTTTTCGCAGCTGCTGATAAAACTTTTTTTGCGCCTTTAACTTCCATTTCATCAACGCAACCGGTTGAAACAAGTAAGGCAAGTGCTCTTTTTGATGCATTTAATTCAACAGGTAATGTTACAAGCGAGAACAACATGCTAACACCAAAGAAAGCAACTCCTGCCCACAAGAATGCTTTTCCAATAAGCCCACCAACATATGCAAAATCAAGAACGATACCTATTAACACAAGTGGCCAAACAAAATATGACATAAAATTGCTTACATGAACAAGAGCAGTTCTAACTTTCATTGGTTTGTATTCTTGTGCATACTGAATTGCGTGACCTGTTTCGTGTGCAGCAACTCCAAGAGCTGAAATTGATGTTGAGTCATAAACTTTTGAAGACAAGGTTATAATGTTCGTTTGTGGGTTAAAATTGTCTACAAGTTCGGTGTCGTCACTTTTTTGAATCGTTACTCCAATAATCCCTTGCGACTCCAAAATTCGTCTAACACATTCTGCTCCTGTGATATTTTTTGATGAAACAACTTTTTCGTATTTAGAAAATGTTGTGTTAACTTTTATGCTAACAATTGTTGCATAAATAATTCCGGGAATTAAAATTAACCCCATAAGTGTATATTCCAAATATTCTGGTGAAAACATAATCCACATAAAATAAATCTCCTTTTAGTAAAAATCATATTTATTGACAAGCATTGTCCAACCAACAAGGCTTTTTAAAAATGATGCAATATAGGTTAATTTTGCTGCTGAAAGCACTTTTTTTGCATATTTTATACTTTCTTCATCAAAATCTGCATATTTTTTTAATAATTCTATTGCATTTTCGGATGCTTCTTTTTCTATTTTTATGGTGTTAAGTTTTGCAAATAAACCAATCAAAAAAGATAGTATACTTGCAACTGCAAAACTTATTGCAAACCAAAAATTTATAAATACAAGTATTATTCCAATAACAAGTAATGGCATTGTAAACTTTGTTACAGTTTTTGAAATAACAATGTTTCTATTAAATTTTTTCATTTTCTTTGGTGTATCTCGATATTGAATTGCATGACCTAATTCATGGCAAACAACAGCAAATCCTGAAATATTTGACGAATCGTAAACATCTTGACTTAAATAAATTGTACCATTGTAATAGTAGTCCGTCAAAAATCCTGTCGTCTTATCCACAGCAATGCTTCCATTAAATTCTTGATTTGATATTATTCTTGCAAGTTCATGCGTTTTTAAAAAACTTGGACTTACGGTTTTGTATTGATTGTAAATTGTGAGCAAATTTTCGCCTGCATAGTTTGTAATTGCCAAACTTACAACAATAAATAAAACTAGCACACTTGCCAAACAAATAATAATTATTGTATTAACATCCATATATAATATAATGTAAAATTTTAATAAAAATGTCAAATAAAATAAATCTATTTATATCTACCATATACCACTTATATATTAACAACTATTCATTTTAGTCAAAAAGGTTAAAATAAAAAAGAGTCAAAAGACTCTTTCCTTTTGGTGCGAGTAACGAGACTTGAACTCATACGATTTCTCACTTGCCCCTTAAACAAGCGCGTCTACCATTCCGCCATACTCGCATAACATATTAAATTTGTATTGCCCGATTACTAAAGGGGCAAGTGAACTTTCTTTCAAAAATGAAATTAAGTTACGTACTTCTGCTATGCAAATATGTTTCATTTTTTCAAGACGGGGCTTACGCTTTGCGACGCCCGTTGTTCGCTAAAAACTTGCCACTGGCAACTTTTCTTAACGCTCCAACCCTTAAACAAGCGCGTCTACCATTCCGCCATACTCGCATAACATATTAAATTTGTATACATATTCAGTACGCTTTTGTATATTAACACTAAATAATTTCATTGTCAAGAGTTTTAATAGAAAAGATTTTTAATTAGTTACAAATAAAAAAGATTGACATTGTCAATCTCTATTTTTGTAGGTTTAAATTATTTATTTGTGAGTTTTTGGTAATAATTTGTTTATTTTTGAAAATTTGATACAAATTTTGGATATCTTTCATTCTATAATGGAACATTTTATCTTTGATTTGTTCCATTGTTATATTTCCAGTATCACATAGTTTGAATAGTAACCCCCAATCACTTTTGTTGACTTTGCAGTAGTATGAATTAAAAGTTGTCAACAGTGCATTCATGCATTCTTTTTCAGTTTTGTTTTGCAGGCAAAATTCAACTATTTGTTTTTTGATAAACTCGTCACAATACAAGTTTACATATCCACAAATCGTTGGTTCAATGTGATGTATAATTTTTTTTGAATTGTTTGCCAAAACATTGTCTTTACTTTCTTTGTTGAAAAATGCTTTTTGTGTAAGTGTTAAAGTTTTTTCTATCATAAATATTGTTATATTTTTAATATAGTTTACGTCTTGTGGTAAATTTGACAAACATTCATTGTATAAATCATTTTCAAAAGGAATATTAGATTTTAAATTTGTTACATAAAACTTGAAAAGTTTTTTAATCTTTGCACACTTAACGTTTGAGTAAATATATGTGAATAATTTAATACTATTTTCTCTTGCGGTATCCCTTGCATCTTTTTCATTTTGAGAAATGTAATACAAGAAATATGGGTTTATATTTGTTTCAGATTCTTTGATAAAATAAACAGACATACTAGTCGCAATTGGTGGAATCTTTGGCTCAAATGCACTATTCAATTCTTTTTTTATTGTTTTGTGTTGATAAACGTGTCGGATTTCATGAAAAATTGTGTTTGTAAGTTCATGCAAATATCTTAGTTTAATATATCTTGTGTTAATGGTAATTGTGTTGTCCTTTGCTGAACCCCACGAGTTTGAATTCATTTTTTCAAACAAAATGTTAACTTTTACATTGTATAATTTTTCTGCAAGCATGCAAACAGTTTTAAGAAATTCTTTTACTTTTATTTTCTTGTATTTCGGCTGATCCACACATTCTAACAACTTGTTATATAATTCGTCCATTTCACCTTTAGTCTATCATATTCACACTTCTTTTTCAAGATGAAAAGTTTTTGATTTTTATGTTGATTTTTGGGTAAATTATTTGCTTTACATTTATTTTATTATATACTAAAATGATTTAAAGGATATTTATGGAACAAATATTAAAAGAACTTTTTGAAAAATATAATATATCGTATGAAGATTCAAAAATTGCACAACTTATCAAATTTTATGACATGGTTATTGAAACAAATAAAGTTATGAATTTGACAAATATCACAGAAGAAAAAGAGTTTGCAATCAAAAATATTTTGGATTGTGTTTTGCCTATGAAAATTATTCCGGCAAATGCAAAGGTATTGGATATTGGTGCTGGTGCTGGGTTTCCTTCTATTCCATTAAAAATTATGCGTCCAGACCTTGATATTATAATGGTTGATAGCTTAAACAAAAGAATAAATTTTTTAAAAACTGTTATTCAAAAACTCGAACTGAAAAACATTTCTGCAAATCATATGCGTATTGAAGATTATGCTGTAAATAACAAAGAAAAATATGATATTGTTGTTGCACGTGCCGTTGCAAGATTGAATACTTTGCTTGAATATTCCCTTCCACTTGTAAAAGTTAAAGGAAAAGTTATTGCGTATAAAAGTCAAAAGGCTGATGAAGAAATTGCCGAAGCTCAAAATGCTCTTAATATTTTGGGTGGAAAGGTTACTGAACTTCAAACTGTGTTAATAAAAGAAATTGACAGTATAAGAGTAAATATTGTTATTGAAAAGATAAAAAATACTCCAAAAGAATATCCAAGAGGGAAAAATCTTCCAAAATTAAAACCAATTATGTAAAAAATAATCGTTATAAATTCAAAATAATATATAATGATTGATTTTTTTTGATATTATGATATAATTAAATTAGAGGTTATTATGGGAAAAATAATTGCTTTCGCCAATCAAAAAGGTGGTGTCGGCAAAACTACAACCTGCATAAATGTTGCGGCATATATTGCTGCAATGGGAAAAAAGGTTTTGTTGATTGATATGGATCCGCAAGGTAACACCACGAGTGGTGTTGGAATTGATAAATCAAACAAAGAATTAAAAACTCTTTATAATGTAATAAACAAAGATATAATAATTGATGAAGCAATCTATCCAACTTGCGTTGAAGATTTGGATATCATTCCTGCAACAGTAGATTTAGCTGGTGCAGAAATTGATCTTGTTCAAATGCATTCAAGAGAACACGTTGTAAAAAATGCTTTGGCAAGAGTGAAAGATAAATATGATTTTATCTTTATTGATTGTCCTCCTTCGCTAGGACTCTTGACTGTGAATGCGTTGACTGCTGCTGATTCTGTTATAATTCCAATCCAATGTCAGTTTTATGCTTTGGAAGGCTTGACGCAACTGATGAATACAATAAAACTCATTATCCATCATCTAAACCCTGACCTAAAAATTGAAGGTGTTGTGCTTACGATGAAAGATAATCGTTCAAATCTTGTGCAACAAGTTAGTGATGAAGTTAAAAAATTCTTTAACAAAAAGGTATTTGATACATATATTCCACAAAATATAAGACTTGCTGAAGCGCCAAGTCATGGTTTACCAATTATGCTCTATGACACAAATTCAAAAGGTGCAAATGCATATCAAAGTCTGGCTGAAGAAATACTTGAAAGAAATAAACAAAGTTATAAAAAAATAACTAAATCTACAAAATTTAAAGTAAGGAGTGAACAATAATGGCACAAAAGAAAATGGGACTAGGTAAAGGTCTTGGTGCATTGCTATCAATTTATGATGAAGAAGTTGATGATTTGGAAAATTCCAATGAAAAACCGGCAGTGCAAGAAAAGAAAGAACAAAAAACAACAATTGTTGAGGGTACAAGGGTAAAAGGTGGAGTTGAAGAGATACCTGTAAGTGAAATAAGGGCCAATCCAAATCAGCCAAGAAAGAACTTTGACCCAGAAGCATTAAATGAACTTGCAAATTCAATTAAAACGCATGGAATCATCCAACCTATCGTAGTAAATAAAGATGAAACGGGCTATATGATTATTGCCGGTGAAAGAAGATGGCGTGCATCAAAAATTGCCGGGCTTGATACTGTTCCTTGTGTTGTAAAGAACTATACAGAACGTCAAATAAAAGAAATATCAATCATTGAAAACTTGCAAAGAGAAGATTTGAATCCTATTGAAGCTGCAAGAGCAATCAAACAACTTATGGATGAATATAATTTTACGCAAGAAACTGTTGCTGATAGAATTGGTATATCAAGACCGAATATCGCAAACACATTAAGACTTTTGGCATTGTGCCCTGAAGTAATTGCAATGGTCGAACAAGGAAAGTTGAGTGCAGGACATGCAAGATGCTTGGTGGTAATAACTGACCCAAAAGTTCAACAAAAGTTTGCTGTTGCTGCAAGTAATGGAAAAGTTACTGTAAGAGAGCTTGAAAAACTTGTGAAATCATACTTAAATCCAAAAGGTAGCACAAAAAATAAGCCACCTGAACAAAGTATGGAGCTTAAAGAACTTATAAATGAAATGCAAAGAGTATTTTCAACGAAAGTATCTGCAATTGGTAGCGATAGAAAGGGTAGAATTTATATCGACTACTATTCAAGAGATGATTTAGATAGAATTGCTGAATTGTTGGAATTGTTAAAAACAAAAACTTTAACACTAAAAGATTTGAGTAATTTCAATAAAAAGGTTCAATAAATATTTTGTAAAAGATATAAAAGACTGTCATAATTACTTGACAGTCTTTTATTTTATTTTGAGTTATCCACATTCAGTTGAACAAAATTTTAAAAATTGGTTAAAAATTAGCTAAAATGGGGTCTTAAAAATGTCAATTTATCCACATTTTAAGGTAAAAATGTGGATAACTGTGTGGATAAGTTAAAAAATTGGCATATTGTATTATAGAATGAAGAATTTTTATTTATCTGAAATTGTATTGTTTCACGTGAAACATTTTACCATTTTTTAACACATATAATGTTTTTGTGATTTGGTGTTTCTGTTTACTAGTATATTAACGATTTGTAAATAATAAAATAGTAGCAATACTATTGTTAATTTTGGTTATTGCAAATTATAACTAAACATATGTGGATGAAACTGGGGTGTGTTCGAAATGAACTAATAAATGCTTAACTTATGATAATGTGGTTTGTTAATATGTAAGCGTTTAAAGTGGATAATTGGCTAATTTAACAAAAAATAACGTTGTATTGTCAATATTCTTGTAATATGACATATTTTGTTTGATGTTATGATTAAATTATATGTCAAAATCTGATTGTAATGTATTTGTACGCATATATCTTATCTTATATTAAAAAGTTAATATTCAAAACATAAATTATTATATACTTGTTTAATCTTATTATATAATTGGCTATACGATAATAATAAAGTAGTTGCAAATATTATTTTTTTGTTAAAAATTTTGTTTATACAAGCTTGCATCCATATAAATTTTGCCAAAAATTTGTCAATTGTTTATTTATATACTGTTTTAATGTACCGATGTTGAACAGGTTATTTATCTGTTAGTTGTTTTCAATATGTTTCACGTGAAACGTTTTGGATTGTTTATATATACAATATGATATTTATATGATGGTCATTTATATTTTCAATTAAGTATTGGTAAAATATTGATTATTACCTGTTTTTTATATAGTGCAAGCGTATTTTATTCAAAAATACATGGGTTATATAATATAAACTTAATTGTTATTGATATTTCTGCTTTTACAATTTCTTGACATAGTTATTTTTGTTATGAATAATGTATCGTCTTGCTGTTGCTTTGTTGTTTTGCTACTTATTTCTTTTTTGTATAGTTTTTTAAATGTTTCACGTGAAACAGTTTTGCTTAGATTTTTGATATAAATAGATGTAGCACATATATATTTTGTGGCAATACTACTGTATTTTGGTAAATTTATTACAACAATAAAAAATTACCGGTATTAAAATTTGCTTTGGTTAATTGATAAGTTGTTTTATATTGTGTGTCTGGTAGATTATATTGTTTGTTTACCGATTATGTATTTATAAAGTCCTTAATTGGGGGTTAAATGTTTCACGTGAAACATTTTTGTAAAAGTTTTTGATATTTTTTTGTTAAAAAATATTGATAGTGCATAAGGTTTTTAGTAACAAACTTATATTTTTTCTTATAGTTGTTAAAATTTTTGGTTTTGTTTATTCATTGCGGGTGGTAACGAACTATTTATGTATAATAGGTTGGCCTTTGTATTTAATACTTTGTCAATCGTTTAGATATAGATACATTGTATATCATTTATATGTCAAAATGTTTCACGTGAAACATTTTAACATGTTATTTTTTTGTGTTGTTTTTGATATGCACTTGTTAATTTTTGCGGATAATGTAAATACTTATTAAATAATTGCTGTATACTGACACAAAAAAATACTATTCTGTCGCTTACATATATATAACGAATATCTTACATATATATGAAGATATTAAAAATTTTAATGAAGTATGATTATATTTGAAATTTTTGTTTTCAATTAAATTACTTATAACAGAATTCTTAACAGATAAGTACTTATTAACAAAATAATAAAAGAATTTATGTAAAAATTTGCTGTTTTTATTGTTGTTGCTACAAACCTTGCATATGTTTTTTTATATAAATGAGTAACTAATCGTTAAAACAACTCAAAATTTGTTTAAAACAAGAATTTTTTTAGCCCATTTTTGATAAAATTTTCTCAAAATCTGGTATAAACTAACTATTATTTTGCAATAATTATATGTTGTGATATTTGATCTATTCTTTATTGTAACAATATGTATATTTGCCACTTTGGGGTATAAGAAAGGAATGTTATACTCTTTATTTTCTATTTTTGGAATTACCCTATCATTATTTTTAGCATATTTAATCTCACCAATTGTTATTTCTTCTGTATGCAAACTGTTAAATGGCAAAAATCTTATGAATGCCGAATTGGATAACCTACCTTGCGTCAATGGAAATATATTATCTTTTGCAAAATATGTTATAAGTGCAAATGGTTTAGACCTGCGTAGCATATCGCTGTATACTTTAATTGTTATGTTGAGTTATTCTTTGGTGTTAATTGCGATAAAGTTTGTTGTTAGTAAGTTAATTCGATTATGTTTTTATGGATGCTGTAAAAATATTCCTTTCGCAAAATATGATAGATTCTTTGGCGTTTTTTGTGGAACAGCAAAAGGGTTAATATTTGTATTTTTGCTTTCAATAGTTGTAATAATTGCAAAATCAATTAGTCTATTTGATAATAATGTTATGGCGCTCATAGATAATTCTAGTCTAATAGGCTTTTCTTATAATATTTTTAATTGTATGATTATGTAGGGTTATATAGTAGTTATTATATTATAGTTTTGCGTTATAAAGGTTGTATAGTTTATTTGTAATGTGAATATATAATATCGTTTGCAACATATGTTAAATAGGCATTTATTAAAATATTTCTCTTGTGTATGACCTGTTCAACGAAATATAACAAAAAGTGGATTATTTTATGGCGAAATTGCATATTCTATGGGCATATTTTATGACTAGTAGATAAATTATCTATGGGGAAACTGCTTTATTTATTGCGTTAGCGAGTAAATTAGCTATATGCAAATGACTTAATTAACTAATGTTGTTGCAGTCTGAATAATTACTATTTTACTCAAATTTATCTTCGGGGCATTTTAACAAAACTTCTGATAATATACATGAATTACTAAAAGCAATAGAATATAATAATAAGTGAGATTATTAACTGTTAAAATATTGCGGGTTACATTTATTACGTCTTTGTTGCTAGACAATATTTGCTTAATTTTAACATGTTATGTATGCAAGATATATATAATACTACTTACAACTGTTTTAGTTATATATCAAAGATTATGTGTATGCAATAGTATACAAATAAATAGTTATAAAAACATAACAAAATATTCATATTAGTTAAATATGAATATTTTTAAGTTATGTAAAACTAAACATCAAAATTGATTTTTGCCATTGTGCCATAATGAATTTTATCTAAAAGAGTGTTCTTCCAGAACATCCACATGTTCCGGTTTGGGTTGTTGGTAGTCCTGCAAGTGCGAGTAGTAGTAATAGTAAAATATTAGTATTTGTTGCCAAATCAGTGCCTGATGCCGATGCAATTATTCCAATTAACATTACTAATAATATATCTTGTGAAAAATTCATTTTACCTCCTTCAACAAAAATGTTTCTTTTTTGATGTTTTTCAACAAAATATGTTTACTTCAAAATTTTTATGTTTGTTAAAATATAATAAACATATTTAAAAAACTATCAACATTATATATGAAAGACTTATTTAATATGTTACAAGGAGAAAAATGGAATCATATTTATTGTTATCAAATCGAAACCAAGCAAAATTAAAAGAATATATGCCAACTGAAAGTGCTTTGCAAAGAACTGCAAACTATTTTCAAAATTTTAGTGATGGAACAAGACTCAAAATTATAATTTGTCTTTCTGTTTGTGATATGTGTGTTAATGATTTGTCAACAATTTTAAATATCAATCAAACAACAATATCTCATCAATTAAAAATATTGAAAGGGCAAAATATAGTTACATACAAGCGTGACGGCAAAATCTTGGTATACACTTTGTGTGATAAAAAAGTGAATGAGGTTATGTTTTTGGGTGTGTGTTAATTGACTTTTTGTCATAGTTTTTATATACTTTTATGGAAAAGTTAAGCGTATTTTACAAAAAAATCGCTTACATTTTTAAGTAAAGGTGGGAAATTATGAAGGGAAAGTTAATTGTTATTGAAGGTACAGATTGCAGTGGGAAAGAAACACAATCAAACTTGCTTGTTAAAAATTTGAACAAACTTGGCAAAAAAACGGAAAAATATTGTTTTCCAAGATACACGAGTCCAAGCGGAAGAATTATTGCTGGTCCATATCTGGGTAAACCTGATTTTGGCGAGGGTTATTTTAAGGAAGGTGCAAGCAATGTTGACCCAATGGTCGCAAGTTTGTATTTTGCTGCGGATAGAAAATATAATATACATGAAATTCAAGAAAAACTTGATAACGGAATAAATGTTGTCGTTGATAGGTATATTGATAGCAATCTTGCCCATCAAGGGTCAAAACTCAAAGATATGAAAGAAAGAAAAAAGATGTTTCATTTCTTAAACACTCTTGAATATAAACTTCTTGGGCTTCCAAAAGCCGATATTACAATCTTTTTGTATATGCCACTTGAATGTGCAAAGGTGCTAAAAAGTCATAGAGAAGAAAAGCCTGACCAACATGAAATGGATGAAAATTATTTACTACATAGTGAGAAAACATATTTGTACTTATCGAAGAAAAATAAATATATAAAAATTGATTGTGCAAAAAATAACACTCCAAAAAGTATTGAAGAAATACAAAATGAAATACTGGGGAAAATTACCAAAAAGATATAATTTGTTAAAAAATAATATAAAAAATGCAGAAATTTTTAATTTTTCTGCATTTTTTGTGCTTATTTGTTAAATTTTACTTTTCTTTCTCTTTTTACCTTTAATTCCAAAAACAATCAATATTACAGAAATGCAAGATATTAAGGATAATATTCCAATAATTAAAGAGTAATTGACACCGCTAACTGAAAGGTCAGTGGTTTTTATATAGTTTGAAATTATATTATTGTTGTTATCATAATATGATATATATGTAAATTCTTTCTTTTTATTATATCCGTCAAGAATTCTAACTTCGGTGTTTTTGTTCAAGGTTCCTTCGGTCTTTACAAATTCGCCTGCATTATTTTTTGTATAAATAACAGAATTATCATTTTTTATTTTTGCATTAAAGTCAAGTTTCTTTACTGGCGAACTGTTATTTGCATCTATAGTTTGTGAGATTAAAACAAAACCAAAATCACTTGCGGTTTTCCCAGGAACAAGGTTAAGCAAATTTACTCTATAAAACATATCGTCAGAAAAGTCTGTGTCAACATTAAGTTCATCATTTACTTTAAGTTTAAAATCTTTTCCGTCAACTTGAATTATTGGATTTGTTAGTGTTGGTTTTTGCAATTCATCATCAATATAAACTTCGCTATAAATATAGGTTGAAAGAACTACTTTAACTTTGTTTGGTCTTGCACAATAAACACCTTGTATAAGACATGGTATTATGCTTACACAAAGAATGAATATTAAACACGCTTTTATTAAAAATTTTTTCATACAACAATTATGCTCCAAAATTGAAGATGTGTCAAGTTGAATTTTTGTTATTATTATTTATAATTGTTGACAATATTGTTAAAATTTTATATACTCAAAAGTGTTAAGTTATAGGAAACAAAAAGCATATTTTTACCTATAATACAAAAAATACAAGTGGAGAAGAAAATGAAAAAATTTTTAGGCTACATATTGGTGCTTGCATTATTTTTAGTTGCACCAATTGCACTCGTTGGATGTGGGGCTGAACTTGAAAGTATTTATGTAAAAAAGAACACAATCAAGCAAACCTATATAGTCGGCGAACAAGTTGAAGACTATAAGTCAACTGCCAAAGTTTATGCTGTTTATTCCGACAGAACAGAAAAACTTGTTGACAACAGCGAAGTTGAATTTTCAACTATCAGCACACAAGAAATTGGCGAACAAACTTTAACAATAACCTACAAGGACAAAGAATATAAGGTTAAAATTACTGTTTATAACAACATTGAAGACTCTTACGAAATGACTGGTTTTGAAATGCCAAGTTTTGTAAATCTTTATAATGAAAACAAAGCAGAAAAACAAAACAAAGAAACTGAATTTGTGGACAGAGAACAAACTTATACTGTTGGAACTGACAACGGTTTTGTTTTCTTGCCAATTATCACTGCATTAAATGAACAAAAAGAGCCAATCACACTTAATGCATACAAGAGTGTTGCAAAAATTTATCTAAAAGGCGATGCTGATTCTTATAGTGAACTTACTGGCGAAGCAAAAGATAATTTGGTTTTTTATAATGATGAAACATCAACCTTTAAATTTACAGCAAATGCCATTGATAAACAATTCAAAATTGAGGTAAAACCTTACTATTATCCAGACATTGATGCGTTAAGTTTTGAATTCAAAGTTGGAAAAGGTTACAATGTTTATGACGCTGACGGTCTTTCTGTTATAGACAATGCCACAACTGAAGAAGAGGGTGGAATAAACTGGTCAGCAAAAAGAGCAGAAACAGGAATTGGTGAAGTTGATACATCCGCTGTGTTTATTCACAACAATTTGACAATAAAAAATGAAAATTTGCCAACATATTTATTCTATAAAGAAACAGATGCTGACTCAAATACCGAAATAAATGGCTCACTTAGAGATTATATGACATTGTATTATAGAGTACTTAAGGATGGCGAAAGTTTTTCTATCAATGGCAACTATTTTTCAATTGATGTGCAAAAGGTAAGCAAAATCAAAAAATTTAATGGAGATGGACAAAAAGACCAAATCTCTCATGCTCAACTTTTTAAAGCATTTGGGAAAGACACAAATTCAAAAGATACATCTCATTTTGAAATAAAAAATATAAACATTATTGGAAATGCTGAACACTCTGAAAAAGAAACTGAAAATGCCGGTGGACTTATATTTGTAAAAATGAATAACTGTCAAGCTTTGGCACAGAACATTATGACAAGATTTAATGTTATTGACTGGTTTAGTGAAGAAAACTCAAGTTTTTCTGTTGATAGCGTAAAATCTTATGACTCATATTCAAGTATGATCTACACATGGAGAAAGTCTGCAATAACAATAAGAAATAGTGAAATGAAGAGATGTGGGGGGCCGCTTGCAATTATTGACCATGCAAATTCAAAAGAGAATACTGATCAATATAACAATATGATTGTTGAAAACTCTGTTTTGGAAAACTTTGTAACAGGACAAGAAGCATGGTTTAACAATATGGGTGTGTCTTCTAAAGCATCAAGTATTGTGGCAATGAATAATTTAATCTTGGGTTACAGTGGAAACACAAAAACATATATTAAAAAGAACGACAAAGGGGTTGATTCATTCAATTGCTTGTATGTTCTCTATGATGGCGGGAACCTTGGTTTAAGTGAACCAACAACAAAAGGTACATTAAACATTAACGGCTTTGCAATGGATTTGACAGGACAAGATACAACAATTAGTAACTTAAGGAGTTTATCGCCACTTGTTTTGCAATTAAGAAATAAAAATGCGGATGATACATACAAAAATACTTATATCTACACAAAAAGTGTGGATGAGCAAAAAAATCCAATACTTACAACTTTGGGTTCATCAAATCCGACAAGTGTGCCTGCAGACTTTGCCGGAGCAGAAGGATGTATTGGTATAATAACAGAAAAGGCAATGACAATTGTCCTTGGACTTTATGATGTTGCATAGGAACAAATAATTAGATAAAAACATCTACAAATTTGTAGATGTTTTTTTATGCCATAAAAAGGTAAGAAAAAATTCCAACAAATGTTGGAACTTTTGGTGATCCCAAGCAGAATCGAACTGCTCACTCCGCCGTGAAAGGGCGATGTCTTAACCGATTGACCATGGGACCATATATATATTTGGCGAATTATTATTGGTGGCGATGAGTAGATTCGAACCACTGACCTTACGGGTATGAACCGCACGCTCTAGCCAACTGAGCTACATCGCCAAACACGATTTAAAACGCTCTATTACTATATAGTATAAATGCTATTTTGTCAACAACTTTTTTAAAATATTTCATTTTTTCTACAAAATATTATTTGCTATCCTTTTATGCTTGTGTAAATTTATGAAATTATTAAGAATATGATTTTGCAATTTGCTTAATAAATTTATAACACATTTAAACAAAAATGGTACAATAAAACTAAAATTGGTAACTTTGGTGACGTAAAAAGTTTGATATTATTTAACAAATGAGATAAAATACTTGCGTGAAAAAATTAAAGTTACTTATTTTATTATGCCTAATGTTTTTGTGTTGCACAACTTTTGTTTGCAACAATTCTTTATTAAGTGCCAATGCAGAAGTTATAGAAAATCCAAATTTTACAAATCTTATTGTTTTTGCAAGATTTCGTGACGAAGAAGAATTTATTGATGATGTATATAGAGATATTAGTGTAAAAAATTTGTATGATAACACATATTCAAATTGCGAATATTCAGTAAAGGACTATTATTATTTCGTTTCAAATGGTAAACTAAAAGTTCAAAATTTGTTTTTATTTGACAATGGTAAATCTCTGCAATTGGAACATACTCGGGGCTATTATGCAGAATATGACAAATATAACAACCAAGACGGCTACACAACAACAAAGGAAAAGAATTTAAGAAATTATGATTTGAAAACTGATTGGACAACTGCCATCGCAAATGCAATAAATAATGGTGCAGTTCCAACATCCGTTGACGGAAAAGTAAAATATGAATTAAGTGAACTTGACAAAAACTATGATGGACTTTTTGACGCTTTGACAATTGTATACAAAAATACAACACAAAATATTAGTGTGGGTTGGAGTGACCCATTGTGGAATTATCAAGATTTTTACAATGGTGTGGAAATAACTGCAAATGGCAAAAAAATAACAAGTGGGAACTATCTTCAACTTACATTCAGTAGTAATAGCGATAGTGCAGTAAATGTCGACAAAAATGGAATAAAATATTTGCCACAAGGGACAATCGTTCACGAAACATCGCATATTTTGGGGCTAAAAGACCTTTACAAATCGTCAACACAAAACCCTGTTGGATTTATGTCTGTTATGGGCAAACATACAACAAATGTTGCACAATATATGTCCATAAAAGAAAGAGAAGTTATGGGTTGGCTTGATGATAACCAAATAATAAACATAACCCAAAATGGAGATTATACTCTTGACGTAATAAGTTCAAAAATACCAACAAACCAAATTTTGGGATACAAAATAAATCTAACCGATATTAACAAAACATTATATCTTGAATATAGGAATTTTGAGAATGGTCAAAACAAGTTTGATTGCAAAGAAGGTCAAAATATTAAGAGTGGACTTGTGTGTTATCTTATGGACAATTCGGTAAAATTCCCAAACAACTTGAATTGCAGTGGAACAAATTGGGTGTACAGAGTTGTTAGCAATGGCACATCATCCACAATGAATGATTGTGCTGTCGCTCAAAATGAAAGTCTTGACATAACAAGTGCATTAAAGGTTAGTGTAAAAAGTGTAACAGATGATAAGCTTTCTTTTTCGGTATCGGGCGATGCATTAAAAGACAATGAACACACTCACAACCTAAAAAAGATAGAACGCGTTGAGCCAACTTGCCGTAGTGATGGAAATATAGAATATTATTATTGCAGTTTGTGTGGTAAATATTTTTCGGATAAAAACGCAAATAATGAGATAACAATACAAAGCACAATTTTGCCAAAGCATGACCATACAATAGTGATTTTGCCATATGTTGCTCCAACTTGCACAAGTTATGGATTAAGTGAAGGTCAAAAGTGTGGTGAGTGTAATGAGATAATTATTCCACAACAACAAATAGAAAAACTACCACACCAAAGCAGCGATTGGATAATAGACATAGAAGCAACAACAACGTCGCAAGGAAAGGCTCATAAGGAATGTGTTGTGTGCCATACTATTTTGGAAGAAAAAAACATAGATAAATTAACCCCGCCGGCAAAAGATGATGGCGACAAGCCAAGCACTGGAAATGACGACAATAATAAGCCGAATGATAATAACAAAAATAATCAACAAAATAACGAAGATAATATTTTTGTTTATATTTTTATTGCAATTGCCGTTTGTGTTGTTGTTATTCCTATTAGTGGCTTAATTATTGCAAAAATAAAAATAAATAAAAGAAAATAAAAAAATACAGAAATTTTATTTTTCTGTATTTTTTTGTATTATTAAGTATTTTTTGTTATTTTTCTAAATTATTTTCATTTTTTAAATCATTTAAAAATTCTTTATAATTTTTTTCAAGAGTTCTGTCACACGTGTCGTCATTAAGAATTCTTGCACCATTTTTTGTTAAAACAATAATTTGTGGAATTGCTTTAGATTTCTCCAAATCTTTTATTGCTTGTCCAATATTTTCTGGCGAAACCATTTTTCCCAAATGTTGGAAAAATTCAACAATCAAAAATTGGTTGTCAGCACCTTCATAGTGGTGTGCATAATAAACATCGTCATTACCATAGTTTTCAATAAAGTATTTTATTTGTTCTTTTGTTAAATTCATTTTTCTACCCCCAAAATTATGTTATCACAAAACAAATTAAAATTCAAGACCAACTATTGTTTGAGTTTTTCGATACATTCTTGGCTTGCAACAACAATAATGTGACAGTCTTCAGGGAACACATAGTCTGCACTTGGCGAAACTGTTAATTCATCGTCAATTTTTACACCGATAATATTAACACCATATTTCTTGCGAATATTCAATTCGCCAATTGTCCTGCCAACCCATTTTTTTGTTACCGGCAATTCATAAATTGCATACTTTTCGGTTAATTCAATATAGTCAAACACATTTTTTGTGCTATATTTTACGGCAAGTCTTTCAGCAATATCTCTTTCTGGATAAATAACTTCATTTGCACCGATTTTTGTCAAAAGTTCAGCTTGAATATCTTGATTGGCTTTTGACACTATATATTTTGCACCAAGTTCTTTCAAAAGTTCGGTAATAATAAGTGAACTTTCAAAATTGTCACTTATTGCAACAATACACATATCAAAGTTTTCGACACCCAAAGATTTTAGCACAAGTTCATTTGTGCAATCTCCAACTTTCGCATCTTGGAACAAATATGAGTATTGATTAACCTTGTCTTCGTCACTATCAACTATCATAACTTCATTGCCAAGCTCAAGCAAGAGTTTTGACAAGTGTCTTCCAAATTTTCCCATTCCTATAACTAAAATTGATTTCATAAAATTCTCCTTTTAACCAATTAAAATATCTGCATTAGGTTTTGTTATTGGTGGCTCAACATATTTTTCGTTTAACATCATAAACATCGAAAATCCGCCAATCCTTCCCATAAACATCAAAATAATAAGTACAATTTTTCCAATAACAGAAAATCCTGCCGTTGTACCCATCGCGATTCCAACAGTTCCAACTGCTGAAACAACTTCATAAAGACATTCGACAAATGGAATCCCCATTCCTTCAACTGTTGGCATAATTATTATCATTGCAACTATTATCATAACTAAATAGGTGTTTAAAATTGCACTGGACTGTTTTATTAAAGTATCACTAAATCGCCTACGTTTTGTTTCAACGCTTTTGTTTTTTCTTGCCATCGAAAATGAGTTTAGTATCATTACAGCAAAGGTTGTTGTTTTAACACCACCAGCGGTACTTGATGGACTTCCCCCAACAAACATTAAAAACAAGGAAACCATAATTGTTGCACCACTTAATGAGTTTTGCGCAATTGAGTTAAATCCAGCGGTTCTGCAAGTGACAGATTGGAAAAATGAGTTCAAAATTTTGTCACCAAAACTAAATCTTGCAAGTTCGCCAGAATAATCACATGCAAATGTTACAATTGCACCAAGCAAAATTAAAACAAGCGAAGTAATCAAAACAATTTTACTGTGAAGACTATAATTTTTAAACTTAAATTTGTTTTTTGCAATATCACGCCAAACAATAAATCCAAGACCACCACAAATAATGAGTAGCATAATGGTAATTAAAACAAGTTTGTCTGTGGCAAAGGTTGTCATTGAAGTATATTCGCCAAACCTTCCCATAAGGTCAAACCCTGCATTGCAAAAAGCAGATATCGAGTGGAATATGGAATAGTATAAACCTTCCCAAAATCCAAACATAGGTATAAACCTTATAGAAAGCAATGCTGTCCCAATAAGTTCAATTGCAATTGTTATTTTAAAAATTAAAAATAATAATCCAACTGCTTCATTAAGGTTAATTGCTCCGGTTGCTTGCATAAGAGATTTTCTTCGGTAAAACGAAACTTTTTTGCCCAATATAATGGAAATAACTGCAATAAAAGTCATAAATCCAAGACCACCAATTTGAATAAGTAACAAAATTACAATTTGCCCAAATAATGAAAAATGTGTAAATGTGTCAAAAACAACAAGACCGGTTACACATGTGGCACTTGTGGATGTAAACAAGGCATCCAAAAATCCGGTCCATTGCCCAGATTTGCTGGCAACCGGTAAACATAGTAGCAATGTCCCAATAAGAATTACCGCCAAAAATCCAAGTGCAAATATTTGTATATATCCTAATTTTATTTTCTTTTTTGATTTTATATACGTATTCATAATAACGTAGTATATTATATCACAAATTTGCAACTTTGACAAATAAGTCAAATAAACATTAACTCTTGAAATAAAGATGTAAGTATGTTATATTATAAAAAAGGCAGTTTAGGTATGAGATTGGAAGAAATGTATATATATCAAGACATATTGAAAGAGGTTGACAAGGCAGAATTTTCTTGTATCGACTTGCAAAAATATATATACAACATTTTGGCATTGGCAAAAAAAATATTGAATATAAAAACTGTTAATTTAAAGTTTGAGTCAATGGACGAAAATAAATTTGGTGCAAGTGACAATAAGGATACCATCATTGTCAACAAAAACTTGCTAAAAATGAAGAATATACATGACCTAACAAAAACAGTTTTTCACGAATGCAGGCACATTTATCAAGGGAATAGAACAAAAATAAAAATTGGCGAAAAAATAGAACCAACAATTCCGCTTTTGTTTAGTGATGAAACAATATTTTATCTTGATAGTGTGTTTTCTCAAAGCCAGTGCTACAATTTTTATTTAACTTCTTTTTCTGAAAAAGATGCACGCGACTTTGCTAATGAAATGTGCTTGAGTTTATATCAATATCTCGAAAAAAATATAAAAAACCATAATCCGCAAAAACTTGCAAAAATTTTAAGAAATGCTTGCCAAAGAGATATAAAATTTGAAGAAAAAGAATATAGGGAAGCAATGTATAGCCAAGAATATGACAATGCAAAAATAAAAAACAAAGTAAAGACAGCCACACACAGTCTTATTGAAAAAGCAAAACAAGATGTAAAATATTTAAGAGAAAATCAAGAAACAATTAAATCCCCAAAAGAATATGCAGATTTTTTTGAAGATGCAGAAATTCAAATGAAGATTTCACATATAAACTTTTCTTTTTTGATGCTTGATCTAAAATTGTGTGCCTTGGTTTCCATATACTGCGATGATGAAATGAAGAAAGAAATATTAGATTTTTGTGTAAGCAATTTGGATAACGAAACGTTTGCCGCAACATGCATTATGCTTAATAATTATTCTACTTGGAACCCAACAAAAGAAGATATAACATTTGCATTAAAACTTTTGAACAAATGGGGCTCGAATTTTGATGAAATATGCTCGTATCTTTCAAGATTTGACAAAAATGACCTTGCAGTGTTGTATGCACCAATTGTTGAAAGTAAAACTACAAAAGAAAAATTAAACAAGCAAACTTCAAAATTAAATGATGGCGAAAAGATAAAATAAAAAAGTTCACAAAATGAAGTGAACTTTTTTAATTAAGTTTATTGTTTTTTATACACATAATAAGAATTGTGATATCAGCGGGGGAAACACCAGAAATTCTTGATGCTTGCCCAATGCTTATTGGTTTAACTTTGTCAAGTTTTTGTCTTGCTTCAAGTCTTAAACCTTTAAGGTTTTTGTACTCAATGTTTTGTGGAATAAGCAAATTTTCTTGTTCCTTAAACTTCCTTATATCTTCTTTTTCTTGGGCAAGGTATCCTTCAAACTTTACTTCAGTGTTGACATAGTCAAGTTCTCGTCTGTCAAAGTCGACAAAAATATGAAATTTGTTGTTTACTTTAAAAATGTCAATGTTGCTTCTTTTAATCATTTTATAGATTGTTTGTGAAGTTGTTGGAACACTCTCGCCATTTTCTTCATAAAAATCTTTTATTTCATCAACTTTAAATTTTGTTTCAAGAAGTTCATATATTTTTTTTACATCTTCTTGTTTTTTTGTAAATATTTCCCATCTTTCATCTGTCACAAGACCTTGCTTTCTTCCAATTTCGGTAAGTCTAACATCTGCATTGTCTTGACGTAAATGAAGTCTATATTCAGCACGAGATGTCATCATTCTGTATGGCTCGTTTGTGCCTTTTGTTACCAAATCGTCAATAAGCACACCAATATATGCTTGATCCCTGCCAAGAATAAGTGGCTCACGATTTTCAAGATAGTTATTTGCATTTATTCCTGCAATAAGACCTTGTGCGGCAGCTTCTTCATATCCACTTGTTCCGTTAACTTGTCCAGCAAAGAATAGTCCAGATATATATTTGTATTCCAAACTTGGTTTAAGTTCAAGACTGTCAATTAAATCATATTCAATAGCATATGCATCACGCATAATTTGTGCATTTTCAAGACCTTCAATTGTTCGATACATTTGTTTTTGTACATCAACGGGAAGGGAAGTTGAAACCCCTTGAATGTAAATTTCGTTTGTATAAAGACCTTCTGGTTCAAGGAAAATTTGATGTCTTGTTTTGTCGGCAAATCTAACAATTTTATCTTCAATGCTAGGGCAATACCTTGGACCAATGCCTTTTATTATTCCACTATACATTGGTGCACGTGAAAGATTTGCTCTGATTATGTCATGAGTTTTTTCATTTGTGTATGTCAAATAACAATTACAAATGTTTTTTGGTTGTTCCTTTGTCATAAAGCTAAATGATTGTATGTTCTCATCGCCTTTTTGAATTGTCAATTTTGAAAAATCAATGGTTCTTCCGTTCATTCTTGCAGGTGTTCCGGTTTTAAATCTTCTTATTGTAATTCCATTATTTATCAAACTTTGTGTAAGATTTTCGGCTCGCAAGAAACCATTTGGCCCACTTTCTTTTGAATATTCGCCAATAATTATCTTGCTTTTAAGATAAACACCGGTGCACATTACAACTGTTTTTGCATGGTAGATTTCGCCTTGTGCAGTTTCAATACCAATAACTTTTTTGTTTTCAACAAGCAAATTTTTTGCTTCGGCTTGTTTGATGTATACATTTGGGTTGTTCTCCAAAGTTTTCTTCATATTGTTGTGATAAAGTTGTTTGTCAACTTGTGCACGAAGCGAATAAACGGCAGGACCTTTGCCAAGGTTAAGCATACGAAGTTGAAGTAAACTTTTGTCAGTGTTGACACCCATTTCTCCACCAAGAGCATCAATTTCGCAAACCAAATGCCCTTTTGCTGTGCCACCAATACTTGGGTTGCAAGGCAAAAATCCAATTGCATCAAGGTTTATTGTGAGCAAAAGTGTTCTTTTACCCATTCTTGCAAGAGCAAGGCAGGCTTCGCATCCGGCGTGCCCCGCACCAATAACTATTGCATCAAAGTTATATAATTCATCCAAATTTTCCATAATAATTTTCCTTAAAAAATTCCAAATAAGTATATATTATCTATATAAAAAAGTAAATATTTTTGCAAAAAAATACAATATAAAGTGGAAGGGTGTTGCAATTTTTTGGGTTGTGTATTATAATATAAATGTCATTAGGCATAGATTCATATCACTTTTGGGACTATTTAGTTACCATAAAGAAGTGGGTGTTGCAAATTAAACGTCCGTTTTACTAGTTAACGGGTAGATAAATTTTAACACTTCTATTGTGGTCAAAGTGATATCACAAGTCCTAGTGAATCTTGCAGATTTGCAGGAAATCTAAATCACAAATTCTTACTAAATGTGGGGTCTTGCCTATAAAAGCAAAGGCAATGCTCAATAAAAGGCAATCCTATCCAATCTATGGTAGTAAGGTAATGGTTTGTGGTGATTATATAAAAGGATTCTAGTAAAATGTCAACTGTCAGCGAGGTTCTCGCCCAAGTATTTGGATTGACTGCGACATTGATGCTATGCTTATCCTACATGGTAAAAACTAAAAAAACATTCTTGTTTTTTAGTCTAGTAGGGGAAGTAGCATATGGATTAACTTTTGTTTTTGTTAATTCTATCGGTGCGGGTCTTATTGTATTTTTGTCTTGTGTGCAAAGTTTGGTTTATTATCTTTATGAAGCAAAATCAAAACAAGCACCAAAGACATTGGGATTTTTGTTTGTTGCAGGATTTATCATTTTGGGTTCAATAAACTTTAATTCAGTTTTTGATATTATCCCAATTTTGACATATTCTTGGTGCACAATTGCACTATACAAAAAAAATCTCGATTCAATAAAAGTAATGTATCTTTTACCTAATATATTACTTGTGATATATGACATAATGGTTATGGCATATGCCAATGCGTTGGAAGACGGAATTGAATCAGTTATAATTCTTTTGAGTTTAATTGACTTCAAAAAAATCTTCGTTAAAATACAAAGTCATAAAAAAGTTGCAACACTAATAAACAAAATTGGAGCCGGTTTGCGTTTTGAAAATCTAAAAAATATTCAGTCCACCGCAAAAATGCTCTCAACTAGTGATAACCATTTTCATATATTGCAAAGAGAAAGTACAATAAAACGTGCCGAAATCTGTCAGTATGGTTAGCGTTTTTGCCAATCATTACAACAAAAAAGACCAACAATGTGTTGGTCTTTTTCTATTTTTAATAAGTTCTGCCACCAGAAATATAAACAAGTTTGTCAATTAAGTAGTTTGCCAATTCCTTTATTGTTGGTGTTTTGTTGTTTTTTGAAATTGTTAAGAATAGCTGTTTGTTTTCACATCTTGCAAATGCGGTTAAAATTGAAAACCTAATTGCCTTTTCAATGCTTGGGATGGAGATGTTGTATTTTGATGAAATCATATCGTAGGCTTTGCAACATTTATTTTGGGTTGAGTCAGAATTGAGATATAACTCATACACCAAATCGGTTAGATATTTTACACCAATTAGTTTTGGTCTAAATGAAAGTTTGTCCAATTCAAGAATTATGTAATTATAAAAAGATTTATTCTCATTCTCAATATTTACCATATGATTAACATAAAATTTGTGATGATTATTAAGTCTAGTATACAAAGTTTCCATGTTATTTAGCTTAAAACAATTTCCTATGTCAAGTTCGTCACTTCCACAATTTACAAGAAATACATAAGAATTTGGATATATATTACAAAAATCAATCAAAAGTCCCATGTTTATATTTTGCCTTTTGTTGACTATTATATATAAAGGATTAATATTTTTCATTATGTAAGTTAATATGTCCAATTTTTGACAGTCAAATAAACTTAATCCTATTTTTGTACAAATATCTATAAGCTTTAAATAACTATTATCTTCTTTGTCGTGATAATATATCACACTATTTCTATTAAACACTTTCTCTTCTCCCCAGACATACTTATAATAACAAATAAAAATTTTAAAAGCAACACTTTTTTACAAATATTTTCAAAAATTCCAAATTTTGTACAAAAGTTGTGAGAATGTTGGCAATAATCTATGAAAAATGAAAAGAGTATTGCAAAATGACTGGGAATGTGGTAAAATATGGCAAATCAATGAGGTGATTATGAAAAAAGAAAAATCGAAAAAATCAAAAATAATAAAAACAATATCGGCAATTGCTGGAACAGGGGTTGCTATTGCTGCCGGAATTATTGCTCTTAACAAAACAGGAGTTATTGGTGGAGGAAATCATCCAACTCCAACTCCAGTACGTGAAACATTAAGCCAAGTAACGAATTTGGCATATGATGAAAAAACAAACATTCTCTCTTGGGATGAAGTTGAACATGCCGATATGTATCGTGTTAATGTTAATGGAAAACAAAGTGAAGTAGAAACAAACTCATATTCATTTATGCCAACAGACAAAGTTTCAACAATGAAAGTTCAAGCATTCGACACAACAGGAAACTATAATTCTTCTGCATGGTCAGAAGCAATAACATACACAATTCCAGACAATGTGTTAAGTCCAGAAGCTGTCTTTTCATTTGTTGACAAGTTTGATAGTAGAAGAGACCTTGTAAATATTGCTGGTATGTACATAGAAAATAATACATTATATACAAAAACATATGAAAAAGATTCAGAAGGAAAAGATTATATTGTAAGTCGTGAGACATATTTCAAGGGCGATATAAGTACACTTACTGACGCAATGAATACAGAAATGATGGAATCTGATTTATCACTATTCAAACGTTCAGAATATAACTCTGCAGAATACTTTATAAAATCAAACAAATATATTGGACTAATGGAAGAATATAGAGAGAAAGGTTATGCTTTTGAAGTTGTTTCAAGTGAAGTTGTAGACGAGGGAGATCGTGAATTTACTATTTTTGGAACATATAGATTAACAAATGGTGACGATGTAAAATATTTAACAAGTTCAATAGGTTGCGGAATTAAAGATAAAAAAGCATCAAAATCTGCAAATTACACAGTAAAACTTCAAGAATTATCGAACAGAATATTGGAAAATTTCGAAACTCATGAACTAACTGGTGACCTTTATGATTGGGCAAATACAACATTCGAAAAGAATCAAGCAAAGCAAAATACAAAATCACAACAAATTTCATATGTTGTTGATAATGGGATGAATTTGTAAAAATGGACAAAGAATGCATATTTTTGTCAAAAGATAACTATTGTATGCTTTATAACTTAAGGCAAGTGTCTTTAAAAAACGGGATTGAAATTGTTGCATCAAGAAATCTTTTTGATATGTTAAACAAATTCCACGATGGGGTAAATGCTGTTTTGGTGGAATGGGTGGAAAAGTTTGAAGATATAAGCAGACACATTTCAGATGAGCATAAAAACAAAATATTTTATATAAAAGATAGCAATATATACAATTTGAATAAAGTGATTTTGTACCATAGGATAGAAGATTTCTTTTTCTCAAAATTGTTTTACAGTCCTGTTTACAAATTTAACACAGAAAAATGCTTGCAAAAAATAAATGATAAATTTAACGAATTAGGTGTTGTTGTAAACAGCACCTATTCACTTTATATAAAGACATTGATATTTGAAATAAAAAAATTGGGTATCCATAAAATAACAAAAAAGTTAATGGAAGATGTCGCAACACTCAATCATATAAATTGCAATAATTTGTGTGACTTAATTAGACCTACAATAAAGGAATATGCAAAATTACTTGAACAAAAAAATTTTAACTTAAAAAGCACAAGAGTGAAAGATGTGATAGATGACTTGTATAAATTTTGTTTTGAAAGTTAAAATAAGAATTGTAAAAAACAAGAGAATATATAAAATTCCCTTGTTTTTTTCTAAAAAATCTATATTTTTCAACTATTTTTACATAAAAACATATAATTTTATATGGGTATAATATTCAAAAAATCAAAAAACAAAATAAGCATCGGTTGTTTTTTTATAAAATTTAACGCAATAAAAAATGAAGATTTGAGCAAGCATAACTCAATAAGAATTGGTGGAAATGCAAAATATTTTGTCGAGCCAAAGACAATTAAGGAGTTTGTTAAAATTATAAAATTTTGCAAGCAAAATGATGTTGCTTACTATATTTTAGGGAATGGTACAAAAGTTGTTTTTTCAGATAATGGTTTTTGTGGAGTTGTGATTTGCACAAAAAAATTGAAGCAAATTACAAAAAGAAAAAACATAGTTTGTGCAATGTGTGGTGTAAATCTTTTCACACTTAATCGTTTTTTAATTCAAAACGCCTTGGCTGGTCTTGAATTTAGTTATGGTATTCCAGGAACAGTTGGGGGAGCAATGTATATGAATGCCGGTGCGTATGGTGGGGACATAGGTAGTTTTGTCCAAAAAGTTCAGGTGTATGATGGCAAAAAAATAAGGGTAGTAAAAGGAAAAGACTTGAATTTTTCTTACAGGAAAAGTGCTATTAGTCAAAAGAGCTATGTCGTTTTAAAAGTATGGCTAAAATTAAAAATGGGCAACAAAAACGAAATAGAAAAAAAGTGCGAAGAATATTTTTCTAAAAGAAAAATATCTCAACCACTTGAAACTTATAATTTTGGAAGTACATTCAAAAAAACAAATGGAATAATTGCTGGCAAAATAATTGACAATCTGGGGTTAAAAGGTGTTAAAATAAATGGGGCACAAATTTCCACATTGCATGGTAATTTTATTATCAATCAAAATAATGCAACAATGCAAGACGTAAAGGACTTGATTACACTTGTAAAAAACAAGGTGTATGAAAGTTGTGGGGTTTGGCTTGAAGAAGAAGTAATTTTTGTTGGAGATAAAAAATGATTTTATACGGAGATTATCACACACATACAATTTATTCAAGTGGAAAGCATAATGCAATGCACGCAACAGGTACAATACTTGAAAATGCTCTTATTGCACAAAAAAAAGGATTAAAGGAAATTGCAATAACCGAGCATGGTTTTAACCATAAATTGTATGGACTTCAAAAAAAGAATATAAAAAGAATGAGAGAAGAGATTGATTACGCTGAAAAATTAACAGGCGTAAAAATTTATCTTGGAATAGAGGCAAATATAATATCAAGTCAAGGAGATGTTGACTTAACAAAAGAAGAAGTTGAAATGTTTGATTTGATTGTTGTTGGCTTTCACAAGTTTGCGAAAGCAAAAAGCGTAAAGGAATTTTGGAAATTTTATGTTCCAAATTTACTTGGAAGAAAGGGCAAAAAAACAAAACAAAGAAACACTCTTGCACTTATGATGGCAATGGACAAGTATCCAATAGATATAATATCTCATCCGGGGGTTGGTATGGCAGTTGACTTTGATGAACTATCAAAGCACGCCCAAAAAACCGGCACACACCTTGAGATAAATGGCAAGCGAATTGCCTACACATGCAAAGACATTCAAACAGTAATAAATAATGGTGCAAAAATAACCATAGATAGCGATGCACACAGCGCAAGCAGAGTTGGCGAAGTGGACAAACCTCTAAATTTTGCAATAAAATGTGGCATTGATTTTGATAGAATTGCCAACTATGGCAAACAAATAGAAATAAAACCAAAGGTAGGAAAGTGAGTTTTTCAAAAGACGTTAAAAATGAAATATTAAGTAAGACAATTGAAGACGATTATAGTTGTCTTGCTTTTTTAAGTGGTCTTTTTTCAAGTTCGGCAAATATTACGCTTGAACCAGAAGTAAATTTAACCCTAAACACCGATTTGGAAAATCTTGCACCATATGTAAACGAAATAATAAAAAGAATGTACGGCAAAAGTGCACAAGTTGAAGTGTGCAAAAGTTATCAAATAAAAAAAGAAGATTACTTTAAATTAACTTTTGAATCATCACTTGCTTGCCAAATATTGATGGACACTGGATGTATTGCCATTAAAGATGAAAAACTTGTAAGAAGATACAAAATTGACGAATATTTTTTGAAGGAGCAAGATAACCTAAAACACTTTGTGAGTGGTGTGTTTGTTGGATGTGGAACTTCAAGCATAAAGATAAACAAACAAGATAGGCTGTCAACCGGTTACCATATGGAGTTTGCATCAAAAAATGAACAATTTTTGGAAGGCTTAAAAGATGTTTTAACTCAATTTGAAATTTATGCAAAAATTGTAAAGCGTAAGAACTTGTATATTTTGTATGTCAAAGACGCAAATGAAGTAAGCAATATTTTGGCGCTTATTGGTGCATACAATTGTGTGTTCTCTCTTCAAAACGAAATTGCAGTAAGAGAATTAAGAAACAAAGTGAATAGGCAAACAAATTGCGTCAATGCAAACATTGCCAAAACAGTTGATGCAAGCTTTAGACAAAACGATGCAATATCAACAATAATAACAAAAATTGGCTTAGAAGAATTGCCTCAAGACTTGCAAAATGTGGCACTGCTACGAATGGCAAACCCAGAAGAAAGTCTTGACGAACTTATTCGTCTGGCCGGTTTTCCAATAACAAAAAGTGCTTTAAATTATAGACTTAACAAACTAATAAAAATTGCGGACAAAGTAAAGGAGAAATAATGGAACAATTTGTACACCTTCATAACCATACAGAATTTAGTTTGCTTGATGGTGCAATAAGAGTTGGTGACCTTGTAAAAGAAACAAAAAATAGGGGATGGAAGGCAGTTGCCATAACAGACCATGGAAATATGTATGGGGCTTTGCAGTTCTATACTGCTTGCCTTGGTGCTGGAATAAAACCGATTATTGGTTGCGAATTTTATATGTGTGATGACCTAACAGTAAAACAGGGCAAATCAAAATATGACCACTTGATTATTTTGGCAAAAAATAATACTGGTTATAAAAATATGCTAAAACTCAACACAATTGCCTTTGTTGACGGATATTATTACAAACCAAGAATTGATTACAAAACTTTGGAGAAATATAGCGAAGGGCTAATTTGTCTTTCAGGTTGTTTGTTTGGTAGAGTCCAGCAGTTAATTTTGGAGCATAGAAAAGAAGATGCAGAAAAGTTTGCCTTGTATTTGAATTCTATGTTTGCACCGGGCGATTTTTATCTTGAAATACAAAATCATAACTTCCCAGAAGACAAGGAAATTATGTTGGGGCTTAGTGAAATAAGCAAAAAAACGGGAATAAAACTTGTTGCAACAAATGACTGTCACTATCTAACAAAAGATGATGCCGAAATTCAAGATATCTTGATGTGCGTTCAAATGGGTAAAACACAAAACGACCCAGATAGATTTAAGTTCTCAACACAAGAATTATATTTCAAAACTTATGACGAAATGAAAGAAGCATTTGTTGGCTTTGAAGATGCACTAAAAACAACTTTGGAAATTGCTGACAAATGTGATGTTGTGATAAAAAGAAAAGTCCATGGCGAAATGGGACTTGAAGAAAAATATGTTCTTCCTGCAAACGAAAACTTTATTCCACCATATGTTCCAGAAAATGGAATGACAACTTTTGAATATATGAAAAAGTTGACGTATGACAATTTACCCAAAAAATATCCAAATGCGACAAAAGAAGTTTATGATAGAGTTGAGTATGAACTTACAACCATTCACGAAATGGGCTTTGTTGAATACTTCCTTGTTGTTTGGGATTATATCAACTGGGCAAAGGAAAATGGCATTTCGGTTGGTCCTGGACGTGGAAGTGGTGCAGGTAGTATTGTTGCATATCTTATGGGAATAACCAAAGTTGACCCACTTAAGTATGCACTATTCTTTGAAAGATTTATCAATCGTGAAAGAGTTTCCATGCCCGACTTTGACGTTGACTTTGATAAGGAACGTAGGGGCGAAGTTATTGAGTACGCAAAAAGAAAATATCATCCAGAAAATGTTTCATACATTATCACTTTTGGTAAAATGCAAGCCAAAAACGCCATAAAGGATGTTGGAAGAGTTTTGCAAATACCATATTCACAAACAGACAAGATTACAAAACTTATTCCAAACAGATTGCCAGAAGGCATAAAAAAACCGCCTGTTCTTGCATATTATTTTGGAAAGACAGGTAAGCCAGAAAATGATAAGTATATTGTTCCAGAACTTCGAGAAATATATGATAACGACTATGACTTACGACATGTTATTGATGTTGCAATAAAAGTTGAAGGTTTCCCAAGAAACACATCAATGCATGCTTGTGGTGTTCTTATTGCACCACAACCGGTTGATGAGTTTGTTCCACAATCAAGAAATGGCGAAGATATCACAACACAATATGAAGCAGTTGACCTTGAATCTCTTGGACTTTTAAAAATGGACTTTTTGGGGCTTAACACTTTGACTGATATAGACAAAGCTTTGCAATTTGTTAAAGAACAACATAATGTGGAAATAGACTTTGATAAAATCGGTTATGATGATAAAAATGTCTATGATATGATTGGACAAGGCAAAACGGAAGCAATATTCCAACTTGAAAGTGGTGGGTTTAAAAAGTTTATGAAAGACCTTAAACCAAGTAGCCTTGAAGATATTATCGCCGGTGTGTCACTATACAGACCGGGGCCAATGGATAGTATTCCAACCTATGTAAGAAACAAGTTTAATCCCGACAAGGTAGAATATCCACATGAGTGTATTAAAGATGTGCTAAAAGTCACATATGGTTGCATTGTTTACCAAGAGCAAGTTATGCAAATTTGCCAAATTATGGGGGGATATAGCCTTGGACAAGCTGATAATGTGCGTAGGATTATGGGTAAAAAGAAAGTTGAAAAAATGGCACATGAAAGGGAAAAGTTCATAAATGGTTGGGAAGACCCAACAGGCAAACACTCTATTCCAGGTGCAATTAAACTTGGAATACCAAAGGAAACTGCCGAAAAGGTGTTCTCCGAAATGGAAACCTTTGCTCAATACGCCTTCAATAAATCTCACGCAACTGCATATGCAATGCTCACTTACCAAACAGCATACCTTAAATGTTATTACGAAGTTGAATTTTTGACAGCGATTATAAACAACCGTATCACAAATGCAGATGAAATCAAAAGATATGTGGCTTATGCAAGAAGTGAAGGGATTGATGTTTTGATTCCAGATATCAACAAAAGTACAACATATTTTTCAATTGAGAATGGCAAAATAAGATATGGGTTAAGTGGACTTAAAGGCGTTGGTGTTAATGCTATTGACGTTATGATAAACGAACGCAAGAAAAACGGCGAGTTTAAAGACCTAAGAGATTTTGTTGAAAGACTTTATGATACAGGTGTTGTAAACAAAAAGAGTATGGAAAGTTTGATACTTAGTGGTGCTTTTGATTGTTTCCATTTGTATAGAAGCCAATTGATGGCGATTTTTGACGATGTGATAAACAAAGTCGCAACCGACAAGAAAAATAGACAAAGTGGACAATTCTCTCTTTTTGACAACTTTAAAGTTGAAACAAAAGAAATGGACAAAGTAACAGTTCCTCATATAAAAGAATTTAACAAAGAAACAAAACTCAAACTTGAAAAAGAGATAATGGGTGTGTATATGTCGGGACACCCTTTGCAAAATTTTGCATCAAGATGGGATAATTTCAATTTCAAAAGTTCAATGATTGCCAAAAATGAAGATATGGCAGAAGAAGATGTTGATGCAGAAGAGAATCAAGTTGAACAATATGAACTTGAAGATGGTGCAATTGTTAATTGTGGGGGAATTATAACCGAAACAAGAAGAATACTTGTAAAAACCACAAACAAACCAATGAGTATTCTGCAAATTGAAGATTTGTATGGTACATATTCGGCAATGGCCGTTCCAAAAATTTATGAAAAATATAAAGACTTGCTTGAAGAAGATAAAATTGTTCAAATTGGTGGAAGATTCTCCGTTCGTCCGGGCAAAGATCCGGTTATATTGATTGAAAGAATAAGCGAAATGAAAGAAGAGGTAAAAGAGCAAGTATCAAACAAACGACTTTACCTAAAATATGACCTAAAAGACCAAAAACTCGCAGACAAAGTGAATTTGATATTGTCTTTATATCAAGGCGATTGTCCGGTTATGGTAAGATGCACAAGCGACAACAAGGCATACAGATTGCCAAATGAAGTTAATGGCAATAATCACTTGGTAAATGAACTTATTGGCATTTTGGGTGAAGAAAATGTTGTTTTGATTGACGATAAAAAGGAGTAAATTATGAATATAGGCATTTTGGCAAGTGGTGGAGATGGCGTTGGAATGAATGCATTTCTTTATGGCTTTTGCTTTTGGTTGCATATAAAAAACAAAATAACTCTTTTCAGTCAGGGATACAAAGGTCTTATTTATGACAAAATAGTTCCATTTGACCTAAACTTTTTAAGAAAAAACAAAAATAAAGGTGGTATTTGCATAAAAACATCAAGATGTCCAGAATTTGAAACAGGTGAAGGTATTGATGATGCAATAAAAACCTTGCAAAAATATAGTATAGACTGCCTTGTTGTTATGGGTGGGAATGGCTCGCTTAAAGGCCTGAAAGAAATTAGCGATAGAGGAATGGACGTAATGTTTGTTCCTTGTACAATAGATAACGATCTCGCCGGCACTGATTACTGTATTGGGTTTGACACTGCGTGCCAAAATTCAATTGATTTTGTAAAACAAGTGAATGACACTATGCAGTCATTTAACAGAACTTGCATATATCAAGTTATGGGCAGAAAGTGTCCACAAATTGCAATTAAGGTAGCCGAAAGTGTTGATGCTGATTATGTCTTTACGGATGAATATTGCACAAAGGAAAAATGTTTGGAAGCATTAAAACAATCAACAAAAGATGCACCAATTGTGATTGTAAGAGAAGATTTGTTAAATGTTGAAGAACTGAAACAATATATTCAAGAACAGTTAAATACCGATGTAAAAATTAGTACGATTGGATACATACAAAGGGGTGGAAAACCAACTCGAAAGGAAAAATATTTTGCAAAGTGCTTTGCAAAAAAATGTGCATGGGAAATTAGAAGAAATAGGTTTAATAGCGCTATAATTGTAAAAAACAACTCTTTTTACGCAATTGATATAAATAAAATTTGATTTAATGGTGTAAGCCTTAGTGACAAATTTTTCGCATTTAAGATAATATATCTTACTTTTATAAAAATAAAAGTTTGCAAGTTAGTTGCAAAAGTCGGTTTGTTTATGTTAAAATACAATGCAAAGTATTTGTGTTGTATTTTTTTTGCATACAATACAGTATTATTAGACAAACTAGACGGAGGTTAAAATTTTGAATAATAAAAAGAAAGCAGGATTAAATTTTTCTTATATTTTGATATTACTATTGCTTGCACTTTTAATTGTTTTTTCGTTCACAAATCTTTCTCCACAACTCGCGAAGAAAGATATTTCGGCAATCAATTCAGATATTGATAGCGGAAATGTTGCAAGCATATATTTCTATGATGGCGAAGCAAGAGTTTTGCTTATTGAGTCAAAAAGTAGTGTAAAGGGCGAAAATAGAAAAAAATTCCCAAACACAGCTGACTACTACATTGAATACACATCAGAAGTAAAAGAACAAATCGTAATAAAGATAAATGCATACAATGAGGGCAAAACCGAAGAACAAAGAATTTCATACGAAGCACCAGCAACAAGAGCAAGTTGGCTTGACACATTATTCCCAATCTTGTATATCGGCCTTGGTGTTTTGGCACTTGTGTTTGTGTTTAAGATGTTCTCAAAATCAAATAACAGTGCAATGAGTTTTGGTAAAAATCGTGCAAGAATGACATCTAATATAAAAGTTAGATTTTCAGATATTGCAGGTGCCGATGAAGAAAAAGCAGAACTTCAAGAAATTGTTGAATTCTTAAAGCATCCACAAAAGTTCACAGAACTTGGTGCAAGAGTCCCAAAAGGCGTTTTGCTTGTTGGTCAACCAGGAACAGGGAAAACCTTACTTGCTCGTGCAGTTGCAGGGGAAAGCAATGTTCCATTCTTGGAAATCAGTGGTAGTGATTTTGTTGAGATGTTTGTTGGTGTTGGTGCAAGCAGAGTAAGAGATTTGTTTGAACAAGCAAAAAAATGTCAGCCATGTATTGTATTTATTGATGAAATTGATGCAGTAGGTCGTCAAAGAGGTGCAGGCCTTGGTGGTGGAAATGATGAAAGAGAACAAACTCTAAACCAATTGCTTGTGGAAATGGACGGCTTTGAAGCAAACGAAGGAATTATTGTTCTTGCCGCAACAAACAGAAGTGATGTCCTTGATCCAGCACTTATGCGTCCAGGTAGATTTGACAGACAAATATATGTTAACCCACCAGATGTAAAAGGCAGGGAAGGAATTATAAAAATTCACGCAAGAAACAAACCACTTGCAAGTGATGTAGATTTCCAAACTCTTGCAAGAATGACAACAGGCTTTACTGGTGCAGATATAGAAAATATGCTTAATGAAGCAGCAATCTTGGCAGCAAGAACCGGTAGATCTCAAATAACAATGCAAGATATTCAAGAAGGTATCAACAAAGTTATAATGGGACCACAAAAGAAGAGTTTACTTGTTACCGAAAATGATAAAATTATAACAGCATATCACGAAAGTGGACACGCAATTGTTGGGAAAATACTTGAAAACTGTGAAGAAGTACAAGAAGTTTCAATCATCCCAAGAGGCAATGCTGCAGGATATACAATGAGCAGACCAGACAATGATGATAATCATATGGGCAAAAATAAACTCAACGATATGATGGCAATGATGTTTGGTGGAAGAATCAGTGAAGAATTGTTTATGAAAGACATTTCAACTGGTGCAAGCAACGATATCCAAAGAGCAACAAATGTTGCAAGAAAAATGGTTACCGAATGGGGTATGAGTGATAAGTTTGGTGCAATGAGTTTCTCAAGCGAAGGCGAAGTTTTTGTTGGTAGAGATTATCAAGAAAGAAAGAGTTACAGCGAAGAAACAGCATCACTTATTGATAACGAAGTTAAAAAGATTTTGGATTATAACTATAATAGAGCCAAAGAAATTTTGACAAAAAATAAAAAATTCGTTGAACAAATGGCACAACTCTTACTTGAAAAAGACACAATCTATAAAGATGAAGTTGATATGATTCTTGCCGGAAAGACAAATGAAGAAATAAAACAAGCCATGGCAGAAAAATCAAAACAATCTGAAAGTGAACAACAAAAGTATAGAGAAGAAAAAGAAAAGAAAGACAAACTTGCAGAACTTGACCAAAAATTAAAAACGGCACAAGTTTATCTTAAACAAGGTATTATTTCTCAAGACGATTACAACCTTGTTGAGAAAGAAAACAAGGAAGCAAAGCAAAAAATAGAAGAAGAGTATTCTCAAAAACTTGAACAAAATCAACAAGAGCAAAGCGAAGAATCAAAAGTTGAAGAGCAAAAACAAGAAGAACAGGTTGAGAAAAAAGAAGAAAAACCAAAGGTAACTTTGATAAGAAAGAGCACAAAAGGTGCAAAGGAGAAAAAAGATGACAAAAAAGAATAAATGGTGGTTAATTCTAATTTATTGTATTTGTGGAATTTTAATTGCCACAGCAATCACTTTAAGCGTTGTAAAAACAAACTATGCACCAGATGCAATTGAACCAAGTTTCATCAATATAAAACAAACAGGTTCAAACAAACCATTCCCAGGTGGAAGAAAAGATAGTGAAGACGACAAAGATGTTGAAGTTTACAACAACTTGATGTCAGATTACAAATCAGCATTTCGTGAAAGTGTTATGTCAGGATTCTTTTCTGGAAGAACAAGTTTTAAGTCAAGAATTGAAGAATGTATTGGAACAAACAAAAACCCAATTGAAAAATTGACAGGCTATATTGTTACATTCTATTTCCCAGAAGAACAAACACTAACATTGAACGGAAAAATCTATAACCCACCAACAAATAGTAGCGAGATGTTAAAATACACAGAAATGACTTTCAGTGTTTCGGAAGGCGAAAAAATGCAAAGCCATTATGTTTATTTTAAGTGCGTAGCTGATAACACAGCAGGTTATACTTACTATAGACAAACAGTTATGGGAAATTTTGCCGATATGTATAAAACAATTTCAAGTTTTGAATAAATTTACAAAAGATAAACAAAATTGATTGTTTATCTTTTTTAATGTATTTTATTACTTGTCTTTTGACAAAAATTCATTTATAATACTGCTAGAGGGAAATATGCAAAATACAGTAGATAAACTTAAAAACCAATTAACTCAAAAATTGAGTTGGCAAGAAATTGAACCAAAAGATTATGCAAATTATGGAATTGCAAGTTTTCCAGAAGCAAGAGTTGTTTATTGTTACAAGGTTGGAACAATTTATGGTGCATTCAACACACTAACTTTGTATGATTATGGCAAAGATGACAAATTTATAAAGCAACTTAATGAGTCTTATTTGGAACTTCAAGACAATAAGGAAGAACAAGAAGAATTGGGTATGAAGCCAGAGCATTGGGAAGTGTTTGATAAAAACAGTGCAATGCTTAGTATTGTAAAAGTGCTAATTAAACCGGAGTTTAATGTTGTTGATGTTTTCTTTGTGTTTATGAAAAATGTTTATTGTTTTCATACATATATTGTTGGCGATGATAAAGATTTGTCTTTGGACAACCTTCAACGTAAGTATGAAATAATAGACCATATTGTAAAGGAAATAAATGGACTTAAAAAATAATTACGACAAACTTATGCAAGAGCAAATTGCAAAGTTTGACAAAAAGAAAAAAATATTGCTCCATAGTTGTTGTGGACCATGTAGTAGTGCTGTTATTGAAAGATTAAAACCAAAATTTGAAATAACAGTTTTTTATTACAACCCCAATATTTACCCAAAAGAAGAATTTGAAAAAAGATTACAAAATCAAAAAATAGTTATAGAAAATAATCTTGGTGTCAATTTGGTCAGTCCCAATTATGATGAAATTGAATATTTGGAAAAAGTAAAAGGTCTTGAAGCTGAAAAAGAAGGTGGCAAAAGATGTGATGTCTGTTTTTACTTAAGACTAAAACAAACTGCAATTTTTGCCAAAGAAAAGGGGTTTGACTTTTTTGGTACAACACTTACTGTTAGTTCTCACAAAAATGCCGAACACATCAACAAAATTGGTGAAGAAATTTCACAAGAAGTTGGTATACCTTTTCTTTATTCAGATTTCAAAAAACACGATGGTTACAAAAGAAGCATTGTTCTCAGTCGAGAGATGAATTTATATAGGCAAAATTATTGCGGTTGCAGATTTTCAATAGGTAGATAAATGTGGAAAAAATAGAATATGAATATTATGAAAAGAAACCAATGTCGCTATCAAGAGCTATGTTAAAAAGCACAGCTCTACTTTTGCTTGCATTGGCAATTTTTGTTTTTGGCATATTATTTTACTGTAATACTTTTCTATCTTTGTATCCAATATCAGGGTCAAGTATGCAACCACTCATCAATGCAACATACGACAGCGGCGATTTTGCATATGGCACACGAAATACAAAAGATGTGACTTATGGCGATATTATAATTTACAAAAAAAATAGCAATAAACTTGTAATAAAAAGAGTTATTGCAATGTCTAATGATAATATTATGATAAAAGAAGATAACGGCGAATATGCATTATATTTGCAATATAATTCAACCGGCGAATGGCAAAAACTTGAAGAAGATTATGTCAAAGACAAATCGTCATATGAAATAACATATCAAGAATTGTATTGGTCAGTGCTTCCACATGGTGGTGGGGAAGGTAGACTTGAATATATACCAGCAAGCAAAATATTGACCGATGAAAATGGTAACAAATATTATCATGTAAACGAAGGCGAAATATTCTATGCCGGCGACAATCGACGAACATCATATGATTGTTTTGATTATGGCGCTATGAAAGCAGATCGTATGGTTGCCAAGGTCGTTTATCTTATTCATAGAAACGAGCCAAGAATTTGGCAAGTGGTTATGCAATTTTTGGGAATATACAAATGGAGATAACAAAATTACAATTATTTTCGTATCGTAATTACAAACAATGCGAAATTGATTTCAAAGACGGGTTAAATGTTATATGTGGAAAAAATGCACAGGGGAAAACCAATTTATTGGAAGCTGTGTATTTTTGCGTTGTTGGGAAAAGTTTTAGAGCATCAAGGGAAAAAGAAGTAATAAACAAAGATAGTGAGTTTGCAAAGATAAAACTTTTTGTAAAAAAAGAAATAGGGAATAGTATTGTTGAAATAATTTTTTCAAGAAAAGATAAAAAAACAATAAAAATAAACGGCGTGCCAATTAAAAAAATAAGTGAACTTTTGGGCGAATTTAATGGTGTATTTTTCTCCCCAGACGAACTAAAACTAATCAAAGAAAGCCCAGAAGATAGACGGAGATTTATGGACATTGATATTTCACAAACAAATAAACAATATTTTTATCTGTTGAATAGATATAACCAAATTTTGCAAAACAGAAACAAACAACTAAAAATGAACCTAAAGCGAGAAGATCTTGTTGACATCATGAAGATTTGGAACACTCAACTTGCAAATTGTTCGTTAAAAATTGCAAAATATCGCCAAAATTTTGTGTATATGCTTGCTCCTTTTGCGAGGAAAGCACATTCGTATCTAACCGATAACAAAGAAAAGTTGGGGCTTGAATATGTTGGGATTGAAGAAAAAACCGAAGAAGATATAATCAAACATTTGGAAAGAAACCTTGACAAAGATTTGGCACTTGGATACACAAGTTATGGACCACACAGAGATGACATAAAAGTGACAATAAATGATATTGATGTAAGAACATATGGTTCGCAAGGTCAGCAAAGAACTTGTGCTTTGTCGCTAAAACTTGCAGAACTTGATATAATAAAGAATCAAATCAACACAAAACCAGTTTTGCTTTTGGATGATGTGTTAAGTGAACTTGATGATGATAGAAAAAATAGATTGCTTGCATATTGCAAAAATGGTCAAACACTTATAACTTGCACTTCGTTTAATTATAATGTGCAATGCAATAAAATAGAAATTGAAAATGGTGAAGTGAAAAGCGAGGAAGAAGTATGATTTTTGAAAATCTATATTGCAAAATATTTGAGTCTTTTCAAAAATATTATAGTGCCATAAGAGATAAGTTTAAAGAATCTGAAACACCCAATAATATAAACATTAAAAAAAATATATCATATGGCAAAAATCCAGAGAATACTTTTGATGTTTATTACCCAATAGATGAAAAGGCAAAAAAGTTTACAACAATTTTAAATATTCATGGCGGTGGATATGTTACAGGTTCAAAAGAACAAAATGCATTGTATGCAATGATTCTTGCAAGCATTGGATATCTTGTTATAAATATGGAATACACAAATTCTCAAAAAGAACCATTTCCAAAACCGGTTGAAGAAGCGTTTGATTTGTTAAAATATATTTCGGAAGATAAAAAATATAAAAAAATGATAGATTTTGATAACTTTTTTATTAGTGGAGATAGTGCCGGTGGGCATATCGCATCACTTGTTGCAAATGCTCAAACAAGCGAAATTTTAAAATATGACTTGGGTCTTTGTGGTGGTGCAAAAATAAAAGGTTGCATCCTAAATAGTCCGACTTTCACATCTTTTAACTTCCTTAATTTCCCTTGGCTTAAAAATGGGTATAAAAGGGTTATTTATGGTAAAGATTTAAACAAAGTATCAAAAATATGCAGTGTTACTGATACCATTACATCAAACTTTCCGCCAACAATCGTCTTTTCAGCAAATAATGATTTCATAAAAATGCAGGCAGACAAGTTTTGTAAAGTGGCAAAAGATTTAGATTTGGCTGTGGACCACTATATATTTACAACAGGGAAACATTTGGGACACGATTTTATCATCAATTATCCACACCTAAGAGAAGGTGCATATGCAATTTGCAAAATTGATGAGTTTATAAAGAATGTAAAACAGAATAACCTAAAAAAAGGTGTTAATTTACATAAACTAAACTTAAACAAAAATACCAAAGAAAATGCCAATAAAAATCAAAATTGTCAAGATAGAGAAAATACATTTAAAAAGTAAGACAAAGTTATACAATTAGCATTGTTTTTCTTGACATAAAACGCATAATATTTTATTATATATAATAAATTTATAAGGAGAAAAATATGGGGTTATTTAATTTTGTAAAAAAACAACTTCTAAAAGTTATTGAATGGAAAGACGATTCAAAAGAAACAATTGTATACCGTTTTCCATTAAAAGATCGTGATGAAATAATGACAAGTTCAACGCTTGTTGTAAGAGAATCGCAAGTGGCAATATTTGTTCATAAGGGCACAATTCAAGATGTATTTATGCCAGGAACATACAAACTTTCAACAGAGAATATTCCTTTCTTAACAAAGGCATTATCTCTTCCAACAGGATTTGAAAGTCCAATCAAAGCCGAAGTTTACTATGTAAACACAAAACAATTTGTAGGTCAAAAATGGGGAACACAAAACCCAATTATGATGCGTGACAATGAGTTTGGAACAGTTAGACTTCGTGGCTTTGGTGTTTATTCATTCAAAGTTGATGATGCAAAAGTGTTTATGAAAGAAGTTTTTGGAACAAATGCAGTGTACACAGTTAGTGATGTTGCAGACCAAATCAAACCAATGCTCATTGAATCAATAACAGACTCAATTGCAGAAAGCAAAATTTCAGCACTTGACCTTGCTGCAAACTATCGTGAATTTTCAGGAAAAGTTTTGGAAATGTCACAAGAACCATTCCAAAAACTTGGACTCAAACTTTGCAGTTTGGTTATAGAAAATATCTCACTTCCAGAAGAAGTTGAAAAAGCTCTTGACGAAAGAACAAAACTTGGCGTTTTGGAAGACAAGATGGGAACATTCACACAATATCAAACAGCGCAAGCAATCAAAGATGCTGCAAACAATCCAAATGGCGGAAACTTGGCTGGTCTTGGTGTTGGTCTTGGTGCTGGTGCAACAATTGGCAATGTTTTTGCGGGAAGTGTTGCAACAGAAAACAAACCAAAAGCAAAACTTGTTGAATGTAATAACTGTGGTGCAAAAATAAAAGAAGGAGCAAAATTCTGCCCAGAATGTGGTGCAAGCCAAGTGCTTACTTGCAGTAACTGTGGTGCAGAATTAAACAAAGGTGCAAAATTCTGCCCAGAGTGTGGCACAAAAGTTGTAAACAAAAATGTTTGTGCAAAATGCGGTGCAGAACTCAAAAAGGGTGCAAAATTTTGCCCAGAATGTGGAAATAAAATTTAATGGATGAAAAAGAACTAACAAGACAAGGCAAAAAGTGTGCATCTTGTGGTGGCAATATGGCATTTTCGCCCAAAGATAAAGGGCTTAAATGCCAATTTTGTCAAAATGTAACAAAGCTAGATTATGACTTTAACATAGATAAACATAATTATGTTGAAAATGCTGAAGATATGGAAGCCTATAACAATTTTGCAACAGAGAGCAAAGTTTTTAAATGCTCAAATTGTGGTGCAAATGTTATTTTAAACAAATTGGAAGTTGCAAAAAAGTGCCCATACTGTGGCAGTAGTTATGTTGCAGAAGAAAAGGAAATGCCAAGTCTGAAACCTGATGCAATAATTCCTTTCAAATATTCAAAGGAAGAGGCATGTAGGTTATATAAACAAAGAGTAAAAAAGAAATGGTTTTTGCCAAATGAATTTAAAAAAGCCCCACCAGATGATAATATCGCCGGTGTGTATGTTCCATGTTTTTCTTTTGATGCAAAAACATTTACGACATACAAAGGTGTTCTTGCTTACACAACAACAGTAGTTGTTAATGGCAAAACTCAAACAAGCACTACATATCAAAATATATCAGGTCAAAAAAACACAAATCAAAGAGATGTTATTGTGGAAACAAGTTCACACCTAACACAAGATATATTTGACAAACTAAAACCATTTTCAACTGCCGAACTAGTAAAATTTACACCAGATTTTATTTTGGGATATAGTGTTGAATACTATGATAATAGTTTAACTAATTGTAAAAAAATTGCTGACGCAATGATGGAAAAGGTAATAAAGAACCAAATTTTGTCACAATATTCATATTCAAGTGTTGTTAGTTATTCACAAAAAACAATTTTTAGTGATGAAAAATATGATTATTGCATTTTGCCAATATATCAAGTTAGATATAAATATAAAAACAAGGATTATTTGACATATATGAATGGTCAAACAGGGAAACTTGCGGGAAAGATGCCAAAATCTCCTGTAAAAATTACATTCTTTGTTATATTAATCTTGCTTATTGCTGTTTCGCTTGGATTATTATTTATTTATACAGATTAAAAAAACTCCGAATTTTTCGGAGTTTTATTTTTTTATCTTTCGATGGTAAAGGATTTTGTGTTATATGCATAATTGTGTAAATCTTGCAATTCCTTTATTCTTTTTTTATCTTTGTCATATTCAAAAGTAATGCTGTCTAAATTTGGGATATTTATTTCTGTTGATGCACTTATTTCACTCAAAAAGAAAATCCCGACATATTTTAAACTTGGCATGTTGATTTTTTCCAAACAAAAGTTATAAAGAAGGAAATTTTCGCCAATGTGTTCCAATTTTGGGAAGTCGACAACTTTTAACTTTGAATATTTCATAAAGTTATTGCCAATAAACGCAAGATTTGGCAAAAATAGTTCTTCAATTTTATTTACATTTGTAAGGCAATAATGCCCAATTCTTTCAACATTTGGTATATATATATCAACAAGTTCAGCATTTGCAGACATAAATCCATTGCCAATTGTTTTTACTTTTGGTAAATATAATGTTTTTAATTTGTAATTATAAAACAAAAAGTCATCACCAATTTTTTCAATATTTGGTATGCTAATTTCATTCAAGTTGTCAGATGTCCCAAGGAAAAAATAGTTTGCTTCCTTTATGTTGTTATCAAAGTATTTGATAATTGTGGATGATTGATTTACAACAATGGTCACATTATCACCAAATTCTGGAGTTACGGTTATAACCCTATTTTTTTCATTGTTAAATGTTATTGTAATATCTTTAATTTTTCCAAGATGAGAAAAGGCGTTATTGTTTTCTTTTAGTTCCCCATAGGAAAATTCAGTAATATACTTTTCTTTACCAAGTGAAAATAGGTAATTGTCAACTATCAAATATTCACTCTTGTTTAATTTTTGTGGAACGTGTCTTTCGCCCCTTAATATAATGTTATTTTCACAAAGGATGTAACTTCCCCAATTGTTATGTGGCAGTTTTTTATAAAACTTTCCATCACTTCCTTGCATATATCCCAAAAGCCCAAAAGAAGTTTCCGAAGTGCTTCTTGTATAATTTTCTATATGAAATTTTTTTATAAAGGAATCGGTAAGCCCAGGGGCAATGTTGTCAAGATTGTTACTAAAAGTTGCATCTGGGTTGCTGACAGTATGATTATATCTGTTTTTTATTGACAAAACATTGCGTCTTCCTTTTGAAAATTGAATACTAATAACACTTGTTCCATATTTGTCTTGTCTTTCTGGATATTCAAAATCTTCCCTTTTAATTGTGCCCACATCTTTTTTAACAGCAAACCAAACTCTACAAGTGCAGAGCCTTTGACTGTAAAATGTACACAACTCTTCATCTTCTTGATAATATTTTCTAAAAGACTGTATTTCTTCTTCTGTCTGACATTCTGGATAAAGAATATATCCAGCCTCATCCAATATTTCTTCGGGTGATTTCTCTTGCTTTGTTTCGATATTTTTTGTTTTTAAAATTTGAGCATTTGCAATATCAAGAATGTAACTTACAAATTCTTCCTCTTGATAAAGGACATCTTCATAAAGCGAATGGACTTCATCGAATGTTGTTGTAATAATATTTTTCAGCATCCCGGGATATTCCAAAACGCTTGAAAACCATTTTCTACACAATTTTGCAAAATGTTCGCCATAATGCTTTTTAATAAATTTTAAATCCGGATTATCCATATTTACCCTTTGTAAGCATATTTTATCACAAACTATATTTATTTGCAATAGGTGACAAATTTATCGCCACGCATATAGCCTTTTTTGCTATAAATTTTGACTTTTTACTTTATTTATAAACTATAGTATGTTATAATACTATAAGTATATATTTATATATATATTAAACAAAAAAATATATATCAAATTATATTTGCAAAATTTATAATTAGGAGAACAAAATGGAAGAAGAATTAGACCTAACCAAGAGCGAAAAATATGACCAATCGGATATTCAGGTTTTGGAAGGGCTAGAACCTGTTAGAAAAAGACCAGGTATGTACATTGGCTCAACCGACACAAGAGGACTTCATCATCTTATTACCGAAGTTGTTGACAACAGTATTGATGAAGCACTTGCTGGATATTGTACACATATTGAAGTAACTCTCAACGACGACGGTTCATGCAGCGTTGCAGATAATGGTCGTGGAATCCCAACAGGAATTATTGAAAAAGAAGGCAAAAGTGCTGTTGAGGTTGTTTTAACAAAACTTCACGCTGGTGGAAAGTTCGGGGGCAGTGGATACAAAATCTCTGGTGGACTTCATGGCGTTGGCGTAAGTTGTGTTAATGCTCTTTCAAAATGGCTTAAAGTTGATGTTTATCAAAATGGTTACCACTTTTATATGCAATTTAGTCGTGGCAAGGCAGATGCTCCACTAAAGAAAATGGAACCAAGTGACAGAAGAGGAACAACTGTAACATTCCTTCCTGATGATACAATTTTTGAAACTGTTGAGTTTGATTATGAAACAATCAAAAATAGATTTCGTGAAATTGCCTTTTTGAACAAAGGAATTGTAATTTCTTTGGAAGATAAAAGAGCAGGAAAAGAAAAGAAAGATGTTTTTGAATTTAAGGGTGGAATTATTGAGTTTGTTGACTATCTTAATATCAACAAAAATCCATTATTCCCACATCCTGTATATTTCAACAAAATCTCTGCAACAAGCGAAGTTGAAGTTGCTTTCCAATATAATGATGGGTACAATGAAATAATCCACACATATGCAAACAACATTAACACAGAAGAAGGTGGAACTCATCTTGTTGGGTTCAAAAACTCACTTACAAAAGTTATAAATGACTTCGCCCAAAAGAACAAAATCTTAAAAGAAAATGAAAAACTTTCTGGAGATGATTGCAGAGAAGGATTAACAGCAGTTATTTCTGTAAAACTTATGAATCCACAATTTGAAGGTCAAACAAAAACAAAACTTGGCAACAGTGAAATGAGAACTGAAGTTGAAAAAGCTATGACTGAAGGTTTTGGAGATTTCTTGGAAGAAAACCCGGCACTTGGAAGAGAGTTGGTTCTAAAAAGCATAACTGCTCAAAGAGCAAGAGAGGCTGCAAGACTTGCAAGAGAGTCAACAAGAAGAAAAGGTGTTCTTGAAAGTACAACTCTTCCGGGAAAACTTGCCGATTGCACAGAAAAAGACCCAACACATTGCGAAATATATCTTGTCGAGGGAGATTCGGCTGGTGGCAGTGCAAAACAAGGAAGAGATAGAAGATTCCAAGCAATATTGCCACTTCGTGGTAAAATCTTAAATGTTGAAAAAGCAAGACTTAATCACATTTTGGAAAACAATGAAATAAAGAGTATGATAACAGCATTTGGTGCAGGTATCCAAGACGATTTTAATGAAGATAAATTAAGATACAAAAAAATTATTTGTATGACCGATGCCGATGTCGATGGCTCACACATTAGAATTTTGCTTTTAACATTCTTCTTTAGATTTATGCGTCCACTGATTGAAAAAGGTTATGTTTATTCAGCAATGCCACCACTATACAAACTTGTTCGTGGCAAAGACGAAATGTATTTCTATAGTGATGAAGAACTTGAAGAAAACCTAACAAAATATGGAAGAAAAGGTATCACAATCCAAAGATACAAAGGTCTAGGCGAAATGAACCCAGAACAACTTTGGGAAACAACAATGAACCCAGAACACAGAATACTTATTCAAATAACAATGAAAGATGCTGTTGAAGCAGATGCAATGTTTAACAAGTTGATGGGCGAAGATGTTGACCTTCGTAGACAATTTATTGAAGAAAATGCAACATTGGTTGAAGACCTTGATGTATAGTAAAAATTAAGTTAAAGGTGAAAATATGGAAGAAAAGAAAAAAGAACTTCATGAGTTGTTTGCAAACACAAAAGTTATGCAAGTTGAAGCAACTGATGAATTAAAAAAATCGTTTATCTCTTATGCAATGGCAGTAAACGTATCTCGTGCCATTCCAGATGTAAGGGATGGACTTAAACCTGTTCATAGAAGAATACTTTATTCTATGGGCGAACTTGGGAATTTTAGTGACAAGCCATACAAGAAATGTGCAAGAATTGTCGGTGAAGTTATGGGTAAATATCACCCACATGGCGATAGCAGTGTATATGATGCATTGGTTCGTCTTGCCCAAGACTTTTCAATAAGATATCCACTTGTAGATGGTCACGGTAACTTTGGTTCAATTGATGGCGACAGTCCTGCCGCTATGCGTTACACAGAAGCAAGATTAAGCAAGATTAGTGAATATATGCTTGAAGATATCGACAAAGAAACTGTTGATATGTATCCGAACTTTGATGATACACTTATGCAACCAAGAGTTTTGCCTTGCAAATTCCCTAACTTGCTTGTAAATGGTGCAGATGGTATTGCCGTTGGTATGGCAACAAATATCCCACCACACAACCTAACAGAAGTAATCAATGGCGTTGAAGCACTTATTGACAATCCTGACATAACTGTTGAAGAACTTATGAATTATATTCCAGCTCCAGATTTTCCAACTGGTGGAATAATAATGGGAAGAAATGCAATTCGTCAAGCCTACACAACGGGACGTGGTAGCATAATTGTTCGTGGTAAGGCAGAGATTGAAGAAAGCGAAAATGGTAGATTTAGAATTGTTATTTCTGAATTACCATATGGAGTAAACAAAGCCCGCTTTATTATGCAAATGGCTGACCTTGTAAAAGACAAAAAGATTGAAGGCATAAGCGATATCAAAGAAGAAAGTGACAGAGATGGGCTTAGAGTTGTTGTTGATATAAAGAAAGATGCAAACGCTCAAGTTGTTCTCAATATGCTTTACAAAAAGACAATGCTTCAACAAAGTGAAGGCATTATTATGCTTGCACTTGTTAATCGTGAACCAAAAGTCCTTAACCTAAAAGAAGTTTTGTATTACTATCTTGAACACCAAAAAGATGTTTTGATAAGAAAGACAAAATTTGACCTAAAGAAAGCAGAAGAAAGAATGCACATTGTTCAAGGTCTTGTTATTGCACTTGCACACATTGATGAAGTTATCAAGATAATAAAAGAAGCAGACGATAAAGACGATGCAAAAACAAAACTTATTCAAAACTTTGAACTTGACGACATCCAAGCAAATGCGATTTTGGAAATGAAGTTAAGCAAACTTACAAGTTTGGAAGTTGAAAAACTTAATGAAGAATATAGAGAACTTGAAAAACTTATTGAAGAACTTAACTCAATTTTGGCAAGCGAAGAAAAAGTGCTTTCAATAATAAAGAACAATTTGGAAGATATAAAGAACAAGTTTGGTGACGAAAGAAGAACCGAAATAAGTCACGACCTTGGCGATATTAACATTGCCGACCTAATCAAAAAGGAAGATGTCGTTATTTCAAAAACACACCAAGGTTATATCAAGAGAATGAGTCTTGACGAATATAGAACACAAAAACGTGGCGGTGTTGGAATAAGTGCTCACAAGACAAAAGAAGAAGATTTTGTTGAAGATATATTTGTTGCAAACACACACGATGATTTATTGTTCTTTACAAACTTTGGAAAGGTATATACATTAAAAACTTATGAAATTCCAGAAGCCCAAAGACAAGCAAAAGGTAGAGCAATGATTAACCTTCTTCCACTTGAAAGTGGCGAAAAGGTAAATACAATCATTCCATTAACTGAAGACACAACGAATAATCTTGTTATGGCAACAAAACAAGGACTTATAAAAAAGACAAAGCTTATTGAATTTGCAAACATCCGTAAGAATGGTAAAATCGCAATAAGTCTAAACGAAGGCGATGAACTTATTGGTGTTATGACATCATCTGGTGATGACGAAATTTTGATTGCATCAAGTGACGGCAAGTGTGCAAGATTTAACGAACAAAAAGTAAGAACAATGGGAAGAACTGCCCAAGGCGTAAAATCAATCAATCTTGCAAATAACGAATTTGTTGTTGCAATGACAGTGATAAAGAAAGGCGAAAGCGATGCACAAATCATCACAGTAAGTGAAAAAGGATTTGGCAAAAGAAATCTTGTTGAAGACTTTAGATTAACATCTCGTGGTGCAAAGGGTGTAAAGGCTGGCGTATTCAATGAAAAAACTGGCAAACTTGCTGTTCTAAAACAAGTAAGAATAGACCAAGATGTTATAATTGTTGCAGATAATGGCGTTATAATAAGAACACCTGTAAAAGACATTAGCCTTATTGGAAGAAACTCTCAAGGTGTAAAAATTATGAAACTTAGAGAGGGAGCAAAGGTTGTTAGTATGGCAGTTAATGAACACGAAGAAGAACACCAAGCAAGCGTTGATGAAGTGATTGAAGAAAACATCGAAAACGCAGAAGAAAATAATGATAATTTAGATAATAACACTCAAGAATAAAAGAAGATTAAAAGAAAAAAATAAAAAAGGAGAATTATTATGAAGAAAAAAACATTATATTTAACATTGTCAATCTTGTTTGCAATTATGGCTGTTGCTTGTGTTGCAGTTTTGATTATTTGTGCAAATTCAATGCTTTCAAACGGTGCAACCAGTGCAAGAATTTGGGGAACAGTTGGTGTTGGAATTGCTTTCTTGGTTTGCTGTGCTCTTTTGGGAGTGATGTATGCACTATACTCTCATGAAAAAAATCCTAATATAATAAAACAAGAAGTTGAACAAGAACTTGAAAAAAGAGAAAAGGAAAAAGAAACTCAAGAAAAAGCAAAAGATATCAATCAAATAGACTAAACACAAAAAATCCACCGATTTATTTGGTGGATTTTTATTTACAAAAAATACAAATATATTTTAATTATTATAAAAACATATCAAAAAACACAAAAATATTATTATTTTGATAATTTATTACATACTTTTTATAAAATTATAATTGATTTATAATATATCATAATGTAGAATATTATTAGGGAAAATTATGGAAAATATTAAAAAACTTATTGAAAAATATAAATTGATAAAAAGTGGTGAAACGATTGGTGTTGGTGTTAGTGGTGGCAAAGATAGTATGGTGCTACTAAATTATTTGAATGATATAAAATTTGATTATGGTTTTGATATCATTGCAATAACAATCGACCATTCAATTAGAGAAAAAAGCAAAGACGAAGTAAAATTCGTTGAAGATTATTGCAACAAAAAAGGTATAAAAGTTTGCAAATTTAAAATTGACAGCATAGCACTTTCAAAGCAAAAGGGTGTGTCACTTGAAAGTGGTGCAAGAGAAGGCAGATTTTTGGTTTTTGAAAAATTATTAAATGAGCATATTGTTGACAAAATCGCACTTGCACACCATAAGTTTGACCAAGCAGAAACAATACTTATGCATTTGTTCCGTGGTAGTGGTGTTACCGGACTTAAGGGTATGAGCGTTATTCGTGACAACAAGTACATAAGACCAATGCTGGAAACCGGAAGAGAACAAATTGAAAAATACATAGAAGAAAATGAAATACCATATGTTCAAGATGAAAGCAATTTTGAAAATGAGTACAATCGAAATTTTATTCGAAATGAGATTTTGCCACTCATTCAAAAAAGATGGCCAAACGCGATAAATTCAATAACAAATTTTGGGCTTTTGGCAAGTCAAGACGATGAATATATCCAAAATCAAGTTCCTGCAGATTCTTTGATTGTTGGCGAAAAGGAAGTGAAAATCCCACTCTCATATTTTGTGTATCCAAAGCCAATAACTTCAAGGCTTTTATACAAGGCATTGCATAGTATCGGAATAAACAAAGATATAGAGAACAAACATATTGATATGATTTTGGACTTTGTTCAAAACGGACAAAATGGAAAGAGATTGGAACTCCCATTAAAGGTTAGTGTGTACAAAGAATACGACTATTTAACAATACTATCAAAGCAAAAAGAGGTTGTAAATTTGTATGAAAAACACAAGTTGGGGACATTTAATGTTGACGGATTTGGTAAAATTACAACAAAAAAAGTTGATAAATTAGAAGATGATAATTCGGCACTTTTCTATGATCCAGACGAACTTCCAAAAGATGCAGTTTGGCGATTTAGACAAAATGGAGATGTTTTTTCAAAGTTTGGTGGGGGAACAAAAAAATTAAAAGACTATTTAATTGATATAAAATATCCACAAAGAATGCGAAATATTTTGCCAGTGCTTGCTTCTAATAATGAAGTATACATAATTGCAAATGTTGCAATTTCAAGTAAAATAAAAGTTGATGAAAAATCCAAAAGAATATACAAAATTACCATAAATTGACTATTGACATAAACACTATTTGGCAATATAATATATGCACAAAAGGGGTTAAAAATGGTAAAAAAATCAGTTGTAGAAAGATTAGACGACATAGATAAAGAAATTGACAGTTTGGAACTAAAAAGAAAAGACTACGTTAATGCACAAAACGAAGGCAACAAAAAGAGAGTCCTTTTTGATTGGTTAAGTGGTGCAGGTGTACTTACAGCATTGTGTGGATTTTTCTTGTTATTTATAAATCTTATTGCAGGACTTTGTGTGCTTGGTGCTGGGGCAATTTCAGGTTATGCTTTCAGTGCATTCAGTGGAAAACATAAAAAAATTGCAAAGGATGAGCAATTTAATATCCAAACATGTAATGCAAAAATTGAAGAACTAAAAAAAGATAGAAACGCTTTGATAAAAGAACAAGATAAAGCGCTTGGCAACTATAAAGAATATGATTTCTTTGGAAGACTTCCACTTATTCCAAACACAAAAAATGAAGAGAAAAATCAAAAACAAAATAAAGATGATAACGAATTGTCAATGTAATAAATAAAAGGCGAGTGTAACTCGCTTTTTCTAACAAAAAGGAGAAAAATATGTTAGCATTAAAACAAGTATATGATATAGGCAGGTATATCAATTTTGAAATACTGAACAACAAAAAAAGTGTAAATATTTCTTTCAAAGGGTCAAAGTTTCCGGGCTTTGAAAAAATTTATACGCCCGTAGAAAAAAAGATGTTTTTGGATATTTCGGCATTTTGCTTTGTTGTTTATCACAAAATAAAAATCAATGATGGCAAAAAACCAAATGAATTGATTTATCAAAATTTGTTGCAAAGATTTATGGAAACAAAAAATCAAGGCGAGATAAACAAAAGTCAATTTTTGTTTAATAGAGCAAGAGATTATGTTAATATGGACATTTCAAAACAAGCAAGTTTGGATAGTTGTTTCTTGGATTTTGCAAAAGAAAATTTGTTAAATTTAAAGGAAGACCAAAAAGAATTTTACAAATCGTTAGATGCTTTTGTGGACAAAATGTACAAACAAAAAGATTCAAATTATGGTTTATAAAAAATATGCAACAATTTGTTGCATATTTTTTTATTTCTTATTAGCTGTTTCTTTTGTCTTTTTGGAAGTGTTTTTTGTCTTTTTAATTTTTGATTTATCTTCCTTTTCTTTTTTGTTTTTGCTTGTTTTAAATATTGACATAAGGTCATCATTTTCAAGGTCAAACGTATGCTTTTCTTCAACCCTTTGCTTTTCAACTCTTAGTGGCAAACTGTCATTTTCAACAGGCATAACAGGGTTGTCGGTTCTTTCTCTAATTTCAAGTTGGTTATATGGAATCGAAATGTTGTTTCTCTTAAACTCGTTAAAAACATTTTCCATTACATAATAGTAAACATCCCAATAATCTTCATTGTCTACCCAGCAATAAGCAAAAAAGTCAAGACTATTGGTGTTTAATTCTTTTAATCTACAAAATGGTTCTTTGTCAAGTCTAACTTTTCCGTTACTTTTCATAACGTCAAGAATAATTTTCTTTACTTTTTCAACATCGCTTTCATAAGCAACTCCAAAAGTAAAATTAACTCTTCTTGTTGCATTTGCACCAAAGTTTGTAACAGCATTATTTACTATTGTTGAATTTGGTATTGTAATTTTTTTGTTGTCGGTTGTCATTATTGTTGTAAACAAAAAGTTAATATCAAAAATACTTCCTTCAACACCATCAACACTAATATAATCACCTTTTTTGAACATATGAGATGAAATTATAACAATTCCATTTGCAAGGTTTGATATATTGTTTTGCAGTGCCATACCAATTGCAAGAACAAGTGCACTTAATGCAGTTATTATTCCCGAAATAGATATTCCCAAAATACTCAACAAAATCAAAATCAAGACAAGATACAAACAAAACTTAAGTATTCCATACAAAAAACTTTGTGTAACTTTTTCCATTTTTGTTCTACGCATTATGCGTTTTACAATGTTAAGGAATATTTTTATTAAAATAATCCCCAAAACAAGAGCAGCAAAAAATTTGATTATTCCAATATAATTATTGGTGAAAAAATTTTTTATTGATTCCCAAATACCGGCCCAATCCATAAAATTCTCCTTTCAAACATACTAAATTATACACAAAAAACTATTTTTCGACAAATAAAAATATAAATTTTGTAATTTTATTTGCAATATTTTCATAATTTAAAAATTAAAAATAATATAATAAATCTTTTTAATTTACCAAAATGTAAAAAACTATTTGCAAAATTGGTATAAAATGCTAAACTCTTGTTGGAGAATTTTATGAAGTTTATTTTCACTTGTGATGAATTGTCTAGCAATATTATGTTAAAGGAATTTGAAGAAAAAGATAAAAATTTTAAATTTCAAAAATGGCTAGACAAAGGGATAGGACTTGCAGAAACAATTGGGGGTAGTGAACAATATGAAAAGTTTATTGTAAGCAAACCAATAATTTTTGTTAGACATATATCAAAGGTTGATTTAGAGTTGAACTATTATTCAAACTGGAAATACAAAGTGATTAGTTTGGCAAAAAATAAACTTAACAAGAGTAAATCGTTTAGCATTCAATTAAGACATAATACTGATATAAATTTGGATACAAATCAAATTCTAACTGAACTTTCAACAAAGATTTGTGAGCAAGGATACATTCTTGATGTAAAAAATTGTGAGCAGGTTATATCAATATTTATTGTTGGGGATGAGGTTTATTTGGGAGTTAGTGACGTTGAAAATAATTTAAGCAAATTCAAAAGTGGAATACCACATTATGCCCAAACCGAAGATTTTGTTTGTCGTGCCGAATTTAAAATGAAAGAAGCACTTGATGTTTTTAAAATTGATACAAAAAATTTAAAGGATGGTGTTGATTTTGGTTCTGCTCCGGGTGGCTGGACAAAAGTTCTTGCCGAAAATGGTATAAGTATGGTGGCAATAGACCCCGCCGATATGGATAAAAAAGTTTTGCAACTAAATAATGTTGAGCATAAGAAAATGACAATTCAAGAATATTTTTTTCATTATAATGACAAAAAATTTGATATTATTGTAAACGATATGAAAATGGATGTCCAAAAGAGTATACAACTTATGAGTCAGTTTAGTGATAAACTTAACCCAAATGGCATCATCATAATGACTTTCAAACTTCCCAAAAATTATACGCTTGATTTAATTGATAAAGACCTTTTGTTTTTACAAAAAAAGTTTAAACTTATAACAGCAAGACAACTGTTCTATAATAGAAGCGAAATAACAGTTGTTGCAAAATCTTTTTAACAAATAAAATATCTACCAAAAGTGGTAGATATTTTTGTTAATATTTATTTTTTAAAAACCAAGATGGCTTTTGCACTTAATGTTATTGTTGTTGACACCAAAGAAAATCCGTCTTGTTCCATTTCGTTGCACTTTGCTTCAATTTTCTTTGCCATATTTTTTGCTGTTGGGGTATACCCGATTACTTCAGTTTTATACATATTTTCTCTCCTATTAAATGTTATTTGTTAAAATTTATAATATTGTGATGGCCGTTCTTTTTTGCCATTTGGCAATTTTTTGCATAGTTTTTATTATTGCATATTATTTGGTGCGTCTGATTGGATTTGAACCAACGACACCGAATTTCGAAGACTCGTGCTCTATCCAGCTGAGCTACAGACGCAAAATGGTAGTTTTGTGGGAACTACCAAACCAAAAATGTTTTATGCTACATTTTGACAAAATAATCAAAAGCGATTTAGTCTTTTTTGTTTTTGCCAAGACCTGTTGACCCAAATCCGCCTTCGCCACGTGATGTTTTTGACATTTTTTCAACTTCTTTTGTCTTGCAATAACAAATTTCGTTTATAACAAGCTGTGCAATTTTTTGACCTTTTTTAATAACAAATGGTGTTTTGCTAAGGTTAAACAAAACCACACCAACCTCGCCACGATAATTTTCGTCAACTGTGCCAGGAGTGTTTAATACAAAAATTCCATAATTAAAGGCGATACCACTTTTTGTTCTCACTTGACCTTCTGTTCCTTTTGGGAGTTCCATAATAAGTCCGGTGTTTACCTTTTTCCATTCCATAGGCTCAATTGTAACATCTTCGCAAGAATAAAGATCCATTCCGGCATCGCCTTCATGAGCATAATCTGGGATGATTGCATCTTTGTTTGTTTTAATAAAATTTACTGTTTTCATAAGTGTTTTTCCTTTTATTTCTCACTGACAATTTTAACATTTTGCAAAAACTATGTCAATTAAGATGTAACTTTAAGTTAAATAAATACATATAATGCAATGGATAAAAGGAGAAAATTATGGCATGTAATTGTTCAAGAACACCATATCCTTGTTGTGGGGATTATTTTACCAATGATATCACAACTCAAGGTCAAAGGGGTCCTGTTGGCCCAACCGGACCAACGGGACCTACAGGTCCAACTGGACCATCAACAGGCGTAACCGGGGCAACGGGCGCAACTGGACCAACTGGTCCAACTGGTGCAACTGGTATTCAAGGGATTCAAGGCATACAGGGAGTTCAAGGAGTACAAGGCGAAGTTGGAGCAACCGGCGCAACTGGACCAATCGGTCCAACTGGGGCAACAGGTAGTCAAGGTACACAAGGGATACAAGGCATTCAAGGGGTAACAGGAGTAACTGGCCCTACAGGACCAACAGGACCAACGGGACCAACCGGAGCACAAGGCACACAGGGTACTCAAGGCGTGCAAGGAGCAACTGGTGTTACGGGGCCAACCGGGCCAACTGGTCCAACAGGAGCAACGGGAGCGACACCGGTAATAACAATTGGAACTGTAACAACAGGCGATCCGGGGACACAAGCAGCAGCATCAATAACTGGGACTGCACCAAACTTTGTGCTAAATTTAACCATTCCAAGCGGTGCAACTGGTCCAACCGGCCCGACAGGCGCAGGCGGTTAAAATTTGCAAGAAAAAGCCACTATTTTCAAAAAATAGTGGCTTTTTTTGTGTTTTTTATTGATTTTGCACGGTTTTTTGCTCATTATTAACAACTTCATCGCCTTCAAATAAAGGTGCTTCAATGTTGTCAATATGTTTTGCAAGTTCTTTTTTGCAAGCTTTTATCAAAGAATCTTTCATATCGGTAAGCGAACCAGTGTATGTAAATGCAGCAACTTGGTCGTGCCCGCCACCACCAAGCTCTTGTGCAATGGTGCTAACATTGATTTCTTGCTTGCTTCTAAGGCTAACGTAATATGAGTTGTCTTCTTGCTTTATTGCAATAACTGCAATTTCAACACCTTTAATATCAATACCATGGTTTACAATACCCAAAGTGTCGTCCATTGTGGCATCACATTCCGACAAATCTTGTTTTGTCAATTTCATAAAGGCAATTCTGTCGCCAGCATAAAATGTAAGACTATCCAAGGCTTGTTTTAGGAGATATGCTTTTGATTTTGTGTTGTTTTTAAAGAAATGTTCATTGAGTGCGTTTAGGTTGATTTTCCTATCCATCATCTCGGTTATAATTTTGTGGGTATTAACAGTTATTGTGCCTTGAGTAAGGTTGGCAGTATCGGTTATAATCCCAGAATATATCATCTTGCAAATATCGTCACTTATATTAAGATTTTTTAATTTTGCCAAAGTGTATAGCACTTCACATGCAGAAGATGCTCTTGGCAACACAATATTATTTTTTGCAAAGTTATCATTTGTTGCGTGATGATCAAATTGCAAGTTGTTTTTTGTTTTTTTAAACAATTCTGCATATTTGCCAAGCCTTGCCAAATTCGCACAGTCAACGGCAATTGCAAGGTCATAACGCTTGTAGTGTTGATTATTTATTTCTATTCCAGCAATAATTGCTTTATTTACATCACTTATGTCATCAATATTTGCATCAACCAACAAATCAATTGTTTTTGGCTTTGAGTCTTTTGGTTGGTTAAGTCTTATCAATTTTTTTAGTGCCACACTTGAACATAAAGCATCGGCATCTGGATTTGTGTGACAAAATATTGCAATTTTTTTGCTGTTATTTATGTCTTTTAGGCACTGTTTTAGTGATCTCATAGATCTCCTTTAAGATATTTTCATTTTGTTTTTTTCTTACCAAAAAAACACATCAATTTTACCATAAACAAAAAGGCAAGTCAAATTATTATATGCCGTGCTTTGTGCTTGCAAAACTTTTGACATAATGATATACTACAAAAGTAATTAGTACATAAAGGGAAAGAGATATGATACAAGTTAGTAATGTAACCTTGCAATTTGGTGGCAGAGTTTTGTTTAAAGATGTAAATTTAAAATTCACTCGTGGGAATTGCTATGGAATTATTGGCGCAAATGGTGCTGGGAAATCAACATTTTTAAAAATCATAACAGGGGAACTTGAACCAAACAAAGGCGAAGTTATTCGTGATGACAAAGAAAGAATGTCTGTTCTTATGCAAAATCAAAATGCCTTTGATGACCACACTGCACTTGAAACTGTGCTTATGGGACACAAAAGACTTATGGAAGTTAGCAGGCAAAAAGATGCCCTATATCAAAAACCAGATTTTAATGAAGAAGACGGAATGCTTGCTGCTCAACTTGAGGCTGAGTTTGCTGAACTTGGTGGTTGGGAAGCTGATGGTGAAGCAAAAACTTTGTTAAAAAGCATAGGAATTGAAGAAAGTGATTTTGATAAACTAATGAGCGAACTTGACCCAAAGAAAAAGGTTAAAATTTTGCTTGCTCAAGCACTTTTTGGAAACCCAGATATTTTGATTTTGGATGAACCAACAAACAACTTGGACTTCAAAACAACAAGATGGCTAGAAAATTTCTTGCTTGATTTTGAAAACACAGTCATTATCGTTTCACATAACAGACACTTTTTGAACAAAGTTTGTACACATATTTGCGATGTTGATTATGGACAAATCAATATGATGCTTGGTAACTATGACTTTTGGTATGAAACAAACCAATTACTTCTTCGTCAACAAAAAGATCAAAACAAAAAAGCAGAACAAAGAGCAAAGGAACTCAAAGACTTTATTGCAAGATTTAGTGCAAATGCATCAAAAGCAAAGCAAGCAACATCAAGGAAAAAAGAACTTGCTGAACTTACAATCAATGATTTTAAAATTAGTTCCAGAAGATATCCGTTTATTGACTTTAAGTATGAACAAGAGATAGGTAAAGAGATTTTGGTTGTAAAAAATCTTTGCAAAAAGGGTTATTTTGAAAATTTAAGTTTTTCATTTAACAGAGATGATAAGATTGTCGTTTTGTCAAACAACAGCCTTGCTCCAACAGTTTTGTTTAACATACTTATGGGAAAAGATACAGCAGATAGTGGAACTGTTAACTGGGGTAAAACAATAAAAGTAAGTTATCTTCCACAAGACAATAGAGAATATTTTGAAGGAAACACATTAAATCTTGTTGATTGGCTTCGTCAATATTCAAAAGACCAAAACGAAAGTTATATTCGTGGTTGGCTTGGAAGAATGTTGTTCTCGGGCGAAGAAGCTTTAAAGCAAGTAAATGTTTTGTCTGGTGGCGAAAAAGTAAGATGTATGTTTGCAAAAATGATGCTTGAGAGTGGCAACTTCTTAATCTTGGATGAACCAACAAACCACCTTGACCTTGAATCTATTACAGCACTCAATAAAGGTATGATAAACTTTAGAGGGTGTATGCTATTTTCCAGTCATGACCAGGAAATTGTTGAAACAGTTGCAAATAGGGTTATTGATATAAGAAGCGAAAATAATATTGTTTCTATGATGTGTGGCTATAAAGAATATATGGAAAAAACACAACAAATCTAAAAGTTGTGTATTGACATAACAGCCTTTGTGTAATAGAATAATTATATAAAAAGGGAATAAAATGGATATAAAAGAACAAAGATTAAATTGGCTTTTCAATGGTCATCCACAAGAAAGTTTGGGAATTTGCGAAAGATATCAACAATCAATAGACAAAATTTCAGGTGGCGAAAATAGACTTGAATATTCAAAGCAAACATTGCAAAAAGCAAGACAACAAATAATAAAATGGAAGCATATTTGTGAGAATCAACAAAGTTCAATGGAAAAGTCATTTGCCGAATTTACAAAAAATGAAAATAATAATATTTGGACAGAAAATAATTTGTATGTTTTCAATGGCTTCAAGTTTCTATCAAATGGCAGTGAGTTTTATGGTGTAAAACCAAAGTACTTGCCAGAGCAAAAAAAAGATTTTGAGAATGCAGAGGAAGTGCTCACTCAAATTGATAATTTTATTGTTGCTGTTTGTCAATTAAGAAATTGGTTTATGCTTTATGATTATATAAAGTTGGATAAAAACAAAAATCCGGTCAGTGCAAAACAATTCCAAAAAGAATATGAATTGGCATATGCAAGAGTTCCATTCATAAAAGCAGAATATTCTCCAATATTTAGGTCAGTATACAAAAATATGGATGAATACATAGAACATTTAACACCTTTTGCAGTAAGAGAGTTCGAAAGATCAGAGAATGGCGAAGTTATAACAAAAAAAGCAAATTCATCACAAGAAATGAATAGATAAAAAAGGGGTATGTAATAAAAATCAAAGTTATTACATATCCTTTTTTATATGGGAACATTGTATTTTATTTTGTTGGGGCTGGTTCAAGGTCTTACAGAATTTTTGCCTGTGTCGTCAAGTGGACATCTTGTCTTTTTGGACAAGATATTTAATGTTGAAACAGGAAATTTTATGCTGGTGTCAATAATATTACATATAGCAACTTTGTTTTCGGTTGTGATAGTTTTTTACAAGGATATTTGGGAACTTGTAAAACACCCATTTTCAAAAAATGGCAAATGTCTAATTTTGTCAACAATTTGCACAGTTGTTATCGTGCTAATTTTTAAAAGTTTTTTTGTAAATTCGTTTTCTGGACAGTTTTTGCCAATTTGTTTTATGATAACTGCAATTTTACTTATGGTAACTTACTTTAAAACAAAATCTATCAAATACAAAAGTTACAAAGAAATTTCATACAAAAATGCAAGTATAATTGGACTTATGCAAGGTATTGCAGTTTTGCCGGGGATAAGTAGAAGTGGAACAACAATTTCAACTGCAATACTGCTTGATGTTGACACCGACAAGGCAACAAGTTATTCGTTTATATTAAGTATTCCAATTATAATTTGTTCGCTATTATTTGAAGTCTATGAATGTGCGTTGGGTAATCAAAAAATATACACAGGTGGATTTGTCAACATTTCAATAGCATTCATAGTCGCACTAATTTGTGGCGTTTTTGCCATAAAAATAATGAAAAAACTTGCAAAAACCGGCAAATATTACTATTTTTCTATATATTTGGCAATTTTATCTATCATTTGCCTACTAATTTAATTGAAAAATAAATTAGAATTTGATAATATTTATGTATGGAAAATTATGAACAAAAAATTGATGATTGCTTGAAAAATTACAATTCAAGCAAAAATGGACTTTTGCAAGATGATGCAAAAGAGCGTCTTGCAAAATATGGAAAAAATGAATTGCCACAAAAAAAGAAGACACCAAATATTGTAAAATTCCTAAAACAATTTTGCGATATTATGATAATTATTCTTCTAATTGCCGCAGTTGTTTCCATAACAATGGCAATAATTCAAAAAACATATAGCGAAATGGTTGATGGTTTTATTATTTTGGCAATAGTTTTTGTGAATGCACTTATTGGATACCTGCAAGAAATTAAAGCCGAAAAAGAAATGCAGGCACTTATAAAAATGAGTGAGCCACAAGCAAAAGTAAAAAGAAATGGCGAAATTGTAAAAATCAACTCAAGTGAATTTGTTGTTGGCGATATAGTTATTTTGGAAGCTGGTGACATTGTCCCCGCAGATGTTAGACTTATATTCTCGTCAAATCTAAAAGTTGATGAAAGTTCGCTTACTGGCGAAAGTTTGCTTGTAGAAAAAAATGCACAAAAATTGTGTAAGGCAAAAACGCCACTTGCTGATAGAAAAAATATGGCATACAAGGGAAGCGTGGTTGGACTTGGCAGGGCAGAAGGTCTTGTTGTCGCAACAGGAAGGGATACAGAACTCGGGAAGATTGCAACAATGCTTACTGAATCAAAAAAAGATATAACACCACTCCAAAAAAATATAAAATCAGTTGGGAAAGTTATCACAATAATTGTTTTAGTTATAGCAGTAATAACATTTTTGTTGGAAGTTATCGCAAAACCGAATGGAAGCATAATTACAGCATTTTTGACTGCGGTGGCAATATCGGTTGCCGCCATTCCAGAAAGTATGCCGGCAGTTATCACAATCATAATGAGTATGGGAGTAAACAGGTTAAGCAAACAAAAAGCAATTGTAAAACGCTTGCACGCAGTTGAAACCCTTGGTAGCACTGAAATAATTTGTAGTGACAAAACAGGGACATTAACACAAAATGTTATGACTGTAAGAAAGATTTTTTATAATAACGAACTAAAAACCGCCGAAAAGTTTGAAGATGAAATGTTTGTTACACTTTTAAAAACTATGGCACTTTGTAATGATAGTGAATTTTCTCATGACAAATATGTTGGGGACCCAACCGAAACGGCACTTACTGAATATGCTCAAAAATGTGGGCTAAACAAAAAACAACTTGAAATTGAAAATGTTAGGGTTGACGAAATACCTTTTGATAGCAACCGAAAATTGATGACTGTTATCAACAAACAAAATGGAGTTTTTATTGCTTACACAAAAGGTGCTCCTGATATAATATTAAAGCATTGTACAAAAGTTTTGGTAAATGGCGTTGAAGTTGAATTAAATAACGAATTAAAAAACAATATCATTTCGGCAAACGAAAGTATGGCAAATGGGGCATTAAGAGTGCTTGGGTGTGCAATTCAAAACAATGTTACTTTAGGCGAAGTTAAAGAAGAAAATATGACTTTTGTTGGACTTGTTGGGATGATGGATCCACCAAGAGAAGAAGTAAAAGACGCAGTAGAAAAATGCAAAAAAGCACATATGACACCAATTATGATAACCGGTGACCATAAAGATACAGCATTTGCAATTGCAAAAGAAATTGGCATTTGCACAAACAAAAAACAAGTAATGCTCGGCGCAGAACTTGATGAACTTAGTGATGAAGAATACAAAAAAATTATTTATGACATCAAAGTTTATGCAAGGGTAAGCCCAGAAAATAAAGTAAGAATTGTAAAAACCTACAAAAGTTTGGGCAAGGTTGTTGCAATGACCGGCGATGGAGTGAACGATGCTCCGTCACTAAAAAATGCCGATATTGGTGTGGGTATGGGAATTACCGGAACAGACGTTACAAAAGAAGTTGCTGATATGATTGTGACTGATGATAACTTTGCAACCATTGTTATGGCAGTTGGCGAAGGAAGAAGAATTTACTCAAATATAATCAAAACAATAACATTTTTGTTTGGGGCAAATACGGCTGAAATTTTATCTCTGTTTTTGGCAACAATACTTTTCCCAAATCTAACATTCTTGATGCCAGTGCAAATATTGTTTGTAAACCTATTAACCGACACATTGCCGGCGATAGCATTAGGACTTGAACCTCCTGAAGGCGATTTAATGACAAAACCACCACGAAAAGCAAACAAATCAATATTCTCTGGTGGTGTTGGACTTGAAATTGTGTTTATGGGAATAGTTCAAACTGTGGCAATTTTGGTGGCATTCTATCTTGGGACAGTACTTTCAACTGACCCACTTATACCATCTAGTATGGCATTCTTGACACTTAATGTAATTCAAATGACTTATTTAATTTCAATGAGGACAAATGCAAGTTTCTTTAAAACAAACCCATTCTCAAACAAATGGATATGGTATTCAGTTTTGTTTAGTTTTGGAACTTTGGCGTTGATTGAATTTACACCAGTAAGGGATTTGCTTAAAGTTGTGAATATTGGATTTGTAAATTGGCTAATTGTTTTGGGTATTGGACTTGTTGTGTTTGCATTAAGTGAAATAATAAAACTGTTTGTAAGAGAAAAAGAAAAACAAAAAATTGATAAAAAATAACAAAAAAACGGCAAATTTGCCGTTTTTTTGCTGTTTTTGTATAATTTTTTGTTAATTTATAAAAATTGTTTGTAATAATTTTTGTTCAACTTCTTTCGCTTGCAATAAATCTTTTGCATATATTTTAAATAAAATATCGCCAATTTTAACTTTTTTACCAATCTTTTTTGTTGTAATAATTCCCAAATTGTAGTCAATTTTATCATTTGAATTTCGGGCATTTGTTCCCATTTCACAAACAATTTCGCCAAGGTCTTTTGTGTTGTAACCTTTAACTTTTCCATTGATTTTTGATTTTACAATGAGTGTTGGTTCTTTGTATTCTTCATCAAACAACTCCAAACTCCCGCCTTGCGATTTTACCATAACTTTTAATTTTTCAAGAGCTGTTTTGTCTTTTATTGTTTTTATAACTTTATGCTTTGCAAATAGGTAAGGGATGTGCTTGTCCAGTGAAACACATAGAGAAGCCAAACGAACAGAGTCCTTATACAAGTTGCCTTTTTCTTTTCCTTCAAGAACTTTTATTGCTTCCATTGTTTCAAGTTTTGGTCCAATATTGTAACCCAATGGTTGACTCATTTTACCATAAACAATTTTGATTTTTTTGCCAGCAAGTGTCCCGATTTTTTTCATTTTGTTGCCAAGTTTTTTTGCCATTTTTAGGTTTGGCATAAATGCGCCATTGCCATATTTTACGTCAAGCACAATAATATCTGCACCACTTGCAAGTTTTTTGCTCATAATGCTTGAAGCAATAAGTGAAACATTGTCAACAAGTCCTGTCTTATTCCTAAGTGTATATATCTTTTTATCGGCAGGGGCAATTTCAAGCGAAGATGTCATCATACATCCTCCATTCTTTTTAACAAGGTCAATGGCGTCATTTAGGTCAATATCGGTTTTGTAACCAGAAAATGCTTCAAGCTTATCGCAAGTGCCCCCAGTAAACCCAAGACCACGACCGCTTAACTTTAACATTTTTGTTCCAAGAACGGCACAAATCGGTACAAGGATGATTGTTGTTGTGTCACTAACACCACCTGTTGAATGCTTGTCAACAACTTGCCCAAGTTCACTTAGGTCAAGTGTGTGCCCACTGTTTTTCATGGCATCGGTTAGATAAAATAAATCTTGGTCTGATATATCGTTATCATAAATAGCTTTAATTATTGGCAAAATTTCATCATCGCTAATTGTGTTGTCGCAATATGATTTTATAACATTATCAATCACATTTTTTCCAAGTGGTTGTTTGTTTTTTATCATGTTTGTAATTTCTTTTGTGCCCATATAATCTCCTTTTCTTTATTTTTATTATACATAAAATACAAAAAAATAAAAAGAAAAAAGACAAATAATATGCATATTATCTGTCTTTTTTCTAACTCTTCAATTAAGCGAAGAATTTTGGTCTTCCAAATAGGATTGTGCTAATAAGGTCAACAAGCCAACCGATAGCAATTCCTGGAACTATCCAAAGTATTCCAAAAACAATCATCAAAACATTGTTTGTGTTAACGCCTTTAACAAGACGATAGATTGCCCAAACGATGTCAAGAGCAGGGATACAAAGAATAAGTTTAAGGATGAATGGAAGACTATCCATTGCTGATACAAAACCATTTTTTGCTGCCATTTTCTTTTCTCCTTCAATATAATTATACATTGTTTAACCAAAAATTCAAACAAAATCTACTAAAATATTTAAAATTTTGCAAAAAATTCAATTTGCTACAATTTTGGTTTGCATACTAATGTATATTCGTATATAATCTTATTTAGAACAAGGAAAATTTATGGAAAAAATAGAAATTGTGTCAAATCAAAATACAAGAGTATTAAAAGTCCTATGTGAAAATTTGCCCAAGTATAAGTACTCATCTTTTGAAAAAGCATTAAGGAATAAGGATATTTTGGTAAATAAAAAACGTGTAAAAGAAAATGTTGTTGTAAATGTTGGCGACAATATTATAATATTTTTGGACACAACTTCAAAAAAAGATTTATACAAAATTTTTTATCAAGATGAAAATGTTATTGTCTTTTACAAAGATAAAGGCATAGAAGTTTGTGATGGCATTTTTAATATAAAGCAAGATTACGAAGAAAAGGGAAATGAGATTATTCATCCAATTCACAGAATTGATAGGAATACAGTAGGTCTTGTTTTGTTTGCAAAAAATTTATCAATTCAAAAAACTTTGATTGACTATTTTAAAAAAGGTTATGTAACAAAAGAATATTTTGCAGTTGTTTCCAATTGCCAAAAAGACGAAGATAACTTGACCAATTATCTAAAAAAAGATGGCGAAAAAAGTGAAGTAAAAATATTTGATACAAAGATTGCTGGTTCAGTTCTTGTTCAAACTTACTACAAAAAGAAAAGAGATTTTTGCCAAGAACTGTCACTTTTGGATGTGAAAATAAGTGAAGGAAAAACACACCAAATAAGAGCACAGCTTGCCTATAACAAAATGCCAATTTTGGGAGATGAAAAATATGGCGATACAAAACTAAACAAAAAATATAAAAAACACACACAGTGTTTGCAGGCATATAAAATAATTTTCAACATTCCAAAAGGTAGAAACCTCGAATATCTAAATAATGTTGATTTGTGTACCAGTCTTGATAAGTTTTTGGAAGTAACAATCTAAAAAATTTTATCATATAAAAATTATGTGAATATTTATGGTGTAAGCAAAAACGAATATGAAACAAAATTGATAAAGGAACTGTACTCAGGAGAAAATGGACAAATTTTTCAAATGATGCAGTTCTTTTATTTTTGTAATGTTTTGTTTGATATTCAAGAACTAAAAGATTGCTTTGAACAGATGTTTGAAGATTGCAAGATTAGTAGCAATATTTTGGCAAAAATGCTTGTTGAAAATTATGAAGAACCGTCATATATTTCAAGCAAAAATATACCAATTTCTGGCATAAATTTTGAGTATTATAAAGGTATAAAAAATATACTAAATTATACCCTTGAAATAAAAGAAAAATCAATAATAAATTGTAAAATTGCACTTAATAAAATAAATCAAAAAAATTTTAAAAAACAAATTGAGAATATATTAATTTGCGAACAAAAACACAAGCAAATAATTGTAAATTTAATAAATAAATATGTCGATTTATGACATATTTTTTTGTAATTTTTTACCGATAGGTATTGGTTATTTATTTATAATAAATATTTTGTAAAAAACATGTGTATTTTGTTTGATAAAAAATGTCAAAAAGTGTTAAAATAAAAAAGAAAAATAACTTTGATATAAAAAAGGGGTACTTTATGAAAAAAATATTTCCATACATATTTAGCATTTTAAGTTTATTTTGCTTTGGGATAATTGCAGGTTGTGGAGAAAAACCACAATACAATTTATCTTTTGAAAAGTCGTATATAGAGATGTCAATTGGTGACACTCTTGATTTGTCAACTGTTGTAAAAATTGACAACGCAAGCAAAAGTGACATAAGGTTCAAAACTCACGATGCAAGTGTTGTAACATTAAGTGGGCAAACCATAACTGCAGTAAATTCCGGTGTAACTATTATTGATGCAAATTATGACACTGCCTTTTCGTATATGGAAGTAAAAGTATTTGCAAAGCCAATGCAAAGTGATACCCCAAATGGTATTGTTTATAACGAACAAACAAACTCAATTTCTTGGAACAAAGTTATGGTAAAAATTGACGACAAAATTCAAGAAATCAATTCATACACCTTGCTTGTTTCTCACAATAATGAACAAGCAAAGGAAATTTCAGTAAAGAACTCGAACTCATATGTCTTGGGCGAAAGTGGTCTTTATGATATCAAAGTTAAATGTGATGGAATAAAAGTTAATGGACAAGAATTGTACAGTGGCTCAAATTATTCTGACTCATATGTTGTGAGAAAATTATCTAACCCAACAAATATAGTATATAATGACGAAACAGAAATTTTGTCATGGAATGGTGGAGATGATGTTAGTGAATATGAAGTTATTGTGAATGGTGTCACATATCCAAAGGTATCCGAAAAACAATTCGCAATTGATTTGTATGATCCAAAAATCCAAAATATGCAAGAATACAAAGTTCAAGTCAATGCAGTTTCATACAATAACACAAGCGAAAGTAAAACAGTAAACAAAGTTGCTGTTGGAAAGAGCGATGTTGTTGTTTGGAAAAGACTTTATGCCCCACAAATAACAATCAATAACGGACTTGTAACGTGGGATAATTCTTTGACTGGCGATTTCCACTATGCAATAATCACAAAGTCAGGCTCTTCAATAATAACAACGGACGTTGATCAAAATAATTTTGATGTGTCAAATATAATCACACCGGGGCAATATAATGAAATCTCATTAAAAGCGGTTTCGGATAGCAAAGACTATTTGTCAAGCAAAAATGAAAGCAAGGTTGAAAATGTTGCAAAATTAACAGCAACAACACTTTCTTTTGATCCACAAACAAAAACAATAAGTGCAACAAATTATTCAGGGAAAAATATTGAATTAAGCATTGCATACAAAAGTAAAATAGAAAAAGCTTCGCTAAACAGTGAAGGGAAATATATTTTTGACAAGACGGAAGAAGGTTCATATGAAATTAGTGCAATTGTAAAAGCACAAAACAATAATGAAGTTCAATCAAATGAATCTAACAAAATCACTCTCACAAACCTTGCAAAAATTGATATTAACACAATTGCTCAAAATATTAAAGATGGAAAATATTATATAACTCACAATGAATTAGAAAATATTGATTTGTATGAATATTATGTAACATTCGACAATGTAACAACTCCACTTAACAAATCATCAAATGGGAGTTTTGGTAATGTTGATGAATTATTTAAAAATGTTGGAGAATACATAATCTCAATAAAAGCAATAAAGAATCAAGACTTTGGTAATGGCAAATATTTCATTCCTTCTGTAACAACAGTAAAGGTTGTAAGACAACAAGACTTAACAGTAACAAATAATCAAAATGATAAAAATATCAGCTGGGAAGTTTCTCCTTATGCTTCAAGTTATGAATATTATATCAACAAAAATAATCAACCTTTTGAACAAACAAGATTGACAACCGAAAATCAATATTCTTATTCTTCCTGTGAATATGGACATTATGATTTTTATGTAAAAGCAATAGGTTCAAACAGTGTTGGATGTTTGTATCTTGACAGTTTGAATTATTCAAAACAATCTTTTGAAATTGAATATACTTTGCAAAACCCAGAGATCTCGTTTGATAGAGAAACAAGAAATTTGACAATCAAAAAAGATTCTCTTGCAACCAATTATGAAGTGCTTTTTGATGAACTAAACCTTACATATGATGACAGTGGCGAAGAAATCTTAATTGATTTAAGTGAAAAAATATCGCAAGCAAAAACTTACACAGTAAAAGTTAAGGCAAAAAATGAAGCAAATACACTAATTAAACCTTCAGACTTTTCAATAATTAAAATCACAAAACTTGTAACTCCAACAAATTATTATCTTTCAAAAGATGGTGTTCTTCAAGTGACAACACAAGTTGAACCAAATGCTCTTTCTGAACAAAAAACTTTTGTCACAATAAACGATGAACAAACATTAACTTTGGACAAAACAAAATCTGACTTTGTTATTAAGGCAAAGTTTGTGGCAAACCAAAACAAAGTTGAAGATATGTACTATCTTGATAGTGATTTTGAGACATTTAACATTTCAAGAACACAAACACCACAAAAACCGGTTCTAAACGATGCAATTCTTTCTTGGGATACAATTGACTATCAAAACTTTGTATACAGGTTTGTATTCACTCAAGGCGATATCATAAAAGTAAAAACTGTTTCAAAAGCAATACAAACTATTGATATAATGAGTGATGAAGACCTAAACGGAATAGACAAAACAAGTGACTTTTATGTAAATGTTCAATACGAATACCAAGGCGGGGCTTTGAATTTGAGTGAAACAAAAGATTTTAAGTTCTCATCATTTGCAAGCGAACAAACATTGATACACAAACTCAAAAGTGACAAAACAATGGTTGTAAGTGAAGCCTCAGGGGTTGTTAAAGTAACTTGGCAAGCAAGCGAAGTTGATGGTGCAACTTATGAACTTAAATTCAAGGCAGAAAATGATGATGACTTTGAAGTTCTTTACACAGGCACAACTCCAGAATTTGTTATAACCGACAAGGTTCAAGAAGAAGGTAAATACACATTAAGATTAAAAATCACAAAGCAAGGTTATATCTCTTCGGAATTTGTTGATGCTTATGTTGAAAGACTAAAAAATGTTGAACAAATATCAATTGATGAAAATGAAAATATAGATGTTCAAACAAATTACACAAAAACTGAATATGTTGTTGGCGATGATTCAAAACTTCACAAATTGATGCAACTTGACAAAATTGAAATAACAACAAATGGTCAAGAAATTGAAAACCTAACAAATCAAACAGGCAAATTTACAGTAACAGTAAAATTGATGGCAACAAAATATACAAGTGGCGAATATTATTATCTTGATAGCAAAGAAAGAACTTTTAACTTTTCAAGAATAAGCACGCTTGATACTCCGGTTGTAAACGATAATCAAATCACTTGGGCAAAAGTTGAAGAAAATAAGTATATGCTCAAGTTTACCGCAGGAGATATGACAGAATTCTTTGGAGCTTCTGAAAATGTTATCTTCACAAGTGACACAAAAATTCAAGAGATTATAAACAAACTAAATAGTAACCAAATCAGTGTTTGTGTTAAAGTTGACATTGACCCATTTGTTGCTTTGGCAAACGGCGAAGAATATAAACTTTCTTCAAATTATTCAAGCAGTGCAAACTTTGTTAAACTGGCAACTGTAAGTAATATCCAAATTTCTTCAACAGAAGATGTGATAAAACAAGAAAAACTCAAAATAACTTGGGAATATGATGATTCAAATGTCCAAGTAAAACGATATGTAATAAGTTTATACAAAAACGATACTTTGGTTAGAGATAACATAACAAGCCAAGAAAAATCTATTTATATCGAAGATGCAAAAGATGACGGAAAGTATTTTGTAAGAATAAAAGTTATTGGTCAAAGTAATTTTATTGATTCAGATTTTGCAAAATCAAGTGTTGTAACAAGATTAAAATCTCCAACAGACATTTCAATAACCCAAGACGGTATTTTGTCTTTCAAAGGAATAGAAAATGCAAAGTCATATTATGTAGAGTATTATCATGGTGACGACTTTAAGGGCGAACTAAAAAATATTTTAACAACAAACTATGATATGAAAGAGCTTTTGTATGAAAACACATTCTTTGGCGATGTTACAATAAAAGTTATTGCAGTTGGTGGACAAGGTATTGACGAATATCAAACGCTTTCAAGCCCATTCTCAACAGAATATACTTTCACAAAAGCAAAAGAAGCAAATGTTAGAATCTTTGTTGACAAACTTGTTGTAGGCGATGAAAACAAAGAAGATATTGACAACGATAGCGCTTACCAAATTACAATCTCAACCAAAGAAGGAAGAATTGTAAAGGAATTAAACCTAAAGTATGGCAGTGAATATTATTTTGAAGATTTTGAATATGCTGATTCAAAAACAAAAGTAGACACAAGCGTTGAACAAACTTTTGTTATCAAAACAGTAAGAAAAGTGACTTTGGAAAACTATGTTCTTTCAAATCCAACAAAGAAAGAAGTTACAAAATTAAGTGATGTAAAGAATTTTGGTTTCATAAGAAAAGCAAACGGAATTGACTCTTTAATTTATGTTCAAGGCGATATTGATGGCAATGCAAACAAATATATCCTAAACATAAACTCAAATGAAATAATAAACGATTTTGTTCTTGGGACTGATAAATTTGAAAAAGCGTTAGATATGGCATTCCTTCAAAAATTGTCAGCAAACTTCACATTAAGCATATATAAGCAAGGAATGATTAGCGAAAGCGGAATCAGTTACATCAATAGCTCAAAAGTTAGTGTTTCTGGTAAAAAATTGTCACAAAACACAAAACTTGAAACAAACAACGGAAAACTTGTTTGGAATCAAATTGGAGATGCAAGTGATTATGCATTAAGAGTTCAAGATTCAAACAAAGTGGAAATTCTTACAGGTTTTGTAAATAATAATGTTCACACCTTGTCAAGCGAACTTAATGGTAAGGTTGGAGCACTTAAAGTAAACATCAAAGCCCTTGGAAATGTTGGCGACACACTAAAAACTCAAGATATTATTCTTGATTCAACTTATATGCTAGAAACAACCGTTGATGATGAAACACAAGAATCAATAACAAGCGAAAAAGACTATGAATGCAGAAAACTTGACACTGTAAAAGATTACAAAGTTATTGACGGTTATATAACATTCAAAGAACCTGAAATTGATTTAAGTTATGTTGCAGTTGTTGACGGAAATGAATATGAACTTACTTATGTTCAATCAGAACAAACTGAATATCTTGTTATGTATTCAAATGAAATGTATAATGATTTGCAAGAAAACAAAGCATATAATGTTAGCATAAAGGCAAAAAGTTCAAGTGAGGATATAATATATTCCGATTTATCAACTCCACTAAAAATGAAAATAATGACAAATAACTCAAAAGATTCATTAAAAGTAAACTTTAAGTTGTTGTCAAATGACCCACAAAAATATGATTACACAATAAATGAAGTGACATGGGATGAAGATGAAAATGCCCAAAACGGATATATAGTAAGGTTTAACAACAAACTTACTTATGTGGAAGATACAATATTCCTTCCAAACAGTGAAGACTTGCCAAATATGATATATATTTTGAGTATTGCAGTAAGAGGCAGTTCGGCAGTTGATAGTGATGGATGTTATCACCTTAATTCAAGATATAGCGAAGGCTTGCAATTGCAAAAACTTGGCAGCACAAAAATACAAATTACCAGTGGTCAAATAACATGGGAAGAAGTTTCAATGGCAACAGGATATTTCGTATATCTTGATGACAAAATCTATTCAGAAACTCCCCTTGCAACTTTGCAAACAGAGTTAGAAAATTGGAGTGATTACAACGAACACACATTAAAGATAAGAGCAATATCAACAGATCCAAAATTTATGTGTGGCAATACTATTGAATATACAATTGAAAAAACAAGCGAAGGTGCAACAACAGTAAACTCTCAAAAAGTTGCAAAACTTGAATCTCCAGAAAAGTTTGAAGTTGAAAACGGTGCTTTTGTTTGGAATGTAAAAGAAAAATTCAATATAACAGAGTTAATTGCTCTTTCACAAGCAAAAAGAATAAGACGTCAAGCAACAATTTCAATTCAATCATTGTCAAATGACAAAGTTGCATTAAAGTTTAGCGATGTATCAACTGGTGCAACATACACATATACTCATGATTTGTCAGACTTTATAAACATTTCACAAGAATTGAGAGATCAAATCAAGAGTTATTCAGGCGGGACGGCAGATATTGACAAATTCCAATATCTTGGTTGGCCAACAGTTGATAATGGTTTTGACGAAATCGGTAGTGATTTGCCAAGCGGAACATATAACCTATACCTAAAACAATTTGGTGACAACAAAAATTATGTAACATCAAATTATGGATTGGCTCAAGAAGTTTATGTACCTTATGCTCCAAGAATTAAAATGATTTATGAAAATAATTGTTTTAAACTCACTTGGGACAAAATTACAATTCCTTCAAAATATGGAATAACAAACCCAACATACAAAATTGTTGTAGAAAGCAAAACTCAAGATGAAGAAGGCAAAGAAACAACAAACAGAAAAGTACTTGGGGAAACACAAGACCTAAAATTTAACTTAACAGATTGCATCCAAAGTGGTGACCTTACAAGCGAGTACACAAGAATTTATGTGTTTGTTGCTGGTGACAATTCAAAAGTAATAAACGGAAAAGTTTCAAATTCAATTGAAATGAAAGTACTTGATGAAACAAAAGCATATGTAAGCAATGGTGAAATGTATTGGAATTCACAAGAAAGTGCAACAGAATACTTGGTAACTTACAGAAAAACAACAGAACAATCTCCAAAACAAATAACACTCAGCAAAGCATTCTGGGATTGTGGCGAACTTGATAATGGAATTGAATATGTAATCAATATTCAAGCCATCGGTTTAAGACTTGCCTCAACAACTCAAGCGACATTAACTGGAAAAGATTCATGCGTTGGAAAAGTTGTAAAACTATATGACCCAGTTTCAGCAGTAGATTGTGGCATATTCAAATGGCAACAAATTGAACATGCAAGTTCATATGAAATCAATACATATATCAACAATGAAAAGAAAGAAAATGTAAAGATTTCAAACATTGCAGATAGTGATAATAATATTAGTTACGAAACAACTTTTGCCGAAGAAAATATTCTGTATAGATTCAAAGCAATTGGCGATTTGAAAACTGATATGAATGAAGAAACAGTTGCATATGTAAACTCAAACGAAACTATTGGAATTTATGGAACAGTCCTTGGCTCACTTGAGGACATTGTTGCAAAAGACGGAAAGCTTACATGGGAAAAGATTAACAATGGTGGACTAGATGTAACATCATATAAACTCATATTTAACAAAATAGATAAAGATGGAAACATTATAGATAGTGAATATGTGGTAAAAGGCTCAGGATTTAAAGATATTGATGGTATATCAAGATACGCATATGAATGCAGTGATTTGGATAGTGGTAGATATCAAGTAACAATTCAAGCATATTATGAAAATAATAAGCAAGAAAGAATATATACCTATAATGATGTAACAGCATATTATCTAATGGGACTAATTGAGCAAAGATATGTATTTGAAAAATATAGCAAGGTTCAAGGTCAAAACGGAACACAAGGTGTTGTTCTTGACAACGTTGTAATAAATGATGGTGAATTTACTTGGGAATATTCGGGCGAACTCGATGAAGTGAACTATGACTATGAGTTGGAATTCTCTTCAACATCTGGTGTTGTACAAACATTTGTATGTAGTGACCCAAGCTTCTTCCAAAATATTGTTGACAATCTTGTTGTGGAAGAAACATTTAAACTAAGAGTAAGAGTAATACCAAAGGAAGGAGTCCAAGACTTTATTAGTTCAGATTATGTACAATTTATAAATGTTAATGCTTATAACGAAGATGATGTTTATCAAATTGATGGTATAAAAGAATCAGATATTTTACTTTCAAAGAGTGGAGATAGTGATTCATTGTACATAAACTGGAGCAAGTATATAATTTCAACTGGTGGCAAAGATATAAGCAAAACATTGCAAGTTAAGTACAAAATTGTATACTGGACAGAAAATGATGGAGTAACTTCCGAAAAACAAGAAATAATTGTTCAAGATACAAAGATTGATACAAATAGATTTGAGTTTGATATTGTAAGTGAATTTACATTATATTATCAAATCCAAGTATTGCCACTTGGCACTTTAAGTTATGTACCATCAGTACTTAGCGAAGTAAGAGATATCAAAAAACCAAAATCAGTTGCAGAAGTTCTCTACGAAGAAGAACAAATGTATTACTATTGGTCAACAGAAGGAACTTCAAACGATCATAGCTTCAAGATTAGAGATGAAATTCTTGCAATGGATAAAAATGGAAGCTTGCAATTAGATTCCAACGGTAACCCAATTGTAGTAAGAACATATACACTCATTACAAAGGATAATACAACAAATAAATACATTCCTATCGAACTTGGCTACCACAAGGTTTCAGTTGCCGTTGTTGTTAGAACAAGTGGAGATGAGGGGAGTTTGACATCAAGTTACACTTATTACAAGAATAGCGACACAAGGACATTGATTAACTTGTTTGAAACAGGCGAAGTTAGTGAAAAAGTTTATGGTTCTCTTGGAACGGAAAATAGTCCATACCTAGTCAGCAATGAAAAACAATTTGCAAACATTAAGTACAGAATAGACAAACCTTCATATGAAAATTCATATATCTTAACTCAAAATGGAACAGAAACAAAAGTCACACTTTCTGGACAAGATGAATATTTCAACTTTAAACAAATTTGTGACATAAGCAATGTAACTCCATTTGGAATGATAAAGAAAGATGAAGATAGTGTTGAATTCAAGGGTATTTACGATGGGAACTATAAGAAATTGGTTTGGAATTGTAACCTAGACATAGTTCGCACACTAAAAACAAAGAGCTTGTCATTATTCTCGGATATTGCGTCAACAGGTAAGATTATGAATTTGAATGTTTCAGCTCTATACTCGGGAAAACTTACCGTTGCAGGGACTATATCAATGATTTGTATGGTAAACAACGGAACAATAAGCAACATAAAGATAAATGTTGAAGGTGGGAATGTCCTAATTCAAGACCAAGAAGCTTATTGGACAGGTGTATGTAGAGATAACAGAGGAGCAATAGAAAATGTTGTAAATTATTGCAATGTAACCTTGTCATCTCAAACAAAATCTGCTCAAATGGGCTATGCAGGAATTACAAACAGAAACTATGGAACAGTTATAAAATGTGCAAACTATGGTAACATTGAAGTAAGTTCAATAAATGCCACAGTTGGCGGAATTGTTGCAAATAACTATGGAACAGTTGAAAGATGTGTATTCAAAAACACAACATCAAAAATAACAATGCCAAAAGTTTCTGGAAGCACAAGCGTATACTTTGGTGGAATTGTTGGAAATAATTCAAACACAGGAACAATCAGTTATTCATATACATACACAAACACAGTTGTATCTCGTTTGGCTTCAAACACATCTAGCGACAAGGTTTATATCGCAGGTCTTGTAGGTTATTCGGCAAACGATAAGATTTCAAGATCGTATGTATATAACAAAATTACAGCACAAAGCAGTCAAGGTGTTCAAATTGGTTCAGTTTACACATTTGCATATATTGCAAATGCACAAAACCCAACAAATGCAAATAATTGTTGGAGCAATGTTGACTCAACATATTCGTTGGTTGGTGGTGCCACAGTCGAAATCAATAAATACACGGATAGACCAAGTGGAACAACTTTGAATGCAGGTGGAAATGCATACTATGTTGCAAACGAAAGCAACTTCCCAAGTTTGGTTTGGGAAACTGAATTTGATAACGTATGGAAAGAACATACAGAAGCATAATCAAATTCAAACAAATAAAAAGCAAGGTAAATCAAGAGATTTACCTTGTTTTTTTAACATAATATTAAAAGCAAAGCAGTATACATATGATATGAAAAATAATAAAAAATTAACTTGTTTTGTAATAAAAAAGAAATATCTCATGGCTTCACTTTTTATTTTGCTATTCATTTTAAGTAGCGTTGGTGTGTTTTTTATTGTGAGTACAACAAATGCATCATCTTATGTAAGCACAATTGTTATTGACGCAGGGCATGGGGGAATTGATGGCGGGAGTATTGGATATAGCGGGACAATTGAAAAAGATATCAATTTGGAATATTCTAAAACTCTAAAAAATATGTGTAGTCAGTTTGGGTTTAAGGTTGTTATGACACGAACAAACGATTCTGGTCTTTATAGTCCATTTGCAGTCAACAAAAAGAAAGACGATATGAAAAAGCGTAAACAAATTATAGAAAAAGCAAAACCTGACATTGTTATTTCAATTCATATGAATAGTACAAAAGGTAATTCATCTCGTGGGGCACAAGTTTTCTATAATAAAGAGAACGAAAACTCAATAAGACTTGCAAATTCAATCCAAAAACAATTTCAAGACAAATTGATAAAACCAAGAAAAACATCCCAAAATGGCGATTATTATATTGTCAATTGCACACCATACCCAAGTGTTATTGTGGAATGCGGTTTTTTGTCAAACAAAGAAGAAGAAAAACTTTTGCTCACAAATGACTATAAAAACAATGTTTGCTACTCAATTTTGTGCGGGATAATTGATTATATGGCATAAAATTAATATATAAACTTTAAAATATGTGTTATAATATACATAATATGGAGTTAGGTGTAATAATACTTTTAATAGTTCTTGGATTTATAGTTGTGTCTGCTATATTCTATTTTTTTGCAAGCTTATTTAGATATAATATGATACTAAATAGATATAGTTATGTTGGCAGAATTATAACAACTGTAATGTACAAAGACCTTACTCATTACAATATTGACTTTTCGTGGTGGAATAATAAAAAGTACCAAATTATTTGCATAAAGTCTTTTGACAAACTTAATTTGGTTGGCTATTATTTTGACAAAAAATCAAATAATACTGCACTCTTGGTGCACGGGTATGCATCAAATGCATATGAAATGCAGTGTTATGCCAAAATGTTTTATGATATGGGATACAATGTTTTGGTTGTTGATAATCGTGGACATGGAAAGAGTGATGGCAAAATTATTTCCATGGGCTATTATGAAAAGTTTGATATTTCGTCATGGGTAAACTTTTTGGTTGAACAAAACAAAAATGTTAATATTGTTGTTTTTGGTGTAAGTATGGGTGGTGCATCTGTTTGTATGTATAGCGGAACAAAAAAGCCAAAAAATGTAAAGGCAATTATCAGTGATTGTGGATATTCAAATGCATACAAAATTGTAAAAAGCGTTGCAAATAAAAGTGTAATATTCTCCATTCTCCCAACACTTCAAGTATTCAATTTGTATGCAAAACACAAAGTTGGATTCAAATTGAGTGATGTTGATGCAGTAAAACAAATTTCAAAATGTGATGTCCCAATACTTTTAATTCATGGTAAAAAAGATAATTTTGTACCATTCTCCATGCAAGACGAATTATACAATGCTTGCCCTGAAGAATTTAGAAACAAACTGTCGGTCGAAAATGCTGGGCACGGCGAAAGTCTATACACTCTAAAAGGTAAATATATTCAATATGTGGAAGATTTTTTAAAAAAATATGTATAAGTTTTACATATTTTTTTTATATGCTTGAAAAATATAAACAATAATGCTAAAATATCAACATTAAAAAGTAAAAAATAAAGGAGAAAAAAATGGAAGTAGAAGCAACTAATTTTATTGAAGACATTATTAACAAAGACCTAGCAGAAGGAAGATGCGACCATGTCCAAACAAGACACCCACCAGAACCAAGTGGTTATTTGCATATTGGACACGTTAGGAATATCGTATTAAACTATGGTCTTGCCCAAAAATATGGTGGCATTTGTAACCTTAGATATGATGATACAAACCCACAAAAAGAAAGTCAGGAATTTGTTGATTCTATTCAAGATGACGTTCACTGGCTTGGTTATAACTGGCACGAAATTCACTATGCAACAGAGTATTTCCAAATGAACTATGAAGTTGCCTTAAAACTCATAAAAGAAGGCAAGGCATATGTTTGTGATTTAAGCCCAGAAGAACTATCAAAAACTCGTGGAACATTAACTGAACCGGGGACAAATAGCCCATACAGAAATAGATCAGTTGAAGAAAATCTTGACTTGTTTGAGAGAATGAAAAATGGCGAATTCCCAATGGGTTCAAGATGTTTAAGAGCAAAAATAGATATGGCAAGCCCAAATATGAATATGCGTGACCCAGTAATCTATAGGATTCAATATCTCAACCACCAAAGGATTGGAAGAAGTTGGAACATTTACCCAACATATGATTTCTCACATCCACTTGATGATTGTTACGAAGGTGTAACACACTCAATTTGTGGCCCAGAATTTGAAGACCACAGACCACTATACAATTGGGTTGTAGAAAACAGTGGATTAAAGAACCATTCAAGACAAGTTGAATATGCAAACCTTTATATAAAAGGTGCAATTCTTGGCAAAAGATTTATCAAAAAACTTGTTCAAGATGGAAAAGTTACAGGTTTTGATGACCCAAGACTTTACTCTCTTCGTGGATTAAGAAGAAGAGGTGTTCTTCCAGAAAGTTTAAAGAATTTTGTTATTGCTGCAGGAATTTCAAAAAGCAATTCACTAATCGACCCAGAATTTTTGAATCACTTTATTCGTGATGATTTAAACAGAGTTTCAAAAAGAGTTATGGCTGTTTTGAACCCAATCAAACTTGTTATAACAAACTGGGAAGCTGGAAAGGAAGAAGAAGTAGAGCTTGAAGATTATCCACAAAATGAAACAACAACAAAGCGTAAATATTATTTTGGAAAAGAAAGCTTGATAGAAAGAGAAGATTTTATATCAATTCCAGATCCAAAATTCCACCGCTTGTATGTTGGTGCAGAAGTAAGACTTAAAGGTGCATATATTGTAAAATGTACTGATTTTGATGTTGACGACAATGGTAATGTAACAACAGTTTATGCTGAATATGAAGAAGGCACAAAATCTGGTAGCAACTGCACAAAGAAAGTAAAGGGCACAATTCATTGGGTAAATCCAAAGCATGCCAAAAAGATTGAAGTGAGATTATTTGAAAATCTTGTTGATGAAGAAAGCCAAGAAGAAGTTGAAGGTCAAGAACACGCAACCGACAATTTCAAAATCAATCCAAATTCAAAAATAGTATTAAATAATGCATATATTGAAGATGATGTTGACTTTAATTTTGATGATAGATATCAATTTATGCGTAATGGTTATTTCTGTTTGGACAAAGATACCACAGATAGTAAATTAGTGTTTAATCGTACTATTACACTTAAAGACACAAAGAAAACCCAAAAATAAGGGCATCTTCGTTGTTTACTGCATAAAAAAATCGACAGTCATTTGCGAAAGCAAACTCCTGCCGTTTTTTTATGCGAGCCTAGAATCTGCCCATATTTTTGGGTTTCCTAACATCTATTAAGCATTTGTTTTAGTAGAGCCCTGTTTTTGGGGTTCTTTTTATTTTTAGTAGTCATTTCGACTGTCGACCCTAACGTGTGACTTTGGAGAAATCTCTTCATCTATAAGCAGTTGGGATTTCTCGTGGGCGTGTCTTTGTAGGCTAACTCGAAATGACTTTTTTATATTATATTGTCATTTCGACTGTCGCCCCCAACGTGTGACTTTGGAGAAATCTCTTCCGATTAGTCATTTCGACACATACTTCGAAGTTTTGCTTTTGATAAATCTCAACAACGTTAACAGTTAAAATATTTCACAATTGTTATTCCCATACAAAAAGTGGATACATTTGCCAAAAAGTAAGGAATGTGTTACAATAAAAATATGGAAGAAAGAATACCGCTTGCAGAAAGAATGCGACCAAGCAGTTTAGATGATTTTTTTGGGCAAAAGCATATTGTTGGCGAAAATATGCTTCTTCGTCGTGCAATAAAAATGGGTGAAGTTGGCAGTTGTATTTTTTATGGACCTCCGGGGACAGGGAAAACGACTCTTGCAAATATCATTGCAAATTCGCTTAATGGAAATTTTAAAAAACTTAATGCTGTTTCAAGTGGTGTCAGTGATGCAAAGGCAATTATTGACGAAGCAAGAAAGAACAAGACATTGTTTGGAAAACAAACATATTTATTGCTTGACGAATGCCACAGGTGGAGCAAGTCACAAAGTGATTGCGTTTTATCTGCAATTGAAGACGGAAGCATAATATTTATTGGCTCAACAACTGAAAATCCATACACATCAATGACTCGTGCAATTGTGTCAAGATGTAGAGTTTTTGAGTTTAAACCACTTAACGAAAATGACATCATAGATGCAATGAAAAAAGCACTAAATAGTGAAAAGGGGTTAAAGTCTTATAATGCAATTGTGACGGATGGTGCATTAAAACACCTTGCATGGGCAAGTGGTGGCGATTTAAGAATGGCACTTAACTCTCTTGAACTTGCAGTCAAAACAACACCATTCAATGAAAAACAAGAGATTGTTGTTGATGAAACCGTTGCAGAGCAAAGCATACAGAAAAAAGTTCTGTCAATTGATGAAAATGGTTATTATGACTTATTGAGTGCATTTTGCAAAAGCATTCGTGGAAGTGACGCAGACGCAGCACTTTATTATTCTCAAAGGCTTATTTTGGCAGGGTGCGACCCGCTTATTATTGCAAGAAGACTTATCGCTCACGCAAGCGAAGATATAGGAATGGCAGATAGTAATGCCTTACTACTTGCCACTTGTGCGATGCAGGCAATTCAAAATATGGGTGTTCCAGAAGGTCTTATTCCACTATCTCACGCAATTATATATGCTTGCGAAGCTGAAAAATCTAACTCGGTTATTGTTGCAATGGAAAAGGCGAGAAGCGATGCCGAAAACGTGAGAGATGATAATGTTCCAAATCATCTAAAAAATCACCCATCAACAAATGGTCCAAAAACAAAATATAAATACCCACATGATTACGGTGGATATGTAAAACAACAATACTTGCCAGACAAGTTAAAAGACAAAATATATTATATTCCGTCAAAAAATGGCAGGGAAAAGTTTATTGAACGTAAAAAATTAAAAAAAGATTAGAATTTTCTAATCTTTTTTTAATTTGTTTTTTATTTCGCAAATTTTTGAATCATTTTTGTTCTAAGTTTTGTATATTCTTCCATACTTATTTCGCCATTTTTACGCATTTCATCAAGTTTGCCAATAGCTTCAATAAGTTTTTTTGTTGACATACTCTCCATATCTTTTTCTGGCTTTCTAACTTGTTTTGATTGTTCGACACTATTTGCTTCTCTTAATTCTTTTTCAATTTTATCTTCAGTTTCACCATCAAGTCCAGCAGTGTAAATTGGTTTAATACTTGGCACTTGGGTTGGTCTTTGTTTTGTTTGTTTTGTTTGACTTGCGGGTTGATTTGCATCACTATTCAGCATCGCAGAAATAGCATTTTGGTCATCGTCACCTGTTTCTGTGTTCTCTTGAACTTGAGTTTGTGTTTCAGGTTCTTCATATGTTTTTGGATATTTACATAATCCAATCATAGCAAAAACTATTGCAATAATGTGTATTAAAATAATAAATATCAAGCATGTATTGTAAATAATATTTTCAGCAAAATTTGCTTTCAAAATACTTGATGACAGCATATAACAAAAGATTCCAAATGTGATAATAAAAAATACCAAGTTAAATACAAGCAAACCACGTTTTTTGTTATATACAGAATTTGTTGCATTAAAATATTTTGTATATCTTGTTGAGGCAATTAACATAAACAAACAGTAAACAACAACAACTGCAACAAAAACAAGCATAACAGTTTTTCCATACGACATAAATGGATTTATTATTGGCAACAATAAATCATTAACAAGTGTTATCGAGTCACTTACAAAAAAGTATATAGCACTAAAAGCACCAACACATAAACTTGCAACAAAGCATAATGAATATACGGCAGAAAGCAACATACCGGCAGTAAGTAGGGAATTTCTTTTCATACTCAATTCTCCTTATAAATAATATATACAATAATATAATACTATATATCTACATAATTTAATATATCACATATTTCGCTTTAAATACAATTAAATTTAGTAATTTATACTAGACAAATAAAAAAATATATAGTAAAATTAAGAAAAATTAGGAGTATTTTATGGCTAACAGATGGGGTAATGATGCTGTTATTGAATGGCAAGATAGAAAAAGAATATTAGGAATGCCAATTTCTTTTACAAAATATAGTTTGGTGTCATCTCCAGAATGGACAAAAATTTTTATTAGGTCAGGGCTTTTGGTTACAATAGAAGAGGAAATAAATTTATACAGAATTTTTGATATAAGTGTATCTTCCACACTTGGCGAAAAAATGTTTGGACTTGGAACAATAACTCTTTATTCAAAAGATGAAAGTACACCATGTCTTCAATTATTGCATATCAAAAACCCAATGCAAGTACGCAATATGTTGGCAAATAAAATTGAAGAAGAAAAAGCTAAGCGTGGGTTTAGGATTGCTGAATTCAATTAAACAAAAAATTAAGTCATATCTTCGTTGTTTACTGCATAAAAAGCAGACAGTCATTTGCGTCAGCAAACTCCTGCCTGCTTTTATTATGCGAGCCTAGAATCTATGGCTTAATTTTTTGTTTAATCATTCTATCAAACTAACAAATTTTTACTATATTGGCAATTTGCTCACAGTCACTTACGTAAGTAAGCTCCTGTGTGCAAATACCAAGGAGAGCTTCGAATATCGTGCTATTTTTTGATTTTTATATTGAACAAATATGAGCCTCGTTCTTGGGGTTCCTTTTATATTATTTTATGTCATTTCGACCCAGACCTCCTTGACGGGCAATGGAGAAATCTCTTCCTTATAAAAGAAGATTTGGTTGAAAAAAATAAATAAAAAAATTTTAAAAATTAGCACTCTACACTTGACAGTGCTAATTTTTTGATATATAATAGTCGCCGATAATGAAAATAAGGGCAAAATATTGGTAAAAAATCAAATTTTGACATACTAAATTATCAAGGGAGGCATTATGAATTTTGATAAATACACACAGACAAGTGCCAATGTTATCAATGTATCCAGCAGTTTGGCAAGAACATACGAAAATTCACAAATAGAAGTTGAACATTTGATATATTCTATGCTAGATAATAAAACACTCATTTATGAGATTTTGGAAAAATGTAATATTGACACAAATGGTCTAAAATTAAGTTTACTAAATACAATAAAAAATATGCCAAAAGTTAGTGGACAAAGTGAAGTTTATCCATCTAATAATTTGGTGAAATTATTTAATTTGGCAGAAAATATTGCAAAAAATATGCAAGATGAATATGTTTCAATCGAGCATTTATTTTTGGCAAGTTTTGACTGTCTTGGCGATAATTTAAGTCGAATTTATCGTGAATATGCAATAACAAAGGATAAGTTTGTTAAAGAACTTGCAAAAGTAAGGGGAGGTGCAAAAGTGACAACTGACAATCCAGAAGATACCTACAATGTTTTGGAAAAATATGGTACAGAACTTGTAAGTTTGGCAAAAAGCCAAAAAATTGACCCTGTTATTGGCAGGGATAATGAAATAAGGAATACAATTCGTATTCTTTCAAGAAAAACAAAAAACAACCCAGTGCTTATTGGTGAAGCCGGTGTTGGTAAAACAGCCATTGTTGAAGGTCTTGCAATAAGAATTGCAAAAGGAGATGTCCCAAGCAGTTTGAAGAACAGAAAGTTATTCTCTCTTGACCTTGGTGCATTGGTTGCTGGTGCAAAATATCGTGGAGAATTTGAAGAAAGGTTAAAAGCCGTTCTTAATGAAATCAAAAAGAGTGAAGGCGAAATCATTATGTTTATTGATGAACTTCACACAATTGTTGGTGCAGGGAAAACTGATGGTGCAATGGACGCAGGTAACTTGTTAAAACCAATGCTTGCACGTGGAGAACTTCATTGCATTGGTGCAACAACATTAAATGAATATCACAAATATATTGAAAAAGATCCAGCACTTGAAAGAAGATTTCAACCTGTCATGGTGAACGAACCAACGGTTGAAGACACGATTTCAATTTTGCGTGGATTAAAAGAAAGATATGAAGTGTTCCATGGTGTAAAAATCAGTGATAGTGCATTGATTTCTGCTGCTGTGCTTTCAAACAGATACATTACCGATAGATTCTTGCCAGATAAAGCGATTGACCTTGTTGATGAAGCATGTGCAATGGTAAAGAGCGAAATTGATAGTATGCCAAGTGAAATGGACGACATTAAACACAAAATGATACAACTTGAAATTGAGCAAACAGCACTTAAAAAGGAAACCGACAAACTTTCAAAACAACATTTGGACGACATAACAAAAGAGTATAATGAACTCAAAGAAAAATTTGATACCATGTCGGCAAAATGGCAAAAAGAGAAAGAAAACATTAATAAAATTAACAATTTAAAGGCAAAAATTGAGCAAACAAACCTTGCAATTGAAAAATCTGAAAGAGAATACGATTTAAGCAAGGCTGCCGAACTCAAGTATAAAACTTTGCCAGAACTTCAAAAAGAACTTGCTGAACTTGAAAAAACAGAACAAAATAATAACTTGTTAAAGAGCAAAGTTACTGATGAAGAAATTGCAGAAATTGTTTCTCGTTGGACACAAATTCCACTTACAAAACTTATGCAAAGCGACAAAGATAAATTGTTACATCTTGCTGATGAACTCCACAAGAGAGTAATTGGACAAGACGATGCAGTTGAAAAAGTGAGTGATGCAATTATTCGTTCAAGAGCAGGTATTCAAGACCCAAACAGACCAATCGGCTCATTTATGTTCTTAGGTCCAACAGGTGTTGGTAAAACTGAACTTACAAAAGCACTTTGTGCAAACTTGTTTGATAGCGAAAAGAACTTAATCCGTATTGATATGAGTGAATATATGGAAAAATTCAGCGTAACCCGTTTGATTGGTGCTCCACCAGGATATGTTGGTTATGAAGAAGGCGGTCAACTTACCGAGCAAGTAAAGAGAAAACCTTATTCAGTTGTACTTTTTGATGAAATCGAAAAAGCACATCCAGATGTATTTAATGTTCTTCTTCAAATTCTTGATGATGGTCGTGTTACCGATGGTCAAGGTGTTACTGTTGACTTTAAGAACACAATCATAATAATGACATCAAACCTTGGCGCTGATGCCATAATGAACGGAATAAAAGAAGACGGAACGATATCAGATGAAGCTATTGAACAAGTGCACAAGTTACTAAAAATGCAATTCAGACCAGAGTTTTTGAACAGGCTTGATGAGATTATATTCTTCAAACCATTAACAAAAACCGAAATCGTTAGCATTGTTGATTTGTTACTTAAAGGTCTTGAAAATAGACTTCAAGATAGACAAATTACATTAAAAGTAACAGATAAAGCAAAACAATTTATCGTTGACAATGGCTACGATGTCGCTTTTGGTGCAAGACCATTAAAGAGATTTATTCAAAATAATGTTGAAACATTGATTGCAAAATATATGCTTGCAAATGACCTTGCTCCAAATTCAACAATTACAGTTGATGTTGTAAATGACGAAATCGTTGTTAAATAACAAACAAAAATTCCACAAATATGTGGAATTTTTTTGTTGTATGTGATAACATAAAAAAGGTGGTAAATGAAAGAATAGGATTTTGTAATTTTAACAAAAGATAGGCAAGAATATTTAGACGAAGGAATCAAAAAGGGAAGAATAGGATTTATAAGCGAACCTGAGATAAGAGATAATTGTTTTTTTGTTGCATTTGAAGATGAAGAACTTGTAAAGCATAGAGAAGCAAATGATGATGAATGGTTTGAAGGCAGGGGATTTGACTTTGATGGCGACATTCCACTTCTTGTTAGAATAGAAGATTTGGAGTTTTATGAAGATGGTGGAACAATTGACGAACAATTGCTTGAAGCGTTGCCAAAGAATAACCCAAAGTGGTGGTGTAAAGTTGAAAATGGATATATCTTAAACTTACTTGGCGAAAAGAAAAATAAAATACCTTATGACTATAATTCATAAATAAATGTCACACAAAATTGAATCTAAAAATATCGTGAGCTAATATTGTATAAAAAGCAAAGGAGAGAAATTATGCGATATTTGGATAATTCATTAGATGACATTAATGCGATATTTAGTGATTGGATAAAAATAAGTGACCCAAAATCAAAATGGACAATAGAAGATTTTCCAGAAGAAAAGGGTGTTGATGAAAATGTAACGAATCCACATTGTTGGAAATGTGTTTCAGTTAATCAATGTTGGTTTAAAAATGAAGGCAACAAAAAGCCAGATGAATTTGATTATAGTAAGTATTCCCCAGGGGAAATTTCATATAGGATAAGAGGGCTTTATCATTCAAATTGCCATGATAAAAAATCTGGTGTGAATGTCCCACATGCAAGTAAAATAATTGTTAGAGATGTTCGAGATAAGTTTAATAATTTTTTTAAAAGGAAAGGAAAAATATTTAGGAAAATTGGCTATACAAGTAAAGATGAAAATAATATAATAGAAATATACTTGGAACAGGTAAAGAGAAAATATGTTCGTGGCGAGTATTACAAGTATAGACACACAAAATATGGGTTTCAAATCAATATGGAAATCGATATGCAAGTCAAAACAAATATTCCAGATGATTTGAAAACATTTAAAACAGGACTAATTATTTTTCCAAATGGACAATTAAGAATAGTTACAGTGTTTGCAGGGAGAGAGTAAATGAAAGAATATGATGATGTAATTTTAACAAAAGATAGACAAGAATATTTGGATGAAGGAATCAAAAAGGGAAGAATTGGCTATATATGTGAACCCGAGATAAGAGACAATTGTTTTTTTGTTGCATTTGA
>DJER01000006.1 GCA_002431905.1 Christensenella sp. UBA5893 | reverse complement strand
CATCAAATGTGACAAGTATGTATAGTATGTTTAGTGACTGTACAAAATTGACAAGTTTGGATTTAAACAATTTTAACACATCAAAAGTGACAGATATGAGAAATATGTTTTCTGGATGTAGCAGTTTAAAAACTTTAGATTTAAGTAGTTTTGATTTGTCAAAAGTAACATCATATAGTAGTTTTTTAGATAATTGTACTAAATTAACGGAAATAAAATCTCCTAAAATAAAATCAGACATTTACATTCCTTTGCCAAGTGGAACATGGAAGGATAGCAACGGGACAATTTACAAATATTTGCCAACGACAAATGGCACAAGCATAACATTAACAAAAACAGCATAAAAAAATATCTAGCGTTTGCTAGATATTTTTTTGTCATTTGAGAAAATCGCAAATTTATTATACCATGTTCTTTATGTCATTTCGGTTGCCTATCTCAATGTGTGACTTTTGAGAAATTCCAACATAATACCCTTTGCTCCAAAAATTTTGTTTACAAAAATAGTTTTTTGTTTTAAAATAGACTGAATAGATAAAATATAATTAGGCGGATAATATGGATAATTCTTATAATTCAAAAGATATTGTGGTTCTTGAAGGACTTGATGCAGTAAGGTTAAGACCTGGTATGTACATTGGAACAACCGGAATAAAAGGATTTCATCATTTGCTTTGGGAAATTGTTGATAATAGTATTGATGAAATATCAAATGGTTATGGCGACACAATTACAATCACTCTAAACACTGATGGTAGTGCAACGGTAAGTGATAATGGTCGTGGTATTCCTGTTGATATGCACCCAACATTAAAAAAGTCTGGTGTTGAAGTTGTATTCACACAACTCCACGCAGGTGGGAAGTTTAACAACAAAAGTTATTCATATTCTGGTGGACTTCATGGCGTTGGTGCATCAGTTACGAACGCACTTTCAAGATGGCTTAAAGTTGAAGTTGACAAAGATGGAAGAAAGTACTATATGGAGTTTGCAAGCAAGGAAGTTAATGGCAAACTCAAAAGCGGTATCCCACAATGTGAACTTCATGATATTGGCCCGACAACAAAGCAAGGCACAACCGTAACATTTTTACCTGATGACAGAATGTTTGGAGATTTGCAATTCAATTTTGACACAATTAACAAAAGAATAAAAGAACTTGCATTTCTTAACAAAGGTCTAAAAATTATTTTGGACGATTTAAGAACAAACACTCATGTTGCTTATCACTATGAAGGTGGGATAAAAGACTTTATAAAATATATTGATGAAGATAAAAACAAATTATATTCTTCTCCAATTTATATTAGTGCCGAAAGTGATATTCTTAAACTTGAAATTGCAGTTGAACACACTGATAGTTACACAGAGAATATTTTCAGTTATGTAAATAACATTCCAACAACCGAAGGGGGAACTCATGAAGTTGGTTTCAAAAGTGCTTGGACAAGAGTAATGAACGATTACGCTCGTAATTCTGGTTATTTAAAAGAAAAAGACCAAAACTTTATGGGCGAAGATTTTAGGGAAGGGATTTCTTGCATAATTGCAGTAAAAATGCATAGTGTTGAATTTGAAGGTCAAACAAAAACAAAATTAGGTAATCCAGAAGCAAAAACTGAAGTTGAAAGACTAACAATTTTGGAACTTGGCAAATTTTTTGCAAAGAAAGAAAATGAAAAAATTGCAACTGTAATTTTGGACAAAGCAAAACAAGCAGCAAAAACCAGAGAAGCAGCAAAAAGAGCAAAAGAAATTTCAAGAGCCAAAAACTCGGCTGATAATTTTAACCTTGTCGGCAAACTCGCTGCCTGCACATCAAGAAAGGGCGAAAAGAGTGAGTTGTTTATAGTGGAAGGAGATTCTGCTGGTGGCAGTGCAAAACAAGGCAGAAACAGAATGTTTCAAGCTATATTACCACTTCGTGGAAAGCCACTTAATGCCGAAAAGAAAAGAATTGACCAAGTTCTTGGAAATGAAGAAATAAGAACAATGATAAGTGCCTTGGAAACAGGTATTGGCGAAGATTATAATGCAGATAATTTAAGATATCACAAAGTTATCATTTTGTCCGATGCAGACCAAGATGGTGGACACATTAGGGCGATACTATTAACATTCTTCTTTAGATATATGCGTCAACTAATCACTGACGGACATGTGTTTGTTGGTCTTCCACCACTTTACAAGGTATACAAGAAGAATTACACAGAATATGTGTATTCAGATTATGAACTTCCGGCAGCAATAGAAAGAGCTGGAAAGGGTTATCAAATACAACGTTACAAAGGTTTAGGTGAAATGAACCCAGAGCAACTTTGGGAAACAACAATGGACCCAGACAAGAGAACTTTGGTTCAAGTTACTATTGATGATGCGGCCGAAGCAGAAAAGATGGTTACAACTTGGATGGGAGATAATATTGATGCAAGAAAGGCATATATTGCCGAACATGCAAACTTTAATAGACAAGATAAATTTAGTGAAGATATGTTAAGTTAGGAGAAATAGTGGATTTTGAAGAAAATTCGCCACAAAACCCAGAAAATGACATTATTGTTGGTCAAATCTGTTATGACGAACTAGATTTAAAACCAATAGAAGAACCAAAAGAGGAACAAAACGTGGCAATAGAAGGTCAAATGGGGCTGTTTGATATGGATAACAGTCAAACACCGAAAATTGATAAAAAGAGTAAGGGAACAGTCGTGAAAGAAAGTAAAAAAACAGAAACAAATCAAGAAACAACATATTCAAATGGTAATGGAGATACTCCACACAAGGGACTTATATACAAATCTCTTGAGGAGGTTTTTCATGATGCAATGATTCCATACACAGAGCATGTTGTTATGGATAGAGCATTGCCGAGAGTTGAAGATGGTCTAAAACCTGTTCAAAGAAGAATACTTTATTCTATGCTTGAACTTGGTCTTGAACCAGATAAGCAATACAGAAAATCGGCAAGAATTGTTGGTGACTGTATGGGTAAATATCACCCACATGGCGATAGCAGTGTTTATGATGCAATGGTAAGGATGGCACAACCATTTTCTATGAGTGAGCCACTTGTTGATGGGCATGGAAACTTTGGTTCAATTGATGGTGATAGCGCCGCTGCAATGCGTTATACCGAAGCAAAACTTACACCACTTGCAATGGAACTATTAAGAGATTTGGACAAAAACACAGTTCATTGGAGTTTGAACTTTGATGATACACTAAAAGAACCAGATATGTTGCCTGGTAGATTTCCAAACTTGTTGGTAAATGGTGCATCTGGTATTGCTGTTGGTGTTGCAACAAATATCCCACCACACAATTTTGCAGAAGTTTGTGATGGCGTTATTGCATATATTAACAAACCATCAATCAAACTAGATGAAATGATGCAATATATAAAAGCCCCAGATTTTCCAACTGGTGGACAAATTATTGCGGGGGATGAATTAAAAACTGCATATGCAACAGGAAAGGGTAAAATAATAATTCGTACAACATGTAAAATTGAAACTGATGGCGACAAACAAACAATTGTTATTACTGCATTGCCTTATCAAGTAAATAAAGTTCAATTGCAACAAAAAATTGCACAACTAAAAGAAGAAAACAAGGATAAACTTTCCGCAATAAGCGAAATTCGTGATGAATCAGATAAAGACGGAATGAGAGTTGTAATAAAACTCAAAAAAGAAGGCAATGCAAAGGCAATACTTGACTATTTGTACAAATCAACACAAATGCAAACAACTTTTGGTATAAATATGGTTGCAATTGCAGATGGAAAGCCAAAACAAATGGGGCTTTTGGATATTATCTCATACTATGTTGAATATCAAAGAGAGATTATTCAAAGGAGGACAAAATTTGACCTTGATGCTTGCAAAGATAGGGCACATATCATAGAAGGTTTGCTTATTGCAATCAAAAATATTGATGAAGTTGTAAGAATCATTAAAAAGAGTGCAACAACTGTTGAAGCAAAACAAAAGTTAAAAGAAAGATTTAATTTATCTGAAAAACAAGCACAGGCAATACTTGATATGCGTCTTGCTCGTTTGGTTAATTTGGAAATTACAAAACTTGAAGAAGAACTTGCTGCGTTAAAAGTTCAAATTGAACACCTAACAGCAATATATAACTCCAAAAAGTTACAATATAATGTTGTAAAAGAAGAATTAGGTCAACTTAAAAAACAATATAAGAGTGAAAGATTGTCGGTTATTCTAAAAGACAAAGATATTGACAAGGTGGAAATTGACCACGAAGAAGCTTTTGCAAAAGAAGTTATGCTTTCTTACACTGCAAGCGGTACACTAAAAAATATACCACTAAAAAATTATAATTTGGCACAAAGGGAAATAACAGACACATCAACATTGAATGATGTTCATTTGATTTTAAGAAATGCTTTAACAAGTCAAAAAGCATTGCTATTTACAAATTATGGTAATTGCATAAAAATCAATATTGCAGATGTTCCAGAAGGCAAATGGAGAGATAAGGGTTGCTTGCTTAACACTCTAGATAAAAATGTTCAACCCGATGAAAAAGTCGTTGAAATAAGAGTTATAGATAATGAAGATTTAATGTCGCTTGAAGATATTGTATTCTTTACAAAATTAGGTATGGTAAAGAAATCTAGTATGAAAGAATATTTTGTTTCAAAAAATAACATTCAAGCAATAAAACTAAAAGATAAAGATGAGGTTATTGCTGTTCAAACAGTTATAGAAGGTTCATCAATCTTAATGGTAACAAAAAAAGGTATGGTTCTTAACTTTGAAAGTCAAGACATTCAACCAACCGGAAGAGTGACGGCAGGTGTAATGGGAATGAATATAGACTTTGGCGATGAAGTCGTTTATGCTAACCAAATAACCGAAAGTGGTGCGGTAACAGTTGCAACATTCAAAGGTTATATAAAGAATGTACCAATTGGCGAATTTGAAGTAATGTCAAGATATCGTAAGGGATTAAGAGTATATAACACAGCAGAATATGGAGAAATTGCTTTTGCAAAATTCTCTATTGTTCCACCAACACTTGCAGTAAAACTTGAAAATAGACTTGAAAAAGTATCTTCAAGACAAATTGTATATGATTCTCGTTTGGGTAAGGGCAAACAAAATGTCAAAGCCAAAATTTCAGCAATCTACGAATATAATTCATAAAGTAAATACAAAAAAATGTAGTCATTTGACTACATTTTTTTTATTGCTCAAATATTAAATTTTAGATTTTTGGTTCAAAGTTTTCAAATATTATGTTATCGCAATATTTTACTTTTTTAAGATATTCATCTTGACTTCGAACGCACCAAACAAGAAGTGGAAGTTTTTTATACTTATTAACAAACCTATTTGGAACATTTCTTGCATCATATGATATAAAGTCAGGGCATGATACTTTTTTGTTAAGAAGCATACGCTTTAATGCAAACTTTTTGATAAAAGACAATTTTTCGCCCTTAAAATATCCAGCGAGTTGACCCCTTGCAATTTGTGGGGCATTTTTCTTAAACCATTCAAGAACATAAGGATTAAAGCTTTGAATAGCAAATTCGCCGGCATAATCTTTTAATATTTTAAGCAGGGAACTTTCAAGTTCACCAACTTTGCCAGTGTTTTTTACTTCAATTAAAATTGGAACTTGTCCAGCAACCAATTCCAAAACTTCATTCAAAGTTGGAATTGTGTATTTTGTTCCAAAAAGTGAATAATCTTTTAATGTGTCTTTTGTTAAATTTTTAACATAACCGTCTTTGCTTGTCACCCTTGCCAAGCTGTCATCATGAAAAACAACAACAGTTCCATCACAAGTGAGATGAACATCAAGTTCAATAGGGTATCCATTGTCTATTGCATTTTGAAAAGCACCAAGAGAGTTTTCTGGCAAATCATCTGTATGAAGACCACGATGAGCAATAGGATATTCAACAAGCCAAGTTTTAAATAAATCCATAATATTTTTCCTTTTAATAAAATATTAGCATAACAAACTAAAATTTCAAAATAATAATTTGCAAAATATACCAAATTTTTATATAATACTTATTAGTTACGGAGAATAAATGGAAAAAAGACAAGACAGAATAAGAAACTTTTGTATTATTGCACACATCGACCATGGCAAAAGTACTCTTGCAGATAGATTGATTGAAAAAACAGGAACTGTCTCAAGTCGTGATATGAGCGACCAAATCTTGGACAGTATGGATATAGAAAGAGAAAGGGGTATCACTATAAAACTAACTCCAACCCGTATGTTTTATGACTATAATGGCGAAGAATATATTTTAAATTTGATAGACACACCGGGGCACGTTGACTTTACTTATGAAGTATCTCGTTCTCTTGCAGCTTGCGAAGGTGCAATTTTGATTGTTGATGCTTCGCAAGGGGTTGAAGCACAAACCATTGCAAACACTTATCTTGCATTGGATAACAACCTTGAAATTTTGCCTGTGCTTAACAAAATTGATTTGCCAAGTGCGGATATAGAAAAATCAAAAAAAGAAATTGAAGATGTTTTGGGTATTCCTGCCGATGATATACCTTGTATTTCGGCAAAAGAAGGAATAAATATTGATGATGTGTTAAAGCAAATAGTAGAAAAAATCCCAAGCCCAAAAGGCGACACTCAAAAACCTTTAAAGGCACTTATTTTTGATAGTATGTACGACAACTTTAAAGGTGCAATTTGTTTTGTTAGAATTTTTGATGGAAAAGTTAAAATTGGTGACAAAATTCAAATGATGAAAACAAATAAAGTGTATGAAGTTACCGAAGTTGGAGTTTTCACTCCTTCTATGAAACCTGTAAACGAATTATGTGTTGGTGATGTTGGCTATATTTGTGCAAGCATAAAAAACCTTTCTGACACAAAGGTTGGAGATACAATAACCGATGCTGAAAATCCTTGCAGTGAGGCTTTGCCGGGGTATAAGGACGTTAAACCTGTGGTGTTTAGTGGAATATTCCCACTTGATGGTTCAAAGTATGGTGACCTTAAAGATGCTTTGGAAAAATTAAAACTCAACGATGCTTCATTACATTTTTCTCCAGAAACTTCAATAGCTCTTGGTTTTGGTTTTCGTGTTGGATTTTTGGGACTTCTCCATATGGAGATTATCACAGAAAGATTAGAGAGAGAATTTGATTTAGATATTATTACAACAGCACCAAGTGTTAGTTATCATGTTTACAAAACAAATGGAGAAATGCTTGAAGTAAGCAATCCATCAATGCTTCCACCAGTTGCAGAAATTGAACGAATTGAAGAACCGATGATTGCATTAAGTGTTTACACTCCACCTGAATATGTTGGACCAATTATGGATTTATGCCAAGAAAAGCGTGGAGAATTTTTGGATATGCAATACTTGGAAAAAACAAGAGTTGTGATGAAGTATCATATGCCACTTGGCGAAATGATATATGATTTTTTTGACGCCTTAAAATCTAGAACTCGTGGATATGCAAGTCTTGATTATGAAGTTTATGGATTTATGCCAAGCGACCTTGTTAAACTTGATATAATGCTAAATGGAGAAACCTGTGATGCTTTAAGTTTGATTACTCACAGAGATAAGGCATATCAAAGGGGTAGACAAATTGCTGAAAAGTTGAAAAAGGTTATTCCAAGACAGTTATTTGAAGTCCCAATTCAAGCATGCATTGGTGGGAAAATTATTGCAAGAGAAACAGTAAGTGCAATGCGTAAAGATGTGCTTGCAAAGTGTTATGGTGGCGATATTTCAAGAAAGAGAAAACTTCTTGAAAAACAAAAAGCAGGTAAAAAGCGTATGCGTCAATTTGGTAGTGTAGAACTCCCAAGTGAAGCATTTATTAGTATTCTTAAAACTGACGATGAAAACTAATTCTATGATATATGTTCATATCCCTTTTTGCGACAGTAAATGTTTTTACTGTAATTTTTGCTCGGCAAAATACGATGAAAATATAAAAGAAAAATACTTTAAAAAACTAATTGAAGAAATAAAATTTAAGTCAAATAAAGACAAAAATATTTCATCAATATATATTGGTGGTGGCACGCCAAGTAGTGTTGAAGAAAAATATATAAAAATGGTTGTAAATGAATTAAAAAAAGATTTTAATATTGATAAAAATGCTGAAATTTCAATAGAAGCAAACCCTTGTAGTATAACGGAAACTAAATTAAAAACCTACAAAGAAATTGGAATAAATAGAATAAGTATTGGTGTGCAAAGTTTAAATAATAAACAACTGAAAATAATTGGAAGAAGACACACAAAAAAACAAGCAATAAATGCAATAAAATTAGCAAAAAAATATTTTAATAATATAAATTGTGATTTGTTAATTGGTATTCCAAATCAAAATTATTTTTCTTTAAAACATAGTGTAAAATTATTATTAAAACAAAAAATAATGCATATTAGTGCATATATGCTTATTTGTGAAAAAGGTACAAAATTAACAAGGCAAATAGAAGAAAAACAAGTAAAAGTTGTCAATGAAGATAAGTGTGTTGATTACTATAATAAGCTTGTAAAATACCTAAAAAACAAAAAGTTTTATAGATATGAAATATCAAATTTTGCTCGCTTGGGATATGAATGCAAACATAATTTGGGATACTGGAATTTGACTGATTATTACGGTTTTGGACTGTCGGCACATAGCTATGTTGATGGCTTTAGATATAGCAATACAACAAATATGAAGCAATATCTTGAAAGTCGATTTGAGTATCAAAAAGAAGAAATTTCACATGATGAAAAAATTGAAGAGCTTATTATGTTATCATTACGAACACAAAAAGGTGTTAGCATAAAAGAGTTAAACACTTTGGGGTATGATATAATAAACCAAAAGAAAAATATTTTAAATTCATTAAAAGATTTTGTAAACATAGACCAAGATTATATCTCAATAAAAGATGACAAATTTGGAGTATCAAATCAAATCATTTTAGACCTATTGCCATAAGGTGTAAACTTTTGTCAAAACTTTCATATAATAAATTGTAGGTGATTTATGAATTATGAAAATTATAACAATAAGGAATTGGAATTGTTGGATACAACAAGTAAATTATCAATAAACCAAATCAAAAAAGTTTTATCAAACATTTACAATTTTGGAAAACTTGATCTTGAAACACAACAACTGATATTGGCATTTAAAAAACTGCTTAACACTAACAAAGGTCAACAATATGCAAATGTATTTAACAAATATAAAGTTATTGGCAAAAAGTATGTGTATGACGATGATTATGAATCGGTGCTAGAAACTTTATTCTATGTTGGATTCAAAAAGGATATGCCAACCAATGTGAAGTCAAAAATAATAACCAATGCATCAAAAATAGAAAGCGAACTTCAATTTTAGATATAATAAAAAAAGACAGTAAAAAGTTTTTGCTGTTTTTTTATTTTTTTGCTTGCAATCTTAATGTTTATATGGTATATTTTTAGTGTAAAGTAATTTTACTTGACAGTAAAATGCTTTCTAGGGTGAAAAATGAGTGTAGAAGAAAATGTTAAACTCGGGAATTTGATTGACCTTTATGGCGACCTTTTGAGTGAAAAACAAAAACTTGCTATAACTCGTTATGTCAATGCAGATATGTCACTTTCGGAAATTGCGCAAGATGAAAATATAACAAGGGCAGGTGTTTTGGACGCAATTCAAAAAGCCAAGCAAAAATTATATTTTTATGAGGACAAGCTCAAACTTTACAAAATAAAGCAAAGTTTGACCCAGATTTTGGAAAGAGATGAAAAGTCGATTAAAAATGAAATAAGACAACTTTTGGAGGAGATTTAATGGCACTTTTTACAAGTTTAAGCGAAAAGATGTCGCACATTTTCTCAAAGCTTACCAAAAAAGGAAAGCTTACTGACCTTGAAATAAAAGAGGCAATGAGAGAGATAAAATTGGCACTTTTGGAAGCTGATGTGAACTATCTTGTGGTAAAGGACTTTATTAAAAATGTAACCGAAAAAGCAAGCGGTGCAGAAGTAATGAAAAGTTTGACACCTGGTCAACAAGTAATAAAAATTGTTAATGAAGAATTAACGAACCTAATGTCAAGCCCAAATCAAAAACTCGCAGTTGCATCAAACCCACCAACAGTAATTATGATGTGTGGACTTCAAGGTGCAGGAAAGACTACAATGTGTGCAAAACTTGGTGCATACCTTAAAAAATCTGGCAAGCGTCCACTTTTGGTGGCATGTGATATATATCGTCCAGCTGCCATAAATCAATTAAAAGTGGTTGCAGGTCAAGCGAAGGTTGATGTTTTTGAAAAGGGAACACAAAATCCTGTAAAAACGGCAAAACAAGCAGTTGAATTTGCACTAAAACAAGGTTACGACACTGTAATTTTGGACACGGCGGGAAGACTTCATATCAATGAAGAATTGATGAATGAATTAAAGAACATCAAAAAAGAAGTAACCCCAACTGAAATCTTGCTCACTGTTGATAGTATGACAGGTCAAGATGCAGTGACAGTTGCAGAAAGTTTTAATAATGACCTTGACATAACAGGTGTTATTCTTACAAAACTTGACGGTGACACTCGTGGCGGTGCAGCATTATCAATAAAAGCAATAACGCAAAAACCAATAAAGTTTTGTGGTGTTGGAGAAAAAATTGGCGACATTGAACCATTCTATCCAGACAGAATTGCATCAAGAATTCTTGGAATGGGGGATGTGTTAAGTTTAATTGAAAAGGCACAAGAAGCTGTAACTGAAGAGGAAATGAAAAAAATGGAAAGGTCATTCCGCGAAAATTCGTTTACTTTTGAAGATTATTTAACTCAACTTGAAAAACTTAACAAGATGGGCAACATAAATGACCTTATCTCAATGATTCCGGGGCTTAGGAGTAAAGTTGGGAATGTGCAAGTTGATGAAAATGCACTAAAACGTAACAAAGCAATAATTCAAAGTATGACCAAGAAAGAAAGAATCCACCCAGAAATAATCAAATCAAGTCAAAGACAAAGAATTGCAAAGGGCAGTGGAACATCAATTCAAGATGTGAATATGCTTATAAAACAATTCGAACAGTCAAAAGAAATGATGAAACAAATGAAGAACAAAAAAGGTATGTTCGGTAGAATGTTTTAAGTTTGATATATCAAATTGCATAAGCAATTAAAATATATAATATACAAAAAGGAGAAAGATAAAATGGCATTAAAAATTAGATTAACAAGATTGGGAGATAAAAAGACACCTTTCTACAGAGTTGTAGTAGCTGATTCAAGATCTCCAAGAGATGGTAAATTTGTTGAGGTTATTGGAACATATAACCCACTCAAAAACCCAGCAGAAATCAAAATTGATAATGAAAAAGCAGCTGCTTGGCTTAAGAATGGTGCTCAACCAACAGATACAGCCAGAGAATTGTTAGTTAAATGTGGCGTTATTGAAAGAAAGTAATTTTTATTAAGCCACCAAAGTGGTGTTATTAAAAAAATTTAGTAACAAAACATAAAGGGGACAATTATGGAAGAATTAGTTGAATACATTGTAAAAAGTTTGGTCGACAATAAAGAAGCCGTTGCAATAACAACAACAAGAGAAGGTAGCGAAATTAATATCATTGTTAATGTCGCAGAAGAAGACCTTGGAAAAGTTATTGGCAAAAATGGTAGAATTGCACAAAGTATTCGTGCAATTGTAAAGTCTGTTGCTGCCAAAGAAAAAATTAGATACAATGTAAAAATAAGCAAATAATTAGGTAAATAGGCAAAACTCTTGCCTATTTATTTGTATAGGGAAGTTATGAAACAATTATTAGGAAAAATAATAAAACCACAAGGTGTAAAAGGCGAATTAAAAATCTATCCTGCAGATAGTGATTTGTCTATCTATAAAAATGTAAAAAAGGTAATCATCGACAATCAAGAAGTTGCTTTGTCTAGTTTTGCAATAAGACAACAATTCATATATATCAAATTGCCAAATTGTAACGATAGAAACATTGCAGAAAAATATAGAAATAAACAAGTTTTTGTTGATTCTACAGAACTAAAATTAAAAGAAAATATGTACTTTACTGATGATATGCTAAACAAAGATGTGGTAAGCAAAAGTGGAGAATATATTGGAGTTTTGGTTGATATTGAAAGCTATGGCTCTGCCGATGTTTTGACAATACTTGAAGATAAAAGGGAATATAAAATACCTTTTTTAACCTCAATAGTTTTGAATGTAAATGAAAATAATATTGTATTGGACAAGTCGAAATATGATGAGGTAAAAATATGCGAATAGATATTTTGACACTTTTCCCAGAAATGTTTGATGCACTTAATCATAGTATAATAAAACGTGCCTTGGACAAAAATTTGTTTGAAATCAATGTTATAAACATAAGAGATTTCTCAAAAGATATTCACAAAAAATGTGATGATTATCCATATGGAGGTGGAGCCGGTATGGTAATGATGCCACAACCCATAGTGGATGCGTATAATAGCATAGCACAAGATAATGATGTTGTATTGTATACAAGCCCAAAGGGAAAAACCTTTAATCACCAAATGGCAAAAGACCTTGCCACGCAAAAACATTTGGTAATCTTGTGTGGACACTATGAAGGTGTTGACGAAAGAGCACTTGAAATTTTGAATGCAAAAAGTGTGTCTATTGGCGATTATGTTTTGACTGGTGGTGAACTTCCTGCAATGGTAATGATAGACAGCATAGCACGACAAATAGAAGGCGTGATTGCAAAAGACTCTCTAAAAGAAGAAAGTTTTTCTAACGGACTTTTGGAATACCCTCAATATACAAGACCAGAAAAGTTTATGGGGAAAAAAGTGCCCGATGTGTTAATCTCGGGTAATCATCAAAAAGTTGATGAATGGCGAAAAGAAAAATCTATTGAAATAACAAAAAAAGAAAGACCAGATTTGATAAATAAGGATTAAATTTAGTATGGAAAGTAAAATAAATTGGTTTCCAGGGCATATGGCAAAAGCCTTAAAAATTATGGAAACCGAAATAAAAAATGTTGATATGCTTATATATGTTCTTGATGCAAGAGCACCTTTTTCATGCCTAAATCCAAAATTTACTTCTCTTGCCCTAAATAAGCCCGTTCTTTATGTTCTTAACAAAACAGACCTTGCCGATGATGAAAAAACTGCAAGATTCAAAAGATATATAACATCTCAAAACGATTGTGAATGCGTTAGCCTTAACAGTACAATAAGTGGTGCAAACAAGATTATTGAACCAATTATGAAGAGTTTGTGCCAAAAGAAAATAGAAAAATACAAAAATAAAGATATAAAAATCAACTTGCGAGCAATGGTCGTTGGTGTGCCAAATTCTGGAAAAAGCACTTTGATAAATAACCTTTGTGGTCAAAAAAAGACAAAAACAGGTGATAAAGCAGGAGTTACCAAAGGGAAACAATGGGTACTTCTTAAAAATGGTTTTGAAGTACTTGACACTCCGGGAACATTGTGGCCAAACTTGGATAACCAAACTATTGCTCAAAACTTGGCAATCTTGGGTAGCATAAAGAATGAAATTGTTGACACAAACGAACTTTGCTATGCTTTAATAAACTACCTAAAAGACCACTACAAAACTGCTTTCACAAGGTATGGCATAACCGATTTGAATTTTTCTGCGGTTGAACTTATGGAGCAAATTGCAGAAAAAAAACACTATCTGTTAAAAGGTAATGAACCAGATTTTGACCGTACTTGTTTTGCAATAATTGACGATTTTAGAAAAGGTAAATTAGGCAAAATTACATTAGACAAAGTGAGCGTGTAGAGTATGAATATAAAAGAAGATATGTTGCAATTCGAAAACGAATATACAAAAATGGGTTACAAAATTATTGCTGGAATGGATGAAGCGGGCAGAGGGCCACTTGCAGGTCCTGTTGTTTGTGCATGTGCAATTATGCCACTCGGTAATGATAAAATTATCGATGGGGTTAATGATAGCAAAAAACTTACACCAAAAAAACGTGATGAGTTGTATGAAAAAATAAAGAATACTGCCATTTGCTATTCAATACAAGAAGTAGATAACAAAACAATAGACAAAGTTAACATTCTCAATGCCACAAGACTTTGTATGCAAAATTGCGTAAAAACATTAAAAGTAGCACCTGATTTCGTTTTGATTGATTACATTGTTGGACTTGATCTTGATGTACCTAATATACCAATAATAAAAGGCGATGCAAAAAGTTATTCAATTGCTTGTGCTTCAATTCTTGCAAAGGTTTATAGGGATAGACTTATGGAAGAACTTGACAAAAAGTATCCAGAGTATGACTTTAAAAAACATAAAGGTTATGGCACAAAGGAACACATAGAAAACTTGAAAAAATTTGGTAAATGCGAAATCCATAGGGATACATTCATCAAACATTTTATTGGAGATAACAATGACTAACACAAAAATATATGGCGTAATCGGTGAACAAGAAGCAAAGAACTTTTTGATAAAAAAGGGTTGCAAAATTGTAAAAATGAACTTTTCTTGCAAAATAGGAGAAATAGACATAATTGCAATGGATAAAGATACTCTTGTTTTTGTTGAAGTAAAAGCAAGAAACACAGCAATGTTTGGACTTCCAAGAGAAGCAGTTACTGCTCAAAAGCAATATAAAATTAGAAGAATTGCCGAATTATATCTTCAAAGATATTCAACTTTTGACCAAAAAATTAGATTTGATGTTATTGAAATTTTAGGCGATAAAATTACACATATAGAAAATGCCTTTTAGGTTTGCCTTGCAATGTCTTTTATTGCTTTAACAAGTTTTACACAATCAGAAAATGAATTAAAATAACTCAAACTTGCTCTCACAATGCCTTGCTCCAGTGTCCCAAGTGCTTTGTGTTTAAGTCCTGCACAATGAAGCCCACCACGAGTACAAATACAGTATTTGTCCGATAAAATTTGACTAACTTCACTTGAACCGTAGTCTTTCACATTAAACCCAATAATTCCAAAAGAATTGTTTGGATGCGTGTAAACTTTAACACCATTTATATTTGATAATTCATAATTTAGGTATGTTCCAAGGTCATCAATCTTGGAATTTATTTTTTTAAAATTGTTTTTTACAAAATCAAGTCCTGCACCAAGTCCCAGAATATTTGGCGTTGCAAGTGTTCCACTTTCAAAACTTTCAATGCTTCCAATCGGTTGATATACATTTTCACTTTCAGTACCAGTTCCACCAAACCTAATTGGTTTCAACTTGCTTCGCTTTGAAAAACAAAGGACACCAACACCTTGTGGGGAATATAACCCTTTGTGTGGGGCAAGAGCCAATAAATCAATGTAGTTCTTGTGCATATCCAAATTAAGATGCCCGCAACTTTGTGCACCATCAACACAAAATAATATGCAGTTCTCGCTACAGTATTCGCCAATACTCTTTATGTCGGCAATTTCGCCATCAACATTGCTCATATGATTAACACATATAAGATATGTGTTTTTTTTGACATATGGCAATATGTCGTCAAGTGTCAAAATACCTTTGTTCTTTGGGGTGGCAACACTAACTTCAATACCATATTTTTTGTGCATTTCAAAAACAGGCCTTGCTGATGCATTGTGGTCATTTGATGAAATAATTATATGTCCACCTTCACTTATCGTCCCTTGAATTGCAAGGTTTAATGCATCGGTGCAGTTTTGCGTGAATACAACATTTTGTGCATTAAAATAATCACTAATTTTGTTTCTCACATTCTCAACCTGAATTGATGTGTCAAATGCAAGTTTGTGTCCACTTCGCCCGGGGTTTGCAACATACTTTGTAAAAGCTGAATTGACGGCTCTGATAACTTCTTTTGGTTTTATGTTGGTTGTTGCACTATTGTCTAAATAAATCACTTTTTACTCCCTTGTTCTATATAATAATATGGTATGAAATAGTATCAAATTTGGTTTACAAGGGGAGAAAAAATGAATTATTGCATTATAGTTTTTAGAGCAAAATCTCATACAATAAATTTTGCAAATATCCTAAAATCATATCGTGTTCCTTGTGAAATAATAAACACGCCAAGGGCAGTTAATGTTTCATGTGGGATTTCTGTGCGTTTTTCTGATGCCGATTTGGGAATTGTTAAACAAATTATTTCAAGAAGAAATTTTGATACATTTGGTGGAATTTATCAACTTGTTGGAAATGGAATAAATTATAAGGTAATACGCCTAAGTTAAGTTGCTTTTTGTTATAATTTTGTGATACACTAAAAAAGTATTAGGTTAAGGAGAAATTTATGGCAGAATTATTAGCACCCGCTGGAACATTTGAAAAAATGGAAACAGCCTTTAGATTCGGTGCAGATGCAGTTTACTTTGCAGGCAAAAAATTTGGGTTAAGAGCATTCGCAGGCAATTTTTCAGATAATGAAATTTTGGAAGCAACAACATATGCTCACAATTTGGGCAAAAGGGTGTATATCACAATAAACATTTTGGCTCATGAAGGCGATTTTATTGGGTTAAAAGAATACCTTGATGAGCTTGTTAAAGCAAAGGTTGATGCAGTAATTGTTTCTGACTTGGGAATTATTGAATTTATAAAAGAAAATGCACCAAGTTTAACAATTCATGTTTCAACACAAGCAAATATACTTAATTCTTATGCAATTAACTTTATGTACAAAATGGGTGTAAAAAGAGTTATTCTTGCAAGAGAATTGAGTATTGAAGAAATAAAACAAATTAGAAAAAGAATTCCAAAAGATTTGGAACTTGAAAGTTTTGTCCATGGAGCAATGTGTATTTCATATAGTGGAAGATGTTTGCTTTCAAATTATCTTACCGGTCGTGATGCAAATCGTGGTGCTTGCACTCAACCATGTAGATGGGAATATACTATCACAGAAAAATCAAGAAAGGGCGAGGAATACGAAATTCAAGAAGACGATCGTGGAACATATATTCTTAACAGCAAAGATATGATGATGATTGACCACCTTAAAGAACTTGAAGATGCAGGCGTCACAAGTTTTAAGATTGAAGGCAGAATGAAATCGCCATACTATGTTGCTAATGTTGTAAATGCCTATCGTTATGCACTTGATAATATGAATACGCTAAAAGAAAAAGACTTTGATATGTTAAAGAAGGAACTTTGCAAAACAAGTCACAGAAAATATACAACAGGTTTCTATTTCGGTGCAAAAGATAAGGAATACTTGGA
>DJER01000036.1 GCA_002431905.1 Christensenella sp. UBA5893 | reverse complement strand
CAACCAAGTTTTCATCAAGTTCAAAATCGTTAACCAAATAGTTATTGCAAGTTCTTATTGGTGAGTTATTTATTTTTATCATTATCCAATACATCCTTCAAGTTCAAGATTTATAAGCCTGTTCATTTCAACAGCATATTCCATTGGAAGTTGCTTCGAAACAGGACTGGCAAAACCACGAACAATAAGTGCTTTTGCATCTTCTTCACTAAGTCCACGACTCATAAGATAAAATATCGACTTTTCACTAATTTTTCCAATTTTTGCTTCATGTGAGAATGAAACTTGATTATTTTGGACATCGTTTACTGGTATTGTGTCACTTCTTGAAATGTCATCAAGCATAAGTCCATCACAAGAAACACTGCATTTTGAGTTTGTTGCATTTGGCAAAATTCTAACCAAACTGCGATATGTGGCAATTCCGCCATTTTTTGATATACTTCTTGAACTGACAACGCTTGATGTGTTTTTGCCAATATGGACAACTTTGAACCCGGTGTCAAGGTTTTGCCCTTTGCCAGCGAAAGATATTCCTGTGTATTCTGTGCTAGAATTGTCGCCTTTAAGTATACTCATAGGGTAGAGCATGGAAATATGGCTTCCAAAACTTCCACTTATCCAATCAACTTTTGCATTTGTTTCCAAAATGGCTTTTTTGGTGTTAAGGTTCATCATATTTTTTGACCAGTTTTCAATTGTTGAATATCTCAAATATGCATTATCCTTAACAAATAATTCAACGCATCCAGCGTGCAAGTTGACTTTGTTATATTTTGGGGCAGAACAGCCTTCAATAAAGTGCAAACTTGCACCTTCATCAACAATGATTAGGGTATGCTCAAATTGCCCACTTTCTGGGGAGTTGAGCCTAAAATATGATTGAAGTGGCATTTCAAGTTTAACACCTTTTGGAACATAGACAAAACTTCCGCCACTAAATACTGCATAGTGAAGTGCGATAAATTTGTGCTCAAAAATTGGAACACATTTTGTAAAATATTCTTTAACAAGGTCAGGGTATTCTTTTATTGCACTGTCAAAATCTGTGTAAATTACACCTTGTTTTGTAAGCTCATCCTTTATGGAATGATAAACAACTTCGCTGTCATATTGAGCACCAACACCAGCCAAGTATTCTCTTTCTGCTTTTGGAATACCCAATTTGTCAAAGGTGTTTTTGATATCTTCTGGAACATCGTTCCAATTGCTTTCAATTTTTGCTTTTGGTTTTACATATGTGGCAATGTCGTTCATATTTAGTTCATCTAGGTTTGGACCCCAAGTTGGCATTTCAAGTTTGTTGTATGCGTCAAGAGCTTTTAGTCTTATATCAAGAACCCAACTTGGTTCATTTTTTTGCTTTGAAATTTCTTCAACAATCTCTTTTGAAAGACCTTTTTCAATCTTGTAATCGTAGTTGTCGGCATTCTTAAAATCGTAAATATTTGTGTTTAATTCTTCAAGTTTAGTTTTTGCCATTTTTGTATGCCTCGTAACCATTCTTTTCTATTTCTTTTGCAAGTTCCATTGTCCCTGTCTTTACAATTTTGCCATCAATTAAAATATGAACATAATCAACTTTAAGATTTTCCAAAATTTTTGTTGAGTGGGTGATAATCAAAACAGCATTATTTTCATTTTTATATAAATCAATACCTTTTGAAACAACTCTAATTGCATCAACATCAAGCCCAGAATCTGTTTCATCAAGAATAACAAATTTTGGAGATAAGGCAAGCATTTGCAAAATCTCATTTTTCTTTTTTTCGCCACCAGAGAATCCAACATTAAAGTCACGGCCAATAAGTTGTGGGTTCATATCCAAACTTTGAGCATAGCCCTCTATTTCTTTTTTAAAATCAACACCATAAATTGTTTTACCAGTAACTTTGTTTTTTGCAGTTTTTAAAAAATTAAAAACACTTATACCGGGGATTTCTTCTGGTGTTTGGAAAGACATAAAAACGCCCATTCTTGCAATTTCGTCTGTCTTTTTGTTTGTTATATCTTTTCCGTCAAAGGTAATTTTTCCAGCAGCTATAGTGTATTCGGGGTTACTTAATATAGTGTTGGCAAGAGTGCTTTTTCCGGCACCGTTTGGCCCCATAATAACATGTACTTCGCCTTTGTTTATAACAAGGTCAAGACCTTTTAATATTTGCTTGTCCAAAACTTTGGTTTGTAAATTTTCAATTCTTAATAATTCTTCCATAATATCCTTTCAATTCCTACTAATTTGGTATGATATAGAATTATAACATATTGTATATGTTTTAGCAACACAAATTGTGGTAAGTCTTTACATCTTTTTTGAGTATGTTTTTTGTCGTTTTTTGTACTTATTTTTCCAAACAAAGTAAAAATAGGGTAATTTATGCAAAATATCGGAAAAAGATTTGAATATATGAATATTTGGCTTAACATTTTAATGTACATAAAATGAATAATTTTACGAACGAGGAATATTTTACAAAAAACAATAATAAGATATTTCGACAGAAAATAACAATAAAGTCAATCATTACAAAAATATCGCATTTGCTTATATTTGTATAATGATTATAGTTAAAAGTGAGGTTTTAATGTTTTGTGTCGTAAAATTAAAATCTATTAGGTACATTTTGCTAGTGTTACTTGTAACAGCATTGCTTGCAATATCGTTTAATGGTGTTGCATCGGCACAAGTCTTTTTTGGATATCCGGCAAGACTTGTTCCAGTGTATAGTGTGGACACAGAAGAAAATCAAGTTGCAATTTCTTTTGATGCTGCTTGGGGAGCAGACAAGACCGAAAAAATTATGGAAGTACTCAAAGAGTACAACTGTGGTGCAACATTCTTTTTGGTCGGGTTTTGGGTTGATAAATATCAAGATATGACAAAAATGATTGATGCAAATGGTTTTGAAATTGGCACACATTCCAACACACATCCTGATATGACAAAACTTTCAAAAGAGTCTGCAAAGTTGGAATTATCAACCTGTGTTCAAATGATAGAAAATTTGACAAATAAAAAAGTCAAACTATTCCGTCCACCGTTTGGAGCATACAACAATAATGTTATTGAAGTTAGCAATGAACTTGACTTAATACCAATTCAATGGAGTGTAGATTCGCTTGACTGGAAAGGGCTTAGTGCCAAGGAAATTACAACACGAATTGTTAATGGAGCAAAAAAAGGTTCAATAATTTTGTGCCATAACAATTCTGACCATATTGTGGAAGCACTGCCAATGGTTCTTGATAGATTGCATTCAAAGGGATACAAAGTAACCTCTGTTGGTGATTTAGTTTACAAACAAAACTATACTATCGACAGAAATGGAGTACAAAAACAAAAAAGTTAAGGAGAAATAAAATGAAGTACGAATTATTATCAAACAACAGGGTGTTCTTGTTTGGCGAAATTGCAAGTGAACCCAAATTTAGTCATGAAAGTTTTGGAGAGGCCTTTTATGAAATTGATTTACAGGTTAAAAGACTTTCAGAACAATTTGACACTATTCCAATTACAATTTCAGACAAACTATTAACAAAAGAAATGCAAGTTGGAACAAAATTGGCAATAAAAGGTCAATTTAGAAGTTACAACAAAGTTGAAGACGAAAAAAGCAAATTGATGCTTACAGTTTTTGTTCGAGAGATTATCGAATACAACGAAACAATGAATCCAAATATTATTGAAATTTCGGGTTTTGTATGCAAAGAACCAACATACAGAACAACACCATTTAAAAGAGAAATATGCGATGTTTTGATTGCAGTAAACAGAGCATATAACAAGTCAGATTATTTGCCATGCATTGCATGGGGAAGAAATGCAAGATATGTAAAAAATTTGGAAATTGGTAAAAAGGTAAACCTTGTTGGAAGAATACAATCAAGAGAATATCAAAAAAAGACTGAATCAGGTGAGATATTAACAAAAACGGCTTATGAAGTTTCCATAAATAAAATCAGCGATGAAGAAATTTTTGATGAATTGGACGATAAGGCAGAAGTCTAAATTTGACTTTTATATAGTAGCATATGCATAAAAAGACGGTTGTTTGACTGTCTTTTTTCTTGTAATATTAAAAAATAATATAAATACTATGCATTGGCACTATCACAAAAATTTTTATTTTGCTCAATGTGTGAAAATAGTTTATTTTATTAGACAGTTTTAAATTTTAATGATATAATAAATCGAAAGTTGTAAATCATAACTATGATAAGTTGTTGATTTATGTTTCGTTTGTAAAAGAAACAACACAAAAAATAGTCGTTAAATAAAACAAAATAATACCCAATTTGGATATTGTCGGAGTATGTTGAGGAGTGATTATGGAAAAAACTGAAAAGAAATCAAGTAAGTTCTTTAATGTTGTAAGAATAATAAGTAATGTCATTTTTATACCAATCATAATTATTGTTCTTTTTGCATCAATTATTATGTTTAGCGCAAAAAGAAACAGCGAAGTGCCATCACTCTTTGGTTATTCAGTTGTAAAGATTTTGTCATCAAGTATGAGTAAAGATTTGGAAACTGGCGAAGAACAACCACAGTTTGCAAAAGGGCAGTTTGTTGTCGTAAAACTTGTTGACACAAAAACTCTTCAAGAAGGCGATGTTATTGCTTTTTATAAATATAGAAAAGACCTTGACCCAAATAAGAGTGAACTTCCAGAAGTTTCTGAAAGTACAACACCAATCGTTGGTGGGGCAAGAAATGATTTGCAAAAAAGAGTTGCACCATATTCAGAAGTTATTTTCCATAGAATTGTTGCAGTATCAACACCACTTGATGAAAATAATGAATATTATGGTAAAAACTTTTTCCAAACAAAAGGTGATGCAAACGCAAGTGCTGATGCCGATTGGATCATGGAAGATTTTGTTGTTGGAAAATATGTAAGCAGTAATTCATTCGTTTGTGGATTATTCCAATTTTGTTCAAGCACAGCCGGAAGTGTAACATTAATAATTGTTCCATCACTTATTGTTATTGCAATGTTGGGTACAACAATATACAAACAAGCAAAAGACCTAAAAGAAGAAAAAGCTGATGATTATGGTGATGCTGTTGTATTAAAACCACTTGATGATGAAGCAGATAAGAAAGAAAAAGATAAAGATAAACAATCAGCAAAACAAAAAGAACAAATTTTGAATGATATCTTGAACAATGCGGAAAAACAAAGCACAAACAAAGATACAAAGACTGTTGAACAAAAGACTGAACCTGCAAAAGACACAAAACAAGCAACTGTAAAAGTTGATGACAAAAAAGTTTCAACTGCAAAAGAACCAAAGGCTGAAACAGTTAATACAAAACCTGTTGAGTCAAAAGTTCCACAAAAGACTGAACAACCAAAGGTAGAGCCACCAAAAGCACCATCAAAAGTGCCACCAAAAACTCCACCAAAGTCACCAATAAAACCTGAACCACAGGTTGCAAAACAAGAGCCAAAAGTTGCACCAACAAAAGTACCACCAAAAGCACCATCAAAAGTGCCACCAAAAGCTCCACCAAAGAAGCAATAAAACAAAAACTGCAATTATAATTGCAGTTTTTTTGTGCATACTAAAACTATGAAAATGGTAGATGAAGCCGATTTTGACTATTCCAAGTTTGGGTATCATGAAATCAAATTGGAAGATGGGTTAATATATTCAAAATTAGATATCAAAAACAATGATAATAATTTGGGGTTTAAAAGTGGAAGTTACAGAATTTTATCGGGACATAATTTGTATTTATATCAAGAAAGTCAAAAAACAAGATTAGTAAAATACATTATAAAAATATTGGATGAATTATTGGAAAAATTAAAAATAAAAAGCACCGACAAAATTTTAATATGCGGATTGGGGAATAATGAAATAATCGCTGATAGTTTTGGCGTTGAAACTTGTAAAAAGGTACTTGCAACATACAACATAAAAACATCAATAACCAATTCACAAATTTGTAAAATCATTCCGAATGTAAAGATGAATACGGGGCTTGATACTTTTACAATAGTAAGCGGAATCGCAAGTTTAATTAACATAAAATTGGTTATTTTGATTGATAGTTTAATAACAAAAAATATCAAAAGAATTGGACATAGTATTCAAATATCAACTTGCGGGACAACCCCCGGTGGTGGAATTGGGGATGGAAAGGAGATATCAAAAGAAACACTTGGAATTGAATGTATTACAATTGGTGTACCATTTATGATTGACCTAAAAACAATTTCAAGCAAAATCAAAAAACAAATTATTGTGTCCCCAAAGGATAATTATGCAATGATAAGTTTTTGTTCTGATATTGTAAGTCTGGCACTAAACTTGTACTTTAATCCAAAATTAAATAGCAAAGAAATTGATGCACTAAAAAGACCACTTTAGCATAAACTTTAAGTATGATAGCACTAATAGATAGTGGAGTGGGTGGAGTTAATGTTCTTGCCAAATGTGCAAAGGTTTTGCCATACGATTATGTACTTTTGGTAGACAACAAAAACGCTCCATATGGCAACAAAACAAAAAGGCAATTATATAATATTACCAAAAATAATATTGATTTTTTAATTAAAAAATATAAATTGGAAGCAATTGTTCTTGCTTGCAATACTTTGAGTTTTTCAATTTTTAAAGAGATAAAAAATCTATATAATATTCCAATTTATAGAATGGAATTTGATGAAAATGAAATAAACAAATGTAATAGAAATATTCTTTTTTTTGCAACAAAAAATACAATAAAATATAATAAAAAATTACTAATAAAAAATGGCTGGAAGCCGTTATTTATAAATGATTTGCCACTATTTATTGACAATAATATAAATAGATTATATAAAACAAAAATAATACTTAATAAAAAATTAAATTATTATAAAAATGATGGTATAAATACTATTGTTTTGGGGTGCACACATTTTTCTTTAATAAAAAAGCAAATAAAAGAAATAATGCCAAATATTAAGATTTTTGAATATGAAGATGTTGTTGTTAATAAAATAAAAAATAATTTCAAACCAAAAGCTCATAGAACAATGAAAATACTTTTAACAAGGTATGACTATGTTAGGTTAATTGAATTAAAAAGTGTACTTTGCAAACTTTTGCACAACTAAACATTTGACAAACAAAACAAACTATATTACGCTATAAGTATGAATTGTAATTTGTGTCCAAGAAGATGTAATATTGATAGAAATTTAGGCAAGGGTTATTGTGGCGAAAGTAATGAAATAAAGATTGCAAAATATTCACTTTTTATGTTTGAAGAACCTTGCATAAGTGGAGAAAAAGGTAGTGGAGCTATCTTTTTTTCGGGATGCTCTCTTAAATGTGTTTTTTGTCAAAACTATGATATATCAAGTCTTGATTTTGGAAAAACAATAACACCAAACAAACTGGCAGAAATTTTTAAAGAATTGGAAGAAATGGGTGCTGAAAATATTAACCTTGTAAATCCCACTCATTTTGTAAAAGGTATAATTGAAGCATTAAAAATATACAAGCCCAATATACCGGTTGTTTACAACACTCATGGCTATGAAAATATTGAAACTCTAAACGAAATATCAAAGTATGTTGACGTCTTTTTGCCGGACTTAAAATATATTGATCCAATGCTATCTTCAAAGTATTCAAAATGTGGAGATTACTTTGAAAAAACGTCAAAAGTATTACTTGCTATGCGTAAGCTTAAAGAAGATAAATTTGAAAATGGTATGATGAAACAGGGGCTTATTATAAGGCACTTAATTTTGCCACTGTGTACATATGACAGCATAAAAATTTTGGAGTGGATAAAGCAAAACTTGCTACAAACAAAAGTAAGTTTAATGGCTCAATACACGCCATATGCAAAGGCAAGCAACTATCCCGAAATAAATAGAAAAATTACAAAAAGGGAGTATGATAAAGTTGTTTCAAAATACTTGGAATTAAATCTTGATGGTTATGTTCAAGAACGAGATAGCAGTAGCACTATTTATATCCCAAAATGGGACTTCGTTTGACAATTTTTGATGTTGACGCTCCTTCAATTTAAATGTAATATAAAATTGATATTAAGGGTAAGGGGGAATAATATTATTATGATGGTGAATGTTTTTTCATTAATCTCAAAAGCACTTGATGTTGCTGTAACAAAATTTGACTCAAAAGATTCTATCAATTCCAAATTGTATGGAATTTATGCCCAGTTCAAAAGTTGTGTAAATGATTTGCCTGTTGCACAATTAAATTATTTATATGACCAAATGGAAACGTCATGCGATAGGGCAAAATGTTTGTACTCAAAAAGCGGGAATTTGGATGACCTAAAAATTGCTGATGTATATCAAAAATTCCAAAAAATAATTTCTGCAAAACTTGAGAGTTTAAAAGAGTACGGAAAAGAATATGAGATATAATTCTTTTTGACTTAATATAGTTGACATAACAAGTATAATTGTGGTATTTTTTATGTGTAAAAACGATGATGAAAGACACGCTTTGCAATGTGTTTGATTTAGAGAGCATATGGTTGGTGAAAATATGTATCAAATATTGCAATAGTATCACTTTCTAGTTGCCTTTTTGAAATAATAGTAAAGAAGGTCGGGAACTTCCCGTTATAGAAGGATTGCATGATGGTGCAAGTGTTCACATAGACAAAATGTTTTTTTATGGACTTTGCATTTGTTTTTGCAGAGTCTATTTTTTATTTATTAAGTAGGAGATTGTAATGGAGAAAGAACAAGGTATGCCAAATTTTATTGATATGGAACACCATATCCTAGATTTTTGGGAAAAAGAAAATTGCTTTAACAAAATGCGTGAAAAAAATCAAAAAACAGGAAAATACTTCCCATTTCTTGATGGACCAATCACGGCAAATAATGAAATGAAGTTACACCATGTTTGGAATAGAGCACTCAAAGATATTATGCTCAAATTCAAAAGTATGGAAGGCTATGACAGTTGCTATCAAAATGGCTTTGATGCCCAAGGACTATGGGTTGAAGTTAATGTTGAAAAAGCATTGGGACTAAAAGACAAAAGAGATATATTGTCTTTTGGAATGGACAAGTTTGTTGAAGCCTGCAGAGATAGAGTAAAATACTATTCTGGCAGAATCACTGAACAAAGCAAGCGTCTTGGTCAATGGATGGACTGGGATAATTCATATTTTACAAACAGTGATGAAAATATAACAACCATTTGGTATTTCTTAAAGGAATGTTACAAAAAAGGTTGGCTGATTGAAAAATATAGACCTATGCCTTGGTGTAGCCATTGCGGAACATCACTTTCTGAACATGAATGTGCTGATAACTATCAAGACATGGAGCATATGGCAGTATTTTTTAAATTGCCAGTAAAAAACAGTAACCTAAGTATGCTAGTATGGACAACAACACCTTGGACACTTTCCAGCAATGTTGCAATTGCAGTAAATCCAAACCTAACATATAGCATATGCAATGTAAAAAGCACAACAAGACAACTTGTTGTTTGTAGTGATGCATTAAAGGCACTCAAAGACGATTTGATTAGTGTTGAAAAAGAAGTAAAGGGCAGTGAACTTGTTGGACTTGAATATGAAACTTGTTTTCCAGAACTAAAAGAACAACAATTCACACACAAAGTTGTTGCATGGGAAGATGTTGATGCAACAGAAGGTAGCGGTGCTGTTCATATTGCTCCGGGATGTGGTGCAGAAGACTTTGAACTTGGGGAAAGACTTGGACTTAAAAAGGTATGTCCTGTTGATGAAAATGGTATTTTCTATAAAGATTTTGGGTTCTTTTCAGGGAAAAGTACAACCGAAGTTGCAGATGAAGTTTTTGAAGAACTAAAAAAGAGAGATAAACTATATTATGTTCACAAGCATAAACATAGATACCCAATTTGTTGGAGATGTAAAAACCCTTTAATTTTCCGTTTATCAAAGGAATGGTACTTAAAGGCTGATGAAATTCGCCCAAGACTTATCGCTGCAGTTGACACTGTTAAATGGCAACCAGAGTTTATCAAAAAACGTATGCTTGATTGGCTTAATAATATGGGAGATTGGAATATATCAAGAAAACGTTTTTATGGCCTACCATTGCCATTCTATCGTTGTGAACATTGTCATGAACTTACAGTTGTTGGTTCTTTGGATGAATTTAAAAAATTATCTAGTGAAGAAGAAGTTGATTCACTTCCACACCTTCATAGACCATATATTGATAAAATTGAAATTACCTGTCCACATTGTGGCAACAAGGTAAAAAGAGTTCCAGAAGTTGGAGATTGTTGGCTTGATGCAGGAATTACACCATTCTCAACAAAAAAATACTTTACCGATAAAGAATATTGGAAAAAGAATTTTCCTGTTGATTGCGTAATTGAAATGAAGGAGCAAATAAGACTTTGGTTCTATTCATTGTTATTTATGAGTGTTGCACTTGAAAATAGGGCGCCATACAAAAAGGTTATAGGTTTTGCAATGCTTGTTGCAGAAGATGGCTCAAAATTTAGTAAGAGTGGGCCAAACAATATTGACTTTAATGTTGTTGTTGAGAAATATGGTGCAGATGTTTTGAGGTATATATTTGCTGCAAATAATATGCAAAACGATACACGTTTTGGATATGGAATTTGTGACGAAGTTAGAAGAAAATTCCTTGGACTTTGGAATGCGTATGTATTCTTCAATACTTATGCTTGTCTTGATAATCCAAAAATTGATGGTTACAAGCCAAAGAATTTGGATATAACTGACAAGTGGTTGATATTATCTACAAATGAATTTGCAAAAAGAGCAAAAGATAATTACGAGAACAATCAATACTTTATGGTAATAAAGGATTTTGAAAGTTATATTGATGACTTAACAAATTGGTATATAAGAACAAATAGAAGAAGATTCTGGAAGAGTGAAGAAGCAGAAGACAAACTCAACGCTTATTATTCACTTTACTATGCATTAAAAACAGTAACACAAATAATGGCACCAATAACACCATTTATGTGTGAATATATTTGGCAACATATGGTAAGAGAGATTGAACCAAATGCCGAGTTGACTGTTATGATGGGAGGTTTCCCAGATGGAACAGCATACACAGTTGAAGATAATGACCTTATTTTTAAAACAAATGTAGCAAGAGAAATAATCGCAGTTGGGCAAAAGTTAAGAAACGAAAATCAATTAAAGATAAAACAACCTTTAAAAACCATGTATCTAATTGTTGATGACAGAACAAAACAAGCAGTTTTAGACTATGAATCAGTAATCAAAGATGAATTAAACATAAAAGAAATCGTATTTGAACATGACAAATCAAGATTTAATGATGTATATTTGCAAGTGAACTTCAAAGAAGCTGGAAAGGTTCTTAAAGGCGATGTTCAAAAAGTAAGAAACACTTTGCTTGAATTAAGTGAAGATGAAATGAAAAAAGTTGTTGATATGTACAATCAAGGTTCGGTAAGCATATGTGGTTACAACAACTTGTCAAAAGATTTGTTTGTTCTTTGCTATAAAGCAAAAAAAGACTATGTAATTTCAACCGAAAATAATATAACAGTTGTTCTAGATATCACACTTGATGAGAACTTAATGCTTGAAGGTTTGTCAAGGGAGTTGATAAGAGCAATTCAAGTTATAAGAAAACAAAGTGGATACCTTATTGAACAAAGGATTTGTCTTGAAATAGATTCAAATGATGAAACAATCAACAAAGTTTTGGATAAATACAAAGACAAAATTGTAAGTGAAGCACTTGTAAAAGATTTTGGCAAGGTTGAAAATCCTGACTTTACAAATGAAATCACTATTGGTGGCGAAACTGTTACTATAAAGGTAAAGGCATAATATGTTATATATGAAAAATGATGGAGAAATTAGCGAATTTGACGGCAGTGAAGTGCTAATTTTTCCATTAACAAATGAAGAATTAAAGTTTTTTAAAGAAGATATATCCGGTTTTGAAAAATATATAAATCTTGAATATGATGGCGAAGATATAAAGGACATAGAATTTGTACTTGATTATCAGCTAAAAATGCAAGAAAAAGAACCGCAAAATTGGATATATAACACAAGTTGGCTTATCGTTTCTTTGCTTAATAAAAACATCTTGGGCACAATAGATTTTAAAGGTTGTCCAAATGAAAAAGGCGAAGTTGAAATTGGTTACGGCATAGGCAAAAGGTATCAAAACAGGGGTTATGCAACAAGTGCCGTTGAACTTATGTGCAAGTATGCAAAGAACAATGATATAAAATGTGTAAAAGCAAATTGTTTGAAAAGTAACATAGCATCACGAAGAGTATTGGAGAAAAATAATTTTAAAAAAATAAAAGAAGATGACGAACTCTTTTATTTTGAAAGGAAGTTTTAATGAAATTAAACGAAGAATGGAAAGATTACGAAGTTTTGGCAACATCAAATGGCGAAAAATTGGAAAGGTGGAAAGATTATTATCTTCTTCGCCCAGACCCACAAGTTATTTGGAATACGGGTAAAGATTTGAGAATAAAAGAACTGCATGCTCACTATCACAGGTCATCAACTGGTGGTGGCGAATGGGAATATTTACGCAAAATGGCAAACGAATGGACTGTTTCTTGGCGTAATTTAACCTTTTTAATTAAACCTATGGGGTTTAAACATACTGGGCTTTTTCCAGAGCAGGCAACAAATTGGGCAATGATGATAGATTTAATAAAAAATGTCAATAGACCAATAAAAGTGCTAAATCTTTTTGCATACACAGGTGGTGCAACAGTTGCTTGCACATCGGCAGGTGCTGTCGTCACACATGTTGACGCAAGCAAAAATATGGTGGATAGATGCAAACAAAATCTAAAGTTGAGTGGGCTTGAAGATAAACCTATTAGATATATCGTGGATGATTGCAAAAAGTTTGTTGAAAGAGAAATAAGACGTGGAAACAAATATGATGCCATAATTATGGACCCACCAAGTTATGGGAGAGGACCAAGTGGAGAAATGTGGAAGATTGAAGAAAACTTATATGATTTTGTAAAATTGACAAAGCAAGTTTTGTCGGACAATCCGTTATTTGTACTTATAAATTCTTATACAACAGGACTTCAACCTTTGGTTCTCCATAATATCTTACAACTTTGCTTTGGTGAAGGAAATATTGATGCATATGAAGTTGGCATAAAATGTAAAGATAATCTTATTTTGCCTTGTGGTGCAAGTGGGGTGAAAAAATGGTAGACATTTTGTATGAAGATAACCATATAATCGTTGTAATAAAACCACAAAATATTCCAAGCCAAAGCGATGAAAGTGGCGACCTAGATATGCTTACAATGGTAAAACAATATATAAAAGAAAAATATAACAAACCGGGGAATGCATATGTCGGGCTTGTTCATAGACTTGATAGACCAACCGGTGGCATTATGGTTTTTGCAAAAACATCAAAATCAGCAAAAAGACTTTGTGAACAAATAAAAACAAAGGATTTTCAAAAAAGATACCTTTGTGTTGTATGTGGTTTGCCAAAATATAGAAATGCAACACTTGTTGATTATCTAAAAAAAGACGAAAAAACAAATATTGTAAAAATCGTCCCACAAACCGAAGTGGGTGCAAAAAAGGCAGAACTTGATTATAATGTTTTTGATTTTTGTGAAAATAAATACTCATTAGTAGAAGTTTTGCTAAAAACTGGAAGAAGTCATCAAATTAGAGTTCAAATGTCAAATATAAAAACTCCACTTTTTGGGGATACTAAATATGGATATACTGGTGAAAAATCAAATCTTGCACTATGGGCATATAAGCTTGATTTTATTCATCCAGTAACCAAACAAGCAATGCATTTTATTGTTTGCCCACCAGAACAAAAACCTTGGGATATGTTTAAAAATTCAATAAATAAACTAAAATAACTTATTATTTGGAGATATTATGAAAAAAAGAGAAGAAATTGAAGAAAAATATAAGTGGGATTTGACCGATTATATAAAAGATTTGAATGAATGGGAAACTATTTACAATTATGTCAAAGATAACTATAAATCAATATTAAAATATGAAAATAACCTAAAAACTAAAGAAAATATATATAATTGCTTGCAAGAAGACAAAATCTTGGGCGAAAAACTTGGGTTACTTGCTGTTTATAGCAGTTTGAAAGTGAAAGAAAACTCAAAAGATAGCAAATATCTAAATTTATTGAACAAAGTTGAAAAACTATCAACCGAAATCGCTCAAGATTGTTCATTTATATCAAGTGAATTAAATTTACTTGATGACGATTTTATTAACTCAATTATAGCTGACCCAAAATTTAAAGATTATGATTTGATGTTTAAAGACATTATCAAAAATCGTAAGCATATGTTGTCAAAGGTGGAAGAGAAATTACTTTCTGCAATAAGTGAGTTTGCTGGTGATTATTCGGACATTTTCGATAAAATTGATACTGCAGATATAAAGTTTGATGATGTTTGTGATAGCAAAGGCAATAAATTTGAATTGAATAATTCAAATTATGCAAAATATTCAATCTCACAAGATAGGAAACTAAGAAAAAGTGCTTATCAAAATATGAATGGAGCATATGGTAGGCTTAATAACACAATAACAGCGATTTATATGGGGAATGTAAAAACAGACCATTTTTATAGCAAAATTAGGCATTTTAACTCATCGCTTGAAGCAAGTTTATATGCCGAAGATGTAAATAAGTCAGTTTATGATACACTTATTAAAAGTGTTAACGATAATTTGCCTGTTTTCCACAAGTTCTTTGAACTAAAGAAAAAAATATTAAATCAAGATACAATTGCTGTTTATGATATGAGAGTTGGAACTGGTAAGGTTGAAAAAGAGTATTCATATAATGAAGCATACGACATTGTTTTGAATGCCACAAAAATTTTGGGTGAAGATTATAACAAAGTAATGAAAAAAGCAAAACAAGATAGGTGGCTGGATGTGTATGCAAATGAAGGCAAAGATACCGGTGCTTTTTCTTGGGGCTATTATGGAAAACATCCTGTTGTTTTGTTGAACTACGAAAGTACATTGACAGACGTGTTTACAATTGCTCACGAAATGGGTCATAGTATGCATACCTATTATTCAAATCTAAATCAACCAAGCACAAAAGCAGGATATGAAATTTTTGTTGCAGAAGTTGCATCAACCGTAAATGAAATGTTATTGTTAAACTACCTTTTAAATAAAGCGCAAACAAAAGAAGAAAAAATATACTACTTTGATTATTTGTTTAAGATGTTTTATTCAACAATTTTTAGACAAACGCTATTTGCTGAATTTGAAGAACACACACATTTTGCATATCAAAATGGTGAAGATACAACTCCTGAAGCGTTAAATTCATATTACTATAATCTAAACAAACATTATTTTGGAGAAGATGTTGAGCTTGTTCCTGAAATTCAATATGAATGGTCAAGAATACCTCATTTTTATTCGTCATTCTATGTATACAAATATGCAACAGGGCTAATCTCTGCATTTTATATTGCAAACAAAATTTTCTCTGGTGATAAGGATACATTGAATGGTTACAGAAAGTTCTTAACTCTTGGTTGCACAATGCCACCTGTTGAACTATTAAAGGTTGCAGGTGTGAACCTTGAAAAACAAGAAACGTTTGATTTTGTTTTTGATAGTATGAAAAATTTACTAAACGAATTTGAAAAACTTATCTAAATATATAAAAAATATCACTAGACTGTGATATTTTTTTATGCAAAAATATTATAAATAATTTAAAAATATAGTTGAATAATTATTCAACTTATAAATTATTTAAACTTTCGTCCAATCAAAATTCCGGTTAATAGGTACAATAGTTCATCGTAATCATCATTACTTTCAAAACATGGTTGTGGGGGAAAACAATTCTCGGGTGGTCTGTGTGGCGGTCTTATTGGTCTGTTGCAATTTGGTATTGGCGGTCTATTGCATGGGTTGCACCCACAGTTACTATCATAACCAAATGGGTTTTTCATATCAAAATATGGTGATTCAGTATAGTTTTGAAAATCTTTCATAATTCTCTCCATAGCATTTTATGTTGAGATAATTATAAAAGTTAATCAATTTTGACATATCCTTTCATATCGATTTTGCTAGTCTTTGTGGTAGATATCTTTTGTTTCTCAGTTTGCTTGTTAGACAAACTGCTTAATAATGTACTTGCAAGTGGGTTATTTCCTAATATACTTGGTAATATTTCCGTTAAATTTTTGCCAGAGATTAAAAGAGGCAAAATTTTATTTAGCAAACTATTTTGATTGTTTTGTTGTGAATTATCAACATTGCTTATTTGTCCAACACTTGGGTATGGATTTTGAAAAATGTAATTTTCCATATATTCTCCAGCACTATTTATTATATGTTTGCATATGTATAAATGTGATAGGAGTTTTTATGAAGTTAAGTGAGTATAAGTGTGAAGATAAGAAAAATAAAAAAATAAACAAAAATACACAACAAAAAAAAGAAAATATTGAAAATTTATATGAAAAATATAAAAATTTTAATCAAAATGACTTAACTAGCGAATTGTTTAACAATATTGAAAAACAAAAAAATGAAGGAACATTTGATTATGAAAAAATAAAAAATACAATATCTCAAATTATGCCATATCTTAATGGTGAGCAACAAAAAAATATGTTGTCAATATTAGAAAAAATTAAATAAAATAATATATGAGAAAAATTGATGAAAAATTCAAAAAAGTTGCAATTATGTCAAGTGATAATAAATTATTTGACTGTTTGGTGGAAGTAAATAATTTTGCCTTTGCTAATGATTATTTACAAAAAAACGGCTTAAAAGTAGAAAAAAGTTACAAATTTTTAAATATTCTGGCACTAAAAGCAAAAAAGAATGAAATTTTTAATATCGAAAGATTACCTTTTGTAAAATACATATATGGTGATGTAAAAGTGTTGGCACTTACAAATGTTTCAAGAAAGATTTTAGGTACAGAAAATGTAAAATATTATGGAACAGGAATAAATGTTGCAATAATTGACACAGGCATTTGCTCTCATTTTGATTTTGTTATTGGAAAAAATAGAATAATAAAGTTCATTGACCTTGTAAATGGTAAAAAAACTAATTATGATGACAATGGCCATGGAACATTTGTTAGTGGTGTTCTTGCTGGTAATGGACTAATCTCTCATAAAAAATATCGTGGATTCGCACCAAATTGCAATATTATTTCATTAAAAGCATTAGATGATAATGGCGAAGCAAATGCATTGACAATACTTGATGCAATGGAATGGGTATACAAAAATGCAAAAAAATTTAATATAAAAGTTGTATGTATGAGTTTTGGAAGTGAACCGATAGGAATAAATGATCCAATAATGCGTGGCGCAGAAAAACTTTGGAATAGTGGTATAGTTGTTGTTGCTGCTGCGGGCAATAGTGGGCCAAAGTATGAAACTATAAAAAGTCCGGGGATAAGTCCCAAAATTATCACTGTTGGCGGGTTTAATGATAATAGAATAGGCGAGAGTTTTTATGAGAACTTTTTTGAAATTGCTGATTTTTCTTCTCGTGGGCCGGCATTTAACAAAATAAAACCAGATTTGGTTGCTCCAAGTGTAGATATTGTCAGTTGTTCACTTAACAATTCTTATACAACGCTTTCAGGCACAAGCGTTGCCACTCCAATGATTGCGGGGATATGCACACTCATTGTTGAAAAATATCCAAATCTAAAACCTGACCAAATTAAGCAAATGATTTTAAGATGTTGCAAGGGTATTGTCCATAATTTTAATCAGGAAGGTATGGGCTATCCCAATATAAGTTGAACAATTATTCAACCAAATATAGTTGCAGATAAAAAATGAAACAATAAGTCTAAATCAAAAAGTGACATTTTTCACGATGATGTTTTTTGAATTGTTATAAAATTATTTGATTATTTTTTTCAAAAAGTATAAACTACTAACGATGAAATTTAAAAGAGTATTTTGTTTAATGCTTTTGATTTTTTCAATTTTTACTTTTTTTGCGTGTGACTATGAACCTGCAAAAACAAAATTGGAAATTTCTGGTGCAGTATATTTTGATAACACTCCATTAGATGGGGTATCTATTCGTTCCAATACAAAAAATTTTTGTTCAACATCTGCTGACGGGAATTTCTCTTTTGAAGAATATTCAAATTCAGTAACAATTTTTGCGGAAAAATCGGGATACATTTTCTCGCCCAAAAGTGTAACGTTAACAAAATCTCAAAGTGGAATTATTTTTGAGGCAACAAAAATTGAAAATCTTAATGGAACTTTAAGTCTTTCAAAAATCAATATAATGCCAACTAGTATTGCAAGTGTTCAAGAAAATTATTTATTCAAAAATTCGACCGGTGAACATTGTTTAAAAATTAATCAAATAAATATTTCAGTTGATGGTGATGATTTGCAAACATTAACTTCTCCTGTTTATGCCATAAAGAACAAAAATAATGAAATAAAATTCAATAATGATTTGTCAGTTAACACAGGAACAAAATTTATGATTATGTTTAGTGTTGATGCTTGCTATTCATTTGCGTCAAGTGAACAAGTTTATCTTGAAACAAAAAAATCTGTCATCAGTATAACTGAAAAACAAACAAATGCAAATTTGGTTCAAAGTGGACAAAATGAATTCGGACAAATTATTTATTCCTTGGATGGTATCAATGCGGGAAATAATAATTTTAGTTACAATATATCATTTATCTTTGACTATTATCCAAACTAAAAATATCTCACTATGGTCGTGAGATTTTTTTATGCAAAAATTGTTGACACTTGTGTTATATATTTAATTGCATAAATTTTTTTTGTATGTTAAAATAACTTGATTTTATGGAGTAATAATTTATGGCAGTTTATGATTTTAAATCAATAGAGAAAAAATGGCAGGATAGGTGGGCAACTGATGAAAGATTAAAAGCAGTTGATTTTCATCCAACAAAGCCCAAATATTATGTTTTGTATGAATTTTTTAATATTAGTGGAAATCTTCATATGGGACACCTTAAGGGAACAGTCCCAGCTGATGCACTTGCAAGATACAAAAGGTTAAAAGGTTATAACGTTTTGTTCCCAATTGGGGGCGATTCTTTTGGTCTTCCTGCAGAAAATGCTGCAATAAAAAGAGGAATAAACCCAAGAAAGTTTGTTGAAGATGGAATGAAAAATGCAATGGAACAATCAAAAAAGATTGGTCTATCTTTTGATTATTCTCGTAGCTTTTGCACAAGTGACCCAGATTATTACAAATGGACACAATGGATATTTTTGCAACTTCTCAAAAATGGTAAAGCATACAAGAAAAAAGGTTATGTAAACTTTTGCCCAAAATGTGAAACTGTACTTTCAAATGAAGATAGCCAAGGCGGAAAGTGTGATCGTTGTGGCAGTGATGTGCTGCAAGTAAATCGTGATGTTTGGTTCTTAAAAATGCGTGAATATGCCGACAAATTGCTTGGCAATGTTGACCGTATTGAAATGGCAGAAAACTTAAAGGAAGCCCAACGCAACTGGATAGGGAAAAGTGAAGGGATTGAACTAAATCTTGATTTGGTTGATGATGATAACAATAAGATTGAAGATTTAAAAATTTTCACAACTTGCATTGAAACGGTTTATGGAATAACATTTGTTGTTCTTGCACCAGAACATGATTTGGTTGAAAAATTAGCAAAAAATATAAAAAATATTGAGCAGGTGAAAGAATATCAAGAAAAGACAGCACTCAAGAGTGAATTTGACCGTATTAGTCAAGTTAAGAACAAAACTGGTTGCGAACTTAAAGGTGTTTATGCAATAAACCCTGTAACAAAAGCAAAAGTTCCAGTTTATCTTGCTGATTTTGTACTATGTGGATATGGTACAGGTGCAGTTATGGCAGTTCCAAGCCATGACCAAAGAGATTATGAGTTTGCCGAACTATTCAATATCCCAAAAATTCAGGTAATTGAAGGCGATGTTTCAAAAAATGCTGTAGAAAAGTTGGAATACTTGGAAAAGAACAGCAAGATGCTTAATTCTGGCGAGTTTTCAGGTCTTCCTGTTCGTGAAGCAAAAAAGAAAATTGCTGAAATGGTTATAAATAAAGGTTATGGTAAAAAAGTTATCAATTATAAAATGCAAGATTGGCCATTCAATCGTCAAAGATATTGGGGAGAACCATTCCCAGTTGTATTTTGTGACAAATGTGGAGTTGTTCCACTTAATGAAAAAGATTTGCCATTGATGCTTCCAGAAACTGATGATTATTTACCAAATGAAAAAGGCGATTCACCACTTTCAAAAATTGATAGTTTTGTAAACACAACTTGCCCAAAGTGTGGTGGAAAGGCAAGAAGAGAAACTGATACAATGCCAAACTGGGCAGGGTCATCATGGTATTGGCTTAGATATTGCGACCCACACAATAACGAAAAATTAGCAGATTTTGACAAATTGAAGTACTGGGGAAGTGTTGACTGTTATACTGGTGGAACTGAACATATCACAAGACACGTTTTGTATGCATTTTTTTGGCAAAATTTCTTGTATGAGATTGGTGCAGTCCCAACTCGTGATCCATTTGTAAGGAAAATGGGAAGTGGACTCATTTTAGATAGTGAAGGTAAAAAAATGAGCAAATCGTCAGTAAATGGCGTTTCTCCACTTGAAGTTATTGATAAGTATGGTGCAGATGTTGCAAGAATGCACTTGCACTTTTTGGCAGGATATGAAGATAACTGTATGTGGACTTTTGCTGGAATTGAAGGCATTGTTTCTTTCTTGGATAAAGTTTGGAAGTTGCAAGATATGATAAATGGTGATGGCGTTTCAAAAGAACACGAAGTTGAACTTAATGCTTTAATTAAAAAAGTAAGTGATGACTATGAAAACCTTAAACTTAACACAGCAATTTCTGCTTGTATGATTTTTATAAAGAAAATAAAGGAAGATGGGTTCATAACAAAAGAAGAATTACGACAATTCTTGATTGTGTTAAATCCACTTGCACCACATATTACAAGTGAAATATATGAAAGAGTGTTCAAGGCAGATATTCTTGATGAAAAATTTCCAGAATATGATGAGGCAAAAACATTTAAGGATGAAATCAATTTTCCAGTCCAAATAAATGGAAAGATGAAAGGGACAATTTTGGTTTCAAGAAATGTTAATCAAGAACAAATGCTTGAAAAAATCAAAACAGATTCAAGATTTGTATCATATGATTTAAGCACTCCAAAGAAAGTTATATTTATTCCGGGAAAAATTATCAATATAATTTTATAGTCCAAGTATTGACAAGTCAAATACACTAAATTATAATGATCTTATAAATGAAAATATTGTGAGTAATTGATAAATATGGATAATGATTATAGTATAAAAAATGAATATATAAAAGATGATTGTAAAGAGTATGTTTTGGGTATGCTTGAAAAAATAAAGAACTTTTCCATGGAAACATATACTCATAGTGTTGATGTTGCAAACAAAGCACTTGTTTTGGGAACAAAGTTAAAATTAAACAAACAAGATTTGATAAAACTTTACACAGCAGGGCTTATGCATGATGTTGGAAAAATTGACCTAGATATTAATTTACTTGAAAAACCAAAATGCACACCTGAAGATTTAACACAAATCAGACTCGGACATATTGCGGGCACAAAGAAATATCTTGAAGGAAAGGTTGATGATGATATCTTTAAAATTGCATATCATCATCATGAAAAACTTAATAGAACCGGTTACCCACAAGGTCTAAAAGGTGATGAAATCACAAAGTTAGATAGAATTTTGCAAATTTGTGATTTGACAAGTGCACTATCTATGCAAAGGTCATACAGGCCAAGACTTGCAGGTAGCACAATAGACAAAATTTTGGATAATTGGGTAAATGTTGGTGAACTAGATAAGTTTTATGTTGACTTGGCAAAAGACACTTTTATAAATGTAGATAATGAAAAAATACAATAGGGAAACCTATTGCATTTTAGTTTGGTGCCGATGGACGGACTCGAACCGTCATGAAGTTGCCCTCGCAAGATTTTGAGTCTTGTGCGTCTACCATTTCGCCACATCGGCTTATTAAGTCCTATGTATAATATCATAAAAATTTTTTTATTGCAACTGCTTTTATAAAAAAATAGCAATCAATTTTTGTTGGTTGCTATTTTCTATAATCTTGCACTGTTTGCGCTGATTGTGTATTTTACGTCGTAATGTTTGAAAATGTCTTTAATAACTTTGCTTGTCGATTTGTGCTTTGAGAAGACATCAACAACTTTGTAATCTTTCCAGCTTGTTTCATAAGCAATAAAATCTATGTCATTATCTTTAAGGTCTTTTTTAAAATCTGCCAAGTTTTCAGTTGGAACTGTTACAGTTATTTTCCAAAGTTGTTCTTTTCTCAATTTTTCAGTTATCCAAAGTCCAACATAAACTCCAACAAGATTGCATATAACTGTTACAATAACTGCAACATACAATTCAACATCTGCAATTGCTTTTATGATAAATGTGTTGAACCCATAGTTTACTGCACTAAAAATTGATGCAACAATTTTTGTACCTTTTATTGTGACAACACTCTTTATTGTTGCCAAAATAACATTCACAAGTTGACATAAAACAAACAATCCAATAAATAATAATTGGTTCATATCTACTCCTTTTAATTTATACGAGCGGACATATTATCACACTTTTTTGCAAATTTCAAGGGGTTTTGTTCGTTTTTTATTTATTTTTTAATATATTTTTTTGATTTTTCTATTGTTTTGTGATAACATTAGACAAAAAGGGAAATTATGCTAACATACGAAAAAATTTGCGATATGTTTTTAACATACAGGATAAAATTAAAAAAGATTACAGAAGAAATAAATGAATACCTTTTGCCATATGATATTTCAATGCAACATGCTGTTTATATCATGGCTCTATCTTGCTATGGCGATATGACAATAAAAGAACTAAATGCAAATGTAGATAACGATGGTGCAATAACAACAAGAGTTGTAAAGAAACTGAAAAAAGAAGGCTATGTAAAAAAATTGGGCAAAACCATAAAGAAATACAAAATAACATTAACTGATAAAGGGCATATGCTTTCAAAAGAAATATTAAGCGCTTTTAATAAAGCCAAAAAAGTGCATTTGGGCAAACTTACACAAGAAGATTTTATAACTTTAAGCACACTTGCAGAAAAGTTACAATAGGAGTTTATTATGGGATTTTTTAATGGACTAATGAAGTCACTTGGATTTGAAAGTGATTCCAAAAAACAAAATGTAGAACAACATGAAACAAAAGAAAATGTGTCAAACAAAGCCGAATATGATTTAACAAATATTCCACAAAATGAAGAAGTAAAAGAGTTTAGACCACAAACACAGGTTGAAATTCAAGATATAGTGAACCTGCTTAAAAATGACGAAGTTGTAAGTGTAAATTTGCAGGACTTTGATTCTGCAAACTATACAAGGGCATTGGACTTTTTGAGTGGTGCAATATATGTCCTTAATGGAAAAATAAAAAGGAACGGCGATAAAACTTTTATATTTTATCCAAATGTGAGTGAAGAGTGAAAAAATCAATAATACACAAAATAAAATATGGGCTCATAACAACACTGATACTCTCTGTTTGTATTTTTGTTGACCAGCTTTCAAAAATACTCACTGACCAAAAAACAATAGAGTTTTTGGGCAATTTTTTACGCTTTGAGTCGGTGCATAATATTGGAGCAGCATATGGCATTTTTGCAGGCAAAACAATGGGTCTTATCATTGTGACTTTATTAGTTATTTTGGGACTTTTTGCATTTAATTGGTTTTATAAGAAAAAATCAATTTTATACTGTTTTTCAATGGGGTTAATCTTTGGTGGTGCAATTGGTAACCTAATTGATAGAGTTTTTTTAGGATATGTTCGTGATTTTATTCGAATGAGCATTTTTAGTTTCACTTTTAATATTGCCGATGCTTGTTTGTGTGTTGGTGTTGCCTTGCTGGTTATTTATATTTTGTTTTTTGATGCAAAGATTTTCTCAAAGAAAAAGGATAATACTAATGGAACAAACTAAAATTATAACAACCGCTCAAGATAAGAATAAACGCCTTGATATGTTTGTTTGCGAAAAGATGCCAGAACTTACTCGTTCATATATCAAAACACTGATAGAGGGTGGCGACATTTTGCTGAATGAGAAAATAGTCAAAAGTGGCGAAAAATTAAAAGAAAACGATGTTGTAATAATCAACAAACAAGAGCCCAAAACACTTAATTTAAGCCCCGAAGATATAGACCTTGATATAATTTATGAAGATGACGACTTTGCCGTTATAAACAAACCACAAGGTCTTGTTGTTCATCCTGCAAACGGAAATGAAAGCGGAACTCTTGTAAATGCATTGCTTTATCATCTAAAAAATTTGAGCACTATAAACGGTGTAGTTAGACCGGGTATTGTGCATAGAATCGACAAAGATACATCAGGACTTTTGCTTGTTGCAAAAAATGATAAAGCCCACTTAAATTTGTCAAAACAAATTGAAACAAAAAATTGCCATAGACACTACTTGGCACTATGTGTTGGAAATTTTAAAGAAGATAATGGTACAATAACAACCCATATTGATAGAAGCAAAAAAGACAGAAAGCAAATGGCAGTTTGCCCAGACACAGAAGGCAAAATTGCAATAACACACTATATAGTAAAAGAAAGGTTTGGTGACTATACCTTGGTTGAATTTATATTGGATACAGGGAGAACACATCAAATTCGTGTGCATTCAAAATATATCCATCACCCAATTGTTGGCGACAAAACATATGGTGTGAAGGACAAGTTCAAACTTAATGGTCAACTTTTGCATGCATATAAAATTGAACTTAATCGCCCAAGTGATAACAAAAGGGTGGAGTTCACTTGTCCACTTCCTGACTATTTTGAAGATGTTTTGGATAAACTACGCAAAAAAGTTGCAAAAACCTAAAAAAAATAATAATATAGTAGAGTAAATTAAAAAGGAGCGAGATTTATGAAAAAGTTTATGAGTATGCTAGCATTCCTTGGACTTTGTATGGTTGCTTTTGCATTACTCCTTGCAAGATTATTAGGAGTTTTTGGTGTTACAGCAAGTGTAACAGGAGTGATACAAAAAGTTGGCGAAATTTTGGCTTATATTGTAACAATGGTATATGCTTTTAATTTTGTTAGAGGAAAAAGAAGCCCATGGTGGTGGGTGGCATATTGGGTATCAGTTGTAGTTGTTCTACTTTTGGTAGTATTGCAATTCACAAACCCAATGTAATATCAAAATCCAAAAAAGAACAAACTTAGACATTTTGCCTAGGTTTGTTTTCTTTTAATAAAGAAATAATTATGTCATACTTGCTTGACTTAACAAATATAATTGGTATAGTTAAAATGATTGATTAAAATTTAAAGTTGTGTTATAATCAGTTGGTTTTTTTAGAAAGGAGAAAATTTTATAATGTACACATCAAAAAAATTAGATAAAAATATGTATGAAATCACAATCACAGTTTCAAAAGATGAATTTGAAAAGTATGTTGAACATTCATATGAAGAAAACAAAGGTAAATTTAATATAGAAGGTTTCAGAAAAGGCAAAGCACCCAGAGCAATGATTGAAAAAAATTATGGCTCAACAGTTTTCTATGATGACGCAATTGATCATTTATTTTCTCATGAATATAGTGATGCTCTAGCAAAAGAAACGGAAATTGTTCCAGTTGCAAATCCAGAAATAAGAATTGACAAGTTTGACGATAATGGCATTGTTTTGGTTGCAACAGTACAATCAATTCCAGATGTAAAACTTGGAGCATATAAAGGTCTTGAAATAAAGAAAGCAACAGGCGAAGTAAAAGACGAACAAGTTGAAAAAGAAATAAATCAAGCACGTGAACGTCAAGCAAGATATGTTGAAGTTGAAAGAGAAGCTCGTGATGGCGACTATGTTGTAATCGACTTTACAGGTTTTGTAAATGGAAAAGAATTTGAAGGCGGAAAGGCAGAGAACTATCGTCTAAAACTTGGTTCACACACATTTATTGAAGGTTTTGAAGACCAAGTTGTTGGTATGAAAGTTAATGAAGAAAAAGATGTAAAGGTAACTTTCCCACAAGAATACTTTAGTGAAGAATTAAAAGGCAAACCAGCAGTATTTAAAGTAAAACTCCACAAGGTAGAAGAAAAAGTATTGCCAGATGTTGATGATGAATTTGCTTCAAACGTTTCTGAATTTGAAACATTGGCAGAATACAAAGCAGACATCAAAAAACACTTGCAAGAAAATCTTGACGCAAGATTAAAGAGAGAAGACGAAAATAACATTATTGAAGCAATCGTAAAAGCAAGCGAAGTTGAAATTCCAGAAGTAATGGTAGAAAATCAACTTGATATGTTCATCCAAGATTTTGCAACAAGATTAAGTTACCAAGGATTCAAACTTGAAGACTATTTAACTCAAATGAATATGACAGAAAAAGATTTGAGAGATGAAAGAAGAGAACAAGCAAAAGAAACTGTAAAAACAAGACTTGTTCTTGAAGAAATCGTAAAGCAAGAAAAACTTGATGTAACTGATGAAGAACTTGACAAAAAACTTAGTGAAATGGCAGACAAGTATAAAAAGTCTTTGGACGAATACAAAAAGACTTTGGGAGAAAGAAATATTGCTTACTTTAAAAACGATATTTTGATGAACAAACTTCTCAAGTTATTAACAGAAAATAATAAATTAATTTAATAAAAAATCAAACTGCCGAGAAAATCAAAAATAACTCGGCAAGTTTTGTTTATAAAACAAAAAAAGGGGAACATTATGCTTATACCAATGGTAGTTGACCAAACAAGCAAAGGCGAAAGGTCATATGATATTTACTCAAGACTTTTGGAAGATAGAATCATTTTTATTTCGGGTGAAATAACAGATGAAACTGCAAACAGTGTTGTTGCACAACTTATTTATCTTGAAGGAAAGGACCCAGAAAAAGATATCGCTGTATATATAAACAGCCCGGGTGGTTCAGTTAGTGCAGGAATGGCAATTTATGACACAATGAACTATGTTAAATGCGATGTTTCAACAATTTGTGTTGGACTTGCTGCTTCAATGGGTGCGTTCTTGCTTGCAAGTGGAACAAAAGGCAAAAGATTTGCTTTGCCAAACAGCGAAATTATGATTCATCAACCACTGGGTGGTGCACAAGGTCAAGCAAGCGATATTGAAATTCGTGCAAAACAAATTTTAAAAATAAAACAAAACATTAACAATATTTTAAGCGAAAGAACAGGTCAAAGCCTTGAAAAAGTATCAAAAGATACAGACAGAGATTTTTATATGACTGCAGAAGAAGCATTAAAATACGGGTTAGTGGACAAAATTTTTACAACAAGAAAACAAGTAAACTAGGAGGCATTTATGAAAGATAATGACACACAAGAAATGGTTTGTTCGTTTTGTGGAAAATCTCAAAGAGTAGCAAAAAAATTGATTGCAAACCCAACAGGCGATTGCTATATTTGTGATGAATGCGTTGATATTTGCAAAGATATAATAAAAGACACTCAAACATCATCAGCATACGAACATATTGACTTGCCAACTCCAAAAGAAATAAAGGAACAACTTGATGAATATATTGTAGGTCAAGATGAAGCCAAAAAAGTTTTGTCTGTTGCTGTTTACAACCATTACAAACGTATTAACTATAACAATGAAGGCAAACAAAACAAAGACGCAAACTTTATTGAACTAGACAAGTCAAATATTTTGATGGTTGGGCCAACAGGTTGCGGAAAAACTCTTCTTGCAAAAACTCTTGCAAGAATACTAAAAGTCCCTTTTGCAACAGCCGATGCAACAACATTAACTCAAGCAGGCTATGTTGGAGATGATGTTGAAAACATTTTGTTAAAATTGATTCAAAATGCAGACTATGACATAAAGAAAGCTGAAAGGGGAATAATTTATGTTGATGAAATCGACAAAATTGCAAAAAAAGGCGAAAATGTTTCAATAACTCGTGATGTTTCAGGCGAGGGTGTTCAACAAGCACTATTAAAAATCTTGGAAAGCACAGTCGCATCTGTTCCACCACAAGGCGGAAGAAAACATCCACAACAAGAAAATATCCAAATCGACACAACAAACATTTTGTTTATTTGTGGTGGGGCGTTTGTTGGACTTGACAAAGTTATTGAAAGCAGACTAAACCAAACATCACTTGGCTTTAATGCTCAAGTAACAAAGTTTGATAATGACACAACAAAAATGATTAAGGAACTTCAACCACACGATTTGATAAAATATGGTTTAATTCCTGAATTTGTTGGCAGACTTCCTGTTGTTGTTGGACTTAATGACCTAACAGAAGATGCACTTGTTGACATAATGACAAAACCAAGAAATGCCATTGTAAAACAATACGAAAAGATGTTTGATATGGAGAATATTGATTTGGAAATAAAGCCAGAAGCAATAAGAGCAGTAAGCCAAAAAGCAATGAAATTAAAAACTGGTGCAAGAGGTCTTAGAACTATTATGGAAGACAAAATGCTTGAACTAATGTACGATGTACCAAGTGAGCATGATATTGAAAAAATAGTTATTGATGAAAATGTTATCAATAATAACCAAAAACCAACCATAATAAGAAAGCCAGAAGAACCAAAAACTGAAGAAAAGAAAGTAGTCAATGAATAGACTACTTTTTTTGTAAAAACATAAAAGTATTTTAAAATTATACTTGCTTAAATCAATATTATATGTTATATTATTTTAGACTTCGGGTGGTCCGCTGTCTTTTTTATGTGAGATAAGAACACTTGGGAATATAATATAGGAGGAAAAGTCAATGAATATTATAGACATTATCGAAAAAGAAAATTTGAAAGATGATGCACCAAAATTTAATGTTGGCGATACCGTAAAAGTATGGGTAAAAATTAAAGAAGGTGACAAGCAAAGATTACAAGCCTTTGAAGGCGTAGTTATCGCAAGAAAAAACGGTAGCGTTCGTGAATCTTTCACAGTTAGAAAAATTTCTTATGGTGTTGGTGTTGAGAGAACATTCCCTCTTCATTCTCCACTTGTTGATCATGTTGATGTTGTAAGAAAAGGCTCACCAAGAAGAGCAAAACTTTACTATGTTAGAGATTTAACTGGTAAAGCTGCAAAGATTAAGTCTGCAGACAACAACTAAAAAATGCAAAATTATGGGCATCTTCGTTGTTTACTGCATAAAAAAACCGACAGTCATTTGCGTTAAGCAAACTCCTGCCGGTTTTTTTATGCGAGCCTAGAATATGCCAATTTTGCATTTTTCAATAGTCATTTCGACCCTAACTTCGTAGACTATTATGGAAAAATCTCATCCTTATAAAACAAACGCTCAACCTATTTGCAATATTCTAGTATTATGTCAACAATTTTTTTGTTGGCATTTTTTATATCTAATTTTTGCATATTTTGTTGTAATTTCTCTTTATTTTTCAAAGTCTTTTCAATTTCACAAACAAGGTTTGTATAATTCAATTTTTCTTGGGGCAGAACATATGCCAAATTATTATATTGAAAATATTTCGCATTTTCAACTTGGTCACCCCTAGAATTACCCTTTGGGAGTGGAATCAAAATCATTGGTTTTGCAATTGAGCATAACTCAAAAATTGTATTTGCTCCACTACGAGAAATAACTATATCACTGGCCGAAAAATAGTCTTGAATGTTGTTTGCAAATCTAATTTTTCTATAATTTTTTTTGTTAATTTCATTTGAATTCTTACCTGCAATTTGAATAATGTTATATTTTTGAGTTAATTTGTCAATATACTCTGTAACAAAATCGTTTATTGCTTTTGCACCCAAGCTTCCACCAATAAAAAGCAAATTAGGTTTGTTTGTGTCAAAATTACATTCTCTCAAAACATTATGTTTTTTCCCTTCAAAAATATCTTTTCTTATAGGCGAGCCAGTGAAAACACATTTTTTATTTTTATTTGCTGTAATAGAAAAACTTACACAAACTTTTTTAGCATATTTTGAGATAATTTTGTTTGCAAGCCCCATACTTAAATCACTTTCATGTGTTACAACGGGAATACCTAGTTTTTTGCCGGCAATTGCCACGGGAACAGAAACATATCCACCTTTTGAAAATATTACATCAACATTTAGCTGTTTTAGGATTTTCTTTGCTTCACTTATACTTTTTAATAACTTAAAAGGAAGTGCAAATAATTTGAAAGATAATTTTCTTGTAAATTTACTTGCTGTTATTTCATAAAAAGGAATATTGTACTTTTTTACAATATTTTTTTCCATTCCAGATGTCCCTATGTAATATATTTTATCAAAATGTTTTTTTAGTTCATCAAGCAGTGCGATGTTTGGCATTATGTGTCCGGCAGTTCCGCCCCCGGTTAATACAATTGTTTTTGTTTTCATATTTTACCTTTTTATATTTTATGCAATGCTCCATAAAATTATTTACACTTTGCCATTTTGACTTTGTTTCAAGGATTCGCTTTGGAGAAATCCCAACATCTTTAAGCGGATGAGATTTCTCCCTTGCCCGTCAGGGAAGCGATGGTCGAAATGACTATTTTATATATTTATTGTCATTTCGACACACACTTCGTAGACCATCTTGGAGAAA
>DJER01000011.1 GCA_002431905.1 Christensenella sp. UBA5893 | reverse complement strand
TTTCACTCCCCTCCCGGGGTTCTTTTCAACTTTCCCTCACGGTACTATACGCTATCGGTCACTAGGTCATATTTAGCCTTCGGAGATGGTCCTCCTATCTTCACACTGGATTCCACGTGTCCTGTGCTACTCTGGATACTTGCTCGGGTTGTCAACCATTTAACCTACGGGGCTATTACCCTGTTTCGCTTAGTTTTCCAAAAAACTTCGGCTATGTTTGATTATTCCCTTTGTTGCAAGTCCGAACCCCAAGGTTATTTCTAACTTTGGTTTGGGCTGTTACCCGTTCGCTCGCCGCTACTTAGGCAATCGTTAAATTACTTTCTTTTCCTACAGATACTAAGATGTTTCAATTCTCTGCGTTCCCTTTATTACACTATGTATTGGTGCAATAACACTGATTGATTAGAACCAGTGGGTTTCCCCATTCAGATATCTACGGATCACGGATTGTTTGCATCTCCCCGTAGCTTATCGCAGCTTACCACGTCTTTCTTCGGTGCCTAGTGCCAAGGCATCCACCATACGCTCTTTATAGCTTGATCGTATACGTCGATTTTCTTAGCTTTGCTAATTTTAACTCAGCGTAAATTGTTTCGCTTGAAACGACAAATTTGATTTGCCTTTTCAACATATGAATGATACATTATTTACACTATTTGTATTGATATTTGATATCGTTCTTCTTAAATATTTATGCAGTTGTCAATGTGCTTGCCGTGAAAGTGAAGCGTGCGCCTCATTTGACAGCTCTTGTAGTTTATCACAACGCATTTTGTATGTCAACAATTTTTTTAAAATTTTTTTACTTTTTTTTATGTTTTTTTTAATATTGTTTTAGACTATTACATTTTACTAACAATTTTAAAAATAACTTTTTTTAAAAATTTTTAAACTTTTTTTAAAAACAACAAAAAAAAGACATTTTTATCTGTCTTTTTTGCTTTCAATTAAATTTTTTATTGCTACAATTTTTGGATTTTGTTATTTGCACAAAGCTTCTCCATCATCAAATACTACTGGAGTGTAGGCACTTAAAGCAGATGAATTTTTGACGCTTAATGTATCTTCGCCAATTTTGATGGAATTTACTTCTGTTGTTTCTCTATTCATTATCTCATAAATATAATAAAGTCCATCAACATTGTAGTTATCAATCAAATCAGCATCAGCTTTATACTCTTTTGCAAACTTTTTTTGAGCAAGCGTGTAATCGCTATCACTTATAGTGCTTGTCAAAGTTAAGTTTTCAGTTTCCTTTTCGTCTGAAACTGTTCCGTTAAGCATAAACAAGTTTTGTTCATCGGCTTTGTCCAATGTTACATATTTAAAATCAATTTGTGTAATTTTAGAACCTAACTTGTTGTTGAGCTCATCTTTATACATATCTTCAATTTTTTGTTCAACTGGTCTTACCTTGTCTGGCAAAACATTTTTGTAAACATAGTAGCCACCACCAGCCAATGCACCGGCTGAAAGCAAAACGCCTCCAAACAAACCTAAATTAAAACATAACAATCTGTGTTTTCCCATATATATTTCTCCTCTTTCCTTATTATATCAGTTTAAGAAACCATTTGCAACATTAAATTTCAAAATGCTCTTTGTATCTTTGTTTTGCAACTGCAATTGCAAGTTTTGTTTCTTCAACGCCAAGCATCTTGCCCTCTACCACTGTTTGATTTTCACTTTCATCTTTATAAACTTTAAAAAAATGAATCATTTCATCTGCAATATGTTTTGGCAAGTCATCAATTGATGTATATTCGTTATACAATGGGTCGTTTACTGGAATGGCGATAACCTTTTCGTCTTCTTTTCCGCCATCTAACATAATCATCATTCCAACTGGATAGCACTTTACCAAAACAAGTGGGTCAAGGCTTTCACTTGAAAGCACCAACACATCCATCGGGTCGCCATCGCCACTTAAAGTTTTTGGAATGAATCCATAGTTTGCTGGATAGTGTGTGCTTGTGTGCAAAACCCTATCCAAAATGATAAGCCCTGTTTCCTTGTCTAGTTCATATTTCTTTTTGAAGCCTTTTGCAATTTCAATCACTGCAATAAACTCATCAGGGGTAACTCTTTTTTCATCTATATCGTGCCAAATGTTCATATCAAATCTCCATTTTCATTTTTGTTTTTATTTATTGTATATATTACATATAATAACTTAATTATATTATATAAGCAAGTCATTCACTTAACAATCTTTTCATCTAAATAAGTTGCCATCATATCTGCCATTGCAAGCAAAACTGCAACGGGATATTTGTAGTATGCATCACTGATTGCATAACTGCCACCCTTAACACGCATGTCAAAACCACTCATGTGCCAATTGATTGCCATTGCTTCTTCTCTTGAAAGTCGCATAAAGCCACTTATCATATAAACACTTTTTTCGCCATGCCCATAAGGCAGTTCATCGGCAACACTAAAGTATGGTTGTTGTGTCCAAACGCCATCAACCTTAACGTTTCTATAATCTGTTTTGTAGGTGTCAACTTTGCAAACATCGTGCAAAAGTGACATTACGGCAATGCTTTCTTCACTGACCTTTTCAGCATAATTATCGCCATATTCATTTTTAATTAAACTTTTAAATCGTTTGTAAACATTAACGCTATGGTCACAAAGCCCACCTGTATAGTTGCTGTGAAACTTTGAACTTGCAGGCGCAGTGAAAAAATCTGTTCTTTCAAGCCACTCCAAAAGTTTGTCTGCTCCATCACGCTTGATGTTTGTTTTATAAATTTCAATAAATTCATCTTTCATAATTAGATTATATAATTTATTTTGTTTGATATCAAGCAATTAACAACTAAAAATTTTACAAAAAAATTCACAAAACGCCATAAAGTATATGTATTTTTTAATTTTTTTTGCGTCTAAAAGGCATTTACGACAAAATTCTTAAAAATTCGCATTATTATTTGTTGAAATTAAACTATTTATTATATATAATATTGAGCGGAAGGTTATGATTATGGATAGTATAGAAAAAACGATAAAAGACAACAAACTTTTTAAACGTGGCGAAGTTGTTGGAGTTGCTTGCAGTGGCGGAATGGACAGTATGTGTCTTTTGCACTACTTAAACAGCAAAAAAGATGACTGGGATATTGACATTGTGGCAATTAACATTGACCACTCAATTAGACCAACAAGTGCTGACGACTCTGCTTTTGTTGCATCATATTGCAGAGAAAACTTTATTAAATGTTACAAATTTAAGGTCAACGCTGTTGAAATTGCAAGAGAACAAAAAATTGGACTTGAAGAAGCAGCACGAATTGCAAGATACAAAATGTTTGATGCTTTGATTGAAAAGGGCTATGTTGACAAAATTGCAATTGCACATCATGTTCAAGATCAAGCCGAAACAATTTTGCTTAACATTTTTAGGGGCGCAGGTCTTAAAGGCGCAAGTGGAATGGAAGTTGTGCAAGGCAAATATGTTCGCCCACTTTTAAACACAACAAAAGAAGAAATTTACACCTACATAACTCAAAATATGATTAGTTATGTTGAAGATGAAACAAACAGCAACACAGAATACAGCAGAAACTTTTTGAGAAATGAAATTATGCCAAAAATTAGGCAATACTGGAAAAATGTTGACAATAATCTTGTTTCTTTTGGAAAGATTTGCAAGCAAGATGATGATTACATTTCAAGTCAAATTGACTATGACAATATGGTTATAGAAAAAAATCTTGTTCGCATTCCTTTAACCTACTTTGTTTACCCTGCTCCAGTAATAAACAGAGTTTTGCGTTATGCTTTTAACAAACTTGGACTTTCAAAAGACATTGAGAAAAAACATCTTGAAATTTTAAAAGGTCTTGTTAAGAGCGGAGAAAACGGCTCAAAAATCAGTTTGCCAAACAGTTTAAAGGCAAGTTTGGAATATGACTACCTAACACTTTCTGTTGCAGAGAAAAAAGAAAAACCTGTTCCAAAAGATTTTAAAACAGGGAAAACGACTTTTGAAGGTTTTGGAACAATCAACATTAAAAAGACATCAAAATTTGCACTTAATGGCGAAAATCAACTTGTTATTGATGCAAAAAAATTGCCGGCAACAGCAAAATGGCGAACAAGAGAAACTGGCGATGTGTTCAAAAAATTTGGCAGTGGCGAAAAGAAACTCAAAGATTATTTTATTGATGCAAAAGTTCCAAACAGAATAAGAAATGACATTCCTGTTTTGGCAGATGGCAACAAGATATATTGTGTTTTGGGCTATGAAATTAGTGATGATGTTAAAGTTGATGAAACAACAAAACAAGCCTATGTAATAAGTTTAGAAAAGTAAACAAAAAAGCGTTATTAAATTTATAACGCTTTTTGTTTTTTAACTTTTAAGTTTTACAATTTAAGTTTCACTTCGCAATTGAACAACTATCTATCAACTGCAACAACATAGCAATAGTTCATATCTTCAAGTTTTTGAAGCATTTTATCATACTTGCTTGCACTAATCTTGTTGCCAAAAGCAAATGGCTTGGCATCTTTTTCGGCAAACATTTCAAGTTCATAATATTTTTTGTTTTGGTCATCAACACACAAAACTTCAATTTCATCTTCGCAATAATTCATATAAACATCAAGTTTGCCAGCATCTTTATATATCTTGCTATAAAACTTGATTGCAGAAAGATAGTCAAAAAGCACTTCTTCTCTGCCATCTTGATACTCACTTGATGAAATGGCATCAAGCAAGTTTGATATTTCCCACTTCGCAACATCTCCAATGTTTTTAGGTGGTTCATCTGTCAAAGAAAAATAATCTTCTGCCATAACAATCCAGTTGAAAGCATTTGCCCAATCAGACAAAAAGTAAATATCAATTTTGCCAATTTTAAACAAATCAAAAATTTTTTCAACACTGCTTATGTTAAAATATTTTTCAAAAGAATTTTGTGTGTCATATTCATTATCTTCAAGATGCACGCAAAACTCATCAAGTTCGTGTCTTGAACAAGTTGCGTCACAAATTTTTTTGTATAGTGTTTTGTTAAACATTTTTTCTCCATTAACTATTTTTCATCGTTAGGTATGCATTTATAAAATCAAGAATATCTCCATCCATAACAGCGTTGATGTTTGAAGTTTCAAAGTCTGTTCGGTGGTCCTTTACAAGAGTGTATGGGCAGAACACATACGACCTAATTTGGCTTCCCCACTCAATCTTTTTAAGTTCACCTTGTATGCTCTTGCGCTCATTTTCTTCTTGTTCTTGTTTAAGTGCTGCCAATTTTGCCCTTAACATTTGAAAGGCAGTTGCTTTGTTTTGCATTTGGCTTCTTTCAATTTGGCAGTTTACAACAATTCCGGTTGGAATGTGGGTTATTCTTATGGCACTTTCGGTTTTGTTTACATTTTGACCGCCTGCACCACTAGAATGGTATGTGTCAATTCGCAAATCTTTTTCATCAATCACAATGTCGGTGTCATTTTCAATTTCTGGCATAACATCAACACTTGCAAAAGATGTGTGTCTTCTTGCATTGGAATCAAATGGCGAAATTCTGACCAAACGATGAACGCCTTTTTCACACTTCATATAGCCATAGGCATTGTCGCCTTCAAGCATAAACGTTACAGATTTTATGCCAACAACATCGCCTTCTTGCAGGTCCATAACTTTAAGTTTAAAATTGTTGCGCTCTGCAAATCTTGTATACATTCTATAAAGCATACTTGCCCAATCTTGACTTTCTGTGCCACCAGCACCACTATGAATTGTCATAATGGCATTGTTTTCATCGTATTTGTCATTTAAAAGTGTTGACAAAAATGTTGTTTCAACCAACTTTGAAAGTTTGTCAAGTTCGGTGTTTAGGTCGGCAAGCATATCATTGTCATCTTCCGTTTTCAAAAGTTCCAAAAGTTCAACAATGTATTGCCTGCCATCTTCAATCTTTTTGATTGTTTCAACTTTGTTTTCCAAAATTTTTAATTCTTTGCTAACCTTCTGGGCATTTTTTTGGTCAGTCCAAAAATCAGGAGAGTTTTGCTCTTCTTTTAAACTTTCGATTTTTTTTTCAATGTTTTCCACATTTATGCACTTTTTGATGATTCCAATTTTTCCATCAAGTTCGTTTAGTGCATCTTGCTGTTTATCTACAATCATAATTTTTCCTTTAAGTTAAGTATATTGTATAACATTTTTGTGGTTTACACAATAAATTTTTAAATCTGTTTAAATTTTTTGCGTCAAAACACAAGCATTTTATCAAAAAACCATTCTCAAACAAAAAAGTGCTCACATTAAGCACTCATTTTTTTATCTTTGCATTTGGTCGAGAATCAAGTTTAATGTTTGCAGTTTTTTCAACTCCGTTATGAATGTAACCAACTTGAACGTAATCGCCAACATCAAACGAATATAGTTCTGACTTTAAATCTTTTGCAAGATTGATGGGGGCTTTATTAAGCATAACAATAACATCGCCCTTTTCTATGCCAGCAATATCTGCAGGACTGTTTTTTGCAACATCTTGCACATAAACGCCTGTTGCAACACTGCCAATATTTTTAAGTTGGTTGTCAAAACCAAACACGCCCAAATAGGTTGGTTCAAAACTTCCATTTGCGCTAACACGCTCAACAACATTTTTAAATGTGTCAACCGGAATGGCAAAGCCCATGCCTTCTGCATCAGTAACCTTAACGGTGTTTATGCCAACAACTTCGCCTTTCATATTTATAAGCGGACCACCACTGTTGCCAGGGTTGATGCTTGCATCGTGTTGAATCATATTGTATAGCGTAGTTGTCCCACTATCTTCATTGTCAACAGAAATTGTTCTGTTGATGGCACTGATTATTCCCTTTGTTGCACTATGCCTAAAAGCAAGTGCAAGAGGTGTGCCAATGGCAATGACTTCATCGCCAGATTTATATGTTCCACTTTCTGCAATTGGCAAATATGGAATTGCTTTTTCACTTTTTATCATTGCAAGGTCACTTGATGGGTCAGTCCAAACAACAGTTCCACCAGTTGTTTTGCCGTTGCTTAAATATAGAGTTGCGACATCACTATTTTCAACCACATGATTATTTGTTAAAATATAATTTCCATTTTTTATACAAACACCTGTGCCAATGCTTTGATACTTGCCATTTGTTGAAACAATTCCAACAACGGCAGGTTTGCAAACTTCAACAACATCTTGATAATTTGAAATTTTTGATATGTCAATTGCTGGGCTTGTTTGAGTTCGAATTTTCTCATTTAAGCCACCAAAACTACAACCACAAAAAATGGTTGAAATGGCAAACAAAAACAAAACATATATCACTCTTTTGCAAATTTTCATAATAACCTCAAACATAGTTTGTGCAGTTTAAGGCAAAAAAACATTTAAAAAATGTCTAAAAATTGGCAAAAAATAGTGCAAAAAGTGATGTTTTTAACCAAATTTTGTGATATAATTTGTTGCATAAAGGAAAATGATATGAAAATTGTTACTCTTGGAAGTGGAAGCAAAGGCAATTGCACTTTGGTTGCAAGCGACACCACAAAGGTGCTGATTGATGCAGGATTGCCACTTTCTGAAATTGAAACTAAACTAACTTTTTTAGGCGTTGAGCCAAAAAATATAAATGGAATTTTAATCACTCACGAACATAGCGACCACATTAAAAGCATTGGAATGTTCAGCAAAAAATATGACACTCCAGTTTTTGCCCACCTAACCGAATGGCCAGTTTTAGACAACAAAATAAAGGGCATTGCACCTCAAAACAAAGTTGCGTTTTCAGATGCCGATTTTTATGTTGGCGACCTAACAATTTCAACCTTTAAACTCAGTCACGATGCAAATCTTTGTTTGGGCTACTCTGTTTTTAATAATGGCGCAAAATTTTCAATTGCAACTGACCTTGGCTTTTGTCCACCAGAAATTGTTGAAAAACTTAAAGGAAGCAATTTGGTAATTTTGGAAGCAAATCACGATGAAAATTTGCTTGCAAACAACAGCAAATATCCCGTTGTGCTTAAAAAACGAATACTATCAAAAAAAGGACACCTTTCAAATCGTGCCAGCGCAGAAGTTATTGCACAATTGGTTGGTGGAACAAATCAAGTTGTTTTGGGTCACCTTAGCGAAGAAAACAACAGTCCATCACTTGCCTACAACACCATAAAAGCAATTTTGGCGCAAAAAGGAATTATTGAAGGCAAAAATATTTTTATTGATGTTGCAATGCAACACCGACTTGGCAATATTTTTGAAATCAAAACCAAAACTGCCCTTAAAAAAGAAGCATAAAAATATCTTGACAAACATAGTAGAATATGATTTAATTATAGTAATGGAGGATTAAAATGAAAAAATATGTTAAACCAAGTTTAGAGGAACTAAATACTAATGATATCCCTTTGTTTATTGGTTGTTCCTCATATGCTTCCGATGATGACTCTTGTTATTATGGTGATGATGGAGAAGATTAGAAGCAAAATATTCCTAAGTACAAGCAGAGTCTTAAATGTTGTTCATTTAAGACTATTTTATTTTAAATGTGGTGAAATATGAGAATTAATGAAAAATTATCTTATGAAAAAATCAGTGAAAAGTATGTGATAATGAATAATGACGATTCACTCTTTGATAACTCTACTATAATAATTTTAAATGAAACAGCATCATACATCCTTGATTGTCTAAAAAATAAACTAGACAATGAACAAATAGTTAAAAACATAACTAAAGAATACAGCGTAAGCTATCATGAAGCTTGTCATGACCTAAATGGGTGCTTAGAAGATTTAAAAGCAAAAAGGATTTTGATTGATGATTAAAAAAGAAATAATGGAATATATTAAAAAAAATAAAATAAAGAAGATCTACTCCGAAAGAGCATTAGAAACAGCCACGATAGAAATTTTAACTTCTTGCAATTTTAAATGTATTCATTGTTATAATCAAGATATTGAACAAAGGCTTTTGAAGTTTAATGATTTTAAATCTATTATTGATCAACTTTTAAAGCAAGGCTGCAAATATATCACAATTACGGGAGGTGAACCTCTTCTTCATCCGGATTTTGAGAAAATATATCATTACTGTATTAATAAGGGGCTAAAAATTAGTCTTTTTACGAATGGCTATTTTATAGATAAATATTTGGAACTTTTTAAAGAATATGCTCCAAAAAAAATTGAAATTAGTCTTTATGGTGCAAACAACAAGACCTATGAAGATATATGTAAAATAAAAAATGGTTTTAATAAAGTAATTAGCAATATTAAGCTTTTAACTTCAAATAAAATCAATTTACATCTAAAAACTGTTATAATGGAAAAAAATTGCAAAGATTTTGTAAAAATGGAAAAGCTTTGTAGTAAAATGGGGTTACCATTTAAGTTTGACTTAATCATTTTAAAAAGCAAAAATTTTTCTAATAATCAAAGCTCAAATATAATAAATAGTAAATTTACAAAATTTATGAACTATATAAAGGATAAAAAATTAAATGAATGGAAAACATATCCATCTCGATATAAGGATAAAAATAAAATAGATTTTTTATATAAATGTTATGCAGGAAGAAAAAGCATTTATATTGGTTCAAATTGTGGTGCTAGGATATGTAACTTTGCTGAATTTAGTGAACAAAATTTAAAAAAAATTTCTCTTTCAGACGCATGGAAAAGTTTTGATAAATATATGCTTTTGCCAGATGATAAATCCTCAGAATGCTACAAGTGTAAATATAGGTCTTGTTGTGGAAATTGTCCAGTCAGCACTTATATGAACAACAAGACAGATGGTAAGAACATCTTGCCAGTAGAACAAAACTGTAGAGAGGCGAAATTTATATATGAAGCTATCAAAAACGACAATTAAAAACTTATTAATAAGTAAAATTAAATCAGGGAAAATTAAACAAATCACATTAAAAGGTTCTAGCATGCTACCAACAATCGCGTCAAATGATACTGTAAATATAGTTCCAATAAAAGACTCTTCAAAATTAAAAGTTGGCGACATAGTTGTTGCAGCAGACAATAAAGCACATAATTTCATTGTCCATAGAATAATAGAAATTGACAGAAATAATAAAATTTGCAAACTTAAGGGTGATAATCAAAATGACGATGATGTTCAAATATTCAGTTTTAACCAAATATATGCAAAAGTTGAGGCAATAGCATTAACAACTGAAACAAAAACCTTCATTGTTCTTGACATACCATTTCACCCAGCAAATAGTTTTAACACAAAAACATATGAAATTTATCAATCACTTAGTGCCAACAATAATTGTTTTTTCTTTGATTTAAACTGCGAGTTTAACAGATGGGTTTATGATGAAAAAAAGATAAATGAATTTAATAAAACTATGAAAACAAGTGCAAACACAGTAAATAACTTGTATAATTATTTGGCAAAAAGAAGAATAATCTATAAAAAAATATACAATTTATATCAATTCACATTTTCTACTTTATTATTATGCGATTATCTAGATGAAAAGAAAATTAAACGAACAATAAATAATTATAGGTCAACTATTTATTATAAATTTTACAAAGAAAGAATTTTAACAATATTGCAGAATAATATTCTCAAGAATTATAATTTTATCATTTCATTTGAAAAATTCGAAGGATTAATCTCAGCTGTTATTTTCTCTTTAACATTATTTGAGTTAACAAAAAAGAAAGCAATTTTAATAGATAATGCTACAATTATTAATGGCAAGTATGATTTTTCAACTTGGAGTAAATATTTTTCTGTAGTTTTGTCTATGTCGCAAATTTGCAGAACAAATAAAGCGCAAATTACAACATATAAAGGAATTAATTTTTCTAATTATATCCCAGCCAATAATGTGGCAACCATTAGGTTTATGCAAGAATGCTACTATAAAAAATGCCTTTTTTGCGACAGACATAGTACAGACAATTTCTGCTACAGCATAAATAATATTTACAACAAGATTTATAATTTATCAAAGATGAATGTAAACAGGATAGTGTTTGTTGATGATTGCCTTGTCCCTACCGCAATGATTAAACTGTTAGAACTTTTACATTCCAATGGCATAAATATTTTTTGGAAGGGCACTTTTCGATTCGATAAGGCACTTAACAACGAAGAAATAATATGTAAACTAAAAAAATTTGGGTGTAAGATGTTATTTTTTGGATTAGAGAGTTTTGATCAAAAGCTATTAGATAAAATGCACAAAGGTATAAAAATAAATGATGCATTGGCAATTTTGAAACTTTGTAAAAAATATAACATTGTAACATCAGTTAGTCTTCTATTTGATTTTCCGGGTGAAACCACGCATAATTTAAAAATCACGAAAAAGTATCTAAAAAAATATTTAAATTTAATTGATCACTGCGAGTTTAATGATTTTATAACAACAGCCAATTGTAAGATAACAGATAAATGGGATTCCTTAAGTTACTATAAAATTAACACAGTAAAATGCGACGCAAAAAAAATTAAAATTAAAAATGACATCCATTCTATCGCAAAAGAAAAAACAAAGAATTCATTCTATTTGAAAAATTTTATGATATGGGAGTAAATATGATTGATTTTGAATTAGAAAATAACTACTTGCAAGGTGTTGAAAATGTGCTTAAAAAAATAGTGGACAAAAATAACAGCCAAATTGAGATTTTTAATGACGACTACAAAAAAAGCCACATTGACTATATGGACAAAACAACCGAATCTGAAACTAGAAAATTTTTGTCTGCACATTTAAAGCAATTGGAATCTTCAATTGAATATCTCCAAAATGAAAATTATAGATATGCCAAAATTAAATACTCTCCATATTTTGCAAAAATTAACTTGACCGAAAATTGCGAAAATTTGTGCTATTATATAGGCACAAAAAACATAACAAATTATAGAGATGAATTTTCTGTTATTGACTGGCGAACCCCAATTTGTTCATTGTTTTACAATTCAAGTTTAGGAAAAACAAGTTACATTGCACCAATGGGCAAAATTGATGTAACACTAAAAAGCAAAAGGCAATTTAAAATTGAAAATGCTAAACTGATTGATTATTATGACATAGATTCAAACTATTGTGATGATATGTTGCGTGACTCACTAAACGCTACTTCTACTCCATATATGAAAAATATAGTTTCAACAATACAAAGCGAACAGGACAAAATTATTCGTGAAAATCAATATACTTCTGTTGTTGTAAATGGCATTGCCGGTAGTGGAAAAACATCAATTGGAATGCATCGAATTGCATATCTTTTATATCTTGATAGAGAAAATTTAACAAGCAAAAATGTTTTGATAATTTCGCCAAACAAATTATTTACAGAATATATTAGTCATTTGCTACCAGAACTTGGCGAAGAAAATGTTACGACATTAAATATCGTAACAATTTTTAACAATCAAATGAAGGACATAGGTTTTGCAAGAGAAAAAAGCATCTTAATTGATGACCTGATTGCCGGCAATGAACTTAGATACAGTGAATGCACAACAAAATATGGGTATCAATTTTTTGAAAAACTACAAAATTTTTTGTCAAAATACAATTCAACAGACAAAATAATTGATGATATAAAGATTTCAAACAAAACACTATCACCCGAAATTATAAAAAATTATTATTTTTGTCCTAACCAAATGGACATAAAAAAATCAATTGAAGTAACCGCCGACCGCATAACCAATGAATTTTTCTATCAAAAAACAAATACAGCGCAATCAAAAATAAAAGAACAACTTGTTTCATATTTTTATAAAAAGGTTTTTAGTGACAGCATAATTGATATATACAAAAAATTTTTGGATTTAAACCATCTTTCAAAAAACATTTACGATAAAAATGACATACGCTTTGAAGATATGCCTGCACTTTTGTATATTAAATCTAAACTTTATGGAATAGAACAAAACAATTTTATAAAGCAAATATTTGTTGATGAAATGCAAGATTATGACGCTATTTCAATAGCGTTGATAAAAGAAATATTTCCACAAGCCAATTTCACAATGGTTGGTGACTATGACCAAAACCTAATTTTTTCAGAAAGCAATGAAAAAGCAATTGGCGCAACTTTTAATAATGCAAAATTTTACAATTTGACAACAAACTATCGTTCTACATCAAACATCTCAAAATTTGCTTATAAAATTGTTGGCAAAACATATTGCAGTAATTTTATTCGAAATGGCAAAGAACCACAAATTATAGAAAGTTTCAACTTTGAAGAAAACATTAAACAACTAAAAGCACAAATTAAAACCCTACAATCCAAATATGAAAGAATTGCGATTATTTGTAAGTCTAACGAAGAAGTTAAAAAATATGCAAAATATCTAACAAACTGCTATACCTTGACCGAAAACAAAACACAAATAGAAATAAGCAAGCCAATACTAACAAGCGTGTTTTATGCCAAAGGACTTGAATTTGATGCCATAATTTTGCCAAATGTTTCAAATGAAAATTACAATTCAACAATAGACAAACATATTTTGTACGTTGCTTGCACTCGAGCGTTGCAACAATTAAACATTTATTATGTTGGTCAAAAATCTCCACTTATTGAATTTGCAGAAACAAAATAAAAAAGCCATAGCAATTGAAGTGAACCCCATTTTTGCACCGCAAAAATAAAAAGGGGTTACTTCAAATTAGACACCTCTTATGGTATAATTACCATAGGAGGTGTTTTTTATGGCTAGTAAAGGACAAAAATTTAATAAATATACTAATGAATTCAAAAAAGATATTGCTTTGCAACATATCAATGAGGGCAAATCTTATGGCTATCTTTCTAAAACTTATTGTATTTCTGAGGGAACTATTGCAACTTGGGTTAGAATTTTTAATTTAGGAAACAGAAATATGTCAGATAATCG
>DJER01000003.1:41772-44041 GCA_002431905.1 Christensenella sp. UBA5893 | reverse complement strand
CCAACTTCAAATATATACCCTGACTCTGCGTCTTTTAAAGCCACATCTTGGTCATCTTTATATTTTTTATAGGCAACGACAAGTGTTGTGCTTTGTCCATTTGCCAGACTTTCAACATCTTGACTGCGATAAATATATGTGTTTGTTGAATAGAATGACATTTCTTTTTTGTCGGTTAGTTTAACATAAACATCACTGCCTGAATTATTTGTTATTTTTGTTATAATAAAATTTAGTGTATTTGATTCGTCAAGTGAATATTTTACATCGTTTTGTGACGATGTGAAATCATAAGTCTTTGTTTCGTTTGAAAGTGTGTTGTTTGTTTCAAGTAACTTTGCAAAAGTTCTTAATTTTGATGCTCTAAGAACACCACTTTCTTCGTATGGCATTGTGTTTTGGCTATATACTTTTGTTTGAGCACTTACTCCTGTTGGCAAAACATAGTCCAAAGTCCCTGTAGGTTCAATATATTCCCCATTTGAAAGTGTTATAACATATTCAAATGGCACACCTGTTACACCTTTTGTTATTTCGTCAAGCATAAATGCAAAAACAAGTCTTGCTGTTCCATCCTTTTCAATTTTTGCAATTTTGTTCACACTGCCTGTGAGTGTATTTGCTGAACTATCCAAAGTTGGAGTTTTTGCAACTGCGTTTATTATATTACTACCTTTGTTTGTTATTGAAACAACAACAAAGTATGTTCTTTTAGTTGTTGAGTTATATTCAATCTTTATTCCATCTTCGGTGTTGCCACTCATTGCTGTTGTGTTATTGTAACTTTCACTATCTGCACCAGTTGTTGAAAAGTCATATTTGTAATTTGTGTCGGTGTATGAGTCTACACTGCCATTGCTTGCAATGGCATTTACTGTTGTTTGCAAAGAATCTTTTTCTTTAAAACTGCTTGTGTATACTCTTGTTGTTACATCTGCAAAAACATCTGTTACTTCATAACTTATGCTACCACCAATGGTATATGTAATATTTGTTGCACTATATACACCAAAACATAGAACCATAAGTGCAAGACACATTGTTGCAATGGACATTGCTAATTTTAATTTTTTCATATGTACTCCTTTTTTATTATGTAATAAAAGCATTACTTTTATTCAATTCAGTATATCCCCCCCCCTAGACTTGTCAAACGAAACTCAAAGGTTTTTGAAAATTTTTTAAAGTGGAAGAGATTTCTCCAAAGCCCGTCAAGGATGTCAAGGTCGAAATGACTAATCGGTTGAGATTTCTCCAAAGTAGGACTTCGTGGTCGGCAGTCGAAATGACATAGAATAATATAAAAATAGTCATTTCGAGTTAGCCTACAAGGACACACTCACGAGAAATCTCAACTGCTTAAAGATGAAAAGAAATGTGGCATAAAAATTTGTAATTTTTTCAAATGACAAAAATATTATTAGTAATTTCATATTGAATTTTAACAAAAGTTGATATATTATAATAATGAATAAAAAAAATGGGAGAATAAAATGAAAGTAACAATTAACAACAAAGAATATTCAGTTACAATTTCAAAAACAAAAATATATAACGAAATTATAAAGTGTGGTGCAGATTATCAATGCGTTGTAAAAGACGCCAATGATGAAAAAGTGGGTGCAATAAAATTTTATTTTGATGAAATGGAACCAATCGTTGAATTAAAAAGATTCAAAGCCAACGATTTCGATTCTGCATATACCCTTTTAACAGCATTAAGAGTATTTTGCCACAATAATCAATCTATGCAAATCGCTGTTAGTGATTTCTCCGATGAAATCAACAAAGATCTACTTATAAATAATAATGAAGAATATAACCAATTTGAAGAATTTTTAAATAGTCTTGAGCCACAAGAGAACACTTTTGAAATTGACAAAAGTGACTCCGAGAATTTTGGATATTCAATTACTCTATTTGATGAAACAGATGCTTTAAGCAAAGTTGAAGGATATTCTGTTCAAGACGACACTGAACTTTGTAAATAGATATTTTACTCCCCCCCGCAACTTCCCGATTATCAATAAATATTTGTAATACATAAAAATAAATGAGTTTGTCAGTAAAAATACAGACAAAAATTTTTAACTGCTTTTATATTGTTGAGATTTCTCCAAAGTTTGTCGATGGGCTCGACAGTAAAAATGACTTTTATTTTGTTGAAATAATAAAAAAAGGAACTTCAATATCAAAGTTCCTTTTTTGTATCAACTAAACAATATCAAGAACCCGAAATTCGAGTTTCTACAAGTTCTATGTACTAACC
>DJER01000003.1:0-41688 GCA_002431905.1 Christensenella sp. UBA5893 | reverse complement strand
AAAAATAAAAAAAGAACCCCAAGAACAAGGCTCGGTGAGTTCTCACACGCAGGAGCTTACTTACGTAAGTGACTGTGTGTGAGATGCTCACCAGTAAACGAAGTTATTGGGAGTTCTTTTTTTATTTTTTACTCGCCTTTGAAAGGAAGAATTGCCATAACTCTTGCTCTCTTTATTGCAACAGCAAGTTCTCTTTGGTGTCTTGCACAAACACCTGTTTGACGTCTTGGAAGAATTTTGCCATTTTCTGTGATATATCTTCTTAATTTGTTTCCGTCTTTGTAATCAATTACATTTTGTTTGTCAACGCAGAATGCACAAACTTTTTTCTTTTGAATTGGTTTACGAAATTTTTTAACCTTTTCAACTGGTGCTTGAGCTTCTTCTGTTGGTTGTTCAACAACTTGTTCTACTTCTGCCATAGTTATATACTCCTTTTATTAGAATGGAAGTGTATCGTCATCAATAGGTTCAAGTTTTGCAACTTCTTTGTTGTCAACTGAAACCTTGTCTTGACCATCACCACTAGATTTTGAATTTAAAAATTCTACATTGTCTGCAACAATTTCTGTTACATAACGTTTTGAGCCATCTTGCGCATCATAACTTCTTGTTTGGATTGAACCTGTTACTGCACACTTTGAGCCCTTTTTAAGATATTTGTGACAATTTTCTGCTTGACCACGCCAAACAATAATGTTCAAAAAGTCTGTTTCTCTTTCGCCATCAGCATTAGAAAAATTTCTTGTTACTGCAAGTGAAAATCTGCAAACTGAAACACCACTATTTGTTGTTGCAAGTTCAGGATCTCTTGTCAAATTACCAATTAAAAAACATCTGTTCATAATATCTCCTAAAATTACTTTCTAACAAACATTTGTCTTACGATATTTTCTGTAATGTTCATAAGTTTGTTCATGTCATCAACAACTTTTGCGTCAGCTACTTCAAATGTCATTAAAACATAGTAACCTTCGTTTTTAAAGTTGATAGGATAAGCAAACTTCTTTGTTCCGATTTTTTCAAGAGAAAGAACCTTTCCGCCTTTATCTTCAATCATTTTTGAGAATTTGTTGATAAGAGCTTCTTTTTGTTCGTCTGTTGCATCTTGAGCAATGATGTATAAAAGTTCGTATTTCATTTTCTACCTCCTTTTGGTCTAACGGCTTTTCACACGAAAAGCAAGGCAATAAAAATATTGCTATCATATATTAGCATACAGTATGTCAAATTGCAACCATTTTTTAGTCTATTATTATTCAAAACAAACAAATTTCTCACAAAAAATTGTCACAAATATCTTGACTATTTATAATCATTTTGCATATAATATATGTAATCCATAATTATGGAGGGAGATGGTTTGTCCATCGACTCGTCTGCGAAAGACGAGTTTTTTTATGGCAATTTTTTTAGTCCATACCCCCAATATTTCTTATTATGCTTAAAAATTTTTGGAATTAGCAAATTGGTAAGTTTTGTCCCAAAGCAATCAGGAGATACTTCTCTTAATTTATATTTTTCCAATATTCTATTTCTCATGTTAGTAACAACAATATCTGCAATTTGTAACCCCGCAATATTTGCTGACTTTGGTTTTATTTTTATTTCCATTGATGATAAATATGTTCTTAATGTTTCACCGTCTAAATATCTTGTTCCACTTTCACACATCGACCTATACACTTGTGACAAATGTCTATCATCTTCCTTATTCCTAGATTCAATTAAAACATCGCCAACAGAATCCTTATCTTTCAAAAACTTTATATATTTTTCTAATAATACTTCCATACAAAAATAATATGGATGTCTTGCAAAATCTCCATACATCTCCAAAATCTCTTTTTTGTCTAGAACTATTGATATAATAGTAAAATCCCATTTATTTAACAATTCAAATAAAACATGATTATATCTTTTTTTAACTTGTTCATCTTTTAACACACTAAACTTTCCACGATAGTTCATTATGTCCTTTCTATGTAAGATTACTGGGTCATCCGCATTAAAACCAAAAAAGCTAGATTTAAAATCTTCAAACTCCTTTGAAAATGTGTTATTTACATAGTCTAAATCAAAAACAACTCCTGTTAAGCACAAAAATCTGTTATTTTCACCGGCACTAATTCCCATATCAGAGTTTCCACTCTCATCTATATACATTCTGTACTTTGACATACTTATTCCCTATTGACTATAGTATATCAATGCTAACAACAAAAATCTATTATTATTTTAACTTTTTTAAAAAAAAACAAGCACATAGTGTGCTTGCCTTTTTTATGATAATCTTTGTATGCATTTTTCAAGTCTTTCCATAGATTTTTCTTTCCCCAAAAGGTACAACATTTCTGCTCCACCACCAGGGGTTACGGTTTGACCTGTAACGCCAATACGAACCGGCCACATTGCCTTTCCTATCTTCATTTCTTTTTCTGTTGCATAGTCTTGAATTATTTGATTAAGTCTTTCAACTGACCAATCATTTTCGCTCTTCAGTATGTTATACATATCTTTTAAGATTTCAAGTGAACCAGCCTTGTCCAATTTATTCTTTTTGTTTTCAAAAAGAGCAAGGTCAAAATCTTGATAGTCATTCAAAAAGTCAAAGAAATACGAAATTTCACTCAATTTGTTTATTCTGCTTTGACACAATGTTGATGCAAAATCCCATTTTTCTTTTATATCTTCGCTTAACTCATTTGTATAATCTTTTGCAAGTTCCAAGAATTTTTCTCTTGGCAATTCTTTAATATACAAACTATTGAACCAATCAAGTTTTTTATAGTCAAAAACAGCATCGGTTTTGATTATTCCATTTACATCAAAAAGTTCAATCAACTCTTCAAGAGAGAAAATCTCCCTTTCTTGTTTTGGACTCCAGCCAAGCAATGAAATATAGTTTATGATTGCTTCTGGCAAATATCCGTCTTGAACCAATTGAGCAAAACTTACTGCGCCATGACGTTTGCTTAACTTGCTAACTGTTCCGTCTGGGTTTTGTCCCATAATTGTTGACAAATGTATTGTTCTTGGTGGTGTCCAACCAAATGCTTCATACAAAAGTTGATATTTTGGTGTTGATGAAATATATTCCTTGCCACGAATTACATCGCTAATCTTCATTAGGTGGTCGTCAACAACGTTTGCAAAATTGTATGTTGGCATACCGTCACTTTTAAGCAAAATTTGGTCATCTAGTGATGAATTTTCAACAGTTATATCGCCATAAATTTCGTCATGAAATGTTGTTGTTCCGTCAAGTGGAACTTTTTGACGAATAACATAACTCTTGCCTTCTTTTAGATTTTTTTCAACTTCTTCCTTGCTTAAATTTCTGCAATGCCTGTTATATCCATAAGTTTGTGGTTCGTCATCTTCGTGTGCACTTTCTTCATGAGAGTTTGCACAAAAACAATAGTAAGCATGTCCACTTTCTACCAACTTTTCTGCATATTCTTTATAAAGTGCCTTTCTTTCACTTTGAACATAAGGACCATAGTTCCCGCCTATGTCTGGCCCCTCATCATGAACTAATTTTGTTTGTTTTAGGGTGTTGTATATAATTTCTGTTGCACCTTCAACATATCGTTTTTGGTCAGTGTCTTCTATTCTTAAAATAAACTTACCATTATAATGTTTTGCATATAAGAATGCATAGAGTGCTGTACGCAAGTTTCCAATGTGCATATAACCTGTTGGACTTGGTGCAAATCTTGTTCGTATTTCTTCCATAATTTACCTCTTTTGGAAAGAGTATAACCACTTTATGAAATATTGTCAAATTTATAATGGCATAATCAAAAGTTTATGATATTTTAGAACTAGAAAAAAATGACAACAATTTTTATTGTTGCCAACTTTTGTTTTATCTTTTTTACAAATTCAATTTACAGAAATATTAAATTTTTTAAAATAATTTACCATATTGTTTCTATTTAAACAATATAGACTTGAATTCCCTTTTTGTTCTTTCAAAATTCCACCCAAATGTGTGAATGTTTTTATTGATTTTAAATTTTTATTATTTATATAAAAATATACATCATTAAAGCTTTTAAAGTTATTATCTTGAAGTAAAGTCTTTAATATTTTTAATAAAACTCTTGTATTTTTCACTTTATCATTCAATTGTATTTCGGATACTATTAGTTTATCATTACTTATTACAATTTCGACAAATCCACAAATTTTGCCATTTTGATAAACTAAGTAAAAGAAACAATTTTCATCTTTTAATCTATTGATTATATTTTCTTTCCAAATTATTTCATCTTCTTTTTTATAACAAAACCCAATTTTGACATATTTGACGAAATGATATTATATGCTTCTTGCAATTCAAAATCTTTTAAATATTTCTTTCTTATCATACAGTATCCTTTTATAAAGTTATTATAGACTGCTGAAAAGAGTATAAAAACTTTGACCTTTATTGTCAAATTTATACTTAAAACAATTTTCATATTGTTGACAAAATTTATAAAAATTCTTTTGTTATCCTATTGTCAAATTTTGTAGATTTTGCTAAAATAATGTCGAAAGGAAGTTTTAAATTGTTCACACTCTCAACTTTTTTGGTTGTGGTTATACTCGGAATTTTTGGTGTTGCCACCCCAATTGTATTAACATCGCTTGCAAAAACACAAAAAATGAAAAAAATAAATAAGATTGCATCACTTGTTGGAATTGTTTCCATGGTTGCATTCTTATGTTTGCTAACATTAACTGAAACAAAAATTGATATGAATTCAATACAAATTCATTTTTCGGCATCTTCAAGTTGGTTTTCAAAACATTTTACATCAACAATTTCTCATCTTGACAGTTCTGATGCCATTATCAACAGTCTTATGCTTGCCCCACTTGGTGTTATGACGTCGCAATATTTTGTTGCAAAAGATCAAAAACATTCAATTCTTAAAGGTGCTTTGGTTGGACTTTTAATGAGCAGTTTTATTGAAGGAATGCAATGTATTTTACCAATACAAAGAACCCCTGATTTTGCCGATATTTTGTTTAACACACTAGGTGCTTTTGCAGGGTCAACAGCAATGACTGCGTATAGCAAGCTTGAAGATATTGCAACAAAAAAAGCCATTCAAAAATCAATTCAATCAAATATAAACGAATTACAAAAACAACTTATGATTGGAAATGAGATGTTAAAATCATACAGCAAGGATCTTGCAAAAAAAGACATTCTTACAAAAGGTATTGATTTTTCCAATGAAGATTTATCAAAAGCGTCAACACAAGAGAACGTTAAAAACAACAACCTAAACAATGTACTTACAAACGATATAAAAGATGATGCACATTGCAAAGTTTAACCAAATTGGTTAAACTTTTTTATCGTCTAAAGAAATCTAATATACAATTCATAATCATATCAAAAATTATTTTTGGATAATCGTTTAAAAGCATTTTTTTGTCATCTTCACTTATATTATATTTTAAACCTATCATTTCTATAATCACATTATCTAGCTTATTTGATTTCATTTTATAAACTTTTATCATATCTTCAATAACTTCTTCAAAGCCCGGGAATTCATTGTACATTTTGTCGTATTTTCGTATATCTTCATGAGCCAAATCTCTAGGTTCTTCTATTCTAATCATATATTTAAAACCCCTATATCCTCTATTATGTATATTTTAAATCTATATGTCAATCGAATATTATACTTTGTGGGGATATATTTTTCTATGTGTTGAGTTAAAATATATACATATGATAAATGAATTTATAGCAAAAAAGGTATTTAACTTAAGACAAGGTAAAAATGTATCTGCCCGAAAATTAAGTATTGATTTGGGACAAACAGCCTCATATATAAATAAAGTTGAAAATTGCAAAATTGTTCCAAGTTTTGAAGTTCTTGAAAATATTTGCGATTATTTTGGAATAACAATTTTTGACTTTTTTGATCACGACCAAAACTACCCTATTGAATACAAAGAAATATTTAGTGAGTTAAATAAATTAAGCAAGGAAGAAATTGACCAAGTGATAAACCTTATTAAAATGATAAATAATAACAAAAGCAAAAACCACCATTAAGGTGGCTTTTTTAATAATGGTAGATATAGAGTATATTATATACAAATATGTACTTTCACAAATTTAAGCAAAATTGAAAATATTGTTTAGTTTGCCAAATGACTATTAAATTTATTTGCATTTTTTGTACAAACTTATATAATAATATCAATCGGTGATGTCACAATTTATTGTAAAATTGCGGACACGCAACTTGGGTTGTAAGCAATGCAAGCAACCATGCATCACAGAGTATGAATAAGAAACGAACAAAAAGGAGAATACTTATGAAGAAATTTAAAAAATATATGCTGTCGATTATGGCAGTTTTGGTTATTGTATTTTGTGGAGTTTTCTTTGCTGGTTGTTCAAGTCCAGCAATTGTGTCAATTGAAAAAACAAGTTCCGTTGGATATGTTGACACTTATACAATAACCTACTCAAATGGAAAAACATCAACTTTTGAAATCACGAATGGTAAAAATGGAAAAGATGGGAAAGACGGAAAAGATGTTTCTATTGCCGAAATTTATCAAGAATATGTAAACGAATATGGCGAAATCTCTTATCAAGACTTTCTAAAACAATACCTATCTGTCAACACAAATGGCAATGCAAGTGTTATCAATGAGTGCTTGCAATCAACTTTAAAGGTTTACACAAAGTTTTATGAAACAACAACTAGCAGTGGATTTTTTGGAGGTCAAACCCAAAAAAGTGTCGCAATTTACACAGGTAGTGCAATAATTTACAAAATGTATGAAGATTACACCTACGTTATAACAAATTATCACGTTGTGTATGACAGCAAAGCAAATAGTGACACAAAAGACAAAATTGCAGTTGAAATTGTTGGATATTTGTATGGAAGCGAAGATTCTCCATCAAAAAAAGACACAACAACAAATGGCTATGACGACTATTCATATGGCGACTATGCAATCAATTTTGATTATATTGGTGGTTCAATTGAAAATGATATTGCTGTAATAAGAACAAAAACAACAAACATTACAAAAATAAACAAAAATGCAAAGCAAGTTAAACTGGCTGACAAATATTACGTTGGTCAAACTGCGATTGCAATCGGTAACCCAGAAGATGAAGGCATTTCTGTTACAGAAGGCATTGTTAGTGTTGATAACGAATACATCACTCTTGACATTGACGGAACAAGCAGATACTATAGAAGCATAAGAATAGACACTGCTCTATATTCGGGAAATTCTGGTGGTGGACTCTTTAATTCAGATGGCGAACTTATTGGAATTACAAACGCTGGCGACAACGAAGATCAAAATGTAAACTATGCAATTCCGCTTTCAATCGCAACAGGTGTTGCAGATAATATTATTCAGTATTACACCGGTTCATCCACAAATGCCTATAAAATTACACTTGGTATTCAAGTTGTTTCAAAAAACAGTAAATATACCTATGATAAATCAACAGGTTATGGCGAAATAAGTGAAGACATTGTTATTTCAACTGTTGAGCAAAACTCTATTGCAAGTGTAATGGGCTTAAAGGTTGGCGACACCATTAAATCAATGTCAATAAACGGAAAGGAATATACCCTTTCAAGAAGTTTTAATATTCCCGATTTACTCTTAACAGTAAGGCAAAACGACAGTATTAACTTTACAGTTTTAAGAAATAACACACAAACAACATTAACTGCTTATACAGTTACAACAACCAACCTAACAAAAATCGCATAACCAATTTGTTGTGTTTAATAATAGACAAAAATGAAATATCTACCATATAATATGGTAGATTTTTATTTACAAATCAATGATGTAATGATAAAATCAAAAGACAAAAGGAACATAATATGGCAAAAAATGCTAAAAAAATAGAAAAGAATGCATCACTAAATGTTGACACAAGTGATATAAAAATAAGCAAACGTTCAAAGAACAAGGTAAAAAGAATTGCAAATAACACAAGTGGAAAAGCTTGGGCTTTTGCATTTTTATGCCTTGTTGTTGGTGTAATGATTGGGATTGGATCATTTTACTTTGTTTCAAGAAACGATTGTTTTGAAATTGTTGGTGGAGATGAATTGACTTACACAGTCAATGAAAAATTCACTGACCCCGGTGTAAAAATTATATCAATCGGAAAAGATTATTCAAAAGAAGCAAAAGTTGAAACAAATCTTAAAATTGACAAAAACGGAAACTATTACAGTGACGAAGTTGGGACATTTTACATAAAATATTCTTCAACCGATTTTAAGTATGGCTCACTTTTTAAAATCCAAAAAATCAGGTTGATAACTTTTGTTGAAAAAAGCGAAGGAGAAGATGTAACTAATGAGTAAAAGAAAAACAAATAAATTTGGTGCTTTTATATTATGCACATTTGCCTTAATTTTGGGGCTTTTGGGTGGATTTTCAATTTTCACATACATCAACTTACCAAAAACTGAAGAACTTGTTTTGGATAGCAATGTCTACTACTCAAAAAATGATGAGATAAAAAAGGCTGACAGTGAGTTAGATTTGAAAGATGCCGAAATATCGGTGCACTTTTTGGAACTTGGAAACAAGTACACCGGCGATTGCACATACATCAAAACAAAAGATTATGACATTTTGATTGACTGTGGTTCAAAATCAAACAGCATACCAACTGTAGCAAATTACCTAAACAAATATGTAACAGACGGCACACTTGAATATATTATTGTGACACATGCACACCAAGACCATTATGCTGGTTTTGCAACACCAAAAAATATTGATAGTATTTTTGACCTATATAAATGTGAAAATGTTATAACATTTGCACAAACAAATCAAAATACTTCAAAAGGTCTTTATGCAAACTTTTTGAGAGAAATTGAAGAAACAAAAACAAAAAATAATACAAATGTATTTACTGCCCAAGATTGTATAACAGAAAGCAATGGTGCAAAAAAAGAATATAAAATTGGCGAAAATTCAACATTAAAAATATTAGACAGTGAGTTTTACACAAAAAAATCTAAAACCGAAAATAATCACTCCGTTTGCACTTTGATTGAAAGTTCTGGAAAAAACTTTTTATTTACTGGTGATTTGGAAGCGGACGGCGAAAAGGCACTTGTAAGCAAAAACACACTTCCACAAGTTGATTTGTACAAAGCTGGACACCACGGTAGTAAAACATCTTCTTCAATGACACTTTTAGATGTTGTCAAGCCAAAAGTTGTTTGCGTTTGTTGTTGTGCAGGAAGTCCTGAATATACAAAAGTAAAAAATAATCAATTCCCTACTCAAGAATTTATTGATAATGTTTCAAAATTTACAACCGAAATTTACGTAACCACATTGTGCATTGACTATGATGCAGACAAGTTTGAGTCCTTTAATGGAAATATTGTTTATATATCAAACCAAACTTCCTACAATATAAAATGCTCAAACAACAACACAATACTTAAAGATAGTGAATGGTTTAAACAAAATAGAGTTTGGAATTCATAAACTAACTAAATAAATAACAAAAAAGTACGAAAATTTATTTCGTACTTTTTTCTTTTTCCAATTGTTCAATAATGCTTTTGGCAATAATTTCGTGTCCCATTTCATTTGGGTGTACTCCGTCAATGCAAAACTTTTCCAAATATTTTCTATCCCACAAAAATTCGCCACGAATATCAAGCAACCTACAATTATTTTTTGTTGCACACCTTGTAATTATCATACTATAAAGTTCTTGGTGTCTATATATATTTTCAATATCGCCTTGCAAAAATTCAAGAACTTTGTCTTTATCTGCTTGTCGTGCAATAACATTTTCAAAATATCTTTTGCTATCTATTGGCGGAATGTTTGTAAGAATAACCTTGATATTTTTTTGTTGTAGTTTTTTTATTGTTTGGTCAAGCATTGTTTCAAACTCTTTTGGTGGTGTGTTTGGTAAATGGTTTTCATGTGGCGAATTTGCAACAACTTTCCAATTATAATCACTATCATTTCCACCCAAAGATATTACCGCGATATTATTTTCGCCAACTTTTGTATTTTCCAAATATTTATCAATTGTACCTTTTTGATTTAATCTTTTGAGTGTTTGACCATAAAATGACAAGTTGTCAATTTGTATGTCAAAATGTTTTGCGACCAAAATGACTGCGTTTTTTGGCAATCTTTTTAGCTCATTATTTTCATACACAATACCTTTTGGAATTGAATCTCCAAATATAGTTATTTTACAATGCTTTAGTTTTTCCATACTCACTTTTCCATAAATATAATACCAAGTGCAAGTGGTCCTGTGTGACAAGATATTGTTGCGCCTGCAGTTGTGTAATATATATTTTCAAAACCATTTTCTTTTAGGATTTGAGTTACTGTTTCTTTTGTTTTTTCGGTTATTGTTGTGTATGAAACGAAAATATTCTTTTTGTCTATGTTATTTGATGATTTTATAATATCTCTGCAATATTTTTCTGCACAAGAGTCATATGACCCAATATACTTTTTGCCTGTTTTTGTTTTTCCGTTTACAACATTTATAAGTGGTTTAATTGAAAGCAAGTTTGCACCAAAGCAAGCAAGTGCACTACATCTTCCACCTTTTACGATGTAGTTAAGTTTGTTCACAATTAAACTTACTTTTGATTTTAACTTATTTTCTTCCAAATATTTTACAATGTCAGAAACGTCAACATTATTATCAATCATTTCTCTTGTCTTTAATGCAAGCAACGCAATGCCTGTTGACAAAGACAACGTGTCGATAACATAAACATTTTGCATTTCATTTGCAACATTTTGAGCATTCCTATATGCACTAGAAACCCCACTCGACAAACTTAAATGAATAACTGCATCATATGTTTTTAGCAAGTTTTCAAAATGTTCTTTATATTGGTATTCGTTGACAGCACTTGTTGATGGTAATTTTTTTGTTTTGTCAAAATACTCAAATATTTTTGTATTTTCAAATTCTCCATCAAGATAAACTTCATCACCCATAATCACAGTAAAAGACACTGTGTGTATATCAAATTTTTCTAATAATTCTTTTGGCATATCTATTGTACTTTCTGCCGAAATTGCTATTTTCATTTTTTCTCCTTAACATCAATTTAATTACACATATAATTTATAGCAACCAGCAAAAAAATACTACCTACTGTTGCAACTTTTGACTCTACAATATCAAAATTGGTCAGTAGAGTTGATTTTTCGACATTCTACTCTTGGTAGAATGCCATTTTTTGTTGTTTTTTTATTTCTTTTGTGCTAGTATTCTCTATATGGAAAACCTAAATTTGATTATTGCAAAAAATATTTGTGAATATAGGAAGAAATGCAACCTTACCCAAAACGAACTTGCTAATCTTCTTAATTTTTCCGATAAGTCTGTTTCAAAATGGGAGCGTGGCGAAAGTATACCTGATATAAATGTCTTGATGCAAATGTGCAATATTTTCGGAATAACAATAAACGATTTAACAAGCGAACATAAGTCATACAAGCTTTCAAGTTTGCTAAAAAGAAACAAAATACTAATTCCAATAATCTCTGCCGGACTTGTTTGGCTTGTTGCAACAATTTTGTTTGTAAGCCTTCTTATCTTTGTTCCACAAGCAACAAAAGAATGGTTATGCTTTATTTATGCAATTCCATTAAGCTCAATTGTACTTTTGATTTTTAGTTGGATTTGGGGGAAAAGGTGGATGCGTCTTGTTTTTGAATCAATAATAACATGGACAACAATTCTTTGCATTTGCCTAACCGTTCAAAAAAACGTTTGGTACTTGATGTTGATTGGAATACCTGTTCAAATACTTGCGATTCTTTGGTACTTTATGCGTAGGAAAAAAGATGCAAAAATTATAAATAACGAGCAATAAATTATTACTGCACAAAAAAAGACTTTGATTTGTTATCAAAGTCTTTTTACATTTAGTTATTTTCGCCATCGCCTTTTGGTTGTTCGTCTGTTTGTTCGTTTGTTTTGTCTTCTGGCTTTGGTTCTTCGCTATTTGCGTCATTTTCTACAGGAGTTGCTTCTTCTTGTGGATTTTCATTTTCATCAACTTCTTCGTCTTCATCTTGTTGCCCTGCAAGGATATCTTCTTGATGTTCCTTTATTTGTTGCAAGGTTTCGCCAAGTTGACGATTTAGTTCATTTTGTTGTTCCATAAGTCTATTGCTCTCTTGTAAAATTTGATTGCTTATTTGAGCGAGTCCGTCAGGAGATTTTTTTGGACGACCACGTTTGCCTTTTGGCTTGTCTTGTGGTTCTTCAGTTTTCTCTTTTTTGGGTCTTCCACGCTTCCCCGAAGACTTTGGTTTGCCTTCTTGTTCGCCTGTTGTTTCCTTTTTTGGACGACCACGTTTCCCTGTTGACTTTGGCTTTTCTTCTGTTGATTCAGCTTCTATCTTTTTTGGTCTACCACGTTTGCCTGTTGACTTTGGTTTATCTTGTGAATCTTCAGCTGTTGCATCTTTCTTTGGGCGACCACGTTTTGCTTTTGGCTTGTCTTCAACTTGTTCTTCTGTTGATTCAGCTTTTTTTGGACGACCACGTTTCCCTGTTGACTTTGGTTTATCTTCTTCGGTTGCGTCTGACTTTTTTGGTCTACCACGTTTGCCTGTTGACTTTGGCTTTTCTACTTGCTCGCCTGTGGTCACTTTCTTTGGACGACCACGTTTTGCCTTTGGTTTTTCTTCAACTTGTTCCTCTTGTGCCTTTTCTTCTTTTGGCTCATTGTTTTCAAGTTTTATTTCTTCTTGACCTTCAAGTGGCTTTTGTGTATCTTCCACTTCAACAGGTTTTTCTTCTTCTGGTTTTTCTTCAACCTTTTCAACTTTTTCAAGATTTTCAACTTCGGCAAGTTGTTCTTGCTTTGGTTCGTTTTCTTGTTCTTCGGTTTGTTTTGATTCTTCAACCTTTTGGGTAGGTTCTTGAACATCACTTTCTTTTGGTTGTTCTTCTTCTACTTTTGGTTGTTCAACATCTTTGTTTTCTTCAACCGGTGTTTCAGCTGGCTTTTCTTCAACTTGCTCGGCTGGTTGTTCAGCTTCTTGAGCTAAACTTTCGCCAGTAAGTTTTTCATATTCTTCTGGAGAAATATAGTTTCCGTCAGCATCATAGATGTCATTATTTTCGTCATGATAATAATTGTGATTATCATAATATGTTCCGTTTGCAAACCAATAATATCCATTATCGTCATAGAACCCTGGGTTTTCATCTTCTTGAGGAGCTTCAGTTGTTGATTCCTCTGCTGGTTTTTCTTCTTGAACCGGTTGTTCTTCAGTTGGAGTTTGTTCAGCTGGTTCTTCTTGCTTTGGTTCTTCAACCTTTTCAGCAGATTCTTGAACATCGCTTTCTTTTGGCTGTTCTTCTTCTACTTTTGGTTGTTCAACATCTTTGTTTCCTTCTTCAGATTTTTCTTCAACTGGTGTTTCCGCTGGTTGTTCTTCGGTTTGTTCGCTTTGAGTTTGTGCAGTCTCTTCTTCGCTTACTGGTTCTTCTGTTTCAGCATTTTCAGTTTGCTCTGGTTCTTGTTCTGCTTGGTTATGTATTAACTCTCTAAGGTCGTTTATTACACTATCTTTGATGTTGTTAATTTCGTGAGCTTTTTCAAGTTCTTTTTCGGTTTCTTCTTTTTGCTCATTAAGTTCATTAAGTTCTTGAGTGTGTTTTTCTTGAACATCATTCATAATTGCTTTATAAACTTTTGTTGCAAATGTGTCATATTCAGAAAGCATTGCATTTGTTGCATATTCTTTCTTTTCTTCAAGTTCTGCTCTGCATTTATCGATTTGTTCTTTAAGTTGAGCAGTTTCTTGGTCGTAACGAAGTGTTGCACTGTCTTGATCTTTTTCAAGTTGTTCTTGCTTTTTGATTTCGTCTTGTTGTTGTTTTCTTATATAGTTAACTTCAATACGGTTTGTTGACTCTTCTTGTTGAGTTCTAAGTCTTTCAATATTTTCTTTGCTTGCTTGAAGTTTACGTTGATAATCTTTTGATGTGTTTTCGTAATTTCTTTTTAATGATTCAATTTCACTATCATATTGTTGAATTTGAGCAAGTATTCTTTGACGAGTGTTAAGATAAATCTCTGACTCTTTCATTGCTCTATCCAAAATAAGAGAACCATCTATGCCTGTTTTTTCAAAGTCATATGTTTCATGTTCAACTGCATTTTGTCTTGCTTTTTCAAGTTCTTCAGCTTCTTGTCTTGCACGTTTTTCAAGGTATTCGTTAAGAACAGGAATTCCGCCCTTGATTTCTTTTCTTGTGAACAATACTTCAAAGTCAACGTATTTTGGAATTGTTGTTGAGGCTTTGTCTATGTATCTATCAAACAAATGGAAATTTTGATACAAACTTGATAATGTAAAGTTTTGAGTTGTACGAAGCATCATTACAAACACAACACTAAATATCATAATGATTGTTGGTGCAATGAGTGAAATTGCAATTGCTTCTACTGTTAATGCTGTTTTGCCATAGTTGAGCAAAGTAAGCAAAAATGTTACAAGCATTGTTGCACCACAAATTCCCATATAATTTTTTATGTTTGCTGTGTATGAACTTGTGTGTAATGGTTTTTCAATACAGTTATACATACTCATATAGTAACTTGGAGCATGTTCACGATATAACATATATTGTTGCCAATGATATCTTAATAATTTTGGTGAAGTTTTCATAAGTCTGTTAAATTCAACCAAATTATTTTCATCAATTTGTTCGTGATTATATAACCAACGATTAAGTTTTTCAAGGCTACGGTTAAGCCTGCCTTCATAAGCATAACGAGATTTTACCATAAAGTAAATTACCATAAACATGATAAACCCAAGGCTTATGTAGAATAATAAATCTTTTGTAAGTCCGTTTTGGGTAAGTTTCAAAAAGAAATCCCAAATGTTATCAATGACACCTAAAAGCATATTTTTGTCCCCTTTTTATTACATTTTTCGAGTGTAGTATAACACATAAATATTTTTTTAACTAATATTTTTAAATATTTTTTTTGATTTTTTTTGATATTTTTTTAAATATTTTTTTTTGAATTATTTTTCATTTATTTTTAAACTAAAAAAGTTGATGCTATTTTACATCAACTTTAATAAGTTCACAAGGCTTTAGGCTCAGGATATAACATTCGTCAATTTGTCTTGAAAGCGCATATGTTGCAGACTTTTTATACAACAATAATTGCTTGTAATATTTTGCAATCAAGTCACTTTTGTTATGACTTGAGAATTTGTAATCTACCAAAATTGTTTTGTCGTTTTTTATCACAATCAAGTCACAAACCCCTTGCACAAGGACCTTGTCGGTTATGTCACTATCTTCAATTTCACAATATGGCACTTGCATTACAAATGTTTGTTCTTTAAGAGTTTTACCGTCTTTACATAATTGTTTTAATAGTTTTAGATTGTTAATAACAATGTCGATATTGAGTGCATTTATTGTTTTTTCGTCAAATATATTTTGCTGTTTTATGTTATCTATTATCGACTTTATATTTTGAATACTAATATCAGCATTAAAATCATACAACTCCAAAATTTTGTGATATAAACTTCCAAGTTCATTCTTTTGAATGTTATGGTATTTATCTTCGCTTGTAAGTAATTTGTTTGGCTCATAATTTTTGCTTGCAAAGTCATCATCGGCTTTTAGGATGCTTGATACAGAATTTTTTTCTGCAATGTATATTGCCTTTTTGTTAAAGTACCCTTTTTGAATATATGTTGCCAAATCTTTTATTTCTTTTTCACTATATTGTTTATTTAGTACATTTATATTATTTATATTACTAACGCCTTGATATTCTTTTTGGTCAATGACATTACAAAAATAATCTTTTGCGCCCATCAAATTAAATGATGTAACCTTTGCATTGATTTTTGAGATATCGGACTTTGGCAAAGAATTTACAATTTGACTTAAATAGTTATTGCTATCCATAATTTGCCAATCGTTTTCAAACCTTTCATATTCCAATTTGTCTGTTTGTCCAATCAAAATAAGTCTGTTTTTTGGGCGTGTTAGCGCAACATACAAAAGCCTTAACCTTTCGCTTATGTCATCAATTTTGTTAAAAGTTTTTACAACACTAAAAAACACGCTGTTGCATTTTTGTCTTGATTCTTGGTCGTAATATTTTAATCCCAAACCGACTTCTTCATTCATCACAATTTCTGGTTCTTGCGAGTTTGTGTTAAATGATGCAGAAAGTTCTGGAATAATTACAACCGGCCATTCAAGACCTTTGCTTGAATGCATTGTTGTTATATTTACAACATTGTTTGATGTTATTGCTCCAACAACTTTTTGCTCCCTCACATTTTCTCTCATAAAATTTATATATTCGGTGACTGAATAATTATAGTTTGAGTTTGTGAAAGAATTTACAAAATCTTTTACATTTTTTGCCCTTGAAAGTCCATTAAAACTGTTTTGAATTTTATATATATAGTTTGTTTCTTCCAAAATTTGATTTAGGGCAAATATTAAGTTTTGATATGTTGTGTTATATGCAAATTTTTGCAAAAGTTCTTGCATATAATCAATTTTTCTTTTAATTTCGTCATCCTTATTGTAACCAAGAACACACTCATAAAAATTTTGCTTCCCGGTGATAGTATTTCTAATTCCCAACATTTCATTTGCAGAAAAATCAAACAAGCTTGACATCATAACACTTGCAAGAGAAATATCGTCTTTAAAATTTTGACTAATTTTTATCAAGTTAATAAGAATGCTTGCATCAAAAGTTTCATCAAGATTTGCGTTGGAATTTTCAAGCACAGGAATATTATAATTGTTAAACGCTTCTATGTATGCTTGTTGTTTTGTTCGTGAACGTAAAAGTATTGCAATATCCTTGTATTCAATTTTTCGATAACGCTTTTCATTTATATCATAAATTTCTTCTTCCAAAAGTTTGGTTATTCTTTCAGCAACAAAATTGGCCGATGCCAAAGTGTCGTCATTTTCTTTGTTTTGATTTTCTTTAACACTATAAACACCACTTGCTTTTTCTTGTTGTTCTTCTTCACTATACAAAATATCAAGTTCAACACAAGGCGATTTTTCTTGCATAAAGTCTCCTTGACCATTTAACTTTGATTTGTTTTTATAGTCCAAACTTGCTGTTTTTTGAGTCATAATAATGCTAAAAATTTCATTTACAAAATTTAGTATTTGATGAGTTGTTCTAAAATTGCAGTTAAGTTTTAAATATTCCGATTCCTCATCTTGTTCAAATTGCGAAATTATGTTTGCAAAAATCTTTGCATTTGATTGTCTAAACCCATAAATTGCTTGCTTTAAATCGCCTACCAAAAATAAATTATTTTTGCCTTTTAACTCTTTAATCAATTTTTCTTGAACTCGGTTTGCATCCTGAAATTCATCAACAAAAATACGTTTATATTTCTGTTTTATCGCCTGTAAAACTTCTTTGTTCTCAAAAAGTTTTAAGGTCAATCTTTCAATATCATTATAATCAAACAAGTTTTTTGACAATTTAATTTTTTCATATTCCTTTAAGAATTTTTCATAAAGGTCAAAGAAAATTTCAGTTGTTTCCTTGCAAACGATTATAGATTTTTTATACGCATCTCCACTTCCAAAATCTTTTAGGGATTTTGTCAACCTGTCAAATCTCTCTTTTTGAGATTTTATTTTTTGTAATAAATAATCATCTCGTTTGTCTTTAATTGGTGCACGATCTATTTTTACAAGGTTTGCATTGTCAATCATTTCATCAAGTGTTTTTGAGTTTTTTATTATCCCAACATTTGAAAGAATTGAATTTAGATACTTGCAATATTTTTTAAAATCCAAGCTTTGCGACATATTAAGTAAATCATTAAGTTTTTCATACAAATACTTAACCTGGTCTTTTGCATCTTTAAAGAAAATTTGACTTGCAATAGGGTTTTCTTGTGGTTCAAAAAGTTGCATACACTTTGTCTTGAAAGCATTATAATCTAAAATTGACCTACAAAAATCGTTCATTTTTAGCACAATTTCTTTAATCTTTTTGTCGGTTCTATTTGACCCATAAAAGTCAAAAATTCTAGAAAATTCTTCAAAATTTGATGTTTTATATGATTTTATGGCATTTTTTATTGCTCTCCCACGAATTAAAGTTTCTTCGCTCCCTTGCAAAACATTAAATGCAGGATCAATGTCTAATAAATAGAAATATTTTTTTACAAGCTTTTGGCAAAAACTATCAAAGGTAGAAATGTCACTGTTTACAATGTTGTCAAGTTCTTTTTGAATTTCAACTTTTCCCGACTTTGTTATTGCATTTATTAGTTTTTGCTTCATCTCGCTTGCTGCAGAATTTGTGTATGTAAGCACCAAAATATCTTCAATTTTAAAATTTTCTTCTATGATAAGTTTTACAATTTTTCTAATCATAACCGAAGTTTTACCACTTCCTGCTGATGCCGAAATTGCAATATTTTTGTCGTGAGATTTAAGTACAGCGTCTTGTTCTTCAATCACTTTAAATTGTTCATTAGCCATTTTTGTTCTCCACTTCACTAAATGCGTTTTTGGTTATTTTTACACCTTTTCTTTCGCCTGCCAAAATTACATCAATTCCACAAATTGATTTATATTTGCAAAATTGACATTCGCCATCAAAAGGCGAAACTGCAATATTTCCACCAACAATTTCTTTTATGCCTTGCTTTACAATGTCAAGCGAATATTTTGTAATATTATCGATTTCTTCTTTTGATAAGTTTTTGCTATATGCAAATTTTTTATCATTTTCGGTTGATGTTTTTGAATACTTTGCTTGCAAAAATCTACTCACACCTTTTTCCACATTAAAAGTTTTGTCTGCTCTTTCAACAAGGTTTATATCATCCAAAAAATAGCCATAAAGTTTATAATCGCTTTCGTTCTCGTCAGTTGCATCGCCATAACTTTGAACAATTGGCAGATAAAATGCACCAAAAGGCTTTAGACCCATTGTTTTTTCAATTGCATAAAGATAAACATAAACTTGAATTTTTGTGCCATAGTAAACATTTTTTAAGCTTGAGTTTTGCTTGCTTGCCGAACCAGTCTTGTAGTCGATAATTCTAAAATAATCATCACACCTGTCAATTCTATCAATTACACCAACAATCTTGTATTTTTTGTCTTGATACATAACATAGACATTTTCATTTTTAAAACTATACTCGGTTTCCATTGGTTTGAAATCAGAATTGATTGCTTCGTATGACAAAAATTTTGCAAATCTTAACACTTCATCCCTTAACATATTAAGTGTTACAATATTCTCGTCATCGGTCAGTTTTTGGTAATCTTTCATTTGTAAAATTGAATCAAAAACATTTAATGTTTGCTCTTTGATTTCATCTTGTGACAAAGATTTTAAGTTGTCCTTATTTTCTTTAACATAAACATCTGCAAACTTGTGCAAAAAGTTCCCAAACTCATTGGCTTCAATTGTTGCCGTTTTTTGTTCTTGCAATTTTAGACCATAGTTAATGAAATGTGAAAAAGGACACCTATAGTAGCACTCAATTTGGCTTACCTTGGTTTTGTCGGATGTAAGCATCATCTCGCCGTTTGTAATACTTCCCATATTTGGTTTTTCATATTCCAATTTTATTCCAATTGAGAGCAAACTTTTTTTAATTAGTGGACTATCTTGATTACTGCTGTTTAGGTTGCTTATTGCTTCAACAATATTTGGGCAAGAAAACATTGTTTTTGTTATATCGTCCAAATCAAATTTTTCATATATGTCATTTTGTGTTATTTTGATTTTATCGCCACATATTGTCAATATGTCATTAACAAACGGACTTGACAAAACTTTTTTACCATCATCACTTTGCAAGTGATAGAAAACATAAAGTTTTTGTTCAGCAGATGACAACAAATCAAAGAGTTTAAATTTTGTTCGTCTGTTTATCATTTTTGAAGTTGGCGAAATTTTTATAACATTGTCAACTTCTTCAATTTCACTGTCACTTAATATTGCCAAATCTTTTGTTGGCTTTGGCAAAACATCTTGATTTGCACCCAAGACGAAATAGTATTTTGTTTTTTCAAAAAAACTTGAACTTGCATCGCCAACAAAAACACTATCCAAACTTAATGGTACTTGTGAAATTTTTATTTCTTTTAATGCACTTATATACAACTCATAAAATTCGGTAAATGTCAATTCGTCTTCTATGCAATCAACAAGTTCATTATTCAAGTTTTCGATTTTATCCATTACTTGCGAATATAATTTTTGATTAAACAAATCGTTATTTTTTGCAAAAATACCGCACAAATTATCAATTTTTGACTTAATTTCGCATTTTTCTAGTATATTTTTTAATATTTTTATATAATTTTTGATATTGTCTTTATCTTTAAAATTTTGAGTTTGTTTTATAATTTCGCCAAATACTTGCAAGTCAAAATTTTCAAAAAGCCTGCCTGCTTTTTTGTATTCAATATCATTTGTTATTATGTAGTTTTGTATGTCTTGTTTTTGGTTTTTATCCAAGTTTACAAATGAGTTATTTAATAAATTTATCAAACTTTCACTACTAAAATCTTCATTTTTTATGTCCAAAACAAATCTAATAAAATTACAAATTTCTGTGTTATAGAACTGCTTTGATGTGTCTATATAATATGATATTTGATATCTATCAAAAACATTTTTTAAATCTTCAAAATAGTCACTTGTTGTAATTATTGAAATATCTCTATACTTACATTTTTTTTGTTTTGTTAAACTTGCAATTTTGTTTGCACAAACTTTGATTTCATCTTGCTTTGTTGCAAGTTCCAAAACATTGACATACCCAAAATCTTGCATTGGTTTTATGCCAAAACCATATACATTATCAAACAGTTCTTTTTGTGGAATACTTAAAACTTGATGACTTTCTTGCACAGTATATTCAATTTTCTCTTCTTTTAAAATATCGGTTATGTTATTAAACATTTCTTTGTCAAATATCATATTATTTTTGTTACTGTTTGGATAAAAACAACCAACGGTAACATTGCTTGCTGTCTTAAAGATATTACGCAAAATTTCATAACCTTGTTTTGTGAATGCATCAAATCCACAAAAATAAAAGTTTGTGTTTTTTATACTTTCCGTTTGTTCAATTATTGAAGTGAACAATTTTAGAGTGTTTGTTCCGTCAAGTCTTCCGTTGAAAAGATTGTCATATTCTTCATTTATCATAGACAAGTCTTGCAATTTTTTTTGTGTGCTAACACTTGCATTGTCACCAGCCAATCTTAACATGTTTGAATTGACTTCGCTTGAGCGAATAAGACTTAAGATGTTTTGAATTTTTTGGCAAAGGCCTTGACTTAAATTTTTTGAAAAACAAGTGAAATTATCTTTACACTTTTGCAATGCTCTAAACAGCAAAAATTTGCATTCGTCAGTTGTTAGGTAAACACAATTTAGCCCCGCTTTTGAAATGATATCTTTTGCAAGTGATGTTATTCCCATAACTCGAATATTGAAACTGCTCTTAATGTTTAAAACATCAAAAACCATTTTTTCAGCAAGCAAAGAAAATCTATCAGGCACAACAATTATGTTTTGGCTTGATAGATTTTCCTTTTTATCGTTTATTTCATATATAACGCTTTTTGAAATGTCAATTAACTTTTGACCTGTAATAATTTTTATCATAGATATATAATATCAAAATTTGATAAGAATGTAAAAGAAATGTTTGCTCTTTTAATTTAATTTTGTAATTTCTTTATTTTCAAATTTTTGAGTAAATTCTTTTAATTCTTTATTTTTATTACATTTTTCAGCATTTTTTATTCTTAAATTTTGAATTTCGGTATTTAATTTTTGATTTTTTAAACTTTCCAATTTAAACATTTTTTGCAGAGTTTTTATTTCTTTTTCTTTTTCATTTATTTTTATTATCATTCTTTTTAGAGTATCGTTTGCATTTGTAAGCCCAATGTTCTCTCTTATCACTCTTTCTTCAGTTTGTTTTTGAACAAGTCTTACAAGCCCCATAAACAAACTATTTATATCACTCTCGCTTAAAAGGTTTTTTGGATTTACAAAACTAACAACATTATTTGGTTTCTGAAGTTTTACGTTTGGTTTTTCTATTTTTAAAGTGCTTAAACATTTGTCATACAATGGTTTATTTTTTACAACAACCGACCTAAACTTGTTTTGCAGTCTTACCATTTTGTCTATATCTCCACCTGCAAGTTGCATACAAGCCTTTCTTACCGAAATACCTTTGCTTGTTAATCTCAAAATTTCAAGAACCAAATTTTCGGTTTCATCTTCCGTAAATTCTTTTTGTTCCACTTTTTGATGAAGTGAAATATCTATACCCAATTTTTCCCTTCTTTCCTTATTGTTTTCTAACTCATTTAGTTCGGCATAATAATAATTCCTAACACTATTGGGTTTTCGATTTGTCAATTTTGCATACAAACAAAACATCCCTGACAAGTTATTGTTCTGCTTTTTGCCGTCTTCTATAAATCTAAACAATCTCACAACTTCTTCATCCGTCCATTTTGAATAACTTTTCATTTTGCCCCTACCTTTGTTAAAATTATTGACAAAAAACAAAAAGTTAAACTATGCATAAATAAATAGAAAATAAAAAAACTTGCAATATTTTTTGCAAGTTTTAATTTTTATCTATCTAGTTCTTCGGTTTTTTCTTTATTGTTTTGAACATATTGTTTTGAATAAACTTTTTGGGGTTCTTTTGTTTTTTCACTAAATTTTTCGGTTGTGAATACAGGTAATTTTTCACAAAGTTTTTTCTCACTCAAATTTGTTAAATCAATATTGCGATATTTTGCTTCGCCATTTTTGCACTCACATGCTGCAACCATAATTTTATTCCTTTGTGAGCAAACAACATCTTTAGCTTCTTGCCACATTTTTTGTTCTTCGCCACTTTTATTTTTATCAACTTGTGGCATAGAGTTTATCAATTCTTCCAATTTGTCGCCACAAAAATATTTTATATCTTCAATACATTTTCTGTATTCTTTCAAATCTCTGTAAGTAAAGCCGTCCTTAACATTAAGCAAATCTTTGTATTTATGTTCAAGGAGCATTGATGCGGTTTCCATTTCATTGCCAATATCCAAAAGTTTTTGAACGCAACTTTCTTCTTTTTGACCATCTTCAAATTTTGTTTGCATAATAATTCTTATTGCTTTTGATGCCATTAGTGACACAAGTCCAACAACAGGAACAATAACAAAAGACAATGCAATCATACTTGAAGGTATCAATGGCGAAACACAAAGACCAATTGCACCACCAACAAACGCCAAAAACATCAATGCGTCAATTATCCAACCCTTGTGGAAGAATGAACCCCACCCTACTTTTCTGTATGCTTTTTTTGTTTTTGCATAATCATTTACTTTTGCATATGACTCTTCAAGCACCTTAATTAAATTTTTTATATCGTCAATTTCTTTCATAATAACTCACTTTCACTTATAGTTTAACCTTGGCACAATATTTTGTCAATATTCAACATAAAAAAAACTTGCAATATCTGCAAGTCATTTTTGTTTTTACTTTGTATATTCATCATCTTTGCTGTAAGTTTTTTCAGTTGTATATGTTTTTGATGCTTTTGTGTTTGCCTTTTGGTTGTTTTCAACTTTAAATTCTTCAACTTCATAATCTTTTACGATTATTGGTTTGTTGAGTTCTTCTTTTGTCATTATGCCTGTATCAATATCTTCCAATTGTTTTAAATCACTATTTAATTTTCGAATTGCACCAGCCAATTCAGAAAACTCTTTATCTTGCAACCTATTTGAAAGAACTAACCAATCTGTTTGATCATCAACCTCTTTTGAGTTTGCATAATTTTCGCATTTTCTCAATACGTCTTTCACATAATTGTTAAGCACATTTTTGTTGCGATTGTTAAGTTCTCTTAATTTTTCAAGGTCTTTGTATGTAACATAACCTTTTCTTAAAATATTTTTATATATCATTGACTTCCAAGGATAATTTTTGGCTTTGTTTGTTATTGAAATTCTTCCAATCTCTCCTTTGTTCTTTGATGAAATCCATTCAGTCAATCCACCAAAGAAAGCAGAAACCAAGCCCAAACAACCACCCATTATCAAAGCAATTGGCACACTGCCCAATTTTAATGCAACAGGTGCTAAACACAAAATTCCAATTATACCATATGTTAAAGATGCGCCCGTCATATCAAATAAAAAAGCTTTTTTTGACATTTTGTCAGTTTTTTGAATTCCCTTTATTTTTTTATTATAGGCATTAACGCTATCATAATAGTTTTGAATATCTTTTACCAATTTTTGACTATTCATTTATTATTCTCCCTTTTCTTATTTACATTCTATACTTATATACTCACATTGTCAATAGCAAAATTTAAAATATTCTCATATGTAAACAACATTTGCATATACTAAAATATGAAAAAAATAGTTATTTCATCACAATTTGATTTTTTGTTGCAAATAGAAAATAAAAATTATGAATTGGACAGCAAACACATTGTTGAAGTGGAAGACCCAAAACAAAATTTTACCTTTCTTGCCTACCCAATAAGCAAAACAATGTCAATTCCATATACTGTAAAGTTTGAAGAACAAGATTTCAAAAACACACCATATTACGAAATTTATTCTTTTAATGATAGATATGAAATTAACCTAAAATTATTTACATTATACTCTACTGCTCCAATAGAAAATCATTCCTGCCAAATAAAGAATGTTAGATATCTTGTCAAGTGTTACACCGATAGAATTTGCATATCTTCCATAACCGGCGAATATGTTTATGAAGTTAATCAAGCAAACTGCAATATTTGGACAAAAGGTAACCTTATATATATTATGGGCGAAAGTGAAAATAGCAAAATTCTTACAACTTTTAACACCGAAAACAAAACTTTTTACTCATGTTATGGCGAAGAGATTGAAATTGATGACACAAAAATAAAATGTCTAAAAAGCACAAGCAACTCATTAAGATATAAAATATTATCAATCTTTAATGCCAATAATATGGAAAAAATGAGTGATGAATTTTATAAAAAGGAAGGCGAAAAAGAAACCAAATACCCCCATTTTTTATTACCTTACAAATTTTTTGATGCAATAATCATAAAGGACTATAATACTGCCAATAAGTATTTGACAACTCGTTTGCAAAGTGTGCTCAACACAAATGATTTAAGTTCGTATTTTGATGGTCTTGTTAGTATAAATTTATACAAAATATCACCACTTGTATACACGCTTTACTTCAAAGACAAAGCAAAGGACTACAAAATATCACTCGCAAACGGGCTTATTGACGACATTGAAGATATACAATTCTAAATTTTATTTAGAATATTTTGTTTTATCATTTAATATCCTATATATATTTAATATCATATTGTTGATTTTTTATTATAATAAGAGTAACATATATGTTAGGAGTACATATATGGATATTTTTATCAATAACTTAAAACATCTTGCAAAACTATATTCACAGCACGACATTGCCGAAAAAACCGGTTTTTCTAGTGGAAGCATTGCAAACTACATTAACGGAAAAAGTTTGCCTTCGGCACAATTTTTGCTTGCCCTAAAAAAGGCATATAAGATTGACATTGACCAATTTTTAACAACAAATTTGGAAGACACAAGTTTTAACATTGTAAAAGATGTTTCATACAAAAAGTATTTTGGAACATACATCGTTTATTACTACAATTCAAGTGCCTACAAAGGTAAAGTTGGAAGTTACAACTATGACATTTTGACATTTGGTATAATTTCAATTGTTGATGATGTTGACATTTCATCGCCAAAAGGTGTAAAAGCTTTTGGACTATTTATGGTTGACAGACAAAAAGCTGAAGAATATTTTAAAACACTTTTATCTTTTAATGGCGATGTCAAAAAAATTGCAGAGTTTTATGCTCAATTTCCTAACTATTATTGGGGAAGTTTGGATCAAAACCCACAACAAATTTTTGTTTCACTAAAAAACAACAATGATAAATGTATGATAATCTTAAACAACCCACCAACACAAAGTCATTATATCGGCGGACTTGGAACAGTAAACTCAATTTCAAGAGGAAGAGAGCATATTCCTTGTGTGCAATATATCTTGGTTTCAAGCAAAATTTTAAAAATTCCAGACGGCGAAATATATAATCTTCTTGCTCTTGGCATAAGTGATTTTAATATCAAAAACGAAGTTAATGAACTTATTAACCTTTTCAAAAGATTATTTAACAGTCAAAAAGAAAGTGGGCTTAGTGAATATCAACAAAAGAAAATAATTGAGGATAGTGTAAAAAACATTATATCAAACTGCATAGAATCAAATATGTTTAGGTTTGCCAAGGTAAGCAATTTTGAAGATGATAACTATTATCGTTTAATAAAGGATGCCGACTATGACTAATTACGAACAAGAATATAATAACATAATTGAAGACCTAAAAAACAAAAACAGTGCCGACATATATAATGTTGTAAAAGCATATAATTTTGCAAAACAAAAACATGATGGTCAATTTCGAAAAGGTGGCGACCCATACATTATCCATCCAGTTGAAGTTGCCAGCATTCTTGAGAAACTTGACTTTAACACAGACGTAATTGCATCTGCCCTACTTCATGACACAGTTGAAGATTGTGGGGTTACAATTGAAGAGATTGAAAAAGAATTTAACAGACAAATTGCCGAAATTGTAGACAGTGTTACAGCGATAACAAAGGAAAATTACACCCTTGACAGCAACAACCTTTATGCAGAACAGGACTTTTTGAAACTTGCAGTAGATGACAAAACCTATCAAAAACTAATAAGTCTTGGAAAGCAAAATAAATTTGGGTTTTATATCAAATTCGCCGACAGAGTTAACAATCTTCAAACAATTGGCTGTTTTGCAAAGTACAAAAAAGAAGCAAAAGTTAAAGAAACCGAAAAATGGATAATACCCCTTGCAAAACTTCTCAAAACAAAATATTTTTATGACACATTAACAAACTATTGTTTTTTGATTACAAATGAAGATAAGTCAGCAAACTTTTTGAGTTTTTTAAAAAGAAATTATAAAAATGCAGAAGTATATATCTCACAACTAACTGACTATATAACAAACGAAATCTCGGTGTATCTTCCTTCACTAAAATCCAACTTATCATTATATAAAGTGATTGTTACACCAAAAACTGAAAAACAAATTTTTGACGAAATCTCTCAAAGGTTTGAAATAAACAACCTTGAAAAGATAAAAGAAAGCAATTTGGTTTTTGTTCCACTATACAATATTTATATTATATTTAATGAAAACCTAAATAACATTCACAACCTTTCACTTTTATATGAACTACTAACCGAAACAAATTTAAGTACATTGTTCACTTGTATTGGATTTAACCAAGATGAACTTGGCAACAATTTTTTAAAAATTCAAGACAAGATTAGGAACTTATATGATATAACCTTGCTTTCTCGACATGAGTATACTATTATGCAAAACGGTACAATAAAAGGTACCGACATTGACATGCTTGATGAAACAACTGCTGGAAAAATTGAAACAAAGTATATATCAATCATCACACCAAATAACGACAGAATAAGAATCCCAGAAAACAGCACAGTTCTTGATTTTGCTTTTAGACTTCACAATGATGTTGGATTTTCTTGCAAGTGTGCATATATAAACAATTCGCCAAACAGTTCACCTGTTTACACAAAGCTTAATGATGGTGACAAGGTTGAAATTGTATGCGAACTAAAAGACGGTATAAACATAAACATTGCAACCTTAAAGTGGCTTGCATACTGTGAAAACGAATATACCAAAAGGACTCTTATTAAATATTTTGAAAAAAAATTTAATCATCAATAGACATAAAAAAATATCTACCAACTTGGTAGATATTTTTTACTTATTAGTTGAATAAGTCTTTATAAGCTTTTCCAAACTTTAATGCAGGTGCCTTTGTAGCAGGTATACTTACTTTTTCTTTTGTTTGTGGGTTAATACCTTCTCTTGCTGCTTTTTCACGAACTTCAAATGTTCCAAAACCAACAAGTTGAACTTTTTCACCTTTCTTCATAGCGTCAGTTACAACTTCAACAAAAGCGTCATATGCAACTCCAGCTTCTTTTACTGTTAAGCCAGCTTTGTCAGCCATTGCTTTAACAAATTCTCCTTTGTTCATACCTTTCCCCTTTTTTTGGATTCTTAAAGATTTCTTTAAGTGACTATATTATACCCCATTTTATGTAAATTTCAAACTAATTTACATAAAAAAATTGCTGAATCCCTTTATTTTAAAGGGTTACAGCCAAATTTTGAACAAAAAAAGAACCATTGTATAGTCAATGGCTCAAATTTTTTATTTTGCAATATATAATACTCCAAGAGTTTTTGGCCCACAGTGTGTGCATATTGTTGAGCAAGCATTACATTCTATAATCTCTTTAAATCCATATTCTTTAAGTATATTTATGATTATTGTTCTTGCAGGTTCAACAGGTGATGAATATGTTACAAAAACTCTATCTTTGTTTGGTTCAACTTCTTTTAACATATCTTTGCAGTATTTTACCAAACAGGAACTTATACTTCCCATATACCTTCTTGTAACTTCCATTTTCCCATCAACCAAACTTATTCTTAGTTTGATGTTAAATATTGCAGCACCAAGTTTTGCAACACCACTACATCTTCCACCTTTGTGAAGATACTTTAATGTATCAATCAAGAACGATGCTTGAATTTTTGGGATTTCTTCGTTTATTTCTTTTAATATTGTTTCAATATCTTTCCCTTCCTTTATTTTATCCACACAAGACAAAACCAAAAGCCCAGAACCACTTGACAAACTTTTTGTGTCTATAACATAAACGTTTTCAAATTTTTCTGCTGCTCTTTGAGCATTACTGCACGCACTTGAAATTTCAGATGATAAACAAAAATGAATAAGTGCATCATAATCTTTTAATTTTCGGGCAAATAACTCCTCATATTCAACCTCATTTATTGCAGATGTTTTTGGCAAATCCTTTGTTTTGTCAGCATAGTCATACAAATCTTGTGGGGTAACATCAATGCCGTCATGTCTTAACTCTTCGCCAAGCATTACGCCAAATGGTATAATTTCTATACCCTCTTTTTCTCTTATCTCTTGTGGAATATCACAAGTGCTTTCTGCAGTTACGCATATTTTCATTTTATCACTCCTTTATGTACATTATTCCCAAAGTCTTTTTGCCACAATGAATACTTATTGATGGTCCAGCTTGGGCAGTTAAAATTTCCTTAAAGCCATAATCTTTAAGTTTTTGTATTATTTTCCCCTCTACTTCAACCGGTGAAGATGAAACAACAAACACTCTTTCGATGTTTGGTTTTGCTTCTTTTAATATGTCATCACAATATCTCATCAAACAATTGTCAATGCTTCCAATATATTTTTTGGTTACTTCCATTTTTCCATCAACAATACTTATTCTTGGTTTTAGTTTGATAATTTTTGATACAACATTTGTAACACCACTACATCTTCCACCTTTGTATAGATATTCCAAAGTGTCAACCAAAAATGATGTTTGAATTTGATCTCTAACCTCTTCTGCGTGCTTTATAATTTCTTCTACACTCTTTCCCATTTGTGCCCAAATTGCACATTCCAAAACCACAAGCCCAAAGCCACAAGAAAGATTTTTGCTGTCTATTGTGTAAACATTTTGCATATTTTCGCTTGCACGCCTTGCATTTGCACCAGTGGACGAAATCTCCCACGAGAAAGATACATGAATAACTGCATCATAATCTTTTAATAATTTGTTAAAATGTTCAGTATATTCATATTCATTATATGCCGAAGTTGTTGGCAATTTACCAGTTTTTTCAACATATTCAAAAACATCTTTTGTTGTTCCTGTCACACCGTCGTGTCTTAAATCATCTTCGCCAAGTGAGAATGGCATGGCATTAAGATGAATGTCATATTTTTCACATATTTCATTTGATAAGTCGCAAGTGCTATCTGCACTGATTGCTATTTTCATTTCTACTCCCCTAAACAAAAGTAAGTTTACAAAATATTACAATATTTGTCAAATATATACTTGACTTTTACCATTTGCCAACATTAAAAAATTTGATAAATTATTTTAATTGCTTGATTGCCATTATTTTATTGTGATATAATTTCAATATGGAAACGGATTCATCAAATTGTCACACAGGTCATAGAAAAAGATTAAGGCAACTAATTGACAGAGTCGGACTCAAAAATTTATCCGATGTCCAAATTATTGAGCAATTGTTAACTTCAACAAATGCAAGAAAAGATACAAACGAAATTGCTCACAGACTATTAGAAAAATTTGGGTCAATTGCCCGAATCCTTAACGCAAGTTATGACGAACTTATAGAAATACCGGGAGTTGGAGATATAACTGCAAGACTAATAACTTATATCCCTCAACTTTTTGAAATATACATGGAAGAACAAAACTCAACAAAAAACTATATCAAAAGTTATAACGACCTGTATAACCTAATTTACCCATATTTTAAGAATGAGAAAAACGAATGTGTTTATGTTGCCTATATGGACAAAGACGACAAGTTTTCGTTTTGTGAAAAAATTTCCGAAGGCGATTTTATGGAAGTTCAAATTGATATTCCAAAACTGTTGTGCAAGCTCATCAAAAGGTCAGAGAAAAAATTGGTTTTTGCACATAATCATCCATATGGTTCAGTTAATCCATCAAAACAAGATTACGACACTCATTGCCTTTTGTCCACAACATTAGTTCCGCTTGGTTTTGAAATTTATGACAGCATAATAATTAACAAAAATTGTTTGTATTCAATCAAAAACACAATGAAAGTTGAATGCATCAAAAAATAAAATAAAAGTGAGTACTTTTTGTACTCACTTTTTTAGTCTTTTAACAAATCTAATATTTTGTGTTTTTCTATATATTTTGATATTTCAACAAACATATCTTTATCCGGTTCTTTAATATCTTTTGTAAATATAGGTCTATCATTATAGATAAAAAATGTTGATGCTCTTTTTGCACCACGAGCCTGCAATTTTGTTATTTTTTCATTTTCTTTTACACATTTTTCGGCATCTTCAAGTTTCATAAAGCCTTGTTCGTCATAGATTTTTGCTTGCAAGTCACATTCAAGTTTGTCACACTTTCTTGCAAAAATTCCTTCTTGAGATGTACCATTGTTAAAGTTATCCAAAAGGTTTTCAAAAACTTCTTTTGCAACCAAACCAGAAAATATTTTTTTTGTTGCTTCTTTTCCCTGTTTTGCTTTTTCTTCGTAGCCCTTATCAAAAGGTGTCAAATCTCCAATTATAATCTCTTCGGTTTCATGTATTGCAAGAGTAAGCAAAACTTCCGAAAGATTTACCGGTGGCAAGGTTTGTGACCAAATTCCAATGGCAAGCATACAAGTTCCATAAATATGTTCAGCAACACTTTCCAATCTTTCTTTTTTTACATGCCAATATTTCCAGCCACTTCTAACAACATCTTTAAGTTTTGCTGTTTGCAAGTAGTATTTTAATATGCTTTCAACTTTTTCCATAAGTGTTCCTTTTAATGTTAAAGAATAGGCCCTTCGTCATCGTCAACTTTTCTTGCCGACTCGCTTTCTTCCAAACTTACTTCAACTTTTGTGTCGCCATCCATATGTACACTGTGTATAATTGGTTTCCATTCAACTTCTTTTTTGAAAAGTGCTGTAACATATAATGGAATATACATTGCCCAGTAGAACACACTCATAAGACAACATACAAGAGCATTTTTGAAAGTTATATTTGTGTGTTTTCTTTCTACAATAAGCATTATCATTGCATAGAAGAAATAGAATAGATAAATAACACCAATAACAATTGCAAACGCTCGCCAAACTTTCCATGCAATTTCTTCATGCAAGCACGAACCAACAATTGCCAAAACAAGAGTAAACACTGCATACAAAATTGTTGAAGCCAATAGTACCATAACAGGAAGAACGCTCATTGAATATTCAAGTTTGCTCCAACGATTCTTTTTGTCAAACACTGCACTTTTTAATAGTTTCTTTTGATATTTTTTGTTTACTTGTCCATAACCTTTTACCCAACGAAGTCTTTGATTCCAACTTGCCTTTAACGATGTTGGTTGTTCATCATAGAACTCGGCATATTCGTTGTATGTTGACTTTACATTATTGAGAGTTGAGAAAAGTGAAATTTCATAATCTTCGGTAAGAGTGTAAAAGTTCCAACCACCCATTTGTTTTAACACATCATAGGCAATATAAAAACCTGTTCCACTTACCATAACATTGCGATTAAATCTTGCTCTACTTTTATTATGGAAGGTGTTTATCATAGAAAATGTTAGGGCACTGCAAGAAGCAACCCAACCACCATTCCAGTTTTTGCTGTTTCTGTAACCCAAACAAAGTTTGTACCCAGCATCATATGTTTTGTTCATTTCACGAACAAAGTTTTTGTCCAAAACGTTATCAGCGTCACAAATAATGAAAGCATCATATACTTTGTTTTTTTCAAAAATATCTTTTATTGCCTCGTCCAAAGCATAACCCTTGCCCTTGTTTTCTAGGTGCTTACGAACAAATATATTTGTGTTTTTATATTTTTTTGCAATTTCACAAGTTGGGTCATTTTCGCTTTCAACAATAACATATGTGTCAATCAAATCATGGTTGTAATTTTGTTCACTAATTGACAATAGTAATTGTTCAATAACTGCACTTTCATTTCTTGCAGGAATTAAAACTGCAAACTTGTGGTCAACTTTTGCATCTGGAAATTTTTTTGCAGGAAATAACCCAAATATATGGTGAATAATTTTTTGGAGTAAAAGCATAAAACTTATTCCCATTAAAATATAGAATATAATATTACCTATGTTAAAAATTGTGTGATACATTTTCTTATCCTTTTAGTATGGTTCAAATTCAATAATTTCTATTTTTGCCGTTGCCAGCCTGTACGCTCGCACCAAATGCAGTTGCATCATTCTTCTATCCAAAAAGAAAGCATCAGTGCCTTCCCACAAAAACAGCCATGCGAATATGTCTATAAGATAAGTAAATTCAGTTGATGCAAAATGAATTAAAAGCAAATATACTGCCGAAAACAAAACGCCCAACATTACAAACCACATTGAGAAAATTGTTGTTCGATGCATTTTTTCTTCTATTCCACGAACTTCGTTAACATAGTTTTCTTTTATTGCATTTTCAATTTCAACTCGTTTTTCTTCTGTTGCATTCTTAACATGAAAACGAATTGTCAGGTCATAATCATAATGCACTGCATTACTCTTTTGACCAAGATAGTCAACAAGACTTGATGAAAGTGTGTCACCACCCTTATAGCAATGTGGCGAAAAAATATCATCATAATTTTCTGCCCCAACGTTTATAATTGCTCTTTCATCATCTATAATTACAAAGTCATTATTATGCCTTTTGTATTTTAATTCGGATTTAAGTTCTTTTATCCTTTTGCCAATTATCATAAATTATTTTTATCCCTTGGTTTTTATATGTTAACATATAAATGAATATTTTTCAACCTAAAAATATACCAAATAATCACATAATCATTTTGACATAAAAAATCTTGTCTAATTTTAGACAAGATTTTTGATTTTATTATTTGTTTATTCTGTAACTCCACCAACATAGGTTGTTCCTGTGGTTGCTGTTTTTTCTACAAAACTACCATTGCTTTCTGTTGTTGAAACTCTTAATTTTTCAATTTGCCCACCTTGGAATTCTAATTTTGCACCATATCCATCCCCATACTCGACATATACATTATAGAGTTTTCCGCCTTTTACAGTAAATTTCCCTGGATTTGTTTTTGAATAACTGTTTGCATTGATAAACATATTTCCAAGTTCTCCACCACTTATTATCCCTGTGGCATTTGCACCAATCCATAGGTCAGCACTATATTTTGTTGTATAATCAGCATCTTCACTTTTTTGATGTCCAATTATTGAACCTTTAATCATTTCAAAAGATGCACTCCTTGTAACATATACACCATATGCCCATGTGTCCTCTCTGTATCCATTTTTTAGAACTGCACCATCAATAACAAGTTTTCCTGCACCAACATATGCAACTCTCGCTTTTTGGTTTGCATCAATTTCAACATCTTTAAGTGTTACAGTTATATTTGATTTTTCAACTTCCAAAACATTTCCTTCAGTGAATGTTTCGCTGGCAATTATTCCATGCTTTCCTTGACCATCAAGTGTAAATGTTTTACTTGCTACTATTGGTTGTGACAATATTACATCATCATACATCTTTAATGTTCCATTTTCTTCAACACCATTTAGTGCTTCCAAAAACGTTGCATAATTTGTAACTGCACTGCCATTTGTAATAGTAAAGCCTTTTATTACAACTTCTTTGCTATCCTTGTAATCTTTGTAACCATTTTGTGACAATTTGAAATATACTGTGTATTTTCCAACATCTTTTAATTCAACATCTTTCTTTTGAACAAAAGTTTCTCCATCAAGAGAATATGTTACTTGAACATCTTTTTCATCTTCATATGTAACTTCAAAGACATGAAAACTTCCGTCATATGTAAATGTTGTTTGACCGATTTTGATTTTGTCTTTATCAAAATCTTTTTCGCCACAACCAGCAAACATTACCCCTGATATAACAACAAGTGCAATCATAAACATTGATGCGATAAATTTTGACAATTTTTTCATTTTTTCCCCCTTTTTTCAAAAATTACTATACCACACATCTTTTGTTTTTCAAAATATAATTTTGTCATTTTATAAAATTTTTATTTGTTTTTGCAATTGTTATTATATGATTATTTCTTAAAAATGTTTTAAATTTTACATCTTTTAAATTTGTCAAAATGTCTTTTGTGTCAAAAAATACAGACTTATCCAAAAGTTTTACGGCACTTTCTTTTTTTGTCCAGATTTCCAAAAACTTCTTTTGTTTGTTCTTGCTGTTTTTTATTTCTTGAATTTCTTTTTCATTGCAAACTTTTTTTATTAGCCCCGCCTTATGCCCTTTTATTTTTTCCATATCTATGCCAACATTATCGTTTGATATCACAATAACAAGTGCATTTTTTGTGTGAGAAATTGAAAAATGTTTTGCATTTTCGATATATGGCTTTCCGCTTTTTGAATAACAAAAATCTATATTTGATTTTAATTTTAAATATCTCTTTATTAAATGGTATTCAATTATTTTAATTTTTATTGTTTTTTTATCATTTATTTTGTCAATTTGTTCTTTTCTTGATTTTGGTAAAAAAGAATATAACTCCTTATATTCTTTTTCTGTTATTTCATTAAATTCATCAAAATAAATTATTTTATCCATTTTACTTTTTTAAGAAAGATAATTTGCTCCTTATTCTTGCCAAAGCATTGTCCACGCTTTTGTACTTTATATCAAGTGTCTTTGAAATTTGCTCATAACTTTCGCCTTGCAAATATAACTTTAATACTTTTTGCTCAAACTTTGAAAGCGTTTTTTGTATTATTTCTTTCACTTCTTTATAATTTTCATTTTCTATCAATTCTTTTTCTGGCGAAAGAACAGTTGACGGAATTATTAAATCTATCTCATCATTATCTTCATTTTTTGACACACTTGAAAGAGATATGGCGTCGGTTAATATTGAGTTCTTTTTGCTATGAGCACTTTTTACTGCAGACTGAACATTTCTTGTTATACACAAATAGGCAAAAGTTTTGAATGTTGCTTTTTCAGTTTCTTTGTAACTTTTTATCGCTTTATATAAACCTATCATTGCTTCTTGCAACAAGTCGTCATAATCTGCCCCAACCAAAAAGTAACTTCTTGCAATTTTATTTGCCATTCGCTTGTATTTTTTCAATAAAAAATCGAGCGATGAATCATCACCACTATTTGCTAGTTTTACCAATTGTTCATCACTCAATTTTTCCATTATCTTTGTTCCAATATTTTATAAACTGCAATTCCGCAAGCAACACTTGCATTCAAACTGTTAATTTGTCCCCTTTGAGCAAGAGAAACAACTTCATCACAATTTTCTTTTACAAGATGACTTATTCCAAAACCTTCACTTCCGACAACCAATGCAATTGCTCCAGTTAGGTTTGTTTTGTTGATATCCTTTCCACCAAGTTCAAGACCATAAATCCAAACACCTTTTTCTTTTAGGTCGGCAATTGTGTTATTTAGATTTATAACACTTGCAATCTTCATATTTGCAGTTGCCCCTGCACTTGTTTTTATAACAGTTTCATTTACTGGGCAAGCTCTTCTTTTTGGAATAATTATTCCATGAACACCGGCACATTCACAAGTACGAATAATCGCACCAAAATTATGTGGGTCCTCTATTCCATCCAAAATAACAATAAAAGGTGCTTCGTTTTTTTCTTCGGCATGTTTTAGTATATCGTCAACATCGCAGTATGCAAAATCAACAGTGTCACAAATAAAGCCTTGATGATGTTTTGTTGTGCTTTTTTTGTCCAAAAAGTCCTTTGAAACAAAATCAATTCTCACTTTGTTTTGTTTTGCCATACTTATTATTTGATTTGATACTTTGTCATAAAGTTTTGCATTTTGAACAAAAAGTCTGTTTATTGTTGCTCCACTTTCCAATAACTCTTTTACCGGATTTTTACCTTCTACTATCATTTTTTTATTTCCTTTTCATTTTGTTTTATTTTATTTTTTTATGGTTGAAATTTCTACAAAGCAAGTCACTGGGGGTCAACAGTCAAAATGACTAATCTTATGGGTTGAAATAACATAAATTTATTAAAAAGTCATTTCGAGTGTGGCATCTTTGAACCTGCTCACGAGAAATCTCATTCGCTTTACCCAATATGAACAGAAATGTTTAGAATTTCATTCATTCTTTCGTTTTGTCCACTCAAATATAGATAACCAACAAGTGCTTCAAAACACGTTGCTTTTTTATATTCAGTCAAATTACTATTTTTTGCGATATTGTTTGTTTTTGCATTTCTTGTTCGTCTTACAATATCTTTTTCTTCTTCACTCAAACTATCTTCAATTTTGTCAAGAACCAAACTTTGAGTTTTTGCCTTACAAAAGTGCGAGCAGTCTTTGTTATAGTCATTCAATTTTTCAAGTTTACTTTTAACAACAAAATCTCTTACAAAGATTGTGTGAACACCATCTCCAATAAATGCAAGCACAAGTGGAGATAACGTCTTTATTTGATTTTGCGTTAATTTTTCTGTTTCAATTTTCATAATTTTACCAATTTTTTAGTTCACTCATATCAAACGGTTTTGAAAAATGTTCTTTGTATTCATTTAGTTTATCGTCATCAATCCTTGCATAAAGTGGCTTTGGTGCATTTGTCTTATGGTCTTTTTTAACATCAATAAGTTTTGCATTATCCCAATAACCATCTTCACTTGGACTGCCGGCAAAATTAAGTTGCTCTGTCCAAATTTCTTTTGTACGATTGCACATAATTGGACTTGCAACAATACACAAAGACTTTGCCATATTTAAGCATAGATACAAAACTTTTTTTGCTTTGTCAATTTCGCCATTTTTAATTAGTGTCCATGGTGCTGACTTTTCAAGATAAGTATTTCCAACACCAGCAAAGTTCATTATTTGTTTGAATGCTTCCCTAAATTCAGTATGTTCAAACAAATCTTTGATTTTGTCTGGGTATGTTTTGATTGCATCAATCATTTCGTTGTCAAACTCGTTAAGTTCAACAGCGTCATCCAATTCAAAATCAAGGTTTCCTTCAAAATTCTTCCAAATCATATTTAGAGTTCTGTTGAAGAAATTACCAAATTTTCCAACAAGTTCACTGTTCGTTGTAAGTTTGTAATCTTCCCACTTAAAGTCACTATCTTTGTTTTCTGGGAACACAGTTACAAGATATGCTCTTAGTGTGTCTATATCTATATCACTTGTAAGCAATCCGTCACAAAATACACCAATGTTTTTGCTCTTTGAGAACTTTTGACCTTCGTAATTCATAAAGCAAAAACCAACAACATTGTGTGCCAAGTTATATTCACCTTCGCCAAGTAACATTGCTGGGAAAAATACTGAATGGAAAGGAATGTTATCTTTTCCAATAAAGTTATAAATTTCAGCATCATCACTTTGCCAATACTTTTTAACTAACTCATCCCCACCAAGTTCTTTTGTGATTGAAATATATCCAATTGGTGCATCAAACCAAACATAAAATACCTTGTCTTCAAAGCCTTCTTTTGGAACTTTTATTCCCCAAGGGATATCTCTTGTTATTGCTCTTGGTTCAAGTCCAGCATTTATCCATCTTTTTGCTTCTTTGTAAACAGTTGGACGCCAAATATCTTTTTTGCTTTCTATCCATTCGTCAAGTTTTGGTGCCAATTTATCCAATCTCAAATACAAATGTTTTGTTGACTTTCTTACTGCACTGTTTCCGCAAAACTTACATTTTGGGTCAATAAGCTCACTTGTTTCATATGTTTCACCACACTTGTCACATTGGTCGCCATATGCACCTTCATATCCACATTTTGGACATTTTCCAATAACAAATCTGTCTGCAAGGGCAATATGGTCATGCTCACAATAAAGCATTTCATCTTCTTTTTCACTAATGTAACCATTTTCATCCAACTTTTTGAAAAATGCTTGTGTTACTTCATTATGCACTTTTGTGTTTGTTCCACTGTTTAATGAATAATCAATATTGAGTTTTTTGTAAATAGCTCTATGAATATTATCGAACTTTTTAACAAGTTCATCTGGTGTCAAGTTATTCTCTTTGGCACAAATAAGTGTTGCTGTACCATGGTCATCACTTCCTCCAACAAAAACAGCATCATTTCCTATACTTTTGTTAAACTTGAAAAATATGTCTGCTGGCAAGTGGCAACCAACAATATGTCCAAGGTGTGGCACATTGTTAATGTATGGTAGTGCCGCAGTTATCAAAACTTTCTTTTTCATTTATCCGTCCTTTTAAAAAGTTATCCACATTTGTACAATATGCATAAATAATCTTTTCTTTTGCACTAATTATATATTTATCCACAAGGTTTTGTCAATTAACTAATGCCATTTTATCCACTAAAATACAGAAATGTGGAAAAGTTATCCACATTTCCACATTTGAATATTTATTCATTTTGATAATTATTTATGAATTTTTATAAATTGTATGCAAAATGTGGACAAAAATCTAAAAGTTATCCACATTTCCACATACAGTTATAACAGTATAACATTATTTTCTTAATTTCATTGATGTGCCAATTTATTGTATTGTGTATAACTTGTTTATATACATGTGTATAAGTGTGGATAATGTCATTTTTGAATACAAATTGACGAATTGCCTTTATATGAATTTGAATATAACATTAAGCACCAAATAAACAATATACAAGAAATACAAACCCAAGAATACAAACCCCTGCCATCTATATGTTTTCTTTGTAATAAGTATTGGTAGTAATAATAATATACTTAACAAAAGAGAAAGAGCAAGCGAAATATATGCAGTTTCTTTTGTTATTATCATCTTCGATTTAAATGCAACAAGTTTTGAAACACCCAAGATTAAAGTTACATTTAGTATGCTTGAGCCAATAACATTACCAATTGCAAGATATGGAGAATCGCCTTTTATTGCATTAAGCACAATAACAAGTTCGGGCAAACTTGTTCCAACTGCAACAATGGTAAGTCCAACAAATTCTTCACTTATTCCAATAACCTTTGCCAGATATTCAACCTTATCAACAAGTAGATATGCACCACCACCAATTGCACCAGCACCCAGCACAAACAGTATTATAGTAAGCCAAAGTGGTTTTTGTTTTTTCTCTTGAGGATTTTTCTTTGACGATTTTTTGTCGGTTGTCACTGCATCAATATAGTTTACAACAAAATACAAAACTGTTAATCCAAGCAAGATATATGCCATTACGTTTGTTATTTCAAAAAACAAGCCAAAACCAAATATCACAAACGCAACAACCAAACTTAGGTAATATTTAAGCATCCCGCCTTTTGACAGGTCACAACCCTTATAGGCAAAGCAAATTCCCAAAATTAGACCATAGTTGCAAAGAAGCGATCCAACGGCATTTCCAACAGCCAAATCAGTTGTTCCATCAATACTAGAAAATATTGCAATAAGAAGTTCTGGCAAAGTTGTTGCAATGCTTGCAATCGTTGCCCCAAAAACAAGACTTGGTATTTTTAGTCTTTTGGCAATGTCTTGACTGCTGTCAACAAATATATCGCCACCTTTTATCACTAAAAATAAAGCGACCAAAAGAAGTAAAACTGCGATAAATATCTTCATAATTTTTCCTTTTTGGTATTGTGTGCAAAAAAGTTCTTGTTATACAAAAAATGCATAGAAAACTATGCACTTTAAAATTTTTGTAAATAGTTATAAATAGTAATTGCAAGATTTTTGTCTATGCCCTTTACCATATTCAACTCTTCCACACTCGCCTTTTTTATTGCATCAAATGTTTCAAATTGTTTTAGTAATGCCTGTTTTTTTACCTTTCCAAGCCCTTTTATATCGTCTAGTGGACTTTTGATTTCATTTTTGCTACGTAATTGTCTATGGAATGTAATTGCAAATCTGTGTGCCTCATCACGAATATTTTGAAGTATTCTCAGTTCACTGCTTCCACGTTTTAACATTACAGGTATATTTGAGTATGGTGTATACACTTCTTCAAACTGCTTGGCAAGTGAAACGATATCACAATTAAGTTTGCTATGTTTTAGCACTTCATATGTTGAAGATAATTGACCTTTTCCACCGTCTATTACAAGCAAATCTGGTTTTTGAGTAAAACTTACATCTTCGCCATCAAGTTCACTTATTCTTCTCTCTAGGGTTTGCATCAAGCACTCAAAATCGTTTGGTCCATTTTGATTACGCATTTTAAATTTTCGATACATATTTTTTGCTGGTCTGCCCGCAATAAACACAACCATACTTGCAACTTGGTTTGTTCCACTGATGTGAGAAATATCATAACATTCAATTCTGTTTGGAATTTTTGTTAAATTAAGTTTTTCTTTTAACTTTGATAATGCCCCAACAGTTTTATCATATTCGATATTTTCTTTATATTCAATTTTGCTCAAATATTCCTGTGCATTAAGGTTTGCAGTTTTTATTAGACTATACTTTACACCTTTTTGTGGACAAGTTATTTTCACACCAATTTCTTCTTCCAAAATATTGTCAACTCTAATATTTGTTAAAACTTCTTTTGGCTTTTCATGGACTTTATAGTATTGCATCAAAAACTCTTGCATTGTGTCCTTTTCTTCAATGGAAGCATCAATAACACTTTGGTTAACAACACCAAGAATTTTGCCATGTCTTATTGTTAAAACACAAATTGAACCAATCACGCCATTGTTTTGATAACTTATTGCGTCAAGTTTTAAATCTTTTGGAAGGTCTGTTACAACTCTTTGTTTTAGGTTTTTTACCATTTTTAACATATCTCTAATTTCAATGGCTCTTTCAAAGTTTTCAACTTC
>DJER01000013.1 GCA_002431905.1 Christensenella sp. UBA5893 | reverse complement strand
GAGCAATTACTTACCCAAAATGATAAAAAAGAAACTTTGTTTGGTGATTTTATTGAAAAGCCAATCAAAACATATCCACTCACACACTATTTAAACTTAAAGGAGAATGACACCGATGAAAAATGAAACACATAATCCAGATGTCTTAAATTGTTTGGCAAACTTGAGTTCTGATGAAGTTTTTACAAGCCCAAAAATTGCAAATGAAATGCTTGATATGTTGCCACAAGAACTTTTTGAAAAACCCAATACCACATTTTTAGACCCTTGCACAAAAAGTGGAGTGTTTTTGCGAGAGATTGCAAAAAGATTGCTTGTTGGTTTGGAAAAACAAATTCCAAATTTGCAAGAAAGAATAAACCACATTTTCACAAAACAACTTTACGGAATTGCAATAACACAACTTACAAGTTTGCTTTCTCGTAGAAGTGTTTATTGTAGCAAAACTGCTAATGGAAAGTATTCTATTGCGACAACCTTCAATGCTGCAAATGGAAATATTAAGTTTGACAAAATTAAGCATACTTTTGAAAACCACAAATGCAAATTTTGTGGTGTAAGCGATAGCGTAGAAACATACACAAGAGATGACAGTATGGAAACTCATGCTTACGAATTTATTCACACAGAAAATCCACAGGAGTTATTTAATATGAAATTTGATGTTATTATTGGCAATCCACCTTATCAATTAAATGTTGGTGTCCAGCAAGAAAGTTATGCTATTTCATTATATCAAAAATTTGTTGAGCAGGCTAAAAGGTTACAACCTAGATATTTGTCAATGATTATACCAAGTCGTTGGTTTGCTGGTGGTCGTGGATTAGACGAGTTTAGAGATGAGATGTTGCATGATGACAGACTGCGAATAATACACGATTTCATTGACGCTAGCGATTGTTTCTCTGGTGTCGAAATAAAAGGTGGAGTATGTTATTTTCTTTGGGATAGAGATAATCGTGGATTATGTAAAATTTACACTCATAAAAACAATACGATTACACAATCTGAACGTCCTTTACTTGAAGAAAACAATGACACTTTTATAAGATATAATCAAGCAATCTCAATTATTAGAAAAGTTTCAGAATTGCATGAACAATCTTTTTCTGAAATTGTTAGTCCGCAAACACCTTTTGGGTTATACTCAAGTTTTAATGACTTTGCACTAAGTGGAAATATTAAGGTTTATGCTAATAAGAGAACTGGATACTTACCACAAAATTATATTATTTCTAAAAATAAGGAATGGATAGATAAATGGAAAGTTTATGTCCCTAAGGCAATCGGTTCCGGAGAACTTGGTAACGATATAATAAAGCCAATATTGGGCGAACCAAATTCACTATGTACTCAAACTTACATAATGTATGGACCTTTTGAAACTAAAAAAGAATGTGAAAATGTAATAAGTTATGTAAATACCAAATTTTTTCATTTTTTAATGGGATTAAAAAAAGTAACTCAAGATGCAATGTCAAAAGTTTACACGTTAATACCAATGCAAGATTTTTCAAAACACTGGACAGATAAAGAATTATATGCTAAATATAAATTAACACAAGAAGAAATAAATTTTATAGAGTCTATGGTTAGACCGGAAGTTGGAGTGGAAAATGGAAATGATTGATAAAAGTAAACTTTTAAATATTTTGCAGGAAGCTTTTGTTAAACTCTATGAGTTTGATTTAGATGCGATTGAAAGAGACACGCATGAACAATGTTTATCTGGCAGGCTTGCGATGTATATTCATGAAGAACTTAATGAGAGTATGAATAACAAGGTTAGAGTGGATGTTGAATACAACAGAGATAAAGATAATCCGAAACTAGAGAATCAAAAAAAGAGATATGATAAAGATAAGAATCCATATATAAGACCAGACATTCTAATCCATGAAAGAGGAACAGATAATTGCAACATCTTATATTGCGAAATTAAGAAGAACAATGATTGTGATACTGATAAAGTAAAAAAACAAGTCTATGGCGATAGAAAATATAGATATGGCATAAGTATCATTAAACTCAATTCGACAGAAATTGAGTTTGTTTTATTTGAAATCAGTAATTCAAAACAACAACTAGAAAAATATTGTTTTTGTAGCAACAGCAAAAATCTGACTTTATTGAGTCAATAATAAAACCTATGGAGTAAAAGGGAGAAAAATGAAGAAAAAAACTATACATTCCCATGTAGAAATACCAAAACAATTATATAAAAAATTTGCATTTAATAATCAAGATGATAAATTAGTTGTTAATTATTTAGATAAAGATTTAACCATAAAAGAAAAAGAATTAGATTTAATCGGTGCCGAAGATTTTTATTTTAGTGATGAAATGGAAGAATTCTTAAATAATACTTTAGAAACTCCTTTAGGAGAAGTTATTAAACGGCTATCAAATCAAAATAAAAAAGAATTGTCAAATAACGAAAAAAGCATCTTAAATAAGATGATACATTATACCCCCTTGCGAAATAAAGATTTCTTTCAATCCTTTTCGTCATTAACAAAAACAAATATGAATCATGAACAATTTATTAAATTTTTTTCAAATTCTTCTAATGAGAACTTAGACAATTTTATTGTCATGGTAAATAAAACAGACATTCCACTTATAATGAGTAATAATTTAATTACATATTTAATTTTTACCGATGAAGAATGTTGCGAGAAATTTTGTTATGATTATCAAGTATCAGCAATTTTACCTTTAGATAAAGATAAGTTTATTTTAATTGGTAACCAAAATGTTTTTAGCAAAAAAATACTTACTATTCCAAATGGGCTTGAATCCATTATAACAAGAATAAACCTAATCACATATTTTTTATTTAAAGATAATTCAAATTCTATTATTTTTGGATGCAAAGATGAGTTGATCAGAATTTCTAAACTATATGAAAGCTTAATAAATCAGGAGATTAACCAATGAACAAAGAATTTTTTCCTAGACAAATTAAACCACAAATTTATGCGTATGAAGATAAAGCATATCCAGGTCTTTTGAAAATTGGATATACCACAATCAATGTTGAGCAAAGAGTTGCCGAGCAATATCCAACACTTAGACCTGGAGAATTACCATATAAAATTGTTTTTGCTGAAAGCAGTGTGCGAGATGATGGTTCGTATTTTGATGACCACGAAGTTCACAGACTTTTAAGAAAACAAGGTTTTGATAATCCTAATGGTGAATGGTTTAAATGCACAGTTAGAGATGTTCAATCTGCTGTTTTTACTTTGAAAAATAAAATTGAAAACAGAGAGCGCAGAACGCAAAACTTTAAACTTCGCCCAGAGCAAAAACAGGCAATTGACAAAACAATAAAATATTTTAACTCTATCAAAAAAGAAAACTCTCACATGGTTCCACACTTTTTGTGGAATGCAAAAATGAGATTTGGCAAAACCTTTACAACTTATGAACTTGCAAAGAAAATGGGATTTAAAAGAATACTAATTTTAACTTTTAAGCCTGCCGTTGAGAGTTCTTGGGAAGAAGATTTGAATACTCACCTAGATTTTGAAGGCTGGCAATTTGTATCTAGGCATACTGACCTTACTGGCGAACAATGTGATAAAAACAGGCCAATAGTTTGTTTTGGTTCGTTCCAAGATTACTTAGGGCTTAAAGATGGAATGATTAAACCTAAAAACGAATGGGTTCATACAACAAATTGGGATTTGGTTGTTTTTGATGAATATCATTTTGGAGCTTGGCGAGATAGTGCAAAAGAACTTTTTGAAAAAGATGAACTTGACAAAGATGTAACAAACAAACTTTTCACAGAAAACCAAAGTGAAAGTGATATTGAGCAAATTATGCCAATCACAACTTCATATTATTTGTATCTTTCTGGCACTCCATTTAGAGCAATTGCAAATGGCGAATTTATGGAAGAACAAATCTATAACTGGACATATTCTGACGAACAACGAGCAAAAGAAAATTGGCAAGGCGAAAACAATCCTTATGCCTCGCTTCCAAGAATGGTTTTGATGACCTATCAGCTTCCAGATTCAATTAGAGAAGTTGCACTTCAAGGCGAATATAACGAGTTTGACCTAAATACATTTTTCTCTGCAAAAGGCGAATATGAAACTGCTGAATTTGTATATAAAGAAGAAGTTCAAAAATGGCTTGACCTAATTCGTGGTAATTTTAGTGAAACTACTGTTGACAATCTAAAACAAGGTGCAGATAAAGCCATTCTTCCATTTACAACAAATAAAGCCAATTTGCAAGAAGTTTTACAACATACATTCTGGTTTTTGCCAAATGTTGCAAGTTGTTATGCTATGGGAAATTTGCTTAAAGAAAAACAAAATATGTTTTACCACGATTACAAAGTTATTGTTTGTGCTGGCACTCGTGCTGGTGTTGGACTATCGGCATTAGAACCAGTAAAGCGAGCAATGACAAGTGAACCATTAAAGACAAAAACAATTACTCTTTCTTGTGGAAAACTTACAACTGGCGTAACAGTTAAACCTTGGACTGGAATTTTTATGTTAAGAAACCTATCTAGTCCAGAAACATATTTCCAATCAGCATTTCGTGTTCAATCTCCTTGGACGCTTAAAAATCCTGACGGACTAAACCCTAACGAAGAAGAAATAATCAAAAAGGAATGTTACATATTTGATTTTGCCCCAGACAGAGCATTAAGACAAATACAAGAATATTCTTGTAGGCTTGATATATCTGACACAAACCCAGAAAAGAAAGTCGCCGACTTTATTCAATTTTTGCCAGTGCTATCTTATGATGGCATGACAATGAAAAACATCAGTCCGGGCGAATTACTGGATATTGCAACAAGTGGAACAACCGCAACTCTTCTTGCTAGACGTTGGGAAAGTGCAATGCTTGTTAATGTTGAAAATGCAACGCTTGAAAGACTTTTAAACAATCCAAAAGCAATGGAAGCATTGATGAGTATTGAAGGCTTTAGAAACCTTAATATGCAAAGCGATATTGAGATTATTGTAAACAAATCTAATGCTGTTAAGAAGATTAAAAAGGAAGCAAGTGACGAAGGCAGAGATTTAACAGAAAAAGAAAAGAAAGAAATTTCAGAAGAAGAAAAAGAATACAAATCAAAAAGAAAACAAATTCAAGAAAAACTTATCAAATTTGCGACTCGTATTCCAATCTTTATGTATTTAACAGATTTCCGTGAACAAGTTTTGCAAGACGTTATAACACAACTTGAACCGGGGCTTTTTAAAAGAGTTACAGGTCTTGAAGTAAATGATTTTGAACTCCTAACATCTCTTGGATTATTCAATGCTGGACTTATGAACCAAGCGGTTTTCCAATTCCGTAGATATGAAGATAGCAGTTTAAGTTATACTGGTATCAATAAACACGAAGGCGAAGTTGTTGGTGGTTGGGATACCACAATTCGTTATGAAGATATGAAAAAAATATAGGCTTTAAAAAAATTCATATTAAATTTTGTAATGATAAAATGAAAAAGGAGCAGTGTTTTGATTTACGCTGTTCTTTTTGTTTGCTTAAATAATGTGGGATTGATGATGCCGCTGTTAAAAAATTACTTGTTGTTTCACATTTTCTTAGATGGGGGTTATGTGTTATAAAGCAGTAAGTTGAAAGAGATATTTGCAAAATTTGAGGCGTATTTAAACTACGGCGCTTTTGGTGGAGTTGAGGTGGAAGAGTGAAAAGAGCAATGCATCGGCTACAAAATATGTGAGATATTGAACAAGATGTTTTGCTGACTATATTTAAGGTTTAAAACTTTTTTAAAAAATTTTAAAAAAGTTTGCTTTATATACCACTATTTTGAATTTTGGCTAAAAAAGTGTGTTAAAATGTTGCTACAAACAAAAAATGATGAGGTTTTATGGAAAAAGAGACGTTGGAAAATTTGTTAAATGAAGTGGTCAATGGCAAACAAACAGTGATTGGTATTGACGAAAACGATATTAAAAATTGCAAAATCATTGATGGCTTTATTTTTGAAAATAAAGATGGCATTGACCTTGCAAAAAAATATCTCAAACAATATGGTAAAATTATCAAAAAAATAGAAAGACCAAATCAAGTTGTTATATCAATTTTGGCAGGTCCAGATGTGATGATTGATAAAATATACAAATTTATCAATTCAGTTACGGAAGGTTTGCCAAAAGATGTTTGCGTGATTTTTGGAATGAGCATTGATGAGCACTGTGTTGGCATTAACAAAGTGACGACCATTTTTCAAATAAACGACAAAATTGACACTAGCAAACAAATAAAAAGTTACAATTATGCTGCAATCAATGATGTTCCCATTCAAAATTTTGACCCACAAAATGAAGAAGACGACAGTGCAGATGAAGAACTTAATTTTGATAGTTTTGAATCACGAATAGACGAATTTTGCAAGTTTGACCTGATTTCTGCATCAAAAGTTCAAAAATATTTTGAATTGGATTTTTCAACTGCTGTAAGATTGCTACAAATTTTTGAGTTTGAAGGGCTTGCAAAAAGAGATGAAAAACATCGTTGTTGGATAGTTTTGAACAAGAATTTAGAAAAAGAAAGTTTGAAAGATGTTTTTATAGATAAATTATAATTTTCCCCGTGTTTGCAACTGTTAAAAAATAATAAGAGAATGTAAGGAAGATAAAAAATATGTTGAATGCTTTTATTGAATTGTTTGTGCATTTATTTGCTTGGATTGGTGTTAATTTAAGCATAAAGGCAGATGAAGTGAAGAATAAACATACATTAGATGTTATAGCAAAAATAGACAAAGATTTAGAGAAGTCATATAAAGATTATGAAAAAAGACGAAAAGAAGATATGAGAAGAAAGTATGGAGATTAAAACAATAGAAATAATGCACTAAGGTTGAAAGTTAATTGCGTTTGTGCAAGTTTTGCTGATGTAAATTTCAAATTTAGATTATAATTCCCGCAACTAAATTTTAGCAAAGCTGGTATGTGCTTCAAATTTATTTACTCAGTTTTTAATATGTAATTTTTATACTCCTTTTTTAAAAGTTACAAATTTGAAGCACATATTGTTTGCTATAAATTTTAGTAGAATAAATTGCAAATGACCGAACAAATTCTACAATAAATTATTTGCACAAAAAAGAAGGTTGAAAAAACCTTCTTTTTCGTTATATGGCAAAATTTCATGAAATAGTTTTTGAAAAAAAGTTCTATAAAAAAGTGCTTTTTGTGGCTAATTTTATGATTTTTGGCATAATTTATTGTGCGAAAAAGGTCGAACTTTGTCGAATTGACTAAACTTTGTGTTATTGTTTGAAGTTTTTTATCGGACTATATTATAATTGATTTGTAAGCAAAAAAAAACCAGTTCCTGAAGTAATCGCAACTGGTTGACCAAAAGGGTGGTTAGAACAAATTTATTTGAACTTGTTATGTAATTTCACCTATAGGTTATAACAAAAAACAAAAGGAGTCAAGTGTTTTATGGAAAAAAATTCAAAATATTATGTCGGTCTTGATATTGGAACATCAAGTGTAGGCTTTTGCGCAACCGATGAAAACTACAATCTAATTAACAAAAAGGGGCGTGACCTGTGGGGTGTGATGCTTTTTGATGAAGCTCAAACTGCTGAAAAAAGAAGAGCAAAGCGTTGTGCAAGGCGTGGCGTTCAAAGGCAAAAAGAAAGATTGATGCTTTTGAGAAGTTTGTTTGAAAAAGAGATTGATAAGGTTGACCCAGATTTTTTTGCTCGTTTAAAAGCGAGTGCTCTTTGGGAAGACGACAAACAAGCTGCGGGTATATTTTCTAGAAACTCATTATTTTTTGATAGTAAACTTAATGATAAGGAATTTTTTAAAAACAATCCAACAATATATCATTTGCGAAAAAAATGTGTTGAAACGCCAGCAGAGGACATAAGATTTTTGTATCTTGCGATACACAATATTTTGAAACACAGAGGCAACTTTCTTTCGGAGTCATTTAATGTTGAAAACTTGGACGCATCAGGTTTGGATGTTTTGTTTAGTGACTTGCAAAATCAAATTGTTGGAGATTCAGATTTAAGTGACTATGAATTTCTTTCTTTATCAAAAGCAAGCAATTTGTCTAAACAACAAAAGGATAGTTTGAAAGAGCTTGATGAAGAACTGTCAAAAACTCATTTCAAGGTTAGCGCACTTGCTGAAAGGCTTGCAAGTATTTTTGATAACAAAAATTCAAACATCACATCACTTTTAAAAGCAATAAGTGGTGGTGTTGTAAATGCAAAATCGATTTTCAGCACAAAAGAAAACGAACTTGAAATTGATGCAAAGATTGATGGTTTTGATGTTGAGCCAGAAACTTTTGAACAATTTGTTGCAGATGTTGGAACGATAGGGGAACAAGCAGTTTCAATTATTCTTTCAGCAAAAAATATATATGACAGGATCACATTTAAAAAGATTTTGGGCAATAACAAATATTTTTGTTTTGCAATGGTTGATAAATTTGAATTACATAAAGAGCAGTTGCGCAAATTTAAAAGTATTATGAAAGAATTTTACCCAGACCAATATAACGAGATGTTTAAAGTTACGGACCATGCCATAAATAACTATGTTAAATATATTGATGGTTCAAATTATGCGTCTAAAGAAAAGAAGATTTCAAGCAAATGCTCTCGTGCTGACTTTTATAAATATGTTAAAAAAGTTTTAAGCTCAAATGAAAAAGCAATGGAGAGTGATGGCGTTAAAGCAATTATTCAATCTATTGATGAAGATAACTTTTTGCCAAAACTTAGAACAAGTGCCAACAGTGTTATTCCATATCAAGTTAACAAGCATGAGCTTGAAGTTATTTTGAACAATGCAAAAAACAAATACGAATTTTTGTCTGAAAAAGATGACGAAGGTTTGACCACCACAGACAAAATTTTGTCTATTTTGGAGTATAGAATTCCATATTTTGTTGGGCCACTTTCTGCAAGAAACAGCAAGAATGCATGGATTGTTAGAAGGACAGATGAAAAAATTTTGCCTTGGAACATTGAGAGCGTTGTTGATTATGACAAGTGCGAACAAGAGTTTATAAAGAGAATGCAAAACAATTGCAGTTATCTATCTAACGAGCCGGTTCTTCCAAAATGCTCACTTTTGTATTCAGAATATATGGTTTTGCAAGAACTAAACAACTTGCAAATAAATGGTCAAAAATTGACACGAGAAATTAAAGAGAAAATTCTTGAAAAATACAAAGAGTTTGGTTCAGTTAAAATTTCTGAATTGAAAACATTTTTAAGAAGTGAAGGATTTGTTGAAAGTGGAGATGAAATTAGCATTTCAGGAATTTCGGACAAGCTTATGGCAAATATGAACATTTACAAAAACTTTAACAGAATTTTGAATGGCGAAATTGAAAAGCATAGAGATGAGGTTGAAGACATCATTGCTCA
>DJER01000023.1 GCA_002431905.1 Christensenella sp. UBA5893 | reverse complement strand
CCCAAAACAACAGATATAAAGTAAAATCACAATTTGGCTATTCAATAAGCCAAGAAAGTGGAAACTATAATTTTGATTTTGCAACTTTGATTGGTGTTGAAAAAATTGAATTTAATTTCCAAAAATATGAATATGATGCAGTTTTAAAAACAAATATCAAATCTTTAATAAATGGCTATAATGAAGCTCCTATAACAATTAAAGGTAAAGATATAACAAGAGATAAGGGAACTCGTTTGTCAGAAATATTTGCAAATGCAAGCAACTTGCAAGACAATGAAAAGTTATTTAGTGTAAATGACACTATCTTAATAAAAGACATCAGGGTAAAAGAAGGTTACAAGTTGTATTCAATAACATTGCCAACCGAAACATTAAGCAAGAACCCTGTTGGAATATCAAAAACAGATATAAAACAATTGGCAGACGGAAGTTATAGTGTTGAATTAACATTAAACTCAATTGGTTCAAAAGCATTGTATGTTGACGATATTGAAATTGTATTTAATGTTGACAGAATAAGCAAAGACTTTAAATTTTCACTTAATGATGTTGACATAAATAACGATGATTGGAAGGATTTTGAATTTGGTATAAACGTTTCAGTTGACGGGGCAAAAACCGATAGGTCAATCCAACCAAGGAAAATGAACCAACTAAACACAAGTGTTGTAACCGATGACGAAGTGACATTAACATTCAACGGACTTCCATACAATATTAAATTAAGTGCAAGCGATATTACTGTAAAAGGTATTCGTGATGGATATATAGTAGGAGCAGGAAGTGAACCAAACTCGTTTGTAATTTCAAATATTATTATCGATGAAAATGCAGAAGAATATAGTGTTAGTCTTAGTTGTTCAGTTCCAAAAGTTGACCTTGCAATAATTAACCAAAGTGTTTCAAATATTAGTGGACAAGAATCAGTAAAAGAGTTAAGTACAAAAAATGTTACAGTACCTTATGGCTCGGTGCTAACTGTAACAAAAAATGCTGGAAGAGATAAACTTGTTGTAACAATTGCAAGTGAAGCTCAGGACATTAACGAAGTATTTGAATATGACTTGGACTCAAAAATGATAGAGCAACTTTCAATACTATTTGAGAATGGTCAAGCATCAAACATAAAATTGACATCAAGCACTATTGTTGATTGGAAGATGTATTTGACATATTCAAATTTAAGCAAGTATGACGCAACAGACACATATAAGCTCTATCTAAAATACACAACAAAAGCGATAAGTGTTCACACAGGCGATGCCTTTATAAAAAATGGTTCAACAACAATTGACGATTTTAAACTTGACACAAGTGATAATCAAATTGCAGGAACTATTGATACAGTTTTGGCTGATAGCGTTGTGGGATACAAATTCCTTGGATTTTATGTTATTCAAAAAGATTTGAATGGAAAAGTTTTGGGAGATACCTTTGCGAGTTCTTTGTATTCAGGTAACACAAGCTTTAAATATTCATTAAATACATCAAGTGCAAATGCAACACAAATTACAATTGACAAGTCAACTTTGTACATTGTAAGAGTTTATGAAGCAAAAATACTTACGGCAATTTTTGATACAACATTAAAAGATGAAGCAATAAATCAAAATATCAATGTAACACTTTCAAGCACAAATAAAGTTGAAATTGAGTTTAATACATCTGTGTTACAAACCATTTTACCAACAGTACAAATTGATGGGATGTATGAATTTGTATGTTGGCAAAGCAATACAATTCAAATAAACAACAGAGAGTTTAAAATTGATGACAAATATGCTGTTGATGACAAGAACAACACTGTTACATTCACAATAAAAGCAAGTCCATCAACTGTAAGCCTAACTTTGTATAGTGACCCAAGTACTGAATTTTCGACTGTAACAATAAGTTATGGAACAACCGATTATTCAAAATTGCCACAACCATCCAAATTTGGATACAAACTTGTTGGTTGGAAATATAAATACAAAGAAAGTGATGGCGAAATTAACAAATCAAAAGACGGGCAAGTTTATGTAACAATCGAAAATGGGAAGATTGTTAAAAATTCTTGCAAACAATTTGATATCCAATCAAAAACTGTAGATTTTGTTGCAGTTTATGATGCAAATATAATTTCAAACATTATATTTAGAGCTGGTGGAATCAATAACGAAGGTCAATTTGTTAGCGGACAAAAAGAATATACATCACAAGTTAGATTTGGAACAAGCGACTATCAAAGTGAATTGTTTAGTTTGTCAACTTTTGTACCAACATGGCAAACCGATTATGCAACTTATGAATTTGCTTACTTTATCTTTAATGGAAACAAAAATAAAATCTTTGACCCAAACAGCACTGACGAAGCAAGAAAATATGTTATTCAAAGTAACGAAATTAGTGGCGAAATGATATTTACTGCTTACTATAAAGTTACTGACTTTGTAACACCTACAATTGTGGGAAATGAAAACAATTGGACATATGATGCTCAATCAAGAAGTTTGTCAATTGATTTTGCTGGAAAACAAAATACAAATGTTTTAACATACACATATGCATGGTATAAAGACGGCAAGGCTCTTGCGGGACAAACAGAAGTTATATTGGACAACATCAAAAATGTTGTTGACAGTGGCAAATATACTTGCAAAATAAAAGTTAATGCTCAAAACGAATATGCATTCACTGAAAGTCAAATTGAAAAAGAAACTCAAGAATTTTCAATAACAATTTCGCCAAAAGAAATTTGGTTTACTCAAAATGGCGAAATTACAACAGAACTTGTAAAAGTTTTTGACAACACAAACAAGACGGATAGTACTGTTGACTTTGCTGGTGTTTGCGGTGGCGATTCTATTACTGTTATTGTAATTTATGATAATGTTAATGTTGGAACAAATATACCAATGACAGTTACAATAACATCAGTTGGTTCAACAACAGATGTAAGAAACTATACATATCCAAAAGATATAACAGGAAAAATTACTCCATATGAACTAAACTTTGTATTAAAAAATAAATCAAATAACTATATAGTAAAAAATGGCGAAGATAATTTACAAATAAATATCAAAGAATATTACACGATTACAAGTGATGATTCAAGTTTTATACAAAAATATGGTTTCGCAATTGACTATGAACTAAAAACATCACAAAACATTGTTGGGGGATATTCTTTCAATAGTCAAAATGCAAACAAAATATTACTTGAATTTACATTAAGGTCAGGCAACAAGAACAACTTTGTTGGAACAGTTGACGATGATTTCTTTATCAAAGATTCAGACGAAAACAGTGTTACAATCAGTATCAAAGTTTTGTCAAATGATAACAAATCAAATGAACAAGTTGACAGCAGTTTAGCATATATCACTGCAAATTCAATAATAAGTTCCGACAGTGATAAAGGACATATCTTTAATATTAGTAATAATAACTCTTCAAATATTACAATAATTGAAAAACGTGATTATTTGTTAAGAAATCCAAGTATAAACTTAAAACTTATAATAAATGAACAATCAAAAGATTATGGTTATATTTATTGGATAGAAAGTTGGCAAATTCAAAATGACGGCAAGGTTGTTGATAACAATTTTGCAGACAATTCAAATATTACATATATTCTTGAAAATAATTCAGTAAAGCAAATTATCATCAATTGTTACATAACAACATTGTCAAGTGTGGAATATGACTATAACTTGGCTGATGGCGAAAATATTGATGGCAAAGTTGCCTTAACAAAATTTGCATATGCAAAACCAATCAGTTATAGTGTTGAAAACTACAATGCAAGATTCCCAATTCCAACAAGAGATGGTTTTGATTTTATCGCATGGACAAATGGCACATCAAATGTTACAAGCTCAACAATATGGGATAAAAAATATACAAAACTAACAGCTGTATGGCAATTGCAAGACATCGCAGTTGACAATGATGATATAAAAGAAAATTTTGTATATGATTCAGTAATGCATCAATATACTTTCACAATTACAAACTCAAATGCAAAAGCAATTGAATATACATACAAATGGGCAAGCACAGCAAAAATTGCTGGCTCACAAGCAGGCTCAACATTAAGGGTAAAGAATGTTAAGAATAGTGGCGTATACACATTAACAATAACAGCAACAAGCAAAGGTGTTTCAAAATCTTTAACAAGAATTGTTGATGTAACAATAACACCATGTGATTTGCTTAAAGATATCATTGAAATTTCAAAACAATATGATAAAACTGCAGTTATGTCAACACTAACATTGGATGGTGTTGCTGGCGAAAAGGTATATGTATCAGGTTCATACAAGGACAAAAACGCAGGTTCATTATTAGACAAATCTTCTCTTAAGTATGTTATAAAGAATGGCGATTTGGAAATCGAAAGCAAGTTTAATGACAACTATAATTTTGATTTATCAAAAATTAGTGACCAAAGTAGAATTACCCCAAAAGACATTTCAATCACATTTGAAGATAGATCAAAAGTATTTGACAAGTTACCTTTGAAAGTTACAGGTGATTTTGTCGAAAAGGATATCGCTTTTAGTTACACAATAAAAACTGCAAAAATTATAAACGAAGTTTTAACCGAATGTGGCGATGTTGGAACATACAACCAACAAAATGGCAACCTAAAAGTAGAAATCAAAAACGAATTGTTATCTAACTTTAACATTACTATGTCAGGAACTCTTACAATCAATTACAAGTCAATATTTAATGGCGATGTTGAATGGGTTGGCGATAAAAATGTTGTTTTTGATGGAAAAGAGCATATATTAACACTTTCTGACGAGTTTAAAGATGCTATTGAAAGTTATAAATATGAAAAAGCTAGCGTAACACTTTCTTCTTTGCCAGTAACTGTTGGCGAGTATAAGGTTATTGCAAAATTTAAGGAAAATTGTGGTTATGATGTTCAAGAAGAAATCCAAGCAACATTAACAATCACTCAAAGAATTTTGAACATTACTTATGATTCTTCAAAAGGCAAGATAGAAAAATATTACGATTCAACAAACACAGTTACAAAAGATATAAGCGAATTTAATATAGAAACAATTGTAAGTGGTTATGAACCAGCATTTATCTATAACTATAGAACAGTAAATGCCGGCGATAATATTGCAATTGACATATTATTAGATGAAAATAACGAGAATAACAAGAACTATATCTTGGCATTCCCAAATGGAACAATATTTGGAACAATCAAAAAAGCACAAGTTGAAGTTATGGTAAATGGTGTTTCAAAACAATATGATGGAACAAGCATATTTGAAGTTGAAGCAAAGAACATACAAGCAACTGGACTTGTTGCCGATGAAGATGTTGACGGAAGTGTTAAGTTTATTGTAAAAGAAGTAGGAAAGTACACAAATCAAAACAGTACACTTGAAATAAACAAAGATGCATTATTATTTGGGAACAAAGTGTATAGCACAAACTATGAAATTACATCATTTGCCTATGATATCGAAATTATCAAAGCAAAACTTAACCTTGCTTGCAGTCCAGCCAGTCCATACACATATAATGGGCTTGCAATTGATATAACATATGAACTTACAAGAAGTGATAATCTTAAGAATGCAAGTATGCCAGAAACACTTGAAAAAGTTTATTATATCAAAAATGGTGCAGAATATTCTCAAATTGATTATCAACCATTGCAAGTTGGCGATTATCAAATTGAGTTTAAGTTAAGTGAAAAAGATGCAGTAAACTTTGAAATTATTTCAACTCAAACGCAATTTGATTACACAATCACACAAAGAAAATTATCAATCAAATTCCAAACGGAATATGAATACACTGGAGATAAAATTACATACAAGGTTGACAAAGCACAAAATGATATCTACATTTTGTCAAAAGATATAGCAGACAACACTTTGGGTGCAGGCGATAGTATTTCTTGGATTTTTGTTACAACAGACAAAGATTGTGGGACTTACTATGTTGCACAATCTGCACTTGTTGACCCTGCAAAGATAACAATCTGCAAAGGTAATGAAGATTACACACATAACTATGAAATAATTATCCATGCCGAAGCACAAATTATTATCAAACAAGCGGGAATTGATAGAAGTCAAGTTACAATTTCAAGCAAAGAAGATGTATATAATGCACAAGTTTATTATTTGACATTCAGTGTAAACGGGATTCAAGAAGACTACACATACAAATCAATAAAACGTAGTGGGGTTTTGGTAAATGGCGCAGATGATATTAAGTATGCTGGGGAATATTCACTAGAAATTGAACTCAAAAACTACAAAATTGCAAACAACAAACCATTTACTTACACAATAACAAAGAAAGATGTTGATTTAGATTTACTTGAAATATCAAAAATATATGATGGGAAAACAAATGTTGAAGGTTCAGACTATAAATTTAAAGATAACTTTGGTATTTGCCCAGAAGATGAAAATCTTGCATACATTGTTGCCACATATGACAATAAAAATGTTGGGGAAAAGAAAAAAGTTAAGTTTGAACTAAAAAGTTCTTCCACACTTATTGAAAATTCATATAATCTTTTAACAACATTTGGTTATGGCGATATTTTAAAATCAGACCAAACAATGACATTAAAAACAGACTATTCAATTTTCTATAATGGCAAAACTGTTGAAATTGATATTTCAAACTTCATACCAACAGAACTTGTAAATAGAGAAGTTTTGAGTGGGAAAATCTCACTTAACATAAAAGATGTTGGAACTTATGATTTATCAACAAATGCAATTGATTTATCAAAATTAAAAATTAGTTTGGCATCTGGAACAAGTGAGGGCCTAGATAATTATAATTTAAGTTTCAATGGAACAATTGAAATAAAACCAGCACTTGTTACTGTTAATGTAAAATTCTTGCAATATGTATACAATGCAAAAGAACAAACGCCAGAGTTTGAAGAGTCAATCTATGATTCTATGGGCGAAATTGTTGATGACTTTACATACAATGTAGAGTATTTGAAGAATAACATAAGCGTAAGACCAATCAATGCTGGCGAATATAACATCAAAATTAGTTTGCCAGAAAACAGCAACTATAGATTTGTAAGACTTGACAATGGTCAACCAATTCCGCAAACTGAACTTATCTTTGATGAAAAACTTAATATTGCAAAAAGAAAAATTGCAATTGACGTTGGTGACACCATTACAAGAAGATATAAAGAAGGAATCAATGCAACATATCAAGTTGAAGCAAAAGATATAATCGACCCAACAGCAGAAAGAACGGAAGGTTTGCTTTCTATTCACAAATTGGTTGCAACACTTTCAACAAATGACAGCATTGCAAAAACCTATCAAGTTGATGGTTTGCCAAATAATTTGGTATTTGACAAAACGAGTGAAATATATATTCAATCGCTAAAAATAACTCAAACAGAAGAGGATGTAACCGAAAACTATAGCATTGAAGCATTAACTTGCACAATCGTTATATCAAACACAAGTGAAGAGTTTGACACCGAAGCATTAGAAACTCTTGTGTATAATGGTAAAGACAAGTTTGCAGATGGCGAAGTTTATGTAATATTCTTAATCAATGGAGTTGAGAATAGATTTGATGTAAACAACAATACATACGAAGGACAAATAGTAATTAGTGATATTACATACAAGGGCGAAAGCACAAACAAGATTATCAATGCTGGAAAATATAGCATAAGATTAAGAATAGCTGTTAAAGGCTTTAATCCAATTGACACAACTGTTGAATTTGATGTAAAGCAAAAAGAAATTCTTGTTGTTGATTGCGATACTTCAAAAGAGTATGATGCAACAAGCAAAGTTTTGGGAAGTTTGACTTCACAAGATATTTGCTCAAAAGATGGCAATCAAGACGATGTTACAATTGAGGCAAATTACTATAACGATAATGGCGAAATTGTAACAGGTGTTGGAGACTATGTAATCAAATTTACAATATCAGGACAAGATAGCTCAAACTACACAATTGATGATTTAACATTGAAAGGCGAAATCAAAGCAAGAAAAGTAAGTTTAAAGGTAAAAGACGGCTACACATTAACATTTAACAATGAAATTCAATATGTTGATGTTGCAAACTTGGAAATTGTTAGTGGCTCAATTGTAAATGAACAATCTCTTGCAGGAAGAATTAAGATAAACAATCAAAATGCAGGAAGTTATGAATTAAATTTAGCAAATATTGATGTGCAAGAGTTAAAAGTTAAAAATGAAACTGATGACTTTACAAGCAATTATGAATTTAATTTTGAAGGCGATGTTACAATAAATAGCAAAAATGTTGACATAGCAGTTAAAAAGTTCAATTTAGTATACAATGGTCAAGTTCAAACAATTAACGAATATTTGACATTTGATAGTTTGGAAGATGAATTGCAAGATGTTGCAAAAGTAGCACTAACAGTGTCATATGACAAAGAAGTTGTTGATGCAGGTAGCTATGAAGCAACAGTATCTTCAAATACAAACAACTTTGTATTCAATGTTCTTGATCACGCAGATAACAAAATTGAATTCAAAGTGTCAAAACGTGCAATTATATTTAGTTTGGGTGACAACCCTATAGAAAAAGTTTACAATCCAACAAGCGACCATAGATCAAAGATTGAACCAGAATTTGTATCTGGATTGATTGATGGACAAGAACTTAAAGGCGAATACAGATTGTCAAAAGTTGGACTTGGTGTTGGCACTTACACACAAAATCCTAGCGATAATAAAGATGGATATGTAATATTTGAAAACCTAGAAATTATTGCAAAAGGCGAAAACATCATTGACAAAAACTATGATGTTATAGGAAAATCTGGTGCAATAGAAATCGTTCCTTTTGAGATATCAAAAAGTGACGCATATTTAAGTCAAACACAAATTGTATATTCAAAGGCTGAAGCATTGGATAGTTTGGCATTCACATTCTTTGATACAAATAAACAATTGCAAACAATCACGACAAAAGATACAACACTAGGAACAATTAGTTTGGTTGAAGATAGTGCAATCAATGTTGGGACATACCATGTCAAAGTTACAATCAACAACTGCGAACTTGTTGATGGCGATGAGTATGAATTTGAAATCATACCATTTACAATAACCGAAGTTGATTATTTGAGTGAAAAAGAGTATGACGCAACAAGTAGTGTTACAAACATCAACAACAGTACAGTTTTAAGTTCATCACAGGTATTTGCTGGCGATAGCATTGAAATTGAAGGTACTTATGTTGACAGAGATAACATTGCAGTAAAAAATGCAAGCCAAGATGAATATTCAATTGTCTTTGCGATTAAGAATGCAGACACACTCCCAGCAAAGAACTATATACTTAACGTAACCGGCAAGGGGAAAATCACACAAAGAGTAATCACACTTAATGTAAATAAGGAATTATCTTACAAGGCAAGTGGCGAATATGCAATTCCATACAAGGAAGAAGACTTTACAATGGTTGGAACTATTGTTAGTGGTCAAACATTGGAAGGAATTGTAAAATTCAACAAGCAAGACACTTTGGGAGCTATTGACCTAACTCAAATTGATTTGTCGGGACTTACAGTAATTGATAGCGAAAGCATAAATCAAACAGCAAATTATTTGTTTAAGTTGTCTGGGAATGTAAGCATTGTTAAATCAAAAATAAAAATAGATTTTACTGGTATATCTTATATATATATATATAGTAATAGTATAGTACAAATAAAACCTATAATATCATATGTTGACGAAAGTATCCAAGAAGCATTGCCAACATTAACATACAACTATAAATCAACTGAATATAACAGTGAAGAAGCACCAAAATATGTTGGAGAATACACTTTCACTGTTGTACTAAATTCAACATTCTATGAATTTGCAACAGACAATACATTTACATTTGAAATACAAAAATATGACTTTGTTGTAAAGAATGGCGATATTCCAGCTGATAAATTTGGCAAAAACTATGGTAGTGCTGACCCACAACTTATATTTACAATTACAACAGATTTGAATGAATCTATCAACTTGTATTTCACAAGAACTCCGGGCGAAGATGTTGGATTATATGATATTCAATTGGAAAATTGTGATAACAAAAACTATAATGTAACACTTGAAAGTGGAAAAGATTTGTTCACAATCAAAAAGGCATTAAGTACAACTGTTATAATTCTTTCAACCGAAAAGAATATAAGAATATTGCAAAAGCAATATGATACACAAAATATTAGCCCAGTTGATATAACATTATTAGACTACGATGCAAATGGCGAAATATTAACAGGAACAATCACTTTTGAAGATGGAGTTGATGTTGGTTCATACAAAGTTAGCACTTGGACACTTTCAAGTTTGAACTTTGAACAATTTGACTTAACAAGTGAAGTGGAATATGTTATAAGTAAAAAAGATATTATTCTCAAAGGCGAAAACCTTGACAAACCATATGACAAATCAACAAAATTTTATGGAACAATCACAATTTTGGATAGCTCAAATGTTGAACTTGACGAAAACATTTATCATTTGAGTGCATATGGACAATATGAAGAACAAAATATCAGTGACAATGCAAAAATCATTGTAAACTTGGCAGGTGGAAATGTTTCTAACTTTAATATAACAAATTCACTTTTTGGCAAAATTACAAAGAGAAATGTAAAGATTGTTCCAACAAGTGGGCAAGAAAGTGTTTATGGAACAAACAATTTTGATATTTTGTATTCTATTGAAGATTTGGAAACAACAGACTTTAACGGGGACTATAATAGCGAAGTTAATGGTGCATTATATATTGAGTTCTTGTCAGGAGAAACAAAGTTTATTGTTGGCAATTATCCAATAAAATCAAATATAACGTCAGAAAACTTTAACCTTTCATTTGATGATAGTGTACAATTCACAATAAATCAAAAAGAATTAACAATCAGCAATTCAAACAACTTTATTAAGGAATTTGACGGAAATAACATTGTTTTGGGTGAATTTACAATCGAAAATGGGCTGGCAAGTGGCGATGATGTTGTAATCAGTGCAAAATACTTTAATAGTGATTTGGATGAAGATTCAACAGTTGGAATAGACAAAATTGTTAGATTTATATTGTCAGGCAAGGATGGTAAAAACTATTTTGCTGGCGATGTAAAAGGGGCAATCACAAACAAACTTGTAAAACTTAACTTTGTATATTATGTTACAAATTCTGGAATGATTAACCCAAATCTTATTGAAGATAATGGGACATCAAACTATGATTTGATTTACGACAGAAAGATTAGTGAAACATACACATTTATGCCACAACCAAGACACGAAGGTTATACATTTGTTGGTTGGTTCTGGGATGAAGATTTCACAAATCAAATTACATTGAACACAACAATTGATTCTTCAGTTTGGTCAATTGACGAAGCTGAAAGATCAGCATATGCAAAATGGGAAATCAAAACATTTGATGTAAAACTTGTTAATGTTACAAAAGTTAATGGTGTTTATAGCGATGATGCTTCACTTCAAGGTGGAACAACAAGTGTAATAGACGGCAAATACGAATATTACAGAGTTATATCATTAAATGACATTGCAACACCAAAGAATGGTTATGTATTTGTTGGATATAGCGATGATATAAATGCTTCAGTTAATGAAGAATTTGCAAACGTTGGATACACAGTTCTTGCAAAAGACAATGTAATTTATGCAAAATATGATCCAAAAACAGTAAAATTAACATTATTTGCAAACGAAGGTCAATTCACAAATTCTCAAAAATGGACATTTGAATCTGGTAACACTTATGCAATAATTGAAATTGACTTTAACAGTAAATTAAGTGATTATGGTATAACAATTCCAGATGCAACAAGAGATGGCTACACTATGAGTGGGTGGCAAGACCTAGACGGCAACAATGTTTCATTTGATGCAAATACAATTTTGGGTGAAAATTACTTCCCAGAGAAAATATTGTATGTAACTTGGACTGCACGAAACTACAAACTTGTTTTAAGTGCAAACGGGGGAACATACGGCGATTTTGATACAAACATTTGGACAGTTGAAGAAAGAGATCAAAATGGAAATGTTGTAAAAGTATCAAAAGAGGTTAGTTATGATAGCAAACTTGGAGAACTCATTGAACCAACAAAGAAAGGTTGGACATTTGATTCTTACACAAATTCTATTACAACTGATTTTGTATTCAAACAATTAAGTGACCTATCTGCCGATGCACAATACACCGAAAATAATTATGTTTTGACAATTATTTCAAGGCATCATGACATAAAGATTGAATTAAGAAACAAAGAAAATGTGCTTATTAGCAATCATTCACTCACAGCAGGTAGTAGCATAACCATTGATGTTATGACAACAAACAATGCGACAATAACTGCAACAGACACAATGGGATATATCTTTAAAGATTGGACATCAACATATAACTTGACCGATAAAACAAGTCCAACAATTCAAATTTTGGAATTTATGCAAGATGAAACACTTACTGCAAACTATGACTTTAAAGAAAATACAATCACTTTAAAAGTAAACGACAAAACAAAAGGTTATGCATATAGTGGAGAACATTCAACACAAGGTGTTGGCGAAGTAACATTTGTTGCAAAAACCGAAAGTGTTGTAAACTTGGCAGCAACTTCTTTTGAAGGTTATCAATTAAGTGATTGGGTTGTTGATTCAAACGGAATTAACTTTAACTTGTCAGGAAGTGACGCTGATTCAATTCGTGAGTTGTCAAACTTTATTTGCGATATTACTATCACAGTTAATTTTGAACCAAAAACTGTAAATATCACAATAATTGCTGATGAAATGAAAGGTTCAATAAGTATCGACGGCGTTGTTAATAGTGTATATTCATATACATATGGAGCTTTGGTTGATAGTAACTTTACATTCACAGTAACAGCAAATCATGGCTATTCAGTTGACACAGACACAGCAAATTGGAATTTTGAAACAACATCAACAAGCAAAGGCAACTTTGTGATCAAACAAAATGGAAATGTTTACACAATAACATTTACAAAATTCTATGAAAATGGAACAATTACCATCCCATTTACAACAAATAAATACAATGTAAAATTTATTGCAGTTTATAGAGATGAAAACACATTTAGCAGAGATTTGGATGCAGAAAGTTTGATAACTGTGCAAAGAAGTGGTCAAAGCGATGTTGTGCTTAATTCAAACACTCCATATGAAGCAATATATAAAACACAGGTAAAACTTATTCCAAGACTAAATGTTAAAGAGGGTTACACATTCAGCAGTTGGTCAAAGAGTGGTTCAAGTGAGTATATGCTTTCAAGTATGGAAGGTCTTGTTGCAACATACGAAGATGATTCAATTGATTTTGAGATTATTGACAACATAACAGTTTACTTAATCTATACAATCAATACATATACAATCAAATTCTCTGTAAACGATTATCAAAAAGGTAATATAGTTTACAACGATGGTATTCCACAAACAAACTTTGCAGTAACAGTAAGATACGGACACAACACTCAAAAAGTTGAAGCACAAAACAATGAGCATTTTGTCTTTGAAAAATGGGTAAAGGTTGTTGATGGTGTTTATCAAGATTATTCAACTGATGAAATGTTGCAATTAACAGACGTTAAGAGCGATATGGAATTTGTTGCAATGTTCAAAGGTCAATCAATTGTAATCACAGTAAAATTGGTATTGCCAGAAGAGGAAATATTGGAACCAGTTACTGATTTTGGAGAACTTGAAGTAACCGAAAATTCAGTTACAAAGTTAATCAAATCAGAAAAACAAACAAACTCAATAATTTATGAAATTTCAACACTTGCAAGCGAAGTCGTAACATTAAAATATTTGGAAGAAAATGGATTTGTTCTTGCAAACAACAGTTCAACAGATAACAATATTACACTTTCAAACATTTTTGAATCAACAGAAGTTGTGATAAGTTTAAGAGCAAGATATAACGCTGTTCTTGTTGAAGTTATCGGCGATGTAAAAGGTGCAGAACTTACATACGATAGCAACACAACTCAAGGACTTATTACATATAGAGATTTTGGAAATCAAAGGTCATTTGAATTTAGTGTAAGAACCGGTGGTAAAGTTGGAATGCAACTAAAAATCAATCCGGGATATATGTTGGTTTCAAATGAATACTTCACAACTCCAACAATTACTCCAGATGGTGTAACTTCACTTTCAAAAGGACTTGTTTCAAACATTAAAGGCGATATGGTAATTAGTGTTCAAATAAAAGCGTTCACATATAATGTAACATTCAACTTTAATTACGAAAATTGCCCAGAAAGTGCAACGGGCACAATAAAGAGTGGCGAATCAGTGTTTAACCCAGCACTTGCATCATCAGTAATGAATCCAACACGAGCAAAATATAACTTTGTTGGTTGGGGATTGCAAAGTGGTTCTTTGGATGCAAGTTATGTGTTTGAAAATGGAAACATCTACTACTATTCATTTGATGGACAAGCGAGAGTAAAGACTTTGGGATTCTATGGTTCTGAATTCTCCGAAGTGTCACACACAGAAGGAATAGATTATGAATGCACATTGTATGCAATGTGGGAACTTGTTACATACAAAGTTGACGTTGTTCTTGTTCCATCTTCAACATTAAGCAAAATTGTATATGACGAAGTGTTCCCAGCAAAAGAAGGAAGAAAACCTGTATACAGAGATTTGCAAAAATATGAAGTTATAGGCATAAGATATGAGCCGGGCTCACAAGTTATTATCAATGCTCCAATAGGAAATCGTGGTTATAGATATTATGGTTGGTCATATGAAGAAGGAATAAAAGATAGAACTTTACTTAACACTGAACAATTCAGTATTGAAATGCCGGAAGAAGATATTGTTGTTTACTTGTATTATACTTTGGAAGTTTCAATTGAATCTTATGGCAATGGCGAAGCAACTATCTCAACACAAGAAGTTTTGTATGGCGAGGCTATAACAGTAAATGCAATTCCAAATGATGGTTATACATTCTATTATTGGACAGTTAATGGTTCAACAATTCAAGATTCAACAGCTCAAATGAGTTTTGTAATTGAACAACCAACAACTATATTTGCAAAATTCCTTGGGAAAGAAGTTGATGTAAGACTAAAACAAGTTAACAATGCAACACTTTCCATTGAGTCAAAAATTCAAGATGTTGAAGGCAAATTTAGAGTTGGAGATACAATTGTCTTTGGTGTAAAAGATATAACATATGGATATTACCACAAATCTTGGGATGGCGAATATTCTGGAGTTATTGGAAATCTTACATACAGAATTACAAAAGAAGATGCTGTAAGGGGATATGTTAAATTCTCTTTGGTAATATCTCAAAAAACAGTAAGAGTTGAATTTATTGTTGATGGAGCCGAAGGTGGTGAGTTTGAATTTGATGGTCAAAAATCAATTTCAGTAACAAAAACATTTAACTATGACAACTATTTGGATATTGTTCTTTTGACATCAAAGAGATATGAACTTGTGTCATTAACATTAAATGATGTAACCATTGATGCAAATACAAGACAATTGCTTGTTCACAAAGACAATGGTTTTGATGCAGATTCAACAAACACAATAAGAGCAAAATTCTGTAAGACACTTTGGATTGAAGTTTATGAAATGTTTGCTGGTTATGGAACACAAAGTGATCCATATGTAATTTACAATGAAAGACAAATTGCAGCAATGGCATATTTGATTAACAACAATATCCCAGCCGAAACAACAATACCTTATGCACAAGGATATTATGTTCTCAAATCAGATATGAACCTTGATGAAAGATTCTGGCAACCAATTGGAACAAAAGAAAATCCATTTGATGGAACATTTGACTACATAGACAACAGTGTAATAAATCTTGAACTTGACCAATATTACGAAGTTATAAATCAAAACGGCTTGTTTGGATATATAACAGAAAATGCAAAATTCATAAGGTCACAAGCAAACTACACTTTGGCAATTGTGTTAATCTCAAGCATAATTTTGTTAATCATTCTTATTGTCTTGATTCTTTGGTTATGGACAAGACACAAGAAGAAAAAAATGGAAAAACTTGCAACTATTTCTTCAGTTGCTCAAAACCAAAAGATGATGGATGAAATCTTAAAGTCAAATAAAACTGCCGAACAAAATCAAAAGGCGGAAATTGATAACAAAGATAAGAATAATTCAAAAGGTGGCTAACAAACAAAAAAGTACAAACATAGGTTTGTACTTTTTTTGTGTATATGTTAAAATGTATCTATGGAAATAGCAATTATAGGTGGTGGGGCAAGTGCCCTTATGTGTGCAAGTTTTTGCACAGGCGATGTAACAATTTTTTCAAATGAAGAAAAATTAGGTAAAAAAATTTTGCTTACCGGTAATGGTAGGTGCAATCTTACGAATATAAATTATAACAACTTTTCTTATAACACAAATATAGAATCTTACTTGCAAAGATTTGACTATAAAAGCACACTTGATTTTTTTGACAAGATTGGGCTTTTGACATATGTTGACGATATGGGCAGAGTATATCCAATATCAAACACAGCAACAAGTGTTGTAGATGTATTTGCAAATTATTTAAGTAAAAAAAATGTTAAAGTAATTAGCTCACAAGTTCAAAAAATTGAAAAGCAAGGCAATGGATTTTTAATTGATGGGCAATATCATTTTGACAGGGTGGTTATTGCCACAGGAAGCACACCAAATTTGCTTGACAATATGAATATAAAATATAACAAATTCTATCCGTCACTTGTCGCATTAAAAACCAAACAAAACACAAAAAGATTATCTGGACTTAGGTTATCAAATGTTGAAGTAAAATTGAAAGGCTTTTGTGAATATGGCGAAGTCCTATTCAAAGATAATGGATTAAGCGGAATTTGCATATTTAATTTGTCAAGTTTGCTTGCAAGAAGTCATAACTATGAAAACATAATTTCAGTTGACCTTTTGCCAAAATATTCAAAAGAAAAATTGGAAGAAATTTTAACGAATAGGTTAAAAAATAACTATAAAAATATGTCAACATTTATGCAGGGTATTTTTCATAAAGAAATAAATAAATATTTATTAAATATTTGCAAAATAAATGAAGACGAAAAACCAAATAAAAACGACATACAAAAACTAGTTAAAAATATAAAATCACTTGAGTTTAATATTGTTGGAACTTATGACAATAACCAAGTAAATAATGGTGGTGTTGACTTGCATGACTTGACACAAGACCTTGAATATAAAGAGCTTGGCGGGCTTTATTTTATTGGCGAAGTGTGTGATGTTGATGGGCTTTGTGGTGGATACAACCTGCAATGGGCTTGGACAAGTGGCAAAATTGTTGGAGAAAGTTTATGCTGAAAATAAATAATATAAAAATGCCAATAGAAAGCTCAAAAAAAGACCTTAAAAATAAATTAGAAAAATTATTAAAAAATGAAATAAAAGAAATAAAAATATTAAAAAAATCTATTGATGCAAGAAATAAAAATAATATTTTTTATGTTTATTCGGCTGGGGTTGATTTAAAAAATAAGGATAAAGAAAAATATCTTAATTTTGAAAAAATAGATTACAAAATAGAAGGAATTAAACTTGAGAAATTAAATAAAAAAACAAAACCTATTGTTGTTGGCTTTGGACCAAGTGGAATGTTTTTTGCATTATGTCTTGCAAGAATGGGGCAAGAGCCAATTGTTATTGAACAAGGTGAAGATGTCGATTCAAGACAAAAAAGTGTTCAAGCATTTTGGAATGGTGTAAAGTTAAACAAGTTTTCAAATGTCCAATTTGGCGAAGGTGGAGCAGGAACTTTCAGTGATGGAAAACTTAACACAAATGTAAATAATGAATTTTGCAAAATTGCAATTGAAGAACTTTATTTGCATGGTTCGCCTGAAGAAATTTTGTATGAGGGTAAACCTCATATCGGGACGGATAAGTTAAGGCAAGTTGTAAAGAATATAAGACAAGAAATTGTAGACCTTGGTGGAACAGTTTTGTTTAATACAAAACTTGTAAATTTGGGGATTGAAAATGATGAGATAAAGTATGTTGAAACCAAAGATGTTTTAACAAACAAAGTTGAAAAATTTAAAACTGATTTGCTTGCCCTGTGTGTTGGGCACAGTGCAAGAGATACATTTAAAGTTTTAAAAAATCATAATTTTGATATGGCACAAAAACCTTTTGCAATGGGTGTTAGAATTGAGCAAAAAGCAGAAAATGTTAATGTTATGCAGTATGGTAAAAACTATAACAAAAATTTGCCAAATGCCGATTATAAACTTGTAAGTCATTTAAACAATGGCAGGGCAATGTTCACTTTTTGTATGTGTCCCGGTGGTTATGTTGTTGCATCTTCAAGTAGGGAAGGCGAAATTGTTACAAATGGAATGAGCAATTTTGCAAGAGATAACAAATATTCAAATTCAGCATTGCTTGTAAATGTAAATCCAAGCGATTTGAAATCAGATGATGTTTTGGCAGGAATGTATTTTCAAGAAAAATATGAAAAATTGGCATACGATTTGGGTGGCAAAAATTTTGGTGCGCCAGTTCAAACAGTTGGTTCGTTTTTATATAACAAAACAAATGCTGGCGAGTGTTCTTATAGACCATTTTACAAATTTGTTGAGCTAAAAAACTGTTTGCCAGATTTTGTATATGAAAGTTTAAAACTAGGGATTTTGGACTTTAACAACAAATACAAAGGATTTGCACAAGATGATGACATCTTGATTGGTGTTGAAACAAGAAGTTCAAGCCCTATTACAATAATTAGGGATGAAGATTTTTGTAGCAATGTAAAAGGTGTTTATCCTTGTGGTGAAGGTGCTGGATACGCTGGTGGAATTATATCAAGTGCACAAGATGCGATAAAAATTTGCTATCATATTTACAAAAAATTAAAAGGAGAATAAAATGTTACTTACGTCAACACTAAATTTAATATCGTGGATAATAGGTGGAATAACATTGGCAGTTTCTTTTGTTGCACTGATTATTATGCTGATAAGTTATTTTAGAACAAAAAATGAATTAAATAAAAGAATAAAAAAACTTGAAGAAGATAAAGAAAAATATAAAAATGAGAAAAAAGATATTTAGCAGAGGCTAAATATCTTTCTTTGTTTCTATATTTGCAATGTTAAGAATTATATCAGTTAAATTTGTTGTTATTTCTTCAAAGTAATTTATCACATTAAGATAGCAGGTCAATTTGTCAAAGTTGCTTGTATTGTTTTCTTGTATGATTGATTTTTTTGCATCGACTTTAAGTGCTGTAATTTTTGCCATATTGTCAACAATTTTTTGCACGTCGTTTTGTTCAATCTTACTGCCATTGGTAAGAGAATTTGAAACAATGGTTCGTGATAGTGAAATATTTTTCAAAACGACTTCCTGCATTTCGTTTAATATATTTTGCTGGCTTTCATTAAATTTTACTTTTTTGTTATTATATTCACAAGAATTAACCAATTTTTCAATATTTACATTCGCTTTTTCAATTCCAACAAACATATTGTTTATGTCATGCTTTTCTTTTTCATTTTCAAAAGAAAAGTCACCACCAAGTTCAAAAAGTTTTTTGTTCATTTCTTTTGACATTACAATCATATTATCTGCGTGTTCAAGAATTATATTTTTTCTATTTTTTGATGAGTGTTTTGTGTAATCCATTGCATATTCAAGAGTTCGGCAAGTTTCTTTAAAATAAGAAATCGAATTTGAACCAAGTTGAATATAACCAAGGGTTGGAAGCGAAGATATATTTTCAAATTTATCTTGCTTTTTATCGGGTATAATTTTGTCAAGAAGTTTTGCAATTTGATTTGTAAAAGGTAACAAGATTAAAAGTGTGGCAACATTGAAAATAATGTTTACAAAAATGATTTTTAATGTTGGGTCATATATAAACGAAGTTGCTGGCGTAATCCAATCCCAGATTGAAACAAGACAAAATATAATCGCACCAATAATGTTGAATAAAAGGTAACTTAAACTAACTTTTAGTGATTGCTTATTTTTGCTTGTAAGCCCAATCAGAATCAAAGTGAAACATGTTCCGACATTCATTGCAAAAATTATATAACTTGCATTATGAATAGACAAAAGTTCCGGATTTGATGTCATAATTGATGCAACAATTGCAGTTGTTCCAAGCGAACTGTTAAGTAGGGCAGACAAAAGCAAACCAAGAAAGAATAATATCCATGGGTTGTTTATTTTAAAGAAAAAGTCCACAAATCCTTGACTTGAACTTAATTCTTTTGTTGCAATTCCCATATATGCCATTCCGCAAAATATAAGTCCAAATCCGCAAAGACACATTCCAAAGTTTTTCATTGTGTTTGATTTTGCAAATAGCTTTATGAAAAATCCAATCACAATCAAAAGCCCAAAATAACTCACAATATTAACACCTTGAAGTGCAACCCACAAAACCGAAACTGCACTTGCAATATTTGTTCCCATCATAATTGCAATTGTTTGTGCCAAAGTTAGAACCCCAGCACCACACAATCCCATAATAAGCGAAACAGATGCTGTGCTTGATTGCATAACCATATCAAGACCAAAACCAATCAAAGCGTTTTTTACTTTGCTGTTGCCATATTTTGAAATTTTGTGTTTAAAGTTTGCACCACATAGTTTTTCAAAGGATGAACTCATAACGCTTACGCCAAAAAGCAATATTCCTATTCCACATAAAAATTGTACAATCATAATTTGCTCCATCCATAAAGTATTGTAATTTTATTATATAAAATATGTTAAAAAATAAAAAACAAATTTTGCAAAAAATATTTTGAATTTATTGTTTTTTGTCTATTTATTTGCAATTTGTGGCGTAATAGTCTATAATTCAAAATAGGAGATAAAAATGTTAGACATAAATAGAATTGTAAATGAAACAAAATATGTTCACGATGCATTAACAAAAAAAGGTTTTGATGTTGATTTTACACCACTTATTGGTATGTATAATCAAAGGAAACAACTTATAGTCAAAGCCGAAGATTTAAAGAAAGAAAAAAATCAATTATCAGCAAGCGTTCCTGTAATAAAAAAACAGGGTGGAAATGTGGAAGAAATATTTGCAAAAGTAAAAGAAATGAATGTTGAAATTGCAAAGTATGATGAAAAGTTAAAAGAACTTGAAGATGGCATATTTAACTTTATTGCACCACTTCCAAATATCCCTGACGATGATTTACTTCCAGGCGAAAAAGAAAATAACAAAGTTTTAAAAATGTTTGGCGAACCAAGAAAGTATGATTTCAAACCAAAAGACCATGTTGAACTTTGTGAAAGTTTGGGACTAATTGACTATGACAGAGCGGCAAAAGTAAGTGGCAGAGGCACATGGTTCTATACGGGACTTGGTGCAAGACTTGAATGGGCTCTTCTTAATTATTTTATTGACACACATATTGCAGATGGTTACAAATTTATTTTGCCACCACACATTCTTAATGAAGAAAGTGGATTTGTTGCAGGTCAATTCCCAAAATTCAAACAAGACGTTTTTTGGCTTGAAGGTGTTGAACCAAAGAAATTTATTCTTCCAACAGCAGAAACTGCACTTGTAAACTATCATAGAAATGAAATATTAAAAGAAGAAGATTTGCCAGAAAAATTATTTGCTTACACTCCATGCTATCGTTGTGAAGCAGGTTCATACAGAACAGAAGAAAGGGGTATGATAAGGGGTTATCAATTTAACAAAGTTGAAATGTTCCAATATGCAACAGAAAAAAATTCAAAGCAAAGTTTTGAAGAATTGGTAAACAAAGCTTGCAAATTGGTTGAAGGTCTTGGACTTCACTTTAGGTTAAGCAAACTTGCAGCTGGTGATTGTTCACACTCAATGGCAAGAACATATGATATTGAAGTTTGGATTCCAAGTATGGGGATTTACAAAGAAGTTTCATCCGCAAGCAATGCAAACGACTATCAAGCAAGAAGAGGCAATATCCGTTACAAAGACAAAGAAACAGGAAAAATCAAATTCTGTCACACTCTTAATGCTTCAGGACTTGCAACAAGCAGAGTTTTGCCAGCAATTGTTGAACAATGCCAAAATGCAGATGGCAGTGTAACAATTCCAGAAGTATTGAGAAAATATATGGGTGGGATGGAAAAGATTTATCCAGTAAAGAAATAATAATCACAAAAACACACAAAAATGTGTGTTTTTTATTTTAAAAACATTATAAAGATTGACTTAATTGGGATTTGATGATAATATGTTTGTAAGTTTTAAAGGGGAAATAAATGAAACAGCAATTTGAATTTTTGATGCCAATAAAAAAGTTGAGTGGGAATTATAAATACAATTCAAATTACTATTTGGATATTCCATGTGCACTTACAGCACATAGGCTTGATATTGCATTAAATTTTACAGCACTTTTTGACAGAGATGATTTCAAAAAAATTATTGCAAAATATAATTTTGATATTGACAAAGTAAAAAAAATGCTTGGTATAAATGGTGAATATGTACATTTTGACGAAGAGAATGGAAAAGATGTAATAAAACTTAATGAGTCAGCACTTTCATTGTCGGTTGAAGAAATGGAAAAAAGGGCAAAAAAAATTTATGATAAATTATTGTCTGAGTTTTTGGCGTTAAAAAATATTGAAAGTACAAAGGCTGGCATTGTTATTGTTCAAATACCAAATAGTGAATATGAGAATATTTCTAAACAAAGCAAGAACTTTAATGAATTAAACCTTAAAGATTATGATGATAATGAGCAATATATAAAGGAACTTAATAAGTCCATTGAAAAAAATAGATACACATTCGTTCCAGCAAATCTCATAAATTATTTAGAAAGAAACAAAATTGCATATATTATTGTTTGTAAAATGTCGGATGCAAAGAAAGTAGAGAAAAAAGCATCGGGCTATATAAAAATGATAGAACTAAAAGAAGGTCAAACGTTGCAATCTTTGATATTTTAAAATTGAC
>DJER01000025.1:33047-39139 GCA_002431905.1 Christensenella sp. UBA5893 | reverse complement strand
TTAGTATGGATAAAACCCACACTCTTATTCAATTTTAGTATAGCCCCCCCCCCTAGGGGAAAGTCAAACGAATAACAAAAGTTGTCGAAAAATTTTTTGAAAGCAGAAGAGATTTCTCCAAAGTCGCACTTCGAAGTATGTGTCGAAATGACCTTTTATACGGGGCACCCCAAAAACAGTTGTTGTTTTTGGCGAAAGGAAAAACCGAGCGTGCAAACCGAAATTTTGGATGCATTGCATTCAAAATGAGTACAAGCGGGTGTTTTGACGCAAGGTTGATGCCATACTGCGATGTGTGTGTCGAAATGACGATGTGATATAAAATAGTCATTTCAAGTTAACCCGCAAAGACCTACTCACGAGAAATCTCAACTGCTTTTCAATACAAAAATCACCCATATTTATGGGTGTTTTTGTTAATCAATTATCATACACAAAGCAATTATGCCAAGAATTATTGCTAATATGATTATTATGTATATTGTTAGTTTTTTATTTTCTCGTTTTTCGCTGTCATCTTCACAAACTTTTGTTACTTGAGAATCTTCTTTTTCGTTTTTTTGTACTTTTGTTTTTTGTAAATTGGTTTTTATTTTTTGTTTTTTTTCTTTTTGAGGTTTATCTTTGTGTAGATTGGTTTTAAATCTTCTAAAGAACTCTCTTAAAACAAAGTCATCTTCACTTTTTGTTTTGTTTGTTTGCTCTTGCTTTGGTTCAAACTTTTCAAGTTCAATATCATATGCCTTTCTTTTTTCATCATCTTTGAGTGTTGCATAACATTCATTGATTAATGCTGTTTTATTTTGGGCGAACTCTGGGTCACCATCATAAACATCCGGATGATATTTTTTTAGCATAGACAAATAAGCAAGCTTTATTTCTTGCCTACTTGCATTCCTATTTACACCTAACTCTTTATAATAATTTATCAATCTAGTACCTTTTTAAGATATTCGCCTGTGTAACTACCCTTAACCTTTACAACTTCTTCTGGTGCACCTTTGGCAACGATGTTTCCACCACCATTTCCACCCTCTGGGCCAAGGTCAATTATATAGTCTGCACACTTAATCATATCTAGGTTGTGTTCAATTACCACAACCGTATTATTATTTTGCACTAATTTTGTCAAAATTGCAATAAGTTTTTTTACATCATCAACATGAAGTCCTGTTGTTGGTTCATCTAGTATATAAATTGTCTTGCCTGTGCTACGTTTACATAGTTCTGTTGCAAGTTTTACTCTTTGTGCTTCACCGCCACTTAATGTTGTTGAGCTTTGACCCAATGTGATATATCCAAGTCCCACATCGTTTAGTGCTTTCACTTTTGGATAGATGCTTGGTATATTTTCAAAAAACTTGCAAGCATCTTCAACTGTCATATCAAGAACATCAGCAATAGACTTGCCTTTGTATTTTACTTCCAATGTTTCACTGTTATATCTTTTTCCTTTACATACTTCACAAGGAACAGTGATATCTGGCAAGAAATACATTTCAATTTCCTTTACACCTGCACCTTCACAAGTTTCACATCTTCCACCTTTAATATTAAAACTAAATCTTCCAGATGTGTAACCTTTCATTTTTGCATCAACAGTTTTTGCAAAAAGTTCTCTAATTGGTGTCCACACTCCTGTGTACGTTGCCGGATTACTTCTTGGAGTTCTTCCTATTGGAGATTGGTCAATACAAATTACTTTGTCAAGGGTTTCAATTCCTTTAATTTCTTTCACATTGCCAAGTTGTTTGTTTGCACCATTGAGAGCATTTGCCAAATATGGATAAAGTATGCCGTTTACCAAACTACTTTTCCCACTCCCACTAACACCGGTTATACAAGTGAACACGCCAAGTGGAATATCAACATTTATGTTATTCAAGTTGTTTTGTTTTGCACCAATAATATGCAAAAAGTCTTTTGGCTTTCTTCTTTCTTTGCTATATTCAATTTTCTCTTCGCCAGAAAGATATTTGCCTGTAATCGATTTTGGCGAATTGATTATATCTTGAACACTTCCACACGCAACAATCTCGCCACCATGAATACCTGCTTTTGGTCCAACATCAACAATATAGTCAGCAGAACGAATTGTATCTTCATCATGCTCAACAACAATCAAACTATTTCCCAAATCTCTTAAATGTTTTAATGTTGCAAGCAACTTATCGTTATCTCTTTGATGAAGTCCAATGCTAGGTTCATCAAGAATATAAAGCACACCAACAAGTCCACTACCAATTTGAGTGGCAAGTCTTATTCTTTGGCTTTCGCCACCACTTAATGTTTCGGCACTTCTTGAAAGTGACAAATATCCAAGCCCAACATCTTTCAAAAAGTTAAGCCTTGCTTTGATTTCTTTTAATATCGGTTCACTTATTGGAATATCTTGTTTTTCAAATTTAAGGGTGTCGATATATTCAAGCAAATCAATAACACTCATATTTGACATTTCCAAAATATCCTTGCCACCAATTTTAACAGAAAGGGCTTGTTCGTTTAATCTTTTTCCATGACAGGTTTTGCAAGTCATTTCTTCCATAAACTTGCCAATTTCAAACTTTATATATTCGCTTGTAGTTTCTTTGTATCTTCTTCGTAAATTGTTTACAATACCTTCAAAAGATGCGTTATATTTGCCAGAAAAACGAGCATTTTGCATCTCCATTTCAAGTTTTTCGCCACCATTACCATGAAGAATTATATCCAATTGGTCTTTTGGCAAATCTCTTACGGGGCAGTTAAGGTCAATTCCATAAGCTTTTGAAAGCATTTCAAAATACATTCCTGCCATAGAGTTTCTATCGCCACTCCAACCAGTTATATTAAACGCACCTTCACGAATGGACAAATGTGCATTTCTTAATACTTTGCTTTCGTCAATGTCCAATGTGTACCCTATTCCTGTGCAGTTTGGACAAGCACCTATTGGGCTATTGAACGAGAATAGCCTTGGAGTTATCTCACCTAATGTCCAACCACAAGATGGGCAAGCAAATAATGTTGAAAATAGTTCTTTCTCGCCATTTACTTCAACAAGGCAAATACCGTCGCCAAGTTTTACTGCTGTTTCAACGCTTTCAAAAAGTCTTGGTTTTACATCTTTATTTAAGACTAGTCTATCTATAATTACTGCAACATCGTGCTTTTTGTTTTTATCAAGTTCAATTTTTTCATCAAGAGTGTAAATTATTCCATCAACTTCAACTCTAACATAGCCACTCTTTTTTAACTTTTCAAATAATTTTTCTTGAGCGCCTTTTTTTTGTCTTACAAGTGGAGCAAGAACAATAACTTTTGTTCCTTCTTCCTTTTGCAAAATTTTGTCTATAATTTGGTCAATTGATTGTTTTTTTATTGGCACATTGCAATGTGGACAATATGGCACACCGATGCGTGAATAAAGCAAACGCATATAATCATAGATTTCGGTTATAGTTCCAACGGTTGACCTTGGGTTATGGCTTGTTGTTTTTTGGTCGATAGATATTGCTGGGCTAAGTCCACTAATTTGGTCAACATCTGGCTTTTGGCTTTGACCCAAAAACATTCTTGCATAACTTGACAAACTTTCGATATATCTTCTTTGCCCCTCGGCAAAAATAGTGTCAAAAGCAAGTGTACTCTTTCCACTACCACTAACACCACTAAACACAACAAGTTTATCTCTTGGAATGTCAACATTAACATTCTTTAAATTATTTTCTCTTGCACCACGAACTTTAATAAATTTATCCATAATAATTATATTATACCACATTTTTTTAATATGAAAAATAGTAAATAATAATTTTTTAAAAAAATTTAAAAAACCTCTTGACAAGTGCCGTAAAAGTGTATAAAATACGCTTTCGGTGTAAAAAAGACCGATAAAGAAATATTCAAAAGGAGAAGAAAAAATGACTAACGTAAATGATTTGAGAATTGTAAAATTATATCATGTTCACTCTTTTGACACCAATGATTATGGATATGTTATTGGAAGAAATATACTAAAAGATAGAAGCAATTTTGTTTTGGTTAAAAAATGCGGAGATAAATATAAAATTGTTCCAACTGATGAAAATCAAACAAAAACTGCAGTTGTAAGAGAATTCCCAGAAGAATTGTATAGCCTTACAATAAAAAAAGAAAGAAGAAACAACAGATATAGAAAACCTTTTCATATTTGTTCAAAACTTGCTGGCAAAAAACTTTCAAAGGAAGAACTTATCAAATTTGCAAGAATGATTGATTGTCTTGACAGTGATGGTCCAGAAAGACAAACAAGCGAAGAACTTTATGAAGCTTGTGAAAGTTTTGAAAACTATCTTGAACATGAAAATAATAAAAATGACCAATTCTCACTATAAAAAAATCTACGAAACAAATTTATTTTCGTAGATTTTTTTTATTACATATTTAATTCACTTTGTTCATCAAGTTGTTCTTCATATTTTGTTATGTTTGGCTCAATGTTTTCTTTTATTTTTTTATAATCCAATGCTTTGTAAATATAGGTTTCATAATCTTCTTTTTCGATTGAATAGCCATATTTGTTATAAAATGGTTTTGCAAATTCATTTTCTGGATAGAACTTACCTTCAACAACTTGTGCTTTGTTTTGCAAAGCAAAATATTCAAGCAAATTTATTGTTGCCGTTCCAACTCCAGTATGTGCATACTTTGGATATGTTTCAATTTTATAAAGCCAAATTGAATCTTGGTATCTGTTTCTTTTTATCCTAAATGTTGCATAGCCCATTACGTTTGAATTATCCAAAATTTCAATACGATAGGAATTTTCTTCTGTATTAAATAAGATTTTTGAATCAAACTCTTTTTTGCCTACTTTAACTTTCATTTTTTCACCTTCAAAAATATTATATCACTATTTTTTTGAAATTTCCATAGGTTTATCTTCATTTTTATGATTTTTTACATATTTCGTCCATTTGATGTAACCATAAATAGTATTAGTCAAATATCCAAGTTCCAAAATAAGCATTACCCATTGTTTGCTTAATATCCACATAATGCTTTCGCATACAGTAACACCGAGCCATGCAATCCATTGTTCTTTGTATCTAAACCACAAGAATAACCCATTACATACGCTAAATGTGTTTGCGATTGCATCAATATACCAATGTTCACTTAATCCACTAAACCATGTTCCTGGGAACCAAGTTCCTGCAAATGTAAATAATACTCCCATTCCGATTGAAATAACGAGAACGCCAACAAACATTACTGCTTCTTTTTTATAGTTAATCGCTTTTACTTGTGTTAAATTTGCATCTTCTTGGTCTTTCTTTTTATCCCAAGCAAAGAAAGATATAAATAGCATTGGACACCAGAACAAAACTTCAAACAATGCACTAACATAATATCCATTTGCGACATAAACAACAATTTGTGTTAAGTCATAGAAAAAGAACGATATAATAAATGCCCATTTTGATTGCTTTGAAAGTAGCAATTCACATGTACAACCACCAACCAAAGTAATCATAGCAAACATTTGTACCCACCAAACTTCACCTTCTGGGAATAAAATTCCAAGTGTTATACCTGCTGACCAAAGTACAAATAACCAAATTTTTTCATAAGTTGTAAAGTATTGCCATACCCTTACAAATATATTTTTCTTTTTTGTTGTTTTATTTTTTTCATCTAAAACAACTTCATTTTTTATTTCATCATTGGCAACATTATTATTGCCAACTTCATTATTATTTTCCATTATTTTTATTTATCCTTTTTGTATTTTATATATATTTTTATAATCAAATTAAACCAATTTTAATAACTGCATAAATTGCATTTGTCTACCATTTTTATAGTGTTGAGATTTCTCCAAAGTCACACTCTGGAGAGTGTGTCGAAATGACATAAATATTTTTTTATAGTCATTTCAAATATGACACCTTCAAGCACACAACAAAAAATCTCAATTGTCTATCAAATAGTCATTTCGACCAACGATTCCCTGACGGGCAATGGAGAAATCTCAACTGCTTACGGAGTACACCAATGCATCAACGCAGGAATTTGGTTGCCCAAATGACTGTGTGGGAAATTTGACAGTAAACAAAGTATTGCGTAGT
>DJER01000025.1:32823-32980 GCA_002431905.1 Christensenella sp. UBA5893 | reverse complement strand
AAAGTATTGCGTAGTTTTTATTTTATATAATATAGTTTTTTGTACCAAAATTAAATAAAAACAAGCAAGACGAGGCTCGACAAATTTTTCAACGCAGGAATTTGGTTTCCCAAATGACTATGCTGAAAATTTGGCAGTAAACAAAGTATTGCGTAGT
>DJER01000025.1:0-32766 GCA_002431905.1 Christensenella sp. UBA5893 | reverse complement strand
AAAGTATTGCGTAGTTTTTATTTAATTTTGGTTGGTGGTGGTAAAATCAAATATCCCCTTATATATAAAATAGTTCTTCTCATAATTTCTCTTAAATAATTTACGCACAATTCTACTACACAAACGCTTATCATGTCAAGGACTTGTATTTTACTTTACAAAAGTACTAAAAACAAGTAAACTACTATGGTTACAAATAGGAGAAGAAATGTTTTACGGATTAAATATAAATGAAAAATTAGTTGAACTTGCAAAAAATTGTGATAGCGAACTTGAACCAATATTTAAAAAATATGATGAAGTCGCTTTAATAAATAGTGCAAAAGTGTTGCAATCATTTCAAGATAACAGATTATCATGTTCAGATTTTGCCGAAGTTACTGGCTATGGGTATAGTGATGGTGGCAGAGATAAATTGGAAAAAGTTTATGCTCAAATTTTTAAAGCAGAAGATGCACTCGTTCGTCCACAAATTATGAGTGGAACACACGCTCTTAACCTAACATTTTCTGGACTTTTAAAATATGGCGATACAATGATTTCTATAACAGGAGAACCTTATGATTCATTAAAAAGCATAATTGGGCTTACTGGGACAAGCAAAAATTCATTACTTAAAAATGGTATTAAGTACGAACAAATTGAACTCGTGAATGATGATTTTGATATTGATGCAATTCAAAATAGATTAAAACAAAGCAAAGTTAAACTTGTTGAAATTCAAAGAAGTCGTGGATACTCTCATAGAAAAAGTTTGACTATTGCCAAAATAGAAAAAGTTTGCAAAGCAATCAAAGATGTTGACAAAGATGTTATTATTATGGTTGACAACTGCTATGGAGATTTTGTTGAAACAAAAGAACCGATTGAAGTTGGTGCAGACATTATTGTTGGTTCACTTATGAAAAACCTTGGTGGCGGTGTGGCAAAATCTGGTGGTTATGTCGTTGGGAGAAAAGATTTAATAGAAGATGTTGCAGAAAGATACTCTGCCCCATGTATTGGGAAAGATATTGGTGCAAACTTTAACCAACTTTTATCTTTCTTTAAAGGTTTATACAATGCTCCAACCGTTGTCGCTTCCAGTTTAAAGACAATGACCTTTTCAGCATTGATGCTACAAAAACTTGGATATAAAGTTGACCCATTATTTGATGAAGAAAGAACAGACATTGTTCAAACGATTGATCTATACACTAGAGAAAATTTAATCAATTTTTGTGTTGGCATTCAAAAGTGTGCCCCAGTTGAAAGTTATGTAACGCCTGTTCCCGGTGAAACTCCAGGATATCCACATGAAGAAATTATGGCAAGTGGGAGTTTTACATCTGGTTCCACAATCGAACTTAGTTGTGATGGTCCACTCATTGAACCATACACGGCGTATATGCAAGGTGGACTTACCTATGAATATGGTAAACTTGGAATACTCCTTGCTTTAAGTGAAGTGATTAAGTAGTTTGTAATGATATTTTATATAATTTATAATACAACTATTTAATTAAAATTTAAAAAAATATGACGATTTGATATCGTCATATTTTTATTTTAAACTAATTTTAGTAAGCAAATGTAATTGGAAGACTCCACTTATTTTCATCTGCTGATGGAATTCCTTTTGTTTTATCTTTTAGTGTTAAACCAACAACAACTCTTCCTTCTCCATTTTGTGCAATCCCGTCTGCTGTTACACCTTTCAATACAGTGCCAACATTTGTTGTTACAGTTGAGCCTTCTTTTGCTGCGATAGTAATATTTTGAACCGTGTAATTTACTTTCAAATTTCTTGAAGCATAATTTTTAAATGTAATTACTACAAAATATGTATATGCTTTTGTTTTTGTTTCACTACCATATTCTTTACCAAATTCTACGTTTAATGCGTTTGATGTAAGAGTAAGACCTGTAGCATTATCGTCACTTTTTGTAATAACTGTTCCATCAACTGTATGGTTTCCATTGTCATAAGCATATGTGCCTTTAACCCCAGCATAATTATATCCGTCTATTGCATCATCTGTTATTGTTGCTGTTTGTAATTCAGTTGCCTTTGTCCCCATATCAGAATCAGATACATTTTCGGTTTCAAGATAATAAACTCTTGTTGTTATGTCCATAAAGAAATCACTTACTTCATAACTGATTGTACCAGAAATTGTGTAAGTTACACTTGATGCTGCAAATACACCAAAACAAAGAACTGCAATTGCCAAACACATTGAAGCAATACTTGCTAATAATTTGAATTTTTTCATACTTCCCTTTCTCCTTTTAATATCAATTGCATTTTAGTATAAATAGTATAACTCTGTCAAACGATTTTATACAATTTTATAAAATAAAACAAATTTTTTAAGCAGTTGAGGTTTCTCCAAGATCATACTTCGAAGCAAAGGTCGAAATGACATATAATAATAAAAAGTTATTTCGAGTGTGGCATCTTCGAACCCGCAACCGAAAAATCTCAACTGCTTAAAAGATGAAGAGATTTCTCCAAAGCCGGTCTTTGGGAGCGATAGCCTAAATGCCATAGAATATAATAAAATAGTCATTTCGATACCAACTTCGTAGCAACAGCTAATAAGAAATCTCAACTGCTTTTTGATTTTATCATTTAACTGATTTTATTGTAACGTAATATGATACAATATCGTTTACTTTTACAAGTACTTTATCTCCAACTCTTTTACCCCAAACAGCTTGTCCAAATGGGGAATCTTTGCTGATTTTGTTGTTGATTGCATCCTGTCCAACTGTTGAAGTTATTTCATATGTGTCAGTGCTTCCATCTTCTTCATAAACGACTTCAACCTTACTATTCATTCCAACACAATCTGAATTTTGTTTTGATTCAACAATTTTTGCTGTTTTTATCATATTTTGCAAATATTCAATTCTGCTTTCATTTCTACCTTTTGCGCGTCTTGCTTCGTGATATTCAGCATTTTCTGAAAAGTCGCCCCATTCTTTGGCCTGCATTATTTTTTCATGCAAATCATTCCTAATTACAGTTATTCTGTAATCTAGTTCCTCTTGCATTTTTTGTATATCTTCTTGAGTTAATTCATCGTACATATTTTTACCTTCTTTTGCGAGATATTGTAACACAAAATTCAAAAAAAGTAAAATGGCAATAAGGAAGAGATTTCTCCAAGGTCATACTTCGAAGTAAATGTCGAAATGACATAGGATTATTATAAAAAGTCATTTCGACCATTACTTCCTTGACGGGCAAAGGAGAAATCCCATCTTCTTTAAGATGTTGAGATTTTTCCAAAGCAAGTCTTTGTGGTCGGCAGTCAAAATGACATATAATAAAAAATATGGCAACCGAATGGTTGTCATACTTTTTTGTTTTGTTATGCTCTTGTGTTAAGCTTAATTCCAGGTCCCATACTGCTTGCAACAACAACATTACGAATGTATTGTCCTTTTGCAGATGCTGGTTTTGCTTTGATTATAGCACTAATTAAAGTGTCATAGTTTTCAGCAAGTTTTTCACTACCAAAACTGAGTTTCCCAATTACAACGTGAATGTTGTTTGATTTATCCAAACGATATTCAACCTTTCCGGCTTTAACATCATGGATTGCTTTTTTAACATCCATTGTAACAGTTCCACTCTTTGGGTTTGGCATCAAACCTTTTGGTCCAAGAACTCTAGCGATTCTACCAACAACACCCATCATATCTGGAGTTGTGATACAAACATCAAAGTCAAGCCAGTTTTCGTTGGCAATCTTTGCAACAACATCTTCAGCACCAACTACGTCAGCACCTGCTTGTTCAGCTTCTGTTGCTTTGTCACCTTTTGCGATAACCAAAACTTTAACTTTTTTACCTGTTCCATTTGGAAGAACAACAACGCCACGAACTTGTTGGTCAGCGTTTCTTCCATCAACACCCAAACGAACGTGAAGTTCAACAGTTTCATCAAACTTTGCTTTTGGGGCATTTGTCATGATATCAAAAGCTTCTTTTGGTTCATAAAGCTTTTTGCTATCAATAGAATTTTTTATTGATTGGTATCTTTTACCGTTATTCATAATAGCCTCCTGTGGTATTTACGAGTTAATCTCTTCCACTATTCTTCAACTGTAACTCCCATGCTTCTTGCTGTGCCTTTAATCATTGACATAGCTTGTTCAACTGATGAAGCATTGAGATCTGGCATTTTTGTTTCAGCGATTTCGCGAACTTGTGCCATAGTTAACTTTCCGACTTTTTGTTTGTTTGGCTTACCTGATGCTGTTTCCAAACCAAGAGCTTTTTTAATTAAAACAGCTGCTGGTGGAGTTTTGAGCACGAAGTCAAATGATCTGTCTTGATAAATTGTTATCACAACAGGGATGATAAGTCCTGCTTGTTTGGCAGTTTTATCGTTAAATTCTTTGGTAAAACCTGCAATGTTGATACCATGAGGACCAAGTGATGAACCTACTGGTGGTCCTGGTGTGGCTTTACCTGCTGGCAATTGCAATTTTACAATTGCATTAATTTTTTTTGCTGGCATAATAAAATCCTCCTTAAGTGGTGATTACAAAGGACAGCAAATATCCTTCTCCCACGAATTATATTTTAACAAGTTTTCACTTGATAAAACCGAAATAAATAATACTTTTGCAACCATTTTTGATTGCGAGTGTTTGTATCCAAAAAATTAGTCTGTAACTTTTTGAATTTGTGAATAGTCCAACTCAACGATTGTTTCACGACCAAACATTTCAACAGCGACTTTGCATCTTGAGTTTACTCCGTCAACTTCTGTTACTGTTCCAATTTGATTTTCAAGTGGACCGTCAATTACTTTAACTTTGTCGCCTTTTTCAAGGTCAACTTCAACAACAACTCTTTCTAGGTGCATTCTTTGAACTTCTTCTGGAGAAAGTTCAAGTGGACGACCTTTTGGCCCTGTGAATCCAGTTACGCCACGAGTTCTTGTTACATTGTGCCAAATATCATCAGCGTAACGCATTTTAACGAGAAGATATCCTGGCATTGTTTTTCTTTGAATAAGCTTTTTCTTTCCGTTCTTTTCTTCAATAACATTTTCTGTTGGGATAATAATGTCCATTATTCTATCTTGAAGGCCATATTTTACTGCCATTGTTTCAAGATTTTCTTTGGCAACATTTTCATACCCTGAATATGTGTGAAGAACATACCATTTTGGTTCTAAATTTTCTTCCATATATTCACCCCTTATGCAACACTATTGATTAAAAGGTCAAAAATCCAAGCAAGTAATCTATCTATACCAAATAGAACTACTGCAAAAATAAGAACTACTGTTAAAACAACACCTGTTTTTTTAACAACACTTCCAAATGTTGGCCAAGTAACCTTTTTGAGTTCACTTGTTGTTTCTTTTACTTTTTTGCCAAGCTTTGATGGTTTTTTGTCTTTTTTCTTCTTATCCTTTTTTTGATCTTTAACTGCCTTTTGGTCTTTGGCAACTTTTTTTGATTGTTCTGTTTCAGTTTTAGCAATTTCTTTTGCTTCAACTACAGTTTCTGTTCCAAGTTCGCTTGCAGTTTTGTTTTCGTTATTTTCTGCCATAAGTTACTCCTTATTTTGTTTCTTTGTGAACAGTGTGTTTATTGCATCTTGGGCAATATTTTGAAATTTCAATTCTGTCTGGTTGGCTTCTTTTGTTTTTGCTTGTTGAATAATTTCTTTCTTTGCATTCTGTGCAAGCAAGTGTTACTAATGTTCTTGTTGGATTTGCCATAATATCTCTCCTTAATTTTCTCTACTTAAAAAAAACACCCGAAACTTTCAAGTGCACCTAAATGTTACCATATGTCCAGCATTTTGTCAACAATATTTTCAATATTTTCATACTAACTTTTATTTGACAAATATACTAATATTTTTTAAAATATAACTATGGAAATAATTGATTATACAAAAAAGAACAGCCTTGCAGAGCAAAAGTCAGAAAATGAACTTATGGATGATATCAAACACGATTTAAAGGAAACCAAAAGTGTTGATGTTTTTAACGCACTAAATTTATATAACGAAAATTTGGGGAAATTATATGAAGAGCAAGGATACAACCCTTTTGACAGTGATTTTACTCTTGACGAAGAATTTGCAGCCGATGTACTGGAAATCAAAGGTAAAAAAGGAAAAGCTTTCCCTGAACCTTTTTTGGATGCCAATAATAAGAGCATTGCAAAAAATTTTGATATTGCAATAGAAAACAATGATTCAATTTTGCAAGAAATGCAAAACAAACTTAGTGGCGAACTTTCAAAACAAGACAAAAAGCAACTCAAAAAAATGATTATTACTTTAAAAAATCGTGGAGAATTGCTTAAACTTGCAAAAGAAAAGTTAAAACAAAAAGATGCAAATGCCCTAAAAATGTATCTTGATATTTATGGGCTTGACAGTGAACTTAGCGAACTTTTGGAATATAGTTTTACTGAAAAGGTAAACTCAATAATTTTGTCACAAAAACTTTTTGATTTGTCAAAAAGTCGTGCAATTTTAAACAATGCCCGCATCTTAAAACAACAAGAAGCAAAGAATGTGCAAGAACAAACCACCCAAAACGAAGTTCAAAACACAAACATAAATGAGCAAGTTAAAGAAACAAAACAAGAACGACCAAAAGTACGAGAAATGCCAAAAATTCCAACAAGACCAAAAACACAAGAAAAATCATCAGATAATGAATTTAGTTTATGATAAAAATAAAAAATGTGGCTACTGCCACATTTTTTTATGAGTTTATTATTTTGTCAACAAATTTTAATTCATTTGTGTATTCTGGAATTTGCTCATTATAGTACATTCCATAAATTGTTATGCTTGAATCATTACTTGCCTTGCATTGCGAAAGCAATTTTTTTATAAGCATTATAACTTCTTCTGAGTGTTTCCCATTGCCTGCATATGCTTCATCCAAAATGTCATATATATGAAATAGGTTTGGAACAAACAAAACAACATTATATCCGTGATAATAAAGAGAATTAACAACATTTATTGCATCAATAATTGTGTCCTTTGAGAATAAGGCAGCTTCTTCGTTCATTGATGTAACTTGAATTAGGTTTTGGATTCTATCAAACTTTAATTTTGTTTCGATTGAGATATCAACGCCCAAAGCAACAAATTTCGCATTGTTTATTTTTAAGGAATTTGATTTTTCATTTATAAAATTTATTGAATCATCTCTATTTTGAACACAAACAAGTTTACTTTGTCCAAGTTTAAAGCCATTTTCATCAATAACTGTTTGTGGCAAAATATAGTCTTTGTCCTTATCATAAACATTTTCCAAAGGATTGTTGCCATTTACTGCGATAACAGATTTTAGTTTGGCAAAATTTGTTTTTGGATTAAGGGATGCGTAACCTGTAATAATGTCGCCTTCCAAAATATTGTATTTTTCTATATCTTCTTCTTCGATTACAATATATATTTTTTGTGCTATTTTTTTGTAATTTAAAAAATAGTAACCATTCTTTTGAGTTTTTCTAACATAACCCATAACATCAATTAATTTTGAACATGCTTCGCCATCAAAGTCTTTTAGGTTTTGCTCAAATTTAATTTTTCCAAAATTATCATCATCGGCAGTTTCAAACTTGCTTTCAAGTTCTTCATCACCCATTGTTATATATTTTGATATTAAGTTATCTTGATTTCCATGATTTTTTACCGGTCTGCCAAAATGTGTGTTGAATTGTGGTTTTACTTGTCCTGATTTGATTTGCTTTATTTCATCAATCAAAACTTGACGTTTTTTTGATGTTGGGGATTTTACACCAACACTTCTTGCAAGTGTTCTCAATTCATGAATCCCCAACTCTTCCAATTCATCATATGTTTTATTTTCCATTATTATCTCACTTTTCAAGAGTAATATAACATACATTTGTAAAAAAGTAAATATTTTTGCACACTTTATTACAAAAGTAGATTCCCGTCATCAGTTTCAACAATTTTTAAAATGTTTTCAATTTGATTTGTTTGGGAGTTGACATAGAAATAATATGTTTCGTTATTTTTTGTGCAAATATTTTCGTAGCATAATACTTCTCTGTTATAGTCAAGTGGTGCAAGACATAATCTTGTTTGAATAATCTCATAACCTGTTGGAACTTTTGCTCTTGCGGTGGCGCTTGTTATTTTTGGCACATCTAGTTTTCTTTCTGTATGGTTTGTAAAATATGTTGTTGCTTCATAACCTATAACATTGCCAACTGACAAATCAACTTTCACTTTAACAAGGTCTGAATAAATTATGACACTATTTTGAACTGGTGCAAGGTTAATATATGCATCCCCGCCAACGATATCACTCCAAACACATTCCATATCTCCCAAGTTATTTTGTTTTGCAAAACTTATTGCAATATCTTTTGCTTGCTTTAAAGTATAATTTTGTTTTGTGCCATTATCACTACAACTCATTGTAAGAATGTGTGCACCATTTTGCGACACTTGAACATATATATTTTGGTTGTCACTGCCAAATAACTCAAAATCATAAGTTTTGAATTTTCCATTTGTTTCCCCAAGGTATGAACAATTATTTTTTGATATATTTTTAAATATGTCAATCAATTTTTGTTTTGCAGTTTCTGTATCAACTTTTTGGTCATTAAGATTTTTTATCTTTTTGTTTACTGTGCTGTCAGAAAATGGACCATCATATATCATTGTAGGATACTCAACATCCCCTGCTTTCATATTTTGTAGTTTTAGTGTAAACTTATTGTAATCGCCATCAAGTTTTGAACTTTGATTAAAAATATTATTTGAGTAAATATCTTTTGACAATTCATTTATTTTTGTTTTTAGCTCTGAAAAACTATCTCTTATTTTTTCAAGTGTTGAAATTTCTTCACTTGACAAACTCTCCCCCTTTTCTAATTTTAATGCCATAACTTCGGTATAGCCACCAACTTGATTGATAAATTTTATTGTTTCGTCAATTCCATTTATTGAAACTGGTAAACTTGCAAGATTAGTGCTTGCCATTGATGAATTTTTGCTAATCTCGTTTAACAATTTTTTTGCATACGAATTATAATCGGAAGCGCACACCTTGCTTAGTTTTACTTCAACATTGTTCACATTATCCACAAGTTCACTAAAATTTTTTTGATAAACATTTTCCAAATTTGTTTTTAGATTATTTTGATTTGACATAGATATTGAATACAAAACAGCAAGTGTAATTAGCGCAACAGAAAGTATTGATATTGCAACTATTGTTAATATAGTTTTTCCATTATTCTTTTTTATTTTTGCATTTTCCATTTTTCACTCCTTACAATGCAAACACATGTTTGCCTATTGTTACAACTGTTTGTCTTGACCATATCCATTTGCTTGTTGCCGTTTCGGGATTGTAATAATACAAACAACCATAAGAAGGATCCCAGCCATTCATAGCGTCTTTTGCCGCTGAATATGCACTATCATTTGGTTCCAAGTTTATTTGCCCGTCATTTACTGCCGTAAAAGCCCAAGGCTGATAAATCACACCGCTTATGGTGTTTGGAAATTCCGCACTTTTTACTCTGTTTAATATAACTGCAGCAACTGCAACTTGCCCAACATAAGGCTCTCCCCTTGCTTCTGCGTGCACACATTTTGCAAGAAGATATAGGTCGCTATTTGTGTAAGTTGATGAAGTATCCAAAAGTCCAAGTGCTTTTAGCGTGTTTTTCCCAACTATTCCATCAACAGTAAGTCCATAATCTCTTTGAAAATTCTTTATTGCTTGAATACTTTTTGTACCAAGTATTCCGTCAATATTTCCATTATAGTATCCCAAGTCTTTTAACTTTTGTTGAACATTTTGATTTTGGTTTGTACTTTGTGATGTTGGCAAAGCAGGTTCTTCAACACTAAATGGCGTAAAATAATTTAGTGTTGCAATTGTCCCACCATAAAATATGCCAAACACAATCAAGATGATTGCAAATATTTTTCGCTTTGTCATATACTAATCTCCTTTAATAATTGATTTTAGTATCTCCAAAATTCTAGATTTATACATAACATCTTGACTCTTGTTTGAAATAAAACACAATGGTGGATACACAACACACCACCAGTTATCGCCTTTTGCCGAACCTAATTCAACAATAATTGCGTCATATATTCCTGCCTTTAGGACAGTTCCATCATAACTTCGGTCTGGGAATTTTTCTTTATGAAATTTTACTTTGCTTTTATAATCAAAATTATTGTCTTTTAGAATATTGTCTGCAATATTTTCCATTCCACTCAAACTCAAATTTATTTGTGTTACAAAGTCTTCTCTTGTTTGGCATTTTGCAATGTAAGGAATAAGATAAGACACAATTTCATCCTTTATTTTATATTTTATGTTTTGGTCAATTGAAAGATTTGAATTTGCTCTTATATGTATTCTTATATATTCTTCTTTTTTGTTTGGAACAAGCCCAATTCCTATAATAAGTATTGAAACAACAATACAAATAATTGAAATAAATCTTTTCATTATTTTTCTCCCGACTATTTATTGCCACAAAAATGTTATGTTATACATATTTTAAAAAGTAAATAGATTTCCCCCAAAGTCGCACTTTGAAGTATGTGTCGAAATGAAAATATAATATTAAAATAGATATTTCGCCCATTGCTTCCTTGACGAACAAAAGAGAAATCTTATTTCCTTTTATTTTTTGTTTTTATTATTTTTTAATAAATTAAATAAAAAAATAAATAACAAAAAAAATGTGCATTTTTTTGCACATTTTTTTGGAGGAATAATAAATAGTTTTTTATTATTTTTTATTTATTTTTCCAATTTATAATAAATTGCCAATTTTTCATCTTTTTCTAATATTTCTTTTAATTCTGGATTTTGATTATATAATTGTTCTTCATTTATATTTAATTTTTTTGCAATATCCCAGGTATTTTCCCCAGCTTTTGCAAAGTATATTTCAATTGCACAATCTTTTTGTGGGTATTCTTCCAAATAGTTTAATTCAGAAATAACTGCCCCAGTTGTGGTTTTGCAAACATTGCTTCTTACCTTTAATGTTGCATCAACATAAACATCTCTACCCTTTTTTACCAAGACATCAACATCGCAAACTTTTACATCGGTATCTAGCAAGACTGTTCCATCATAGTCAACTTGCGTTGAAACTGCAAAAGGAATTTCTATGTCAAGTGCACAAACTTTTGCCTCGTCTTCATTAAAATATATTAAATTGCTTTGAATAACTCCACTTACATTATATGTGCCATTATCTATGTATTCGTTGGTTATGATTGCTTTTGAATAATTTACAGCAAGGAGTTTGTCAATTCTAGGTTCGTTTTCATCAACGACCAAACTCCCTTCAACCTTTTTATCAAAATTGATAGGTTCGCATGGCACTTGATTTTCAAAACTAGACATTGTTATTGTTGTTTGTCTTTCTGTTGAATACAAATCTTTTATTATAGTTTGAGTTTGTGTGTTATACACTCTTACACAAACATCAAGCGGAATAACAAGAGCAATTTTTATATCGTCCTCTTTTTGTTCAATATTTGCTTTTACATTGCTTTTTTGGATTGATAAATCAACATCACAACTCTTATCTTTTGTTGCATACTCACATTCAACTTCTTGTTTTATTTCATTTTTGGTATGAACAATTTTTATCTTTGGATTTTCCTCATCTGTTAAATATGCAATATCATTTTCAAGTTCGCAAGACACTGCAACATAATTTGTTCCAATATCAACATTTTTTACATACACTTCACTATTTGTATACAAAACTTGTTTTATTGGCTCTTTAACTTCGGCATACACATTTTCCGTCCAAGAAGAATTTGTTTCATTTTCCAAAGTAACATAACTTTGCTCTTCCATTTTTGTGCAAACATCACTTTCTACATTTGCCAAATATTCAACTTCTTCATTATTATAGGCAAAACCATCAAAAGTCATATATAAATTGACTTTTGCAACTTGAGAATAGATTGAATTAACTTCGCCATTTAGTGATAAAGGCTTTACGCAAACTTTTGTGTTTGTGTTGATTTTTTGATTTTGAATTTTGCCAGAAAATGGAGATATGTATGTTGCTGTGTAGATATTCCCATCAGTTGTGATATACACCAGATCTACAACTGCTGTTCCTGTAAAGTTCGCTTCGCCAATTAAACTTTCACAAGTAACCTTTTCTGCATTCACATTTATTGAAAGCACTTTATCGACTGTTTCGGTTGTTTCCAAATTTATGGAGCATTCCAAACTAACATCACAATTTTCAAGTTTAGATTTGTTCATTACCATAAATTTTTCGTTTGAATTGTTATTTGTCATAATTCCTCCAATAATCACTGATATACTTTACGAATGAAATTGGATTTTTAGAACAATTTTATAAAAATTTATTTTTGCATTTTGAAATTTATATATTTTATGTTATTTTATTTTAAAGGAGAATAAAATGTTAACACACGAAGAAAGATTAAAAATATATGACGAAGCAACCAATCTTTGGGGGCTTGTTGCACAATACGACCAATGTGTTGAAGAAATGGCAGAAATGATTGTTGCAATAAACAAATACAAAAGAAAGGTGCTTTACAAAGAATATCAAAATGATGACAAAGTTATAAAAAATTTGGTTGAAGAAATTGCCGATGTTTCAATTTGCCTTGAACAAATGAAACACTTTTTCAAAGATTACAAAATTGATGAAGTAATTGAACAAAAAATGCAAAAATTCTTAAAAGAAATTGAAGAGCAAAAGAAGAAATAAAGTTGAGAAATTTTTTAGCAACGTATTAAAGCTGGTAATTTTTAAATACACAATATAAATAAACAAAAAAATGTAGCAAAAATTTGCTACATTTTTTTATTCGCTACGTAATGCTTTTACTGGGTCTTTGTTTGCTGCCATTTGTGATGGTATAAAACCAGCAAGAACGGTTAGTACAACACTGATTGCAACCAATATAACTGCACTTAATGGTGAAAGAATTGCAAGGTTTGTCGTAATACTTCCCCCTGACACTGATTTTATTATGGCACTTATTGGGAATGTAAGAATGTAACTTACAACCACACCCAAAAGTCCAGAACAAAAACCTATGATAAGTGTTTCAGCATTAAACACACGAGATATATCTTTCTTCCTTGCACCAATTGAGCGAAGAACACCAATTTCTTTTGTTCTTTCAATAACCGAAACATAAGTTATTATTGAAATCATTATTGAAGAAACAATAAGTGATATGCCCGCAAAAGCAATTAGCACGTAAGAAATAATTTTAATAAGTTCACCTAGTGTTGAAGTGAGAAGCGATGAAGTATCTGTGCAAACGATCTTTTTATTGTTATCTGTTTGTTTGTTATTAAATTCTTCAATCATTTTTATAACACTATCTTTTGCATTAAAATCTTTTGGAAAAAATCTTATTGCAGTTGGAATTTTGCTTGTACCAATACTTTGCATTGCAATTTCAAAAACTTCGTCATCTGGCAAGGTGTATTTATATTGACTATTTAAAAAGTAATTTATAACATCCACGCTTGGAAAAGATGATGGAATTATACTCTGCATTTCAGAAACTGAAATATGGTATGGTTGGTACAAAGTGTAGTCGCCATTTTGTCTGTTTGCTTGTGATTTTTTGTTTATGAGAGAGTTCTCGCAATTTGCCTTGTAGTATTGTTCCAAATCATGCATATAGACAAGTCCTGTTGGCAAAATCTCGCTTGTCGCATCTTTCTTTAATCTTAAAACACCAGTAATTTTTATTGTTGTTTCAAGTGAGTTATATTTGTTTTTAAGTTCAGTTTGCGAAGTCGTGTCAAGATGAGAGAATGAAGTTATATCTTCAAAATTCTCACTATTTGGTGTATAGTAATCATCATTAAACAACAATTTGTATTCTTGATTTATAATGTCCGAAAAACTTATTTTTTGGTAATTTGTTCCACCCTCTTCTTTTGGTGTTGCAATTCCCAAATTGTTTAATGTTTTATAGTTTATCTTGTTACCCTTCCCAACAACCAAGAGCATTTCTTTTGTAAAGTCGTCACCAGCATTTTTTGTTGGCAAGTTATTATAAATAAGTTCATATTGACTTAAAACATAATCAGTGTTTTCAATCATTGGATATAATAGCGAACTTGTGCTTCCATCCATAATACTTATTGAGTTTTGTCTTTGAATAAATTTATACTTCCCTTCACTATTTTTGGTTATCATTTTTACCGGAACATAATAGTTGTAGTCAATTGCATTAAATTTTGGATTTGACTTTTGATTGTCTTTTTGCTCAAAGGCTTTCACTTCATCAATAAAGTCTTGTGTTAGTTGATTATAATGCCCATATTGTGTGTATCTTTCTTGAGGGTTATATGGGACAACAACATCATCATTCGAACCTTGCCCGTTATCTTCTGCCGGTTGCATAGATGAGAATTTGCTTGTGTCCATTGTTATTGCCGAAACTGCCAAAGGATAATTACCCAATGCGTTTGACTGCATATTGTTTACATACCCAGTAAATCCATTTGAAACAGCCAAAACAAGAGCAATACCAATTATGCCTATGCTCCCTGCAAAACTTGTCATAAATGTTCTACCTTTTTTGGTAAGCAAATTCTTGAGTGAAAGCATTATTGCTGTAAAGAAACCCATTGCTGACTTTAATCTTTTCGGTTTTTTTGATTTATCATTTGCATTTTTGATTTCTTCTTGCTTTTGAGTTTTTACAACAACTTCACTTTCATCGGAATTATATGACATTGTGTCGCCAACAACCTTTCCATCAAGCAAACTGATTATTCTTGTGGAGTATTCTTTTGCAAGTTCTTGATTGTGAGTTACCATAATGATAAGGTGGTCGCCCGCAATTTCTTTTAATAAGTCCATAATTTGAACACTTGTTGCACTATCTAGTGCCCCAGTTGGTTCATCTGCCAAAATTATTTTTGGATTGTTTACAATTGCTCTTGCGATTGCAACTCTTTGCATTTGTCCACCTGAAAGTTGGTTTGGACGTTTTTTTAATTGGTTTCCAAGCCCCACTCTTTCAAGAGCTTTTGTCGCCTTTTCTTTTTTCTCTTTTGAACTAATACCAGCAATTGACAAAGCAATTTCAACATTTTCCAAAACCGTTAGGTGTGGAATAAGGTTGTATGACTGGAATATAAAGCCTATGTAATGATTTCTATATGCATCCCAATCTTTGTCCTTAAACTCTTTTGTAGATTTGCCGTTTATGATAATATCGCCACTCGTGTATCTGTCAAGCCCACCCAAAACATTAAGGAGTGTTGTTTTCCCGCAACCACTTTGACCCAAGATTGAAACAAACTCATTTTCTCTAAAAGTTATTGAAACATTATCAAGGGCGGTAACTTTGCTATCGCCAGAAATATAGTCTTTTGTTATGTTTTTGATTTGTATCATATGTATATCTCCTTTTAATTATGAGTAAGTATATTAACTTAAACATTTTTTGTCAATCATAAAATTTATTTTGGCATAAACAAAATATATAAGCATAGCATATAAAAATCAATATGAAAAAAATATAATAAATTTTAAAAAAATACTAGACAATATCAAAGTTACACTCTATAATGTCAATGATTTTATTTTAAAGGGGAATTTATGGCAAAACAAAAGTATATTAGATGTCCTAGATGTGAATTAAATTATATTTTGGAAGATGAAGGGCTTTGCAGTGTTTGTAAAGCAGAAATGCAAGTTGGTGGAGATAAAGAAGATATGGAACTCTGCCCTGTTTGCAAAACAAACTACATCTCTAGTGATGAAATAATGTGTCCTCAATGTATGGAAGAAAGAAATATAAATCCAGAAACAATTGCCGATCAAGATCCTGACGACTGGTCAAAATATGTTAATCAAGACGAAAATGAAAATTATAACAATGATGAAGATGGCGATTTGACACCAAAAGACGACCTTGACGATGATGATGATATGCTTGATGACGACCTTGACGATGACGACATTATCTTTGACGATGACGATGAAAAAGATGATGATTCAGACGCAAAGGAAAAAGACGACTTGGATAAAGAACTTGACGACCTTGACGATGATGACCTTGATGACGACGACGACCTTGACGATGACGACCTTGACGATGACGACGATGATGAAGATGAATACGATGACGACTTTGACGATGATGAGGACGAAGACGAACCAAAAAAGCCAGCAAAATCAAAAAAAAGTAAAAAATAGACAGCAATTGTCTATTTTTTCTTATTTTGTCAATAAATTATCATAGGAGCGATCATATGATAAAAATAAACACTCAAGCACTTGGCAATATTAAAGCACGAATTATGGAACTAAAAGGCAAAGATGTGGAACTTTGCATTAATCGTGGAAGAAAAAGATTTGACACAATTCAAGGGCGAATTGAAAGCATATATCCAAGTGTATTTACAATTATATCAAACAACAAGTTGCAAACCTTTTCATATTTTGATGTTTTGTGTGGCAATGTGAAAATTGTATAAAAAAATGAAGGTTATTCCCTTCATTTTTTTGTTATCATATCTACCAAATTTTTGTACATTTTTAATGTTTTTTCATCATTGGTCTTTTCAATAAGTGCTGACAAGAGTTTTAGTTGAGCACTTTTCTCTTTTTCCAATAACAATTTTTTTGCCATATCATTTAATGGTTCAAGACAATAAGGACAAACATTAAAATCTTCTTTTATTTCATTATTACAAGCAGGGCATTTTTCCATATTATTCTCCTTTTGTATTTAGTTGTTCATACAATTTTTTGTAATCGACATCTCTATTATAAAAGTTTGCCAATTTTTCATCAACTTTTTGTTTACAAAGTTCAGCAAGATAATCAACTTTTGCCTCTTCAACTGCAACTTTTTTCTCCAAACTATGAGTTTTGTCATTTGTAAAGTTTGTTGACCTAACTGCTTCTATTTCGTGGTTATTTTCTCCCAAAATTAAGTCAAAGTAGTTATATCCCTTAACTGAATTTTGTGGTACATATGTTTTTGATGTGTTTTGATACCTTGCAAGACCTGACACAAATATTACATTTGAATAGTTTCCAACGGCATTTTCTGATGATACAAAAATCAAATCTGCTTTTGCAAGTTCGCCATGTTGTTTTTGTGCAGCATTGTAATTGCCTTGCATTGTTTTTGAGTTACTTCTTAAGTTTGTGTGAATGCTTATGTCATAGAAAGTTTTTTTGCCATTTACTTCTTTTGAAATGTTAAATACCTTTTTTACTCCACTTACATAACTAATTTTTATTTTTTTGTTTCTTTTTTTGAGTTTTGAATTAACTTTTTCAACTGCATATTTTAATAAAATGCAATTGAATTTATCCAAAAGTGCATCCCTCAAAACGTCACGATTAAGCATTTTGTTTGCATTATGCTCATCACGTCCATTCATTAGGATTATTTCATCTGCACCATTTTCTGCAACGTATATCAAATAATCAAGGAATTTTGACATTCTTTTTTCAAGACCCCAAAACAAAATCTTTTGATTTTCAATTGATGCATTATTTAGTGCTGAAATATTAAATTCTTTTCCAACAATATCGCCACTAAAGAATACCAAGGTTTTGTCATTGCCATTTTTATTATTTATTGCTTGTTTTATTGCCCTAAAAGATGTTCTATCTTCTGCACCCTTTTGTGGGTTTGCCAAATCATACAAATTAAAGTCATGCAAAAAGCATACATGCAAGTTTTTGTTGCCTTTAACTTCAATTTCTTGATTCCAAACAAGTGGAATATCTTTTTTCTTTAGTAGATTCAAGTATTCTTTTGTGCCTGCTGGTTCGCTTTCTTCAACATCTGCGTTTGTTGCAAGGTTTACTTTCCCAAAAGTTTCACCTGTCAATCTGTACCAAAGTTCAAGAATATCATTGCGTTTTTGTTTGTTATTGTTTGGGTTTACTCCTGACATATTACACCTCCAAACTTGTTGAATTGTCAACAGGTTTAACTTTGTCTATTTTTGAATCGGCTGTTTCTGTTTGCTTTTCTTTATGTTTTGATTTATACATTTCAACATATTTATTTAGAGTTTCTTTGTATGTTTTTTCTGCCTGATCCAATTTTGTGGCAAGTTCCACAACTGATTTTGTTTGTAAATTGTTTTTTCTTAATGATTTTTCAGACAATGCCCAATCTTCTTGATATAACTTTAATGCCAAACTCGGTTTGTCTTCTGTCATAGAAAGAGCATGAAAAGGATTTATAAATGGTTTATATTTTGGTTCAAATGCCTCATTTGCCTTTGTTGAATAAGGGTTTATTTGCCAACTTAAATCATACAATTTCATATTTGTTTTGTTTGCAAACATTTTTTCTGCGCCATACATTGTGTTTGCGTTTTGAAACGAATATCCCATTCCAATAAACAAATCATGGTTTTGGTCGCCAAGACGTTTGCCATATTTGTCATAAACTGCAACTGGAACACTATATATTCCTTCTTGACCTTTATGCAAATGTTCTATCATTATTCCATCCACCAAAATACCGGTTTCGTCATATATTACTTGCATAAGTCTTGTTGCTCTGTCTATATTCCCAGCATTGTGTATAAATAAGTAATGTTGATATCTTACTTCCAAAGTGTCTGGAGTCAAAAGTGGAATTGAATATATCATTGCATATGGGATATAATCAACACCAAGGCCATCTGCCAAACGATTTGCCACTGACATATCGGAATTTTTGTTTCTGTTTCCATATTCGCCATCATGGTTCCCACCAAGTATTGCGATTATTTTTGATTTGATACTTTGTTTGTTTAACAAGTTATAAGCATATGTTGGAGCTTCACTTGGTCTAACCCTGTTGCCCATACTGTTTGTTTTGCAGTTTGGGTCATTGTTTGCATTATCAAATGCATCTCCACCAATGTGCAAATGCAAGTTGAAGCATTTTGACACTTCTTCAAGTGCAAGTTCACACCTTTTTGCTTCAAAGCCTTGCCCACCAATATGCATATCTATTGCAGTTGCAAGCAATGCGTGTGAATTTACTCTTGTTGATTGTTTTGCGATTACTCTTATTTCATCATTTCTATCGTCTTGTACTCTTTCAATAATTGCATCTTTGCGTTCTTCAAGCTTTGTTCTGTCTGTGTAAGTTGTTGGATTATTAGAGTCTTGAGTATAGTTTAAGCCACTCTTTTTAAAAGCCATTTTTCCTCCTTTGATTGCATTAAAAGTTTAACACACTATATAATGTGTGTCAAGACTGGAAAATGTTAACAGCCCCATTTTGGGCAAGCCAACTTGCCGACAAATGAAATAACTATTTACTTACGAATGTAAGGTCATTCCCGTTAAAATCTATAATTACGCTACCCTGTCTTTCAATTTCGCCAAGCAACATTTTTTCTGCTATTCGGTCTTCAACTTCTTGTTGAATATATCGTTTGAGAGGTCTTGCTCCATATGCTAGATTTGAGCCCTTCCTTATTATATAGTCAAGTGCTCTTGATGTCATTTTTAGTTCAAGACCTTGATTTGTTAGGCGTTTGTTTATGTTTGCAATCATTATTGTTGCAATTTTTGTTAAATCTTGTTTTGTTAATGGATGGAACACACACACAACATCAATACGGTTAATAAACTCTGGTTTTAGGTAGTTTTTTAATTCTCTTAAATATAATTGATTTATATTTTCGTCTTTTTGCTCATCATAGTTTGGATTTGAACTTATGCATTGTTGTCTATATTTCATAACTTCTTCACTACCTATGTTTGAAGTCATAATAATAATGCAATTTCTAAAACTAACAAGCCTGCCCTGTCCATCGGTTAAACGTCCGTCATCAAGCACTTGCAAAAGTGCGTTAAAGATGTCTGGATGAGCCTTTTCTATTTCGTCAAAAAGAACAACACTATACGGTCTGCGTCTTACTTGTTCAGTAAGTTGTCCGCCATCGTCATACCCAACATAACCCGGTGGAGCACCAATCAATTTTGCAACACTATGTGATTCCATATATTCGCTCATATCAATACGGATTATATTGTTTTCATCATCAAACATTGCTTCGGCAATTGCCTTGCATAATTCAGTTTTACCAACACCGGTTTGCCCCATAAACAAGAATGAACCAATAGGTTTTTTGTTGTCATGAAGTCCAACTCTTGCACGCCTTATTGCCTTGCTGACTGCATTTACTGCTTCGTCTTGCCCAACAACTCTTTTGTGCAAAATGTTCTCAAGGTTAATAAGTTTTTCTCTTTCAGTTTCGGTTATTCGTGTAACTTCAATACCTGTCCATTTTGACACAACTTCAGCAATTTCGTTTGCACCGATTGAATTTGCGTTATTAACTTTTGCATACTTATCGTTAAGGTTGTTTAATTCCTTTGTTACAACTTCAATTTGTGCTTGAATTTTTGCTGCTTTTTCATAATTTCTTCCAATGCTCGCTTCATCCCTATTTGCCGATAATTGCTTGATTAGGTCTTCTTTTTCCTTTATTGCACTTGGTTTTAGATTAAAGTTTACTTTTGCCCTGCTTGATGCTTCGTCAATAAGATCAATTGCCTTATCTGGCAAACTTCTATCCATAATATATCTATCAGAAAGGGTTGCTGCTGCTTCTATTGCTTGGTCGGTTATTGTAACCTTATGGAAGGCTTCATAACTATCCCTCAAACCTTTTAGAATTTCAATTGTTTGTTCAACTGTTGGTGGATTAACCATTATTGGTTGAAATCTTCTGTCAAGTGCCTTATCCTTTTCAAAATATTTGCGATATTCGTCAATAGTTGTTGCACCAATAGTTTGAAGTTCTCCACGAGCAAGATAAGGTTTTAGCATATCTGCTGGGCTTGTTTCGCCCTTTTCACTTCCCGCTTGTGCAAGTGTGTGAATTTCGTCAATAAATACAATTATATTTTTGCTTGCAATTATTGTTTCAATGGCATCTTTCAGTTTTTCTTCCATACTTCCACGATATTTTGTGCCTGCCATAAGACCACCAATTTCCATGGAATAAATAATTTTATCTTTGAGTTGCTCTGGAACATTCCCATTGACAATTGCAAGGGCAAGACCTTCAACAACGGCAGTTTTACCAACACCTGCTTCGCCGATTAAAATAGGATTATTTTTTGTTTTTCGGCACAAAATTTCAATTATTCTTTCAATTTCATCTTCTCTGCCAATTATGGGGTCAATTTTGTTTTGTCTTGCTTTTAGTGTTACATCATAACCCATATCCAGCAATTTTTCTGGAAGAGTTTTTGATGTGTCATTTTTATCAAGATCATCAACATTAAATTCATTACTGCCTTGCAAAAATGTGATAAGTTTTTGTTTAAGTTCGGTAATATTAACCCTATAATATGTGGATATAAGTCTAACTGCAAAACAATTTTGATTTGAAAGCAACGCATAGAGCAAGTGTTCTGGCCCAACAAAATTGTGTGACAAACTTGATGCCGTTTGTTTTGCCATTCCAATTATTTCCTTGCTTCTTGGTGTAAGTTCAACATCAACACCCATTGCCATACCCTGTGTTGAATTTTCTTCCAAAAGTGGCAAAAGATTATCGGTATTTATGCCATATTCTGCCAAAATTTTTGATGCCATACAACCTTTTACACTGCTTATACCATACAAAAGATGTTCAGTGGCAACTTGGTTACCACCTAATTTTAATGCCAACTTCCCTGCATTTTTTATAACCTTTTCCATAGTTTCGGTCACTGGATTATTCATTATCTAACCCCCTTTATAAGTTTATTTTCCAAACTTTCCATAACGAATTTTGCTCTGAATATTTTTTCTTCAATTGAATTTAATTCAAGACTATAATAGTCTTGCAAATGTCCATAATTTGATTGACAAAACAAATCGTCAATAATTCCTGGATTCTTTATTTTTATTAGCCCCAAGACAAGTCCAAATCTTATTTTTGACAATTTTTCGATGCATTCATCATATGACAATATGTATGAGTTTGTAAGTATTCCATAACTCCTTAAACACATATCCATTATTATTGATTTATTTACATCTAGTAGTGTTTTTCTTGCTTTTTGCTCCAAATCTTCCAAGATTTGCACACCTTTTTTGACTGAATTTATTATATCAACTTCGCTAAGCCCTAATGTATATTTGTTATGCAAAACATAAAAATATCCATTTTTTCCATAGGTTTCATCATTTTTTAATATCAAACCACTTTGAAGCAAACTTTGACTAATTTGATCAATTGCGTTATTAAAATTTAATGCTGGCAAAAAAAGTTTTACACTGGCTTTCATTGCTGTTCCAACATTTTTTGGACTTGATGTCAAAAATCCCAAGTTTTTGGAATAAGATATATCCAATCTGTTTAGTATTTTACTATCAAATTTATTCAATCTCTCATAACACAAATCAAGATTATTTCCAGCAATTTTGCATATCTCTCGTATATGGTCATCTTCGTTTAATAAAATTGTGATATTTTTGTCAGTATTGCTTGCAAAACTTGCAATGTCTTTGTTGTCTGAAAGAGCATTTGTTATTGTCCCATTTTCCAAAAGCAATAATTGTTTTTGTTGTGGCATATTTTTTAAACTTGTGTATGTAAATTCATCACCAAAAATTTCATAAATTGCTTTTGCAACACCTTTTGCATTTTCAAAGTCCGAAAGTTTGTTTGGGAATGGCAAATCTTGTATGTTTCGTGCAAGCCTAACTTTTGAAGAAATAACAATACTTTCCATTATTTTTCTCCTTTTAATAGCTTTAGTTTTGCACCAAGCCTATTAACTTGCATCAAGTCGCCATTATTCATTGCCATATCAAGCAAATGCTCAAGTTCCTCTATTTCTTGTTTTTTTGCAAATCTTGGTGGAATTTTCCCAAGATTTTCATCGGATATTTGTGTTGACTTTATTGCGGACAAAGCGATTTTTTCAAATTCTTTATAGCAGTTTTCACAACCAAAAAAGCCCGAAGCAACAAAATCTTTTAATGTTGTTCCACAATTATGGCAAAATTGATTTTTTATTTTAAATTCTGGATTAACAGAAATTTCGTCACTTAAAATCAGTGCGTTTTTGCACTGGACACATAAATTTTTTTGAACAACCTTGCCATTGACTTTTATGTGGCAATAAGTGGTTGCAATACGTTCTCCACAATTTTCGCAAAGCATATTTTTGTCCTTGTAAAATTAAAAATTTTAACATTTTAATTTTAGTGTATTTTGCTCTTATTGTCAATGTAAAAATAATTTAAAATCTCTTGACTATTTTTGTATTCTATGCTAATCTAAACTACGATTTGCGGATGTGGTGAAATTGGCAGACACGCAAGACTTAGGATCTTGTTCGAAAGAGTGGGGGTTCAAGTCCCTTCATCCGCACCAAACACGAATAAAACGAACCTTGAAAATAATTCAGGGTTCGTTTTTTGTTTTGAAAAATAGCTTCTCTCAAAAATTTGACTTTTGGTAAATTTGTTTTTTTATAAAATTGAATTTGTCTTTAATTAGTTTTTATTTTTGATAAGATTTCTTTTGCCATTTGTTTAACTTGGTTGCCACTTAATTCTATCTTGTTAGTACTTAATCTTTTATTATTCATCTCTAGTACTTTATTAAGCCAGAAATCATGATACTTCGTCGTTAAATTATAAGTATTTATTCTATCAGAACTAGTTTTTACTTTTTTCCATGCCAAATGATTTTTATCTATATTACTATAATACGAATATGAAACAAACCAACTCGCTCCAATTTGGGTTAAATATTCACCCCCTTCAAATTTAAAATCGTGTTTATTGTTATATTTACTCATATTTCAGTCTCCATAATTCTTTTTTTATTATTGAAATTATCCACATTTATATTGTAAGTATAATAAATTACAATTTTTACTTTACTTGCGAGTAAAAAAATATTAGAATAACAAAGTAACTATTTCACATAGTGTAATGGGGTATCGCCAAGCGGTAAGGCATTGGACTCTGACTCCAACATCCGTAGGTTCGAATCCTACTACCCCAGCCATTAGAAAAAACATCGCCCTTTTGATTTGATTTGAAATTATCATTTCAAATCTTCATTTTTGGGGCGTGTTTTTTCTTCTTACCTAGCATAAATAACTATCAATTTAAACTTTTTAAAAAATTTGTAAAAATATTTTGAAAAATGTCTTTACATTTTGATTTCAATATTATATAATACAAAAGCGTATTGGGGTGTAGCCAAGTGGTAAGGCACGAGACTTTGACTCTCGCATGCGTAGGTTCAAATCCTGCCACCCCAGCCATTTGTGCTTTTGCACATCCCAAATGAATTTGTAAGTTCCCCCAATTTATGAATTCATAATTCGACTATGATTTTGACTTATAGGCATTTGCTTATAGTCAAATCAGACCCCCTTTCGTGGTTCACTAGCTCAGCCGGTAGAGCACTTGACTTTTAATCAAGGGGTCTCGAGTTCGAATCTCGAGTGAGCCACCATTCCTTTATAAAAAATATTCAGGTATTACCTGAATTTTTTTATGTTTTAATTTTCATAAAAAAAGCACCAAGTCTACCTTGGTACTTTTCCTTTTTTAAAGACAATAGTTCCTTACAATTGCAAAGGCAAGATAACTAATGTACATCACAAGCAGTATTGCGCCTTCCCACCTTTCAACTTTGCTTTTTGTGTAGCACATTGTTATAAATATTGCTGTAAATACAAACAAAATCAATGCATCAGTTAAAATAACTGTTGAAATTGGTATATTCCCTATAAGTCCAACTCCACCTAATATCAAAATAATATTTACAATGTTTGAACCAATTACATTTCCAAGAGCAAGCCCTGCATCATCCTTTTTGGCAGCAATTACCGATGTTGCAAGTTCTGGCAAACTTGTTCCAATTGCAACAATTGTAAGTCCAACAAGAGCTTCGCTCATTCCCGCCTTTATTGCCAAAAATTGAGCAGTTGAAGAAACACACTCTCCACCAAACACGACAGCGCCAAGCCCACCGATTAAGTAGACTATAATTTGCCAAACTTTAAGTTCTTTTTCTTCTTTTGGTTTTTCTGTTTCTAGTTTTTGTTCAACATTTGATGCTTCTTTAAAGTCAATATTTTGCCCATTACTTTTGGCAAAAATAATTTGCATAATTGTGTAGAAAATGAACAAACAAAAAAGCACAATACATTCACTGCGTGACAAAATATTTTCGCTTGCACCATTTATAATTTTATCAGCTGAAAAAAGTAATAAAAGCCCAGAAACTATAAGCATAAAAGGTAAATCGAACTTTTTACTTGATTTTTCAATATTTATTGGTTTATAAACAGCAACAATTCCCAAAATTAAGAGCATATTCATAAGATTTGAACCAACAACATTCCCTGCCGACAAATCCATATTCCCTTTTATTGCACTTGCCAAACTTACTGCAAGTTCGGGTAAACTTGTTCCAATTGCAACAATTGTAAGTCCAATTATTATTGACGGTACTTTTAATTTTTTTGCAACTGCGCTTGCACCAGAAACAAAAAAATCTGCCCCATAAATTAATAGGACCATTCCTATAATTAAAAATAAAATATTTAAAAATATATCCATATTCTTCTCCAAACATTAGTATATTACATAAAAAAATAAAAAATCTCAATTGTTTTTGAGATTTTTTAATGATATTTTTCCAAATTTTTATTATTTTTCAATATCCTCATTTTTAATGTTTATTTTTTCTTTATCAGTTTTCACCAAAATAAGTCTTGATTCAAGGTCTATATTTGAAAAATAAAAATCTATTTTATCGCCCAAGCAATATTTTGTTTCGCCATTTGAAATTGACATTTTGTCTTTGCTTTCTCTGTATGGTTTATTTTGAGCATTTGGCAAATCACACATCGGCATCAAAACTTTTACAGTGCCATTTTTATGGATAATTGTGACACAACCATTTTTTATACTAAAAATATATCCTGATTGTTTTTCATCAATATGTTTTTTTGCCCAAAGACAAGCAAGGTATTTATCACTTTCGCTCTCTGCCATATCTGCCTTTTTTTCTTGGTCATTTAAATGTTCACAAACATTTTCAAGTTGCTGTTTGTTGTTCTCAAAAACATTGCCATATTCAAGCACTTGTTTTATCAGTTGATGAGTTTTAAAATCTGCATATCTTCTTATTGGCGATGTGAAATGAATATATCCACCATTATCACTAATTGAAAGTCCAAAATGTGAAGTATCCTTATAAGTTGCCAAATATTTTGCTTTTGATAATGCTCTTGATATTTCCACCATCAAATAATCTCTTGACGGATTTAATTTTACAAGTTCAAGCAAATTATAAAAACTTTCTGGCGTGTTTTCTAGGTCATAATCTATGCCAAAGTTTGATAAATTCTTTTTTAGGTTTTCAAATTTTTCATCTTCACTTTTTTTGTGGGTTCTAAACACACCCACAATTTTTCTTTCCTTAAAGAATTTTGCAACGATTTCATTTGCAAGAATCATTCTTGTTTCCACAACCAAATGAGAGTACTCTTCGTTTGATAATTTTATATCTTCAACGCTTGTTCTATCTTCGCTAAACTTGTATTCTGGTTCGTGGCTATCTATTCTTAAAATGTTTTTATATCTTTTTTCAAGAAGTTTTGTGTTTTTGTATAGTAAATCAAGTTGTTTTTTTGTTCTTGCATTTTTTATATCTTCGCCATCTTGACACAAGTGTGTTTTTTCAGCTTCGGCATATGAATAAGATTTCTTTACATCAATAACAGCAAGTTCAATTTTTTCATCGAAAAATGAACCATTGCTATTTACTATTGCACTTGCAACAACTGCAAGTCTTGGTTTATTTTCATCAAGAGAGCATATACCATTTGAAAGAACTGGTGGAAACATTGGATAGACTCCTCCACCAAGATATGCACTATTGCCACGTTTGTATGCTTCACGATCTAATTCTGAACCACTTTCAACAACAGCACTAACATCGGCAATTGCGACATAGCACCTAAGCCCCTTGTCCGTCATCACATCAAATATTGCATCATCCTTGTCTTTGCAACCAACAGGGTCAATTGTAACAAAATCCAAATTTTGATAATCAACTCTGCCCTGTTTTTGTTCTTCGGTCACAAATTGTGGGACTTGATTAGCTTCATTTATCACTTCTTTTGGAAAGTCTGTGCTAAAACCATATTTTGTGGCAATTGCAACATTTTCGGAAATAGGGTCATTTAAAAATCCAAAAACATTCATCACACTAACTATTTGTTTTTTTATGTCATCAATACGAATCAAACAAGTTTTGTTTACACTGTCTTGAATATCCTTTGTTTGATATATAATAAAGCGATTGGTCGTATCTTTGTATGGTTCAACAACATAAAATCCCTGTTTATCCTTGACAATTTTTCCAAGAACCAAATCACCGTTTTTGTATGTTGGTTTTCGATTGTGACCAAGATTTGTGACTGTTTTTGTTTGTTTTGTTGAAATTAGATTAAGTCTTTTTAGTTTGTTTGTTACGGCAATATTTTCTTGCACAATTTCATTATTTATAAAAAGACCTTTTTTTGATTTTAAAGTATATATGGCATTTTTTGCCTTGTCAAAAGTGATATCAAGATTTTTTGCAACCAAATTGGCAACACTATCAATATCTTTGCCAAACCCTCCATTTTTGTAGATTGCAAGCAAAACTTCTTGACCAAACTTTTGTTTATTCATAAATTCCCCTTTTGTTCATAAAAATGATAACACATTTTTTGATAGTATGCAATATGAAAAAAAGGAAATGCTTTTGCATTTCCTTTTTTGTTATTAAATTTGCACTTATGCTTCAATATATTTGTTAAGGTCAGGGAAATCAATTGTTCCACTGTATGTTATCATATCAATTGTCATATCTACCGAAATTCCACCTGCATTGGTTGAAAGAGTAACTTTCATACCATCAAATTTACCATTTTTGAAAACATAATATATATCGCCAGAAACACTGTAGCCTTCTTCTTTGTCAGCAAGAGAAACTGTTAAACGATATTTTGCTGTGTCGCCACTTTGTGCAACTTTTACATCAAGTGTTCCATCTTCTGCATATCGCTTTAGCACTGAATCAATTTCATCTTTTGAAGGAATTACCGACAATACTTGGGAAATTGAATCTTCGCCTTCAAGAGCATTCATATTTTCCTTTACTTTTATTCCGCCCATTTCGGTATAGAAATATCCGTCTTTTATGTAACTATTCATTTTGATTTCTTGTTTTGCATTGTCTGAAATCAATTTTGATTTCATTTCAAAAGATGCCGACAAATTTTTTGTTTCTCCATCTTCTGGAATCAATATTTTTCCGTTCATCGACATTTCCGAATTAAAAGCATAGGTGTTATCTAACTCCAATGCCATTGAGTCTTTGGAATCAGTTTCGTCGTTTGTTTTTGTATTGTATATCATTGAAAACTTGTAGCCTTTTGCATCAAGATTTTTTGATTCATCAACTTGTGCAACATATGTTGAAAATGCTTCTTTTGTTGTATCCGTATATTCCCCGTCAACATTAACATTTACACTATCGCCACAACCTGCAAGCACGAATGCACAACACAATAGTAGTAGTGCAAAAACTTTTGTTATTTTTCTTTTCATTTCTTTTTCCCCCTAAGTTTAAGATATTACAAACCTTGCTTTTTTGTCAACAAATTTTTAATATTCGTCCAAAAATGAATGTTTTTCGCCGGCTTTTATATACCCAATAACAGTGTCAAGATTTACTTTGTGAATGCTATTGAAAATATTTATATCAACAGTTTCATTTGTCTTTTTCATCTCTTTTATAAGTTCTTTTATCTCTTTTCGTTTTGATGTCATCTCGCCATTTTCAACACCTTCGGTAAGTTTGCATGCACAACGTAAAAAATGTAAGCCGTTATAATTTGCAAAATGAATTATGTCTTCTTCTCTAACCAAATATAATGGTCTTATTAGTTCCATACCCTTATGGTTTGTACTTCTTAATTTTGGCATCATTGTTTTATATTCACCACCATAGAACATAGATAGTAATATTGTTTCAATTGCATCATTAAAATGATGACCAAGAGCAATCTTGTTGCAACCCAAACTTTGAGCATAATTATACAAATATCCTCTTCTCATTCTTGCACAAAGATAGCAAGGCGAACCATCAACATTTGCAACGATATCAAAAATTGGCGAATCAAAATAGTGAATTGGTATTCCCATAATTTGAGCGTTATGTTCAATTAGTTCTCTATTTTCTTTTTTGTATCCGGGGTCCATGCAAATAAATTCCAAATCAAAATTTATCTTCCAATGTGCTTTGAGTAATTGCATACATTTTGCAAGTAGCATACTATCTTTTCCACCTGAAATACAAACTGCAATCTTGTCGCCCTCGCTTATCAATTTATATTCATCAACAGCATGAATAAATCTCTTCCAAATTGTCTTTTTAAATTTTTTTGTTATGCTGTGTTCAATCTCTTTATACTTTTCCATTATTTCTCCATTAGTTTTTTTATCACAAACTGACTGATATAAAGTCCTGCAACAGCTGGAACATATGCAATGCTTGCTGGTGTTACTTTTCGTTGTTTTTCATCAAAGTGTTTTGGTTGTTCTGTGGAAAATACAACATTTAGATGATAAATTCCACGATTTTTTAACTCTTTTCGCATTACTTTTGCAAGTGGACAATAATTTGTTTTACTTATGTCGCATATTTGCAATTTTGTTGCATCAAGTTTGTTGCCTGTCCCCATGCACGAAATTACTTCAACATTTTCTTTTTTTGCCTTTTCTATTATTAGCAATTTTGACGTGACCATATCAATTGCATCAACAACAAAATCATAATTTTTGAAATCAAAATTATCTATATTTTCTTTTGTCAATTTTTCTTTTATTGCAACAACTTTGCAATTTGGATTGATGCTGTTTACCCTTTCTTTGGCAACATCAACCTTGTATTTTCCTATTGTTGTTTTTAGTGCAATTATTTGTCTGTTCAAATTACTTTCACTAACAGTGTCAAAATCTACAATGGTTATATATTCAATTCCACTTCTTACCAAACTTTCCAAGACGTATCCACCAACACCACCAATACCAAACAAAATCACTTTACTATTTTTCAATTTTTCAAAGTTGTCTTGACCTATTAACTTTATCTCTCTACTAAATTCTTCCATAATTTCCTTTTGCATAATTATTTGTAATTATGTATATTTATTCATTTTATCGTATAGATATTACCAATCTTCCTTAAAACCTTTCGTGTGATCTTTTACATCATCGTAATAAGAATAATATTGTTCTTTTAGTTTTTTATTATTTTGTTTTATCTTGTTTTTATCTTTCATTTTTTCTCCAATAGACATAAAGTTTCAATATGTTTTGTTTGTGGGAACATATCATATGGCTCAACAAACTTTATGCAATATTTTTGACTTAATATTTGCAAATCTCTTGCAAGAGTGTTTGATGCACAAGAAAGATATATAATTTGCTTTGGCAATTTTTCCAAAATCGTTTTCAAAACTTGTTTTTCACAACCTTTTCTTGGTGGGTCAAGAATTATTGTATCTATATCCTTTATATCTTGCAATGCATTTTTGATATCGTCACAAATGAACTCAACATTTTTTATGTTATTATTTTGTGCAATTTGCTGTGCATCAAAAATTGCTGAACTTACAATCTCAATTCCATAAACTTTTTTTACTTTCTTTGCGAGTTTGCAAGAAAGCACACCACGACCACAATATGCATCAATAATAATATCTCCATTCACAAGTTCGTATATTTTGTTATAAATTTTATCTTTTATCTCTGCGTTTATTTGCATAAAAGAAAATGGACTTACAAAACTCTTTATGCCTTGGTCGATATATTCAATTTCCTTTATTCCACTAATATGTTTAAGTTCGCCATAAATTGTTGAATTTTTGTCATTAAAAGAAATATATATACCATACTTAACATTAAGACAATTTAATCTTACAAGCAAATTATCTATGTTTGGCAATTCTTTTACAACACCAACAAAAGTCAATAGCAAACAATTGTTTACAAATTTTAAGTCAACTTGTTTAATTTCGCCACTTTTTGTTTTGTAGTTATAGCCTTTAAGTTTGTTATCAAAAAAATAAGAATTGATAAAACTAATTGTGTTGTTTATTATCTTGTTTGCAAGTTTACATTCTTTTATTTTCAAAAATTTGTGGCTATCTTTTTCATAAAAACCAAGTATACCATTTTCATTTACTTGAAAAGTTATATGATTGCGATAATTTAGTAAATTATCTCCAACAACCAAATTTTGAATTTCGCCATTATAGTTTGCATATTTTTTTAAATTGTTTTGCACGATTTGTTGCTTGATTACTTTTTGCTCGCTTGTTGATGCGTGCATAATATCACAACCACCACAAACTTTAAAATATGGGCAAACCGGTTCAACCCGACCCAAACTTTCTTTATTTATCTTTTCAAGTTGTGCAATCTCAAAATGTGAATTTTCTCCCATAACTTTTGCATCAACATTTTCGCCACAAAGAGCATATGGAATAAAAACAACTTTATTGTCGTTCACTCCAACACCCTCACCATTTGCACCATATCTTATTATGTCAATATTTCTCATAAAATCATTTTAACATAAAACATCAATAAATTAAAAATATTTAACAAAAAAACATATTGACTACAATTTCAATATGTTTTTTCTTTTTATTTTATCTACTTTAAACAAACTTGCAATGTTTACAATTTTTAATTATTAAATACTGTTGAACCATCAGTGCATTGAATTATTGCACCATTTGGTATACAAGAACTATTGCTTATAGTTATTTGCCCCCATTGCGCTACTGTTCCTAAATATCTAATTTTTAAAGTACTAGAACAATCGCGAAGTGACTCATCTCCTATCAATTTTACACTTGTTGGAATTGTTATTTCTTCTTTTCCGTTCCATGCACCATACGATAAACACATACCTAAATTTACTATGCCTTCTTGTATTATCGTGTTTCGTGTTGCAACACAAAGCGTTTTTGTTGATATTTCAACAATTCCATAACATTCTTGCCCATTTATTTTTGTTGAATAAGTTGTATTATTTTCATCAATTTTTATTGTTTCCAAACTTGTACATCCATAGAAATCAGTCCAAGATAGTGCACTGACATCTTTACCAATTTCAACAGCCATTAAGTTTTTACATCCTATTGTCGCAATCGCATCAACATTTTCATTTATTCGAACACTATATATGCCAGTGTTTGCAATATATCCACCACTTCCCAAAATCCTATTGTCAATATCAAGTGCATTTATTGTATAATTTTTTGGCATAAGCATTCTTGTTAAATCAAATGCTCCAGAAAAACCTAATGCTGGCATTTCAGTCATTGTGTCCGGCAATACTATTGTTGTAAATTTCCCCACAAATGAGCCCTTTGCACTTGCCAATCCTTCAGATATTTCACTTTTCCCAAAATCTATCGTGCCGTTATTTATAGTAACCTTGCCAGTGTGTGTGCCATCTGAATAGCTCTCAGGAAACACGTATAGTCCCGTTTGTGCTGCATCTTTTGGTGTTGCAACAAATGCAGAAAGTGAGCCATCCCAAGAATAAGTCGCTTTGTCTAAATTCTCTTGAGTTTGTGAATAATCTCCATTACCAATTTTAAGATTCATTGTGTAACTTATACTAGATATACCCGATTTAAAATCTTCAAC
>DJER01000026.1:6075-15040 GCA_002431905.1 Christensenella sp. UBA5893 | reverse complement strand
TGACGGGCAAAGGAGAAATCCCAACCGTTTTACAGGGCACCACAAAAACAGTTGTTATTTTTGGGGAAAGGAAAAACCGAGTGTGCAAACCGAAATTTTGAATGAAAAGTATTCAAAATGAGTACAAGCGAGTGTTTTGACGTGTTGAGATTTCTCCAATGAAGGACTTTGTGGCTAATGTCGAAATGACATGAATATTATTTTAATAAATGTTTAGGGGCGATAATTGAAATGACGACTTTTAGTAGGTTGAGATTTTTCAAAATCGTTCAATAAGATTAAGGCATAAAAAAAGAAAGCATATGCTTTCTTTTTTTGTATAGTCATTATTCAACTACAACTGGTAACAAATCTCTGTATTGTTTAAGACCTGTTCCTGCTGGAATAAGTTTACCAATGATAACATTTTCTTTTAAGCCTACCAAATGATCAACTTTACCCTTTAATGCAGCATCAGTTAAAACTCTTGAAGTTTGTTCGAATGATGCAGCAGACAAGAAACTATCACAAGCAAGAGCGGCTTTTGTTAATCCCAAAAGTATTCTCTTTGCTGTGGCAGGTACTCCACCTTCTGCAAGCACTCTTTCGTTTTCATCTTCGCAAGCAAATACATCAACAACTTCTCCTGGAAGCAAGTTTGTGTCACCTGCATTTTCAATTTTAACTTTTTTGAGCATTTGACGAATAATTACTTCAATATGTTTATCGTTGATAGAAACATCTTGTGCACGATAAACAGAGATAACTTCACTTAGCAAGTAATCTTGAAGTTCTTTTAATCCTTTGATTCTTAACAAATCTGCAGGGTTTATTGAACCTTCACTAAGTTGAGTTCCCGGTGTAATCATATCACCTGATTTAACTTTAAGATAAACAGGTTTTTTGATTTCATAAGAAACTTCTTCATCACTATTCTTTATAGTGACAATATACATTCTTGGTTCTTCTTTTACTGTTACTTCGCCAGCAATTTCACTAAGTTTTGCTTCACCTTTTGGTCTACGAGCTTCAAAAATTTCTTCGACACGAGGAAGACCTTTTGTGATATCGGCAGCAACAGCAGCACCACCAGTATGGAAAGTACGCATTGTAAGCTGTGTTCCTGGTTCACCAATTGATTGAGCAGCGATAACACCAACAGCTTCACCAATTTGAACTTCGTTAAGCCCTGACATATCACGACCATAACATTTTGCACAAACACCGTGACGTGAACGGCAAGTTAACAATGTTCTGATTTTAACTTTTGTTATGCCAGCATTTTCAACTTGTTTTGCTTGTGGTTTTGTTATCATTGTATTAGCTTTTACAATAACTTCGCCTGTTGTTGGATTAACGATATCTTCAACAGCAAATCTTCCTGCAATTCTGTCAGCAAGTGTTTCAAGAACTGTTTTATCTTGAACAAGTGCAGAAACTTCAATACCTTTTACTTTTTCGCCAAGTGTTTCAAAACAATCTTCTTCTGTTACAACAACGTCTTGTGAGATATCAACGAGTCTTCTTGTAAGATAACCAGAATCGGCTGTTTTTAACGCTGTATCAGCAAGACCTTTACGTCCACCACGAGATGATAAGAAGTATTCAAGTGGTGTAAGTCCACTACGGAAACTTGACTTTACAGGAATATCAACTTTTTGTCCTGATGCGTTTGCCATAATACCACGCATACCAGAAATACCATTCAATTGAACGTTATTACCACGGGCACCAGATGTAATGAACATCTTGATTGGGTTAAATTCATCAAGGTTATCAAGAACTGCTTGTTGAACTTTGTTTGTTGCATCCATCCAAATATTGATATTAGATGTAAGTTTTTCATCCATTGTAACAAGTCCATGAGCAAGCAATTTTTCATTTTTAAGGACTTTTTCTTGCGCTTCTGCCAAAATTTCCTTTTTCTTTGGTGGTTCAACCATGTCGTAAACGTTGATAGTTAAAGATGCAAGTGTTGAATACTTGTAACCAAGTTCCTTGATTCTATCAATCATTTTTGATGTTTCTGTTGTGCCTAATTTTTCAAAGCAAGCAACGGCAATCTTCTTTAAGTCGCCCTTAATTACTGGGTAATTTATTTCAAGGTCACAAACATCTTCTGGTTTTTCACGTTTGCAGAATCCCAAGTTTTGCGGAATCGCACGATTGAATATAATTCTTCCAACTGTTGTGTTAAATCTCTTTGAATACTTTACTCCGTTTACTTCAACAGTTTTTCTTAAAATGATGTCAGCTTGAACGTCAACTGCTTTTGTTTTGTATGCAACAATTGCTTCATCTTCGCTTGAGAACATCATTCCCTCGCCCTTTACACCTTTTTTGCATTGAGTAAGGTAGTAACATCCAATAACAATATCTTGTCCTGGGGTACAAATAGGTGCACCATCAGAAAGTTTTAGAATATTGTTTGAAGCGAGCATAAGTGTTCTTGCTTCTGTTCTTGCATCAATTGAAAGTGGAACATGGACAGGCATTTGGTCACCATCGAAGTCGGCGTTAAATCCTGTACATACAAGTGGTGGAAGCCTTATTGCTCTACCATCTACCAAGACTGGTTCAAATGCTTGAATACTAAGTCTGTGAAGAGATGGTGCACGGTTTAATAGTACTGGGTGGTCTTTTATGACTTCACTGAGTACGTCCCAAACAATTGGCTTTTCTTTTTCAATTAAACGTTTTGCACTCTTAATATTTGTTGATTGGTTAAGTTCAACAAGTCTTTTTATTATAAATGGTTTAAAAAGTTCAAGCGCCATTTCTTTTGGAAGACCGCATTGATACATCTTAAGGTCTGGTCCAACTGCAATAACTGAACGTCCTGAATAGTCAACACGTTTACCAAGCAAGTTTTGTCTGAATCTTCCTTGTTTTCCTGTTAAGATTGCAGTTAAAGACTTTAAGTCTTTTTGTTTTGCACCTTGAACTGCTTTGCCACGTTTACCATTATCAATAAGGGCATCAACTGATTCTTGGAGCATTCTCTTTTCGTTTCTTATAATAACATCTGGAGCACCAAGTTCCATAAGTTTTTTAAGACGATTGTTTCTGTTTATAACTCTTCTATATAAGTCATTTAGGTCACTTGTTGCAAATCTGCCACCATCAAGTTGAACCATAGGTCTAAGATCTGGTGGAAGAACTGGTACAACGTCAAGAACCATCCATTGTGGTTTGTTCCCACTTTGAATAAATGATTCAACAATATCCAATTTTTTGATTGCTTTTTGACGCTTTTGACCTTTTGCTGTTTTTAATATTTCTTTAAGTTCTTTGCTCTCTTTTTCAAGATCAACTTCGCTTAAAAGTTGTTTAATGGCTTCTGCACCCATTCCAACAACAAAACTATTTGCCCCATACATTTCTTGGGCTTCACGAAGTTCTTTATCTGTGATTATTTGTTTGTATGAAAGATTTGTGTTCTTTGGGTCAAGAACAATCCAATTCACATAGTAAACAACTTGTTCCAAATTTTTTGGACTAATATCAAGGATTGTCCCAATTCTTGAAGGAACTGATCTAAAGAACCAAATGTGAGTTACTGGGGCAGCAAGTTCAATATGCCCCATTCTCTCACGACGTACTTTACTTCTTGTAACTTCAACACCACATTTGTCACAAATTACGCCTTTGTATCTAATTCTTTTATACTTTCCACAATGACATTCCCAATCTTTTCTTGGTCCAAAGATTTTTTCACAATAAAGACCGTCTTTTTCAGGTTTTTGAGTTCTATAGTTAATTGTTTCAGGTTTTGTTACTTCACCATAAGACCATTCACGAATCTTTTCAGGTGAAGCAATTCCAACTCTTATAGAATCAAAATTATTTAATTCAAACATTATATTTTCTCCTAATATTTTCTTTATTCATCAAAATCATCAAAGTCATCAAACATATTATCTGTGTCTAATGTGCTATTGTTCATATCTTGTTCTGTTACAACATCACCATGTTGTCCGTTGTTATCAAAATCAAGATTGATGTCTTTTAATTCTTCTTCAACTTCATGTCCAAGAGTTGGGTTATCCAAATCATCATTAGAAAGTTCTTGAAGTGAAATTTCTTTGTTATCTGCTGTCAAAATCTTTATGTCAAGACCAAGTGATTGCAATTCTTTTACAAGTACCTTAAAGCTTTCTGGAATTCCTGGTTCAGCGATTGGTTGACCTTTTACAATTGCTTCATAAGTCTTTGTTCTTCCAACAATATCATCACTCTTTACGGTAAGGATTTCTTGAAGGATTGATGAAGCACCATAAGCTTCCAAAGCCCAAACTTCCATTTCACCAAATCTTTGTCCACCAAACATAGCTTTACCACCAAGAGGTTGTTGTGTAACAACACTGTAAGGTCCTGTTGAACGAGCGTGCATCTTGCTATCAACCATGTGGTCAAGTTTGATCATATATTTGTAACCAACTGTTGCTGGGTGGTCAAAAGGTTCACCTGTTCTTCCATCATACAATTGGAATTTACCATTTTCTGGGAAATTGTTTGAAACAAGCAAATCTTTGATTACATTTGCATCTGCACCATCAAATACTGGTGTTGCAACTTTGAATCCAAGAGTTCCTGCAACAAGTCCCAAGTGGACTTCAAGAACCTGACCAACGTTCATACGAGATGGAATACCTAGTGGGTTCAAAACAATATCAAGTGGAGTTCCATCTGCCAAGAATGGCATATCTGCTTCTGGCAATACTCTTGAAACAACACCTTTGTTTCCGTGACGTCCAGACATTTTATCACCGACTGACAACTTTCTTCTTTGAGCAACATACACTTTTACAAGCATATTTACTCCTGGTTCAAGTTCATCTTTGTTCTTTCTTGAGAACACTTCAACATTAACTACAACACCACCACGACCATGTTTTACACGAAGTGATGTATCTCTTACTTCTCTTGCCTTGTCGCCGAATATTGCACGAAGCAATCTTTCTTCTGGCGTAAGTTCTGTTTCGCCCTTTGGTGTAACTTTACCAACCAAGATATCTCCTGGTCTTACTTCTGCACCAACTCTAACAATACCTCTTTCATCAAGGTTCTTTAAAGCATCTTCACCAAGGTTTGGAATATCTCTTGTGATTTCTTCATCGCCTAGTTTTGTTGCTCTGCAAGGCATTTCTTCAACTTTTAGTGTAATTGATGTGTAAACATCTTCTTTTACAATTCTTTCACTAATAAGAATAGCATCTTCGTAGTTATATCCTTCCCAATTCATATAACCGATAAGGACGTTTTTACCAAGTGCAAGTTCGCCATTTTGTGTTGCATAACCATCTGCAAGAAGGTCGCCTTTTTTAACTTTTTGACCTTTTACGCAATTTGGTTTTTGGTTATTACATGTATCAGCATTTGTTTTTTGGAATTTTATTAGTCTATATTCATCTTCTTCGCCATTTTCTGCGATAACTTTGATTAAGTCGGCACTAACATAACTAACTGTTCCTGCTCTTTTTGCAACAATCATATCGCCACAATCTTTGGCAACTGATCTTTCCATACCTGTTCCAACAATTGGAGCTTCTGGTCTTAAAATTGGCACTGCTTGACGTTGCATGTTACATCCCATAAGTGCACGGGCTGAGTCATCGTTTCCAAGGAATGGAATAAGTGATGCTGCAACAGAAATAAATTGTCTTGGGCTTACGTCCATATAGTCAACTCTTTCTCTTGGAACTTCAACAATACCATTTCTAAATCTACAAAGAACACGTGGATGAACAAATTTGCCTTCTTCATCAAGTGGTTCAACTGCTTGAGCGATATAGTAATCGTCTTCTATATCAGCCATATAGTATTCATAAGATTTACTTACAACACCTGTTGCTTTGTCAACTTTTCTATATGGTGTTTCCATAAATCCATAGTCATTTATTTTTGCATATGCTGCAAGTGTGTTAATAAGTCCAATTGATTGACCTTCTGGTGTTTCAATTGCGCAAATTCTACCATAGTGTGTGTAGTGAATATCACGAACTTCTGCGCTTGCTCTTTCCTTCTTAACACCTCCTGGTCCAACTGCAGAGAATCTACGCTTTTGTGTTAACCCACTAAGTGAGTTAATTTGATCCATAAGTTGGCTCAATTGTGATTGTGCGATAAAATCTCTTAATGCCTTGTTTACTGGACGAGGGTTTACAATTTGTGATGGTGTTATTTCACTAAGTTCTTTTCCTTGTAATGTTTCCTTTATGTTTGAACCAAGTTTCTTAATGCCAGCTCTGAAAGCATTACCAAGAAGTTCGCCAACTGATGCAACTCTCTTGTTTGACAAGTGGTCGATATTATCAACTTCGCCAATACCTTCAAGTAAGTCAAGATAGTAACTAATTGTTGCCAAGATATCATCCATTGTAAGTGTTGTGATGATAAGGTCTTTGGCATTATCTTTTATTGCTTGCAATCTCTTTTCTTTTGTTTTGTTCTCTTTTAAGATTTGAACAAGTTTTGGATAGTAAACATCTTCGTTTATTCCAAGTTCTTCTTCTTTGCAAGGGAAAACTTTGCTTAATTTTACACGATTGTTTCCACGAACCAAGTGATTTCTTCCGTTTAGTTCAATATAAACTTCATTGATACCGCTGTCTTGGATTTGTCTTGCAACTTCTGCACCAATCTTTTCGCCTGCTTTTACAACGACTTCATCATCAATAACGATGTTTTGAGCACTCTTTTGTCCTGTGATTCTTGTTGCAATAGAAAGCTTTTTGTTCATCTTGTATCTACCAACACGATTAATGTTGTAGTAAGCATCTGTGAAGAACAATGTATTGATGTAGTTTCTTGTGCTTTCAGCATTTGGAACATCAGCTGGACGAGTTTTTCTTGCAAGTTCAATCAATGCTTCATCTTGCGTTGTTTGTGGTTCTTTTTCAATAACTTGTTTTATAAGTCTGTGACCACCAAACATATCAATGATTTCTTGATTTGTGTAACCAAAGCACTTTAAGAACAATCCTAATGTAATTTTGTGAGTTCTGTCCAAAACGATTTTTAGGACTTCGTTTGCACCTTGTTCAATTTCAAGCCACATACCATGGTTTGGATATAATTGTCCACGAAGTGTTGTGTTATCGTCTTTATCTCTTGTGAAATAAACACTTGGAGAACGTTGAACTTGACTTACAACAACTCTTTCAATTCCATTGAATATAAATGACCCTTGATCAGTCATAAGTGGGATATCTCCAAGATAAACTTCTTGGTCGATTGCCTCTCCACTATCTTCAATCACAAGTCTTGCTTTTACTTTTAGTGGTTGAGCATAACTCATTCCTCTTCTTCTACATTCTCTGATGTCATACTTTGGCTTTTCAGTCATATCAACATCAAGAAAATATAATTTTGCTTTTCCACTATAATCTGTGATTGGTGATTGTTCTTGTAAAATGTCATAAATTCCATGGCTTAAAAATTCAGCATAAGGTTTTTTCTGAATTTCAAGTAAGTCTGGCAATTCTGCGATTTCATCAAGTTTTGCGAAAGAATATCTTTCATTTTTACCACATTTAATCTTTTTAAGTGCTGGCATTTGGTGTTGCATAATTTCTACTCTCCTTGATTTTTCTTTTACTACTGTGTAAGATTTTGATTACATAGCGAATTTACATGAAAACAACAAGCAAAATTGCACAGATATCCCCTCTGTGATTGTTGCCTGTTATTCAGTATATTTAGTTAGAATATATAAACTTAATCACTATCTCGTATAATATTCCTTGGAAAAGTATAACTATTTTAAATATTTTTGTCAATCACTTTTGAAAAAGTTTTTTTAATATTATAAAAAATTTTGTCGATATTTGTAAAAAAGGAAAACATCACGTTTTCCTTTTCTACTATGCACTCGCTTCCATGTTTATACTTTTTGACAAATCAAGCATTTTGTTTATTTCGTGTGGTGCATACACCCCAACATTTGTCGCTATATCTTGATTTTGTTTATTTACTTTTTGAATATGTTGTCTTATGAAATCGTTTCCCAGTTTCTTTGATTTGTCAGTAATGAAATCTTTTTCATTGAGCGTTACAAAGTCGTAACCAGCGATACTCGCTTCTGCCATTATTCTTGAATCGCCATATACTTTTAGTGAGTTAATGTCGCCATCCATACAAGATCCTGTTTTCGACTGTCTGGTTCTATATTGTTCTGACAAGTTTTCTATGTCTTCAAGTGTTTTTGCTGTTCCCACTCCAAGTATTGTGCATTCATCAAGCAAACTATTTACATCATTTGGGTTAAAGTATTTAAAGGTGTCAGAATTTGTTGCATTTTCTTTGGTGTGATTTAATATCTCACGATAAGAATCGCCAACAATAGAGAATTTGACTTTACCTTCTATCATTTTCTTGTACAAGTTGGCACAAACATTAGGTTGGTATCTATCTTTGTATTCTTCTGCAAGTTTGTCAAACAACTCAACATTTTTTGATAGTTCGTTTACGCTATTTATTGCTTCACTTAACTTTTCTTGCCACATTGCCTTTCTTTCTGGAGTTACTTCAACTGTTTTTACATTTCCGTCTTTGCCAATTATCTTTCCTTCCAAAAGACTTTGCATTGAAGCTATTGACCTTTTTGCATTTGCCAAATTACTTCTTATATAAGTTTTGTAAGAATCTATCACATTACCAAATTTTGTTTGACCTTGCAAATTATTTTTTATAAAATCATTAGTCATTAACCCAGAAATTGCATCTTTTAGAGTTTTTAAATTTTGATTTGATAAATTTATATATTCCTCAAGACCATAAATCCCGCTTTCTTTGTAAACTTTGTTTGCTTTTAACATATGAAAAAACACGCAAGAATCGATAATAACATTTTTCATTATTTATTATCTCCCTTTTTCCCAATAATCGTCAATTTATGTCCGTGTGCTTTTGCATAATCTTCAATAAATTTTTCGTCTTCCATTGTTTTTTTCATACGTTCCTCTTTTGAATGAGTTGCCCAAAA
>DJER01000026.1:5674-5953 GCA_002431905.1 Christensenella sp. UBA5893 | reverse complement strand
GCTCTTTATTTCACTTTTATCTATCTTTGACATTCTTTTGCTAAATTCATCTACAAATTTTACGGATTCATTAATATCTTTTGTCAGTTTTTTTTGAAATTCTTCAAACTCTTCTTCGTCGGTCATTGGAACACCTCCCTACTATTATTAATTCTTTTTATCGTCTTTTCTATTAACAATGATTAATTTATGTCCATGTGCTTTTGCATATTCTTGTACGAATTTTGCATCTTCTATTGCTTTTTGAATGCGTTCTTCTTTTGAATGAGTTGCCCAAAA
>DJER01000026.1:0-5582 GCA_002431905.1 Christensenella sp. UBA5893 | reverse complement strand
GCTCTTTATTTCACTTTTATCTAGCTTTGACATTCTTTCATTAAAGTCGTTCATAAATTCTATAGATTCTTTAATATCTTCTGCCAACTTTTTTTGAAATTCTTCAAATTCTTCTTCGTCTGTCATAACCCCAACCCCCTTTCTTTTTCATCATTTTAGCACATTACATTAAATATTTCAAGGTCGTTATTAAAATAAATATCAAGCAGTTGAGATTTCTCCAAAGTCACACTTTGGAGTATGTGTCGAAATGACATCAAATAGAGTAAAAAAACAAATTCAAGGTTCGCCCGGCAAATTACATAAGTTTGATAGAATTACTAAAACAAAAATAAACCCGAAGAACTAGGCTCGGCGAGTTCGCTCACGCAGGAGTTTGCTGACGCAAATGACTGTGTGAGCGATGCTCGACAGTAAACGAAGTTATTCGGGTTTATTTTTGTTTTAGTTAGTCTATAAGCCGAGTTCTGTATTCGATGATTATCTATCTAGTTGCATTGTTTCCAATGCAATCAAGCGGTGTTTTTAAGTGGCAATGCGAACAACATATACGCCACTTTTAACCTTACTTCAGGTGGGGTTTGCATTGCACCTTTTGTTACCAAAAGGTCGGTAGTCTCTTACACTGCCATTTCAACCTTACTCGCATTTGCGGGCGGTATAATTTCTGTTGTACTTTCCTTAAAGTCGCCTTCACCAGCAGTTAACTGGCACCCTGTTCTGTGAAGCTCGGACTTTCCTCATTACAACCATAACAGTTGCACTGCAATCATCTGGCTAACTAACCTATTTATGTTAACATAAAACAAAATTTATGTCAAGATTAACCAACAGTAAATATTGGTTTTATTTGATTTGCTTTTTTATCTTTTATAAATGCTTGCATAATTCCATCTGCTGAAATTTTTATTGCAACGCCATATTTTGCAAGAGTTTTTGTTGCAGCCAATCTTCCGCCACCACTTGACCCAGCTTCAATTTGAACTATTGCGCCAATAGCAATAATTGTTCCGTCATTATCTATAATTGTTGCACCATCAACACCGACAATCTCTTCCCTAAATTTTCTTGATAACTCGTGAAATTTTTTGTCAGCAATGCATTCCTTAAGGCAAGCACTTTTTGCCATTGGATTTGTTTTTATAAAGTCTGCAAAAGTTGTTTCTTCCGTCACTGGACTTGGTTTTTGAAAGTTGTATAACTTGTGAGATTCATCAATAAGTTGAGCCTTTTTTATATCAAAATATTTCTCACTTATGATGTCGTTAATATCAATATGTGTTAAAGCACTTGCGACTTCATCTTTATCTAGGTAAACAATACATCCGCCTGTCCTTGCAAAAGAACAATCAAGTGATGTAAAGTAAATTTGTTTGCGAATTTCTTTTATTGTATGGTTTGTTTTGTTGGAAAGTAATTGGATAATTTCATCATGGCAATAACTTCCCCAACTTCCACCCTTTTTGGCATACATAAGCTCATAATTTTTGAATAGCAATATTTCGCCACTGGCAAGCAAAATTACGCCGATACGGTTATTATTGCAATATCTTGCAACACCTGTGTAATCATATGGACAAATTGTTGGTGCACTTCTTAATCTTTCAAAAAGCACATGTCCAAGTAAATACCCTTCCTTGTCAATTTCAAGACAAGTTTGTTCGCCATTTGAAAGCACAGAAAAAAAGTCCTTTCTAAACAAAGTTGAATAATGCAAATTTTCGCTTTTATTTGGGCAGTTTATATATTCATTGATTACAATACCAAATTTTATTTCACTGCCCTCATATGTCTTTCTTGCATACTTATCAAGCCCAGCAATGACACCCAACAAAGTGTTGTACGAAATGTCAGTTAGAGATTTGCATATTGCTTTTTCCATTGCCAAACTTTGCAATTTTTTGATGTATACTTCATCTTTTATGCCATAGTCATTTATTTGGTCAAGTTCTTCAATTATGGCATGCATCAAATCAATGTCATTACTCTTGAAAGGTTGGCTTCTTTTTATTATAAGTCTGTATTCATCTTCTTTGTGTGGTTTGACAAGCATAGTTCCGCCCGTTCCTTGAGCCACTTCACTATCTCTTGATGTTGAAACATCTTCTCCAGCAATATGTGAACCAGTAAACAGTGGCAAAACTAACTCTTGGACATACTTTACAAAAACTTCTTTTGTCATTACACACATTTTGATATTTACTCCTATATTTTTAATATATATTCTTTTTTTGAATTTTTCAAGAGTTTTTTAATAATTATTTAAAAAAATTTATATTTATGCAAAACTATTCATTTTCCAAAAAATTGCCCATATGATTTTTTATAATGCTCAATGCTTTTGTTTCTATTCTTGAAATGTATGAACGAGATATTCCAAGTTTTTCTGCAACTTCCCTTTGTGTTAATGCTGGTGAACCATTTATACCATATCTCATGGTAATTATTTTTGCTTCTCTTTCTGTAAGATTTTCATTTATTACTTTTATAATTTTTTCTGTTATGATGTTATTTTCAACTGAAGAAAACACATCTTCTTCCGTTGAGGGTATAACATCTTTCAGTTCAATATCGTTTCCGTCCTTGTCTTGCCCCAAACTTTCTTCCAAACTGTAAACATTCTTATGTTTTTTATTTAGTCTTAACAGCATCAATATTTCATTTTCAATACACCTTGCCGCATATGTTGAAAGCTGTGTTCCTTTGTCATATTCAAACGAATTTATTGCTTTTATTAAACCTATTGACCCAACTGAAATCAGGTCATCAGCCTCAGCACTGCCCGAATATTTTTTTACTATATGAGCAACCAATCTTAAATTGTGATTGATTAACTTATCTTTGGCTTGTTTGTCGCCCTTTTTAAATTTTTCAAAATACTCTCTTTCTTCTTCTCTTGACAGTGGTTTCAAAAATCCTTGTGCATTGCTTATATATGAAGAAAACAAAAGAATTTTGTTCATAAACAATACAAAATTTTCAAATATCATCAACTTCTCCTTTGTGAGTATTTATATGTCATAATATGTCGAATTTTGCTTGTACAAAAAATAAATGTTATTTAGTTGATTTTTTTATAAAAAATACTTAAAATAAAAACAAAGGATACACTATGGGAAAATTTGTTGAATTAAATAGCAAAGATATTGTTAAATACGAAGCATTAACAGAAAAACCTTTTGACAAAGTCTTTGCTCTTGAAAATATCTTAAAATTTTATAAATTCCGTTACTGCGGGCAAATTCACACCAGTGAAATTTTTTATGACACTCCAAACGATATTTTGTACAAAGCAGGAATAGTGCTTTCAAAAATACAAGAAGAAGACAGAGTATTCTTTAAAGTTGCACAAATGTCACAGAGCAAAGTTTTGCAATCTCAAAAGGTTTTTGCCCATAAAGTAGGGCCAAAAGACACACTAAAGGACCATTCATTTTATTTGGTTGATGGAATTCGTGGAGTATTCTCTACCCCATTTTACATTGACCTTGAAAACGTAATTAAAAATGCAATTCCAAAAGTTGCAAGTTACACACTTGCAAATGTATACAAAATTATTAGTGGCACAGGGTTTAGATCATATATTTGTATGGAAGATACAAGATATGAAAACTATGAAACAAAGCGAACACACAAAGTTCAAGGCTTGACTGTGAAACTTGCAAGTCCCGAACAATATATGCCAGACTTTGAAGCATTTAATGATGCAATAAAAAAATACTGCAAAGACTTTGTTGAAGTTCACGATAATTTGTATGAATACATAAGAACAGTAACAAGAAAAATTGACCCAAAACAAGCAAAAGCAGATATGAAGAAGGCAAAAGAAAAATACTCAAATGCGAATGCAATTGATAGTGATGAAAATGACGAATAATTATGTACAAAAAAATATATGGCTATTTTGCCATATATTTTTGTAAAATATTTCAAATTAACCAGCAAGACACACTAACGAGAAATCCCATCCATTTAAAAACGATAAGTATCTACAAAACTATATCATAAAACAAACGTTTTTATTGCATAAAAAAGGAAGTTGATTTTTGAAGTGAACCCCCAGAAGGATTCACTTTAATTTTCAACTCCATTTTGTCTTAACCTGCATAATTGTATACTATTTTCATACCTGATGGGCATCTTTTATTCCAATTATCAGGCTTTAGTATAGCCTTCCATTGTTCCTGGGTGCCTACATAATTTATTGTTGTCAAAGATATACAGTCACTAAATGCATATGAACCTATACTTGTTATACTGCTTGGTATTGTTATGCTCGTTAGTCCTGTGCAACCAGAAAATGCAGACTCCCCTATACTTGTTACACAATTTGGTATTATTGTTGTCTTAATCCCTAAAATTAGAGTATTCGTTGTCTTATCTATTATACAATTACTCCCATTTTCACTAGTATATCTTGGATTTCCTTCTTCTACTACTACACTTTCAAGTCCTGTACAACCATAAAATGCAGAACTTCCTATACTTGTTACACTACTTGGTATTGTTATGCTGGTTAGTCCTGTACAACCAAAAAATGCATATTTTCCTATACTTGTTACACTACTTGGTATCGAGATACTTTCAAGTCCTGTACAACCAGAAAATACATCACTTCCTATACTTGTTACACTGCTTGGTATTGTGATACTTTCAAGTCCTGTACAACCATAAAATGCAGAACCTCCTATACTTGTTACACTGCTTGGTATTGTTATGCTGGTTAGTCCTGTACAACCATCAAATGCAGAACCAATAATTTTTGTATTTTCATTGATTGAATAACTTGTAATGTTTGTACTTTTTGCTTTGTATAATATGTGATAAGGATTTGTACCATCACTAAGATATAAAGCATTGCCATCATCAGTATATATTGAAACATTGCATCCATTAAATGCATCACTTGATAAATCATCTATTTTTTTAGATTTCATTATTACTTTTGTAAGAGAAGTGCAGTCTTGAAATGCATTTTCCTCAATATGCGATACTCTGTCTGGTATTATAAGTGTTGTTAAACCGCAATTATAAAATGTATTATCACCAATCCACTCCAGACTGTTTGGCAATTTTATTTCTTTTAAGTTAGTACATCCATGGAATGCACTATCACTAATATAAGTTACAGTATTTGGTAATACAATTGTTTCCAGATTTGTACAATCATAGAAAGTTTCACCTGGTATCACCTTCACCCCATTTGGAATAACTATGCTTTTAAGTCCACTCCGCAATTCAAAAGCATTGTCATCAATTTCCGTTATTCCTTCTGCCAATATAAGATTCTTGGCGTTGCCTAGTTCTCCAAAAACATGATATCCCCAAATCTCTACCACATAATCAGTGCCTTTTATTGCATTTCCGTTTGAATCTTTTGAAATTCTGCTTGGAATTGTTATTGTTTCTTGAGTTCCAGTATATGATATTGGGTATGCCTTGCCAGATTCATCTTTAAAAGTAAATGTCAACCCTTCCGGTATATCTTGTGGCATACCATTGTAATCCACTTTTATTGGGCAAGAGAATGTGGTGTCACTTGGAACACTTGTTTTTTTGTCTTTTAATGAAAAGCCCAACAC
>DJER01000005.1 GCA_002431905.1 Christensenella sp. UBA5893 | reverse complement strand
AGTACACAGCAAGTGGTAGTGTAAGTTACACTGTTAGTGATGTTAAAGCAGATTTTACTTTAACAGTAAATAAAGGTTCTACAAAAGGAACAAAAAGAGATGCTGGAGTAACTACTTTTAATGGTGTTAATTTCTCAGAATATAAGAATGCAAGTACAAAATATTCTTACGATAATGCCACAGGAAGTATCACAAATCCCGGTTCTACAGAAGCTCTTGCATTGACAGATGAAATTAATGAATTGGATTTCGCAGTAGCAGATGTATATCAAATTGTTATTAAAGTTGATAACAAATCAAAATCTGGAAAGATTAACGTTAAATGTGAAATTGAAACAGATTTTGGTGAAGGTGCAAATATGGATTTAGTTGCAGCAGCAGATACTTATGCAACAGCAAGCGAACTTGCCGCTGAAACTGGAACAGTTACATATACATATTATGTATATCTTCTTGACCCATCAACAGCAATTACAAAAACAGGATTTGCTTTGGCAGTTACTGCTTCAAATGTTGCTTAACAATAAAATTTAAAAGGCGAGAAAAAATAGTCGGAGTTTTCCGACTATTTTTTTGTTAGGTGTCAATTATTTTATATTGGTCGTATGTAAAAACAAGGGCTTTGTTATCCAAAAGTTCAACATACTTTGTAATTCCTGAAATAACTGTATACAAAGTGTTCACTTGATATTTTCCTGTTTCATTTTTTGACATTGTGTATTTGTAAACCTTTAGTCCTGCACCAATATACACATTTATTGTACCATCTTTTTGAAGAAATGCTGTACAATTGCTTCCAACTGCAATTTCGGTTCGCAAAGAACTATCTGTTGTTTGATTTGCCCAAGAATAATAATAAATCCACTTCCCATCACTACGTTGATATATTGCACCAGCAAATGGCTTTATTGCCTCGCCAATTTTTGCATAATTATATTGAACAGTGCAAGTGTTTAAAAACTTTTCGGTTGTTGCTTCGTTGACTTTGTCATATGTTGAAGGTGTTCTCTTTATTGTTGCCATAAAAGTTTTTGTGGCAGTTGAAATAACTGAAAATCCATAACCATTAAGGCAAGAACTGGCATCAAACCTGTTTGCCGACAGTGATGTTGAAGATTCTTTTTTAAATTTTTGAGTTTCTGCATTAAGTTTTAGAGAATAATTCATTCTGGCATTTTCTTGATTTATTATCAAAAGATTTATATTTTGTGGATATTCGGTTGAAAAGGTGTAAGTTTTTGCTTCTTTTAATGCTGGAACTAATCTCATATCAATAAAAGAATAATCTGTTTCATTTGTGAGTTGGTCGACTTTCATTGTTGATTCATCAAGAGAAAGATTTGCCTTGTCTTGAATATCATAATATATTTTTGCTGTTTCGTTATCCCATTTTACAATATAATATTTGTCATCAAAACACGAAATATTTATGCTTGGCATTGTGGCATCAAGCAAAACATCTCTGCCATTTATTTCAATTTGATAATCAATTAAAAGCATATATTTCCAAGCATTGATATATAACTGAACATAGTTTGCATTTTGTGTTGGATAAAGACGATATGATAACTCTTTTGTTTCAATTTCGGTGATATATTTTTGAGAACCAAGCGTTGCAACAGTTTGGTCATTGCAAACAAGGTTTATTGAATATGTTAATCCACTTTGAGAAACTATGTCGTTTTTTACTCTCACTTTTAATTTTATATCAACATATTGACTTGAATTTGTTATCAACAAAAACTTTGGACTGTAAAATTTGTTGCCGTATAAATAACTATTAACATAATTGTGACAATAGTCGGAATTATTCCCACAAAAACAATTGGAATCCCCAGAAGAAGAGCCACCTGTTGTTTCAAGAATGGAAACTCTTGAAATAAGGTTTTCGATATTTCCTTGCAAGGAAGTTAAATTTGCATTTATTGATGTAATTGAGTTGTTTATGTTTGTGTGTTCCAACGAATTTGTGCTTTCGTGCGTGTTAAAATTTTGAATATGCGTGTTGTAATCACTAATCAAATTATTGTATGATGTTTGATATTCTTCAAGCATAAGTTTTATTTCCGACAAACAACTTTGCATTGCAGTGATTTGATTTGTTGTTGTAAATTGTCGTTCAATAGACTTTATTCTTTTTTCAAGTTCTTCAAAATATGCTTGAAGTTTTGTTATATTTAATTGAATATTATCCATATTTTCTCCTTTTTTATTGTTTTTGGACAGTTTGATTTTATAAAATAAAATATATGCTTTCAAGAAATTGTGACAAGAATAAGAAAGGTTGAATATGTATTCAACCTATTTTGTGTCATTAAACATTGAAAACACAAATTAACAAAATTAAACTATTTTTGCCCTTTTATATGCCTGTTGTTTTTTTACAGACTTTAAAAGTACACCTTGGAGAAATTTCTTCGTCTTTAAGTAGTTGAGATTTCTCCTTTGCCCGTCAAGGAAGTAGTGGTCGAAATGACTATTTGGTAAGCGGATAAGATTTCTCGTGAGTGTGTCTTTGCAAGTTAACTCGAAATGACTATTAAAAAATAATGACTATAATCAGCAAAAAACATACATAAAAGAGCAAAAAACAAAAAGGAGAAAAAATGAACGAAACAACTTTACAACAAATTAGAACAAGTTTTGAAGAACTTGAAAAACGCATAAAAGCAATGGAACGTTCTGTTGGAGTAAACTCTCAAATTTCTGCACTTGTTTCTTATATGCAAGAAGTAAAAGATTTAATTCAGCAGTTTGAAGATAACTACAACGAACACATAACAGACTATCAAACTCATACACAAGATTATAATAGTTTTAAGGAGTCAATTCAAACATCATTAGATTCCAACAATACAACAGACAACAATCAATCATTGCTTATTAACAATCTCTCAACTCAATTAACCCAACTTTCTACAACAATAAACACGTTAAAAACAAAAGTTGAAGAACTTGAAGAAAATACGGGAGAAGGCAACCAAACTTCTGATTATGCAAAAATATTGTTTAATTTAACAGCAACACATACAACCGAAAAAAGTCCAAGATTTTATATCCTAAATGCAAACAAAGGACTAACAAAGTTTAATGTGATATTTTATGGGACATACACAACTAATACCGAAAAAACAAGTATAACAGTTGATTTATACCTTAATACAACAAAAATAAAAACAAAAGAACTAACAATTGAGCATGGCAAAGATTTTGAATTCTCTTTTACATACAATTTTTTGAGTGCAAACACAAGTGACTACATTCAACTTGAGTTGTCAAATGTTTATGGCACTGCATTTAACTATATGGAAGTATATTTGTCGGGAACTGACGCATCCTTACTCTCTTATCCAGATCGAAATGTAAACTTTTTCTGTTTTAACAATCAATATTATGTTACAGATAATAGTGTTAAAGATAAGATAAAATACGCCGTTATTGACAAAACAAACTTGGCAAATTTGGACAATAATTACACAACAACAGACAAGACTTTGGAAATGTCATACGAAATTAGGTTGATAAATTGTTGTGTGCCATGTACAAAATTAGATGAAACAAACACATTGGAAGTTGACACAACTTATGCCGACCGTGGCTTACATTTTTTGAGTACACGTTTAACACAAGATTCAGCAAATTATGTATATCAATACAACATTTCACAAAAAAAACTTATTCCAAAATTTGGACAAACTGACCCTTGTGGTGTTGGCGATATGCTTCCGTATGCCAATAATAGTGCTGGGCTGTGCGTTTCTAACGCATCTATAAAAAATAGCAATGCAAGTTATTTTACAGTCCTGAACAACAACCTTATTGGTACATTTTTCTTAAAACTTAATAATGTAAAACTAAAAGACTGTTTTGCAAACAGACAAGTAAGAAACAATAGGATTAGAGTTGGTGATAGTGTTTGTTCTCTTTCTGGAAACATTATAACCGACCTAAATGGAAACGTGGCATATTATCCAAGCGAAAATTCAACATATAAAGTTGATATTGCAAAAGGAAGAAATGCATCAGCATATCTTCAAAGCAATGGAAATATCAATGTTTACATAAACAGATTTTGTAATATATATAAATATGTTTTGCAAAAAAATGCAACAACAAATCAATATGAATTACAAGGTCTTGCAAAAGTATTTCAAGGTATAACTGGATACGAAGAACTATATGACAACAAAGCAGTTGTATATATGTTTGATAAACACAAAATTGTAACAAATCAAGAGTTTTAGAGTAAAAAAAATGGTCGATTTTCGACCATTTTTTTCTCGCCTTTTAAAATTTTACCCTTACTGATTATGCAGCAAATGTTTCATTGATTGAAGCATGTCCTACAACTGTCCATTTTGAACCTTCCTCTGTAAGTGTAGATTCCATGTTCTTTAATGAAATTGTCAAAATCAAAGTAATTGTTTGATTACTTGTTAATGTTTTTACATCACCTGTATAAGTTGTCGCACTTTCTTCGCCTGTTACTTGTGCTGTAACTGTAGAATTTAAGTGAGTTGTATCAGTTGGTGTTGAAACTACAAACTTAACCTTTATATCAGATTCACCATCGTTTTTAATTGTTGTTGTATATTTGATGTAGTCACCAGTTTTTGTGAATACAACATCTCCATATGTACAATCTGCCGAAAGACTTGTTCCTGTTTTTACTTTAGATGATTCATCCTCTGTATAAGATTTTGCAGATGCAACAGTAGATGCAACAACTGTTTCGTCAGCATCACCAAGTTTCTTTACCATATTGTTTGTTACTGTAACGAATACGTCGTTTACTGTAAATGATACACTACCACTTGCTGTGTACT
>DJER01000018.1 GCA_002431905.1 Christensenella sp. UBA5893 | reverse complement strand
AATGTCGATTTTGAAAACATTTGCTTTGGTTACACACCAGAAAAAACAATTATATCAAACTTTTCAATAAATATAAAATCTGGTCAAAAAGTGGCAATTGTTGGTCCTACGGGTGCAGGAAAAACTACAATGGTAAATCTTCTTATGCGTTTTTATGAAGTTGACAGTGGCAAAATTTCAATTGATGGCATTGACACAAAAGACTTAACAAGAGAAAACATACACAACTTGTTTGGAATGGTTTTGCAAGACACTTGGCTGTTTGAAGGAACTGTTAGACAAAACCTTGTGTTTAACAAAACAGATGTTGATGACAAACAACTTGACCTTGTTTGCAAAGAATGTGGACTTGAACATTTCATAAACACTCTTCCACAAAAATACGACACAGTTTTGGACGACAACACAGCAGTTTCAATTGGTCAAAAACAACTTTTGACAATTGCAAGAGCAATGATTCAAAATAGTCCTATGATAATTTTGGATGAAGCAACAAGCAACATTGACACAAGAACAGAAATAACAATTCAAAACGCAATGGATAAACTTTCAAAAAATAGAACATCATTTGTAATTGCTCACAGACTTTCAACAATAAAAAATGCAGATATCATAATTGTAATGCAAAATGGTTCTATTGTTGAAACAGGTAAACATGCCGAACTTCTTGCAAAAAATGGAGCTTATGCAAAACTTTACAATAGTCAATTTGAAAACTAGACAAATGCTTAAATCAAATAATATAAGCAAAGGGAATAATCAATTTTGGGTTATTTCCTTTTTATTTGCACTAATGCCACTATCAGTTGTGCTTAATGATATGTCCTAATATTTCCTTAAATATAAACTATGTGATGCAAAATTTGAACAAGTTAAGTTTTTGTTGCCTTCGAACTTACACAATAATTTATGACATCACTGTTTAAATAAACATCAGTCATCGGCAAATATCACTTCAAACTATTTGTCTCTGGATTTCGTTAATATAAATAAAAAATATGGTTATAGTTGAATAACCATATTTTAGTATGTTCCACATGAAACACATTTTATTTTTTAAGTTTTTGAATTAAATCATAAATTCTGTCCAAGTCTGCACTGCTGTAATAGTCAATGTAAATTCTACCTCTTTGGTCTGTGCCCAAAACACTAACTTTTGTGCCAAGAACACGCTTCATATCTTCAATTAAATCTTTAAGTTCAGATGATTGCTCCATTTTGTTCTTTGAGCCATTTGAACCTTTAACTGCTCTTTCCAAATCTCTAACAGTCAACTTCTTTTCGCAAACCTGATGTGCCAATTTTATTTGTGCCTTTTTGTCGGTTACTGCAACAAGACTTCTTGCGTGACCAGCAGAAATTTTGCCTTTTTCAATCATATCAATAACTTCTGGCTCTAGGTTCAAAAGTCTAACTGTGTTTGCAACAACTGGACGTGATTTTCCAAGTCTATCAGCAACAGTTTCTTGTGTCCAACCAAAGTCAGTCATCAATTTTTTCATTGCCCTTGCACATTCCATTGGATTTAAATCTTCACGTTGCAAATTTTCAAGCAAACTTACTTCTGCAATTTCTTTTTCATTATAATTTTTTACAATAGCTGGAATGGTTGAAAGACCCGCAATTTTAGAAGCACGATACCTTCTTTCACCTGCAATAATCATATATCTTTCGCCCATCTTAACAACAATGATAGGTTGAATAACACCGTGAACTTTTATGCTGTCTGCAAGTTCCTTTAGTGTTGCATCATTAAAATTCTTTCTTGGCTGATTTGTGTTTGGGTCTATATCTGCAAGTGGCAACTCAACAACAGTGTCATTTGTCAAATCTCCGTCTAAATCTCCCGGCATCTTTACAACTTGTGTTGTCCCTTTGCCAACTTGAGCACTTACATCATCACCGTAAACACCAAACAAACTATCCAAGCCTCTTCCTAAACCTTTTTTCATAATTTTATCTCCTGTTTAATTTATTAAAATATAACTATTTATTTCTTTCCAAAATTTCAAGTGTTAATTCTTTATATGCCAATGCGCCCTTGCTTTTTGCATCATATTTACAAATAGGCAATCCATAGCTTGGTGCTTCCGCCAGTCTAATGTTGCTTGGAATGGCAGTATTGAAAACCTTTTTTCCAAAGAATTTTCTAATTTCTTCGCTTACCTGATTAACCAAGTTACTTCTATTATCTTTCATTGTAAGCACAACACCCTCAACATCAATTGCTGAATTAAGGTGCTTTTTTACAAGTTTGATAGTATTCATAAGTTGGCTAAGTCCTTCAAGTGCAAAGAAATGACATTGAATTGGAATAAGCACGGTATCACACGCTGTAAGGGCGTTTACCGTAAGTAGTCCCAATGATGGTGGACAATCTATGCAAATGTAATCATAAGAGTTTTTAAGCCTGTTAAGTATGTTTTTAAGCACTTTTTCCCTATTGTCCATAGAAACAAGTTCAATTTCAGCACCAGCCAAGTTAATTTCGCTAGGCAAAATGTCCAAACCGTCAACACATGTCTTGACAATCACTTCTTCAACATAGTTTTCGCCAGTTATTACATTGTAAACACTTTTTAAATCACTACTTTTATCTACACCAACTGCACTAGTAGCGTTGCCCTGTGGGTCAAGGTCAATAATCAATACCTTTTTGCCAAGAACGGCAAGGTATGCACTGACATTAACGCAGGTAGTTGTTTTACCAACGCCACCTTTTTGGTTGGCAAATGCAATTATTTTACCCATATTTTCTCCTTTGTAAGCATATTATAGCACACAAAACAAATAAATACAAATAACTACAATAATTTTATTTTTATTTTTTTCAAATACTGCTAGCGCAAACAATTTTGCTGACAAAATGCATCAAGTTATTGAAATTGTTTCATGTGAAACATTAAATATGCTATTTAGAATTATATCAGCAAGCCTTTTTATACGGAATTGACATTCAATCAGCAATGCAGTTTATTATAAATTATAAATAAACATAATTTATTCCAACTATATCTACATGTAGCATTTCATTACATAATTATGTCAAATCACTTAATTCCTAGCAATATTGGATAGTGCTTTATAATTTATCATGTTTGCTTAACAGTTTATCTGTTTCACGTGAAACAAACATACCATATATACACGTTCTTGCGAACATACAAAAGCGCATCGTTTACTTGAACACAAAAATATATTAACACATCAAAACTATTAAACCGATAAGATAACATTAACAACACAGCAATATGCTTTGAACAATATAAAAAATAATTGGACAAATAGCTTAAACATATAAACAAAGCAATATTACAATAAATGTTTCACGTGAAATAGGATTATGTGTTAACGCTACTCCAATTCAATGTAACCAAACAGTTTATATTTTGATTTAAAATAATATTTGTTTGTAGAATAAACATAAATGCAGCTATAAATAAAATATTATTACACAAGTATCAAACAAAAACCGGTTTGTAGCAATCCAATATGTTCCACGTGAAACATTTATTATATTCTAGGAACGTGTTAATACCTATTATACATATCATAATATCAATTATCAAATATCAAACAAGGCGACTGCATAAAAAATAATCATTATATTCAGTTGAATATGTTTAAAATATTATTCGCAACCTATAAATTAAGTAAAAAAAACGTAATTTGTTGTGTGGCGCATACAATTTTTATGGATTTTTTAAATTTTATATAATACAAATAAGATAATATTAAACAAAATTTATATTAAAAAGTGAATTTGTTTCATGTGAAACACCAACACAAATTATACAAATAATCACATTACAAAATCATTAAAAACACCTTCAAGTCATTCCATTATGCAAGTGTATATTACAAGCAATACCTCAATATTTTTTTATATAATTCTTGTATTGCTAAAACAAACAACATTTTGTTTCATGTGAAACAATTAAACGTAACAACAAACATAAGATAGCATTATGCATATTAAAAATACTTAAAGTTATTATAATGACTTGAGCATAACACGTCGTAACTGATAATATAATGCTAGATTTAAATATATTACGATATATATTGTTTTTTATATATGCGCGCGTTTGTAATTTTAAAAAGTAAATCAATTTTACAACATTATAATGTAGATGTAAAATTTTTTATTTTGTATTTGCAATAAAAAATCATTTAAATGATATTAACAAATTAAAATTTAATATCATTTAAATGACTTACCATTTATAATAAATGACTTGAAATAGATATTTATAAATTAAAACGGTAATGGTCGATTATTACCCTAGTATATATATATTGTTTCACATGAAACATTTTTACGACATACCCACAAACTAGTTCCACGTGAAACATTATTTAAGTGGTGATAACCTTGGCTTATTTTGTCCACGGGGATATTTACTACTTGTTTGTTTAATTTTATCAATTATTACAAAGCATCTGGTTGTATCGCTGTTTAATTGCTTTGTATATAGTTCGCACTTCCCGCCACCAAGCAATTTAACTGCACCACTACACTCTTTAGCTTCCAAATTAGCTTCAACGCTTTTATACGCTACGAATTTACCGCCGACTTTTACAAAAGGCAGGCAATATTCCACCAAAGTGTTCAGTTTTGCAACTGCTCTAGCAGTGACATAATCAAAGCCATTAAGGTGTTTTTCTTTTAATTGATTATCTTCGACTCTGTAATGCAATGCACATATATTGCTTAAATCCAGCTTTTTAATAAGCATATTTAAAAAATCTACTCGTTTTTGTAAACTATCAATTAAATACACTTTCAAATCTGGTCTTACTATTTTAAGAACAACTCCAGGAAATCCAGCCCCTGTGCCAATGTCTGCAACTGTAGCATTTAATCCAAAATACTCAACACCGAGTATGCTATCTAAAAAATGCTTTTCATATACATCGCATTTCTCTGTTATTGAAGTCAAGTTTACATTTTTATTGTATTCAACCAAAAAGTTATAGTAAATTTCTAACTTTCTTTTTATGTCATCAGTATAACAGATGTTGTTTACTTCCAAAGTTTTTTTAATTCTATTTTCAATTTCTTCAAATCTTTCTTTTTCAAAATTTTCGCTCATAATAACCCAAATATATTTATATTTTAATAACTATTTAATATATAAATACCTGAACATTTTAATTATATCACAATAAAACTAAATTGTCACTTATAAATATACTTAAATTATAATCTAGCTACTAATTATGCTCTCTTTTAATTCTATAAAGCATATTTGTCACGCATAGCAAATTGCCTTTTTATTTTTAAATTAAAAAAGAGTTCTACTTTTTAAGTAAAACTCTCTCATCATTAACTTTATGCCCTATTGTGTTATTATTGCTTTTTTCTTGTAACAATAATTCTTCTGCGTGGTTCAACACCTTCACTATGTGTTTCAACAGACCTGTAGTTTTGCAATTCAGTATGAACAATCCTTCTTTCATAAGCATTCATATAGTCCATTTTATATGGTCTTCCTGTTGCTTCAACTTTGCCTGCAACTCTAATTGCCATTGCTCTTAAACTTTCTTCACGCTTTTGTTTGTAGTCGCCAGCATTAACAGTAACACGCTTTGCATGTGGGTTTTTCTTTTGTTCAATGACATTTGAAAGATATTGAATTGCATTTAACATATCGCCACGGTATCCAATAATTTTGCCTGCATCTTCTGTTTCAATTGTGATATAAGAACAATCTCTTCTTTCTTCTAGTTCCACTTTTGCGACAACGCCAAGTTTTTCACAAAGTCCTGTCAAAAATTGAACTGATGTTGTGTTGTTTTCAGTGTGTGTTTCTTCAAAAGAAGGTTTTGTCTTTACTGGTTCTGATTTCACTTCATTTTGTTGTTTTTCTTCTTTTTTATCAAAAATTTCTGTCTTTTGCTCGTTTTTTTCTACTTTTTCTTGATTTTTGTCTTCTTTTTCTGCTTCAATTTGTTTTTCTTGGATTTTTTCTGTCGTTTTATTCTCCTGTTTTGGAGCATTTTTTGCTACCTTTGGAGCTTCAAAATCCGGTATCTTTATTTCTTCTTCAACATTTATAACAACTTTTGCTTTTTTAAAGAAACCACCTTCGCTAATAATTTTAATATCAACATCTTCTTGATTTTTTCCAAGTGTCTTCAAGCCCTCTTGAATAGCTTTTTCAACGCTTTTTGCGGTAAATTCATAACTTTTCATACTTTTCTCCTACTTTTTAATTACATAATCTGCAACAACTGTTTTTGAGTTTTTCTTTTCTTTACGGTTTTCAAGTCCGTTCATAATGTTATTAATAAGGATATTTATCAAAATTGAAACAATATTGCTTGTTACGATGTAAAGTGCAAATGCACTTGTGTAATTGAATGTAAACAATATCATTACGCCAGCAAGAATTATTCCCATAACAGGGTTTGGTTTTGCAGTTTTAACATTGTTTCCCTTTTTATCCTTTGTTTTTGTGCCCAAATTGGTTAAAAATTGCGATAGGAAAGTGATTATACCAGACAATGCAATCAAAACCAAGTAGCCGTTCCATTGTCCCTTATATTCGTTATTAATGCCTTCTGTAACAACTGCAAAGTCTGTTTTAAATTGGTCTCTTGCTTTTTCAATAGCAAGCTCATTTGCAGTTTTTCCTTCTTCTGCATCTGCATAAATGACATTGTATGTCTTTGTTTTGGTTTCTGAAATATTTATTGTAAGAGTAGCAGGTCCGGTTGAGCCGTCATCATTTCTAACGCCATAAACATTGCCAGCAAGGTCAACGTATGGTTCAGAAAGGTCGGTTGAAAGTGTAACATAACCTTTAAATTGACTTTTATCATCATTCATAATTCCAAAATTTGTTCTTGTGCTTGAAATAAATTCATCTGCATTTGGAAATACGCTTGACCAATTGTCTGCACGCCAAATATTTTTGATTGAAAGAAAACTCTCTTTAATTTCATCATATTTTTTTGCAACTTCATTTTGAGCAACACTTTTTGCGTATTCTTCCGCAGATTCAAACTGAGTTGCGTCATAGTCCGTTGATGTAACATTTTGATTATATGCTGTGATGTAAGTCGTTTCTAGTTGATAGTATTCATAGTTGATTTTTGTTCTGCTTATCACGCCAAGAGAGTTGAATAGAGTGATGAAAACAACAAATGTAACAATCATATAGGCAAGCATTGCGCCACAACTGCCAGCAGGGTTTATTTTGTTCTTTTTATAAACTTCAGCAGTCTTTTGTTGAGCAATTTCAGTGTTTCCATACTTTTGTTTGATTTCATCAAGTTCTGGCTTGATTTTTGCTTGCTGAGCGTTCATCTTTCGCATATTTGACCTTTGCCAAAAATCAAGTGGCAAAATCAAAAGTTTTATGCAAATTGTGAGAAGTATAATTGCTAAACCCATACTTCCAACGCCAGCAAACCATTTAATTATTCCTTCCCAAGCACCAGATGTTGGCCAACTTGCAGGAACAAGTAAAAAGTTTATTAAATTATCCATTTTATATCTCCTTTTATGTTGTCAGGAACGGGGTCCAATCCACCCTTGCTCCACGGATTGCACCTAAATAGTCGCTTTATCAATAAAAAACTCCCTTCAATTGGTCCAAATCTTTTTATCGCAATAACACCATAAGTAGAGCAAGATGGTGTGTATCTACAAGATTTTGGAAGAATAGGGGAGATTAAAATCTTATACAAATAAATAAGCAATAAAACAATAAGTTTGAACGGATAAAAAATTATGTTTAGTATCTTAATCATTTGATTTCAATAGTTTTGCTTTGTTAAGTAAGCCAAAAACTTCAACTGTCATTTCTTCAAAAGTTTCATTCAAAATTTCAGGTTTTGCAACAAATATCATTGTGCAATTGTTGATAATTTGGTCAGTATATTTTTGAACAATTGCTTTAAGTTGTCTTTTAACTTTGTTTCTAACAACTGCATGTCCAATTTTCTTTGTAACAGAAAAACCAACTTTAAAATTTTTTGTTTTGTTTTGAATATAAATTAGAACCAATCCTTTTGAATGAATTGCATGTCCATTTTTAAAAAGCCAGTTAAATTGTTTTCGTTTTCTTAATCTATTTTCCTTTTTCATTATATTCGCCTTAGTTTTGATATGTAAACCACATTGCAAAATTTTGTTTTTTGCAAAAGTGTAACAACTTTTGACACCATTTTAAACAAATATAAAAACTGTATTGGTTTAACTATAAAATTAGCAACAAAAGTTGCATCAAAATTCAATTTTTTCATATTTGTTATAATAAAATTAAAGTGCCAGATTGTTGGCACTTATTATTTATGTTTTACTGTTAAAACTTTACGACCACGACGACGACGGCGAGCAAGAACTTGTCTGCCTTTTTGTGTAGCCATTCTTTGTCTGAAGCCATGAACTTTTATTCTATGTCTCTTTTTTGGTTGATATGTCCTTTTCATATATGCACTCCTTTCTTAAAGTATATTTTTTAATAAAGCAAATAAAGTATATAGCAAACAGCAAGATATTGTCAAGCACAAAATGTTGATTTGTTCATTTTTGTTAATTATTAAAGAGAATTTTGATATTATGTAACCTATTGATTTTTGTTTTTTTTATCTTTCGTTTTTAAGATGTTCTTTCGTTTGCCGGCTCTCTTACTTTTATTTAATATTTATTTTTTTAATAATATCTTTAATATTATGGTGTGTTAAAAAGTGGATAACACAAAAAAAAATTGCAATTTCACTTGAAAAATCTAACTGTTTTTGAATAAATTTTCTGTGTAAAACTATGTGCATAAGTTTGAAAAGTTTTGCACATTTCAACAAAATTTATGTGCGTAACTCTGTTTTTAAGTTTTCATTTGCAAACGCTACCGCAAATAACAATTGAAGTTGTTAATTTGATTGATTTTATTTGCTTATTATGATATTATATATATTGTAATATTAGTGGAGAGAGATATGAGAGTATTTTGTGAAGGTTTAGATTTATCAAATGCAGTTATGACTGTAATAAAGGCAACAAGCAACAAAACAACAAATCCAATTTTGGAAAATATAAAGTTGAGTGCAATGGGCGACTATTTAACCCTTTCTGCAACCGATGGTGAACTTGCCATTGAAAGAAAAATTCCAGCAGATGTTAAGCTTGATGGCGAAGTTGTTGTTCCAGGAAAACTTTTTAGTGAATTTGTAAAAAAACTTGATGGCGAGCAAATTGAACTTTGTCTTGATGACAAAAATCAAATGAAAATTAGATACACAGACAGCGAAGTTTTCATTCAATGTCAAAGTGCAGAAGAATTTCCATCAATTCAAAAGATTGACAATGCACAATTTTTTGAAGTTAAACAAGCAGATTTAAAAAATATTATTGACCGAACAATTTTCAGCGTTGCAACAGATGATACAAGACCAATCTTAAAGGGCTGTTTGATTGAGCAAGATGGCAAGATGTTAACTTGCGTTGCACTTGATGGGTTTAGACTTGCAATTGCAAAAAAACCAGTTTTGCAAAGTTCTTGTGAATGCAGTATTATTGTTCCTGCAAGAAGTTTAAGTGAAATTTCAAAACTCCTTGCAAGTGAAGATGAAACAATTAAAGTTTTAATTCAAAGAAACTATTTAATGGTTCAACTTGATGGCACAAGAGTTATTTCAAGATGCCTTGGCACAAAAGATGATTTTATTAACTACAAACAAATCATTCCAAGCAGTTTTTCAACAAATGTAACAGTAAGCAAAAAACAACTTTTAGATGCGCTTGAAAGAGCCAGCATTTTGGCAAGAGTTGGTGGTGACAACAGTGTTAAGTTTACATTCAACGGCAACTTGCTTACAGTCAATGCAAGAAGTGAAGTTGGTGCAGTTACAGAAAAAATTACAATTTCTCTAAATGGTGAAGATTTAGTGATTGCTTTCAACACAAATTTCTTTATGGATTGTTTAAGAAATATTGAAGATGACTATGTAATTTTAAAATTTAATGGACAAGTTAACCCATGCTTTATTGTTCCAAACACTGACCAAGAAGAATATACATATTTAATTTCGCCAATCAGACAAGTTTACTAATTTAAAAACTAAAATATGATGGCGTGTTTTGAAAAATTTTCATTTTTAAATTTGACAATAAACACTTTTAAATGGCAACATTTGAAGGTGTTTTTTTTGTTGAAAAATAAAAAAAGAGTATTGACATTGACAAATGTTTGATGCTATCATAGTGCCAATTGGAGTGAGTTATGGAAGAAAAATATAATTATTATAATAACAGACGAACAATGATGATTGAAAAGGGAAGAATTGAAGATGAAATAACAAAATTAAACAAAAGAATGACATCTTGGCAAATGAAAAGTTTTTATATTCTTTTGGCAATTGCTGACATTTGCTCTGCAATAATAACAAAAATTCCTTTGATTATGACATGTGCAATACTTCAAACTGCAATTTCGTTTTATGATGTGATTAAAGATACAATAAGTGCTGGCAAAATTAAAAAACTCGAAAGTGAAAAGAAAGTTATTGATGACTATATTAAAGAAATTGATGAAGAATATGAAAAGAGTTTGGAAGCATTTATGAATAATCAGCAAAACAAAGAAGATGTAAAAACAACGGTAAATAAAAAGTCATCAAAAAGAAAAATGATTGAGGAAATTTTAAATAGGTCAAAAGCACAAAAATTAGACGCAGAAGATGATGAAACTTTAACAAGATAACAACAAGAAAATTCTTGTTGTTTTTTAATTTGGTTGATAAAATTTAAAAAAAAGAGTAGTCTAAAAATAGGAGATGTATTGTTATGAAAAAGAATTTAATTTTGTATTATTCTTACACTGGAAATACAAAAATTGTTGCAGACCAACTCGCACAAAAAATTGATTGCGATGTTGTTGAACTAGAACCAAAAGTGCCATTTTCAAAAAACTATGATGATGTTGTAAATGAATGGCAAAACAATTCACCAAAAAGAGATGTTGAAATTAAGAATATTAACGCCAACATAAACGAGTATCAAAACATTGTTGTTTGTTCGCCAATTTGGTGGTATACAATAACCCCTGTAATTACAAAATTTTTAAAGACAAATGACTTATCAAATAAAAACATTTATCCTGTTTTGACAAGCGCTGGCTGGTTCGGTCACGCAACAAATGACATTAAGTCAATTTGCAAAAATTCAAATATAAAACAAGCTTTGCTTGTAACTTTTGATGAAGATTATAGCGTTCATAAAATTGTTTCTGTTTCTCAAAATTTTTACAAATGGGCAGAAAATTTGAAATAACAAGGCAAAATTTTAATTTTTATGTGATTTTAAATTAAAAAAGCATCTATATTAGTCAACTTTTGATTGTTGAATATAGATGTTTTTTTTGTTACTTTTTCAAAATCATATTTTTAAGGTCTTGTGAAATTGTTTTAAGTCGTTGGTTATTTTTAATTTCTGCGCTAATTTTGTCACGAGCGTGCATAATTGTTGTGTGGTCTTTGTTAAAGTATGAGCCAATTGACGTGAGTGGTAGATCGGTTAGTTCGGTAATTAGATAAATGCTCATTTGTCGTGGGTCAACAATTTCTTTGTTTCTCTTTTTGCCAGTTAAATCAGATTTTGAAACATTGTAGTATTTGCAAACAGTGTCCAAAATGTCATCAGCAGAAATTGCTTCTTTTTCTGAAACATCATCTTTAAGTGCTTCAAGTGCATCTTCCATACTTGCAAAGTGTTTGCAGTGAATTCCGGCATAGAAATGAACTTTTGCCAAACAACCTTCAAGTTCTCTTATGTTGGTGTCAATTTTTTCGGCAAGATAGTCAAAAACATCATCTTCTATGTTATAGCCTTCTTCCATTGCTTTGCGCTTTAAAATGGCAACTCTCGTCTCAAAATCTGGACTTTGAATGTCTTGGATAAGTCCACTTGAAAAACGGCTCACAAGTCTGTCGCTAAGGGTCGCAATGTTTTTTGGTGGTCTATCACTTGCAAGAACAATTTGTTTGTTGTTTTGATACAAATCGTTGTATGTGTTAAAAAACTCTTGTTGTGTTTCAATTTTGTTTTCAATAAATTGAATATCATCAACAATCAAAACATCAACATTTCTAAATTTTTCTCTAAAATTTGAAATGGATTTTTCTTTGTTTCCACTTCGCAAACTATCTATGTATGAATTTGTAAATTGTTCACAAGTTACATATAGCACTTTCAAACTTGGGTCGTTGTTTTTAATGTAGTTTCCAATTGCGTGCAAAAGGTGAGTTTTTCCAAGTCCAACACCACCATACAAAAACAAAGGATTTATTTTTTTACCAGGGTGTTCTGCAACGGCTCTGCTCGCTGCATAGGCAACTTCATTGCTTTTGCCAACAACAAAACTTTCAAAGGTGTATTTTGGATTAAAAGCAGATGTTGAGTCTTTTTTAATTTCTTGTGGAATGATGTTTGCAGGTTCTGCGTTTTCCATAACAAAATTATCTTTTTCATCTGGACTTATAATTTTAAAGCTTGTCACATCTTGATAGCAATCTGCAATTGCAAGTTTAAGTTGATTTGCACAAAGTTCATTGCATCTTTTTTTTGCCATTTCACTGTTTGCAAGCAAAATTAAGCAGTCATCTTTTATCATAAGTGGTTCAAGTGTTTTAATCCATAAATCAAATGTTACAGTTGTCACTTCCGTTGAAATGGTGTCTAGCACTTGTTCCCAACTTTGTTTCATATTTTGCATAATTAACCTCGTTTTTTCATTTTAAAATAAACCACAAAAAAAGTCAAGCATCACATAAGCACCTAAAAAATTATGTTTTTATTTTACATAATTTTGTCATTTTGATATAATTAAACAATAGGAGAAAAACCGTGTTTGTTACAGAATTAAAACTAAACAATTACAGAAATTATGGCGAAGAAAAAATAAACTTCAAACCAAACATAAACCTTATTGTTGGCAAGAATGCACAAGGCAAAACCAATTTGCTTGAAACAATATATTATTCAGCAATTGGCAAAAGCCCGCGCACAACAAAAGATGCCGACCTAATCAATTGGAACAAAGACAAGGCAAGTTTTGTGTTGTCACTTCAAAAAAAAGAAGGCAAAAAAACAATTGAAGTCATTTTTAACAGACAAACAAAAAAGACAATTAAAGTAAATGGTGTAAATTTGCTTAAAATTGGTGACTTGCTTGGTGTTAACAATGTTGTTTTCTTTTCTCCTGATGAACTTAAACTTGTAAAAGATGCTCCACAAGACAGACGAAAATTTATGGACACGGACATTTCGCAACTTAACAAAAGTTATTTTTATCAACTTGTAAAATACAACAAAATCATTGACCAACGCAACAAACTTTTAAAGAGCAAAAACAATCCAAAAACAATTGAACAAACTTTGCCAATTTGGGATGCACAACTTTGCGATGCTGGCAGTAAACTTATAAAAAAGAGAATAGAGTTTTTGGACAAACTTAAAGAGTATGTTGTGGCTTCTCACAAATTTTTGACTGGTGGAAAAGAAACTTTAGAAATTTCTTATGCTGGCATTTTGGGAGAAACAACGGAAGAAATTTCTCAAAAACTTGCAAAAGCACTTTTAGAGTGCAGGGAAAAGGACCTTAAACTTGGCTACACAAATGTTGGACCACATAGAGATGACATTAAACTTATTGTAAATGGCATAGACATCAGGTCATTTGGCAGTCAAGGGCAACAAAGAACAGTTGCACTCAGCATGAAACTTGCAGAACTTGAAATTTTTAAGGAAGAATGTGGCGAATATCCAATTTTGCTTTTGGACGATGTTTTGAGTGAACTTGACCAAGACAGACAACAACGCTTGCTTTGGAAAGTTAAAGATGTTCAAACCATAATAACAACCACACAATATGACCCTTTTATGATGCAAGATGCAAATATAATCAAAATTGAAAATGGCAAACACCTAACGGAGTGAGTATGGAACGAAGTGAAAGAGATAAACTCTATAAACGAGCAGTAGAAAAGTGGGGTGAAGACTCACAACTAAATCAAATGATAGAAGAGATGGCAGAACTTATTGTTGCCATAAACAAGTTTAAACGTGCAAGAGATAATGTTGCTCAAAAACGAGATGGCGTGCTTGAAAATTTGTATGAAGAATTTGCCGATGTCAAACTCTGCTTGGAGCAAATGGAATATATGTTTGGCAAAGAAAAAATTGATGCAAAAATGGACGAAAAAATTAAAAAATTTGTCAAACAACTAAATGAGTAAAATTAAAAGAGTTCACACCTAAAGTTGTGGACTTTTTTGTTGCAAAAAATAATTGAGTTGAATAAATTTATTTTGGTTGTCACGATTAAAATATAAATTTAATTACACTATATTTTTTCAACTTGTCGTATTAAATTTTAGTCATTGCTTTAATTTCTTTTTTATTTGTGCTATACTTTAAAAGTAAAAACTTACAGTTGGAGAAATTTTATGGATATATTTTTGAATATTTTGTTTTTAGTTGTGGGAATGGTGCTTTTGATTTACGGCGCAGATTTCTTTGTTACTGGTGCAAGTGCTGTTGCAAAAAAGCTTAAAGTTCCATCTTTAATAATTGGTCTAACAATTGTTGCCATTGGCACAAGTTTGCCAGAATTTTCGGTTAGTTTGATTAGTGCAATTGGTGGCAATATGGATTTGTCAGCAGGTAATATTGTTGGCAGTAACCTAATGAATATGTTGCTTATTTTAGGAATAGTTGCACTTATCAAACCAATTCCAATAGAAAATTCCAGCAAAAAATTTGACTTGCCACTTATGATGCTTGTAACATCACTTCTCTTGTTGTTTTCTGCAGATAAAATCATCAATGGTGCAGATTCAAACATACTTTCAAGAAGTGAGTGCATAGTGTTTTTAATTATCTTTGTGTTTTATACAATTGCACAAATCGTGTCTGCCAAAAAATCTAATGGTGAAGTGGATTACAAAGAAACATCAAACATTGAAAGTGCGCAACAAAATGAAACACAAAAACCGAAAAAGGAACTCAAAGGCTGGCAAATTGCACTTTGCCTAATTTTTGGACTTGGTGCAGTTGTGTTTGGTGGAGAGTGTGTTTCATCAACAGCAAAATTTTTGGCAATTAAGGCGGGCATGAGTGAGGCATTGGTAGGATTAACAGTTGTTGCAATGGGCACAAGTTTGCCAGAACTTGCAACATCAATTGTTGCAGCAAAAAAGGGAGATATGGGGCTTTCTCTTGGCAATGTAATTGGTTCTAATATCGTCAACATAATTCTCATTTTGGGTAGCGTTGGAATTTTTGGAGCAATACCAATTTCAAACTTAATTTTAATGGACACATTGATATTGTTTGTTACAACGGCAATTTTCTTATCTATGTGTTACACAAAAAGCAAAATAAGCAGGTGGGAAGGTGCACTTATGCTGTTTATATACATAGGTTACTTTGCTTTTGCCATAGTTAGAAATTATTGTTTATAAAGGGCGTTATTGCCCTTTTTTGTTTTAGACGAATTTATTAAACCTTCCAAAGAACAATAATGCCTACTTTAAGTTGGCAGAAAAAAATCAAAGGATTAAATCTTAATATGCAAAAATGTTTACAACTGATTTTTTTTTGTGATGATTATTTCATCATTTTTTGTTTTTGTAATTTGCTAAAACAATTTAACAAATGCAATAATTTATTTTTTTGCTTCACATCACATATCAAACAACATCATCAGGCTTTTAAAATGCCTTATTTTCGGCAAAGGCAATATATTGCGTCTTACTCACAAGAAAACAAAAAAAGTGGTGTAAAATTAAAAATAAGCCCTAAAACTTTTGAAAAACGCTTTAAATTGTTGCTTATATATGATATAATATACTTAATATATATGATATAGGAGTTAAAGATGGCTGAAACTATTGAAGAATTTGAAAAGTTTGAAAAATCTGAACATTACAACGCAAGTGATATTCAGGTTTTGGAAGGTCTTGAACCTGTTAGAAAAAGACCAGGTATGTATATTGGAAGCACCGATGAAAGAGGCTTGCATCACCTAATTACGGAAATTGTTGACAACAGCATTGATGAGTCACTTGCTGGCTTTTGTGATACCATTGAAGTAGCACTTCAAAAAGATGGCAGTTGCAAGGTTGTTGATAATGGCCGTGGAATTCCAACTGGCATACACCAACCAGAAAACAAAAGTGCAGTTGAAATTGTTTTGACAAAATTGCACGCAGGTGGCAAGTTTGGTGGCGAAGGCTATCACATCAGTGGTGGCTTGCATGGTGTTGGTCTTTCTTGCGTAAACGCACTTAGCGAATGGCTTACAGTTGATGTCTATCAAAACGGCAATCATTACTATCAACTTTACAAGCGTGGCATTCCACAAGCAGATTTAAAGATTGTTGGCTCAGCAGATAGAACAGGAACAACCGTAACATTTTTGCCAGACAAAGAAATTTTTGAAACAACTCGTTTCAATTATGAATCAATCAAAGCTCGTTTTAGAGAAATTGCTTTCTTAAACAAGGGCATTACAATCAGCATTGAAGATGACCGTGAAGAAACGCCAACAAAAGACACTTTCCATTTTGAAGGTGGAATTAAAGAATTTGTTGACTATCTCAACAAAAACAAAACAACATTGTTTGAAAAACCAATTTATATCAATAAGGTTTTAAAAAATAGTGAAGTTGAAATTGCTCTTCAATACAACGACACCTACAATGAAATTATTTACAGTTATGCAAACAACATCAACACCGAAGAAGGCGGAACACATCTCGTTGGCTTCAAAAATAGTTTGACAAGAATAATCAACAACTATGGTCACGCACAAAAAATTTTGAAGGAAGAAGAAAAACTTAGTGGCGATGACGTCCGTGAAGGCTTGACTGCCGTTATTTCTGTTAAACTTACCGACCCACAATTTGAAGGTCAAACAAAAACAAAACTTGGCAACAGCCAAATGAAAACGATTGTTGAAAATGCAATGGACGATGGCTTTGGAACATATTTGGAAGAAAATCCAAAAGATGCAAAGGAAATAATTTTGCGTTCAATCACTGCTCAACGTGCAAGAGACGCTGCCAGAAATGCAAGAGAACTTGCAAGAAGAAAAGGTGCTCTTGAAAGCACAGCACTTCCTGGAAAACTTACAGATTGCAGTGAACAAAATCCAAAATTCTGCGAGATTTATCTTGTTGAGGGTAACAGTGCGGGTGGTTCTGCAAAAGACGGCAGAGATCCAAGATTCCAAGCAGTTTTGCCACTTCGTGGAAAGATTTTAAACGTTGAAAAAGCAAGACTTGCAAGAGCCCTTGAAAATGAAGAAATTAAAAATATGATTACAGCATTTGGTTGTGGTATTCAAGATGATTTTGATGAGAGCAAACTTCGTTATGACAAAATTATTTGTATGACCGATGCCGATGTTGATGGTTCACACATCAGAATTTTGATGTTGACATTCTTCTTTAGGTTTATGCGTGGTTTGATAGAAAAAGGACATGTTTATGTTGCAAAACCACCACTATACAAAATAAATTGTGGCGCAGAGGAACATTATTTCTATGATGATGACTCTCTTAACAAATTCCTTGCAACAAACACAAAGAAAATTACAAGTCAACAGCGTTACAAAGGTTTGGGTGAAATGGACCCAGAACAACTTTGGGAAACAACAATGGACCCATCAAAGAGAATTTTGCTTAAGGTAACAATGCAAGATGCTGTTGAAGCCGATAAAATCTTTAACAACTTGATGGGCGACAATCCAGACATTAGAAGAAAGTTTATTGAAGAAAATGCAACATTAGTAAAGGACCTAGATATTTAATTTAGGCGGAGAATGAAATGAGAAAAAATGATTATAGTGAAGAACTCACACAGTTACTTGAAGGTAGCAAAATTGTCCCTGTTGAACTAAATGAGCAAATGACTCACAGCTTTTTGGAGTATGCAATGGCAGTTAATGTCAGCCGTGCGATTCCAGATGTTAGAGATGGTTTGAAACCAGTTCACAGAAGAATTATTTTCTGTATGGGCGACACAGGTGCAACTTACGACAAGCCTTACAAAAAATCTGCAAGAGCCGTTGGCGACATCATGGGTAAATATCATCCACATGGCGACAGCTCAATTTATGATGCAATGGTTCGTTTGGCACAGGACTTTTCAATTAACTATCCACTTATTGATGGCCACGGAAACTTTGGAAACGTTGATGGTGATGGTGCTGCTGCTTCACGTTACACAGAAGCAAGACTTTCAAAAATCAGCAATGAAATGCTTAGAGATATAGAAAAGAACACTGTTGATTTCATTCCAAACTATGATGGCGAGCTAAAAGAGCCAGTTGTTCTGCCATCTCGTTTCCCAAATCTTTTGGTAAATGGTAGTGACGGCATTGCTGTTGGTATGGCGACATACATTCCACCTCACAACCTAAGAGAAGTTATCAATGGTTGCGTTGCCATGATAGACAATCCAGACATCACAATTGATGAACTTATGAAATACATTCCTGCCCCAGACTATCCAACTCATGGACTTATTTTGGGTGGCAGTGCAATTAAACACGCCTATGAAACCGGACGTGGTGGTGTAATTTTGCGTGGTAAGGCAGAAATTGAAGAAGAAGACAATGGAAAGTCATACATCACAATCACAGAACTTCCATATCAAGTAAACAAAGCGAAACTTGTCACAACAATTGCAAATCTTGTAAAAGATAAGAGAGTTGAAGGCATCAGTAAAATTGCCGACCTAAGTAACAGAAACGGAATTAAAATTGAAATTGACATTAAAAAGGACTACAACCCACAAGTCATTTTAAATTTCCTTTACAAACACACAGAACTTCAAATTTCAAATGGCATCATTATGCTTACACTTGTAAATGGCGAACCTAAAATTTTAAATTTGAAGCAAATGCTCTACTACTATTTGCAACATCAAAAAGAGATTATTGTTAGAAGAACAAAATTTGACCTTGAAAAAGCAAAAGAAAGAGCACATATTTTGGAAGGTCTTGTAATTGCACTTTCAAATATTGATGAAGTTATCAAAGTTATCAAACAAAGTGCAGACAGGGTTGATGCAATTGCAAACTTAACAACAAAGTTTGTGCTTGATGAAATTCAAGCAAATGCAATTCTTGATATGCGTCTTCAAAGATTGACCAATCTTGAAGTTCACAAAATTCAAGCAGAACTTGAAGATTTGAAAAATCAAATTACAGATTTTGAAGATATTTTGGCACACGAAAGTCGTGTTTGGGAAATCATCAAAAAAGAACTTTTGGAAATAAGTGCAAAATATGGCGTTGATAGAAAAACTGAAATTGTGTTTGATTACAGCGATCTTGATATTGGCGACCTTATTGAAAAGGAAGATGTTGTTATAAATCTCACTCACTGTGGCTATGTAAAGCGTATTCCTGTTGCTGAATATAGAGCACAACACAGAGCGGGCAAAGGCATAACCGGCATAACAACCAAGGAAGAAGACTTTGTTGAAAAAATTTTTGTAACAAGCACTCACGATGATTTGTTGTTCTTTACCGACAAGGGCAAAGTTTACTCAATAAAGGGTTATGAAATTCCAGAAGCATCAAGACAAGCAAAGGGCAGAGCAATCATCAATTTGTTGCAACTTGCTCCAAATGAAAAGGTTACAGCACTCATTCCACTTAAACCAGAGCAAAAAGGCTATTTGATGATGTCAACAAAAAATGGACTTATCAAAAAGACTGCACTCAGCGAATTTGACAGCATTAGAAAGGTTGGCAAAATTGCAATTAAACTTGTTGAAGACGACACTTTGATTGGCGTTGAATTTACATCTGGCGAAGATGAAATTTTGGTTGCAACTCACAACGGCAAGTGCATTCACTTTTCAGAAAAAGATGTTCGTGCAATGGGCAGAGACACACAAGGTGTTAAGTGTATGGACCTTGATGATGGCGACTATCTTGTAAGTATGATTTGCTTAAAGAAAGATGAACCAGCAAAAGAAAATGAAACCGAAGGCACAACATACAAAATTTTGACTGTTAGTGAACTTGGTTTTGGCAAGAGAAGCAATATTGAAGATTACAGACTTCAAACAAGAGCCGGCAAGGGAATTAAGGCGGGTGTGTTTAATGACAAAACTGGACTACTTGCAGGGCTTAAACAAGTGTCTAACAAGGACGATGCAATTTTGATAACTGACCAAGGCACAATTATTCGTGTTACGGCAAATGAAATAAGCGAATTTGGTCGTGACACACTTGGTGTTAGGGTTATGAAAACTGCAAGCAATGAAAAGATTGTTTCAATTGCAATCACTCCAACCAACGAAGATGAAACTGTTGATGAAATTGAAACAGAACGAATTGAAAATGGCGAAGCAACTGTTGAACCAGTTGAGCCACAACAATTTGAAATTAAAGATGCTTCTAATGAAGAACTTTAATTGAAAAAAACTGCTAATAATTTATTGGCAGTTTTTTTACGTAAGTGAATAAAATTTTAAGTGTGCAATCAAAATAAAAAAGTAAAAATCAAATAAAAAAATGCAAAAAAACGCAAAAATAGGCAAAAAATTGCTGAAATAATCAAAAAATATCAAAAAAATGGAAAAGATTGATATTAAACACAAATTAAAAAACAACAAATTAACAACATAACAGATATGGAAAAAATTAAAATTATTACATTTCAAAAATGGAAAAAGTTTATTTTAACATTATCAGTCATTTTAATTTGTGCATCAATTTTGAAAAATAGTTTTTAACATTGCATATTAAAAATTGTGCCAACTTAAAGTAAAATTTTAATTTAAGCAAAGATAAATAATATATTTGCAGTTTCAAAAAGTATTGTATGCGTTTGCTTTTGAAAAAAAATTATAGTATAATAAAAAACGAAAAAATTGTTTTTAAATTTTTAGGAGATAACTATGTTTGACACAAAGCAGATAGAAGCAAAATGGAGAAAGTATTGGGAAGACAACAAAACGTTTAAATGTGACACTTCCGATTTTTCAAAACCAAAATATTATGCTCTTGATATGTTTCCATATCCATCAGGTGTTGGCCTTCACGCAGGTCACCCAGAGGGTTACACTGCAACCGATGCTGTTGCAAGAATGAAACGTATGCAGGGCTACAATGTTTTGCACCCAATGGGCTATGATGCTTTTGGTCTTCCTGCCGAGCAGTTTGCCATAAAAACTGGCAACCACCCATCAACATTTACATATCAAAACATCAAAACCTTTAGAGAACAACTTAAAATGTTGGGGTTTTCTTATGATTGGGATAGAGAAATTGCAACTTGCGACCCAAGTTTTTACAAGTGGACGCAATGGATTTTTAAACAACTATATTTAGATGGTCTTGCAAAAGAAGTTGAAATGCCTGTAAATTGGTGCGAAGAACTTGGCACAGTTTTGGCAAATGATGAAATTGTAGATGGCAAAAGTGAGCGTGGTGGCTTTCCTGTTGTAAGAAAAAATATGAAGCAATGGGTAATTGACATTCCAAAATATGCCGACAAACTTTTGTCTGGGCTTGACAAAATTGATTGGCCAGAATCAACAAAAGAAATTCAACGCAATTGGATTGGCAAGTCACAAGGTGTCGAACTTGATGTTCAAATTTCAGGCGGTGGAAAATTTTCAATTTTCACAACTTGCATTGAAACGGTTTATGGCATAACATTTTTTGTTATTGCACCAGATGGTCAAATTATAAAAGACCTTATGCCACGAGTTGAAAATAGAAAAGAAGTTGAAGACTATATTGCCGAAACACTTTCAAAATCAAATATGGACAGAACCGACCTAAACAAAACCAAGTCTGGCGTTGAAGTTAAGGGCGTTAAGGCAATCAACCCAATAAACGGCAAAGAAGTTCCAATATTCCTTGGCGATTTTGTTTTGGGTAGTTACGGCACAGGCGCTGTTATGGCAGTTCCAAGCCACGACCAAAGAGATTTTGAATATGCAGTTGCACACAACTTGCCAATGATTCAAGTTATTGACGGCAGAGATGTTTCAAAGTGTGCTTTTGAAAAACAAGACTATCTTGGCAAAGGCTGTAAACTCATAAATTCAGCAGAATTTAGTGGCCTTGTTGTTGAAGACGCAAAAGAAAAAATAACCGATAAACTTGTTGCAAAAGGGATTGCAAGAAGAGTTAATAATTACAAACTTAGAGAGTGGATTTTTGCTAGACAAAGATATTGGGGCGAACCAATTCCAGTCATTCATTATGATGATGGAACAACTGGCGTGCTTGATGACGCCGATTTGCCACTTGTTCTTCCAGAACTTAAAGACTATTCGCCATCAAAAGACGGAAGCAGTCCATTAAACAAAGCAACCGATTGGGTAAATGTTAACTATCACGGAAAGAGTGGCAAACGAGAGACTTCAACAATGCCGGGTTCTGCTGGTGCATCTTGGTATTTCTTGAGATATATAGACCCAAAAAATGACAAGGCATTTGCAGACAAAAAATTGGTTGACCATTGGATGCCCGTTGACCTTTACATTGGCGGTCCAGAACACGCCGTTGGACACTTGCTTTATGCAAGAATGTGGAATAACTATTTGCACGACAAAGGCTATGTTTCAGTTGCAGAGCCATTTCAAAAACTCGTTCATCAGGGAATGATTTTGGGCGAAAACGGCATCAAAATGGGCAAACGTTTTCCAGAGTATTGCGTAAATCCAAATGACATTGTTGCAAAATATGGCGCTGACACAATGCGACTTTATGAAATGTTTATGGGTCCACTTGAAGCCGACAAACCTTGGAGTATGCAAGGCGTTGAAGGTAGCAAACGCTTTTTGGAAAGAGTTTGGCGTTTGATTGTTGAAGAAGGTAAAGTTAAAGACCAAGACAATAAAAATTTGGAAAAACTATATAATCAAACAGTTAAAAAGGTGACAGAAGACTATGAAACTCTCAACTTCAACACTGCAATCAGTCAACTTATGATTTTTGTAAATTCGGTTTACAAAGAGCAAGTTTTCCCAAAATATATGGCAGAAGGTTTTGTTAAACTTCTCAACCCAATTGCACCATTCATAACAGAAGAGATGTGGTCAGTTTTGGGACACAACAACACAATTGCTTACGAGCCTTGGCCTACTTTTGACAGTTCAAAAATTGTTGAAGATATGGTTGTTATGGCTGTTTCTGTAAATGGAAAATTTAAAACACGAATTGAAGTTCCTGTTGATAGTCCAAATGACCAAGTGCTTAAAATTGTTGATGAAAACGAAACAATAAAAAAGAGTTTGGAAGGCAAGCAAATTGTTAAACAAATTGTTGTTCCAAACAAAATTGTAAATATTGTTGTAAAATAATCAAAAATTTTATGTTTTATTGCAAATTAAACAAACAAAAAAGATTGCAGTTTTGCAATCTTTTTTGTTGATATTATTCATTCGTTTCATTTGATGAAACATTTTCACTTGTTGTGTTTGGTTCTTCTTTTACGTCTTCTGGCTTAACTTCAACCCTAATTGCTTCGTCTGTTGAGCTTTGTGCTTCGCTAATTTCAACATCACTTTCGCCTTTTAGGTGTCTGTAAAATTCGGCTTCGGCAGTTTTCATATATGGTGCAACCCAAATAAATAAAATTCCAAATGTCAAAATCCCAAGCAAAATCCAACCAATAAAACTAAAACGCAAACAGAACAATTCCCATTTGTGACCATTCATCATTGAAGTGCTTGCATTTCTTGCTTCGCTTTGTGTCATTGTTGGATTGTCTTGTAAAATGTAAAAACTCATGCTATATGATAATTCTGCAATTATGCCCGGCACTATAAACAAAATTGACCACAATGCAACAAATATTGTGTTGACAATGTAAAGTAGGCAAGCAGGCACAAAATTGTTGAACCCTTTAAACATATCAACAAGTTCAAATTTTTGTTTTCTGCAAAGTGCCAAAGTGCAACCTGCAACGCCAAGTGCAAGTGGACCTGCAATTACAATTGTTCCAATAAAGGTAAATGAAAGAACTGCTTCAATCAAAGCAACAACAAGTAAAATTACAATCATTGTGCCTTGGTTGTCACGAAATTTGTTCCAAGCCTTTTTTCTAAAATCTTTTGCTTCCATAATTTTCTCCTACAAAATTATATTGTCACAAAAAGTCACAAATGTCAAACAATTGCATCTTTTGCAAAGTTAATTTTATAGCATATAATGTTAGAAAATTAAAAATAAATGCAAAGTTTAAAAAAACATTAAATCTGCACTAAATATAAACTAAAAATCTAATCACATAAACAATGCCAAATTTATACAACAAAAAATTAAATTTGTGTGGTTTATTTGATGTTTCTAATTTGTGTATAAGTCATTGCATTTGTTTTGCTCAATAGTTCACTGGTTTTAATATTCATATATCTTGCTATTTTAAATATGGTGTTAAACCTTAAACTTTTCTTTTTGTTTAATATTTTTTGCAGTGTGATTGGGCTGATTTTACATTTTTGGCAAAACTCACTTTTGGACATTTTGTTTTCTTCCATAAATTTTTTAAGCACATCAACATCAATCATAATTTGCATAATTTTTCCCACATAGATAACACTAATAAATTATATAATACCGTTTGGTATAAGTCAAGATTTTTAATACCAAATGGTATAGAATTTGTATGGTTATAAAAGGGATAAATATATGAACAAATTTGCCGAAAGGTTAAAGGAACTGAGAATAGAAAAAGAACTTAGCCAAAGTGCACTTGCAAAAGCAACTGGTTTCAGTCAAGCAGCAATTGCTAGATGGGAAGCAAACTTGCAAATTCCAAACATAAATGTTGCAATTACATTTGCCACATTTTTTGGTGTTACAACAGATTATTTGTTTGGACTAGAAGATTAGTAATAAGGTGGGAAGTAAAAAATTTAATTGCAAGTAGGAAAGAAATATTTAATTTAAAAACTATTTTGTTTGTCTTTTAGACAACATACAAAAAACACTGATTTATTT
>DJER01000022.1:93954-95161 GCA_002431905.1 Christensenella sp. UBA5893 | reverse complement strand
CATATACACTTGCTTTGTAAAAATTGTGGGAAATCTATACATTTAAACGATGAAGAGAGCCACAAATTAACATCTATTGTTTTGAAAAATACAAATTTCGAAGTTTTTAAATCAGATTCTGTTTTATATGGAATATGTGGAGATTGTAAATCTTTAAATAGATAAAGGGGGGGGGTAAATATGAGAAAGAAAAAATTGATTTTAATCGTAACCATAATTTCAATATTGTTTTTTGCTTTCTCTATTTTCTTTATTGGCGAAAAATCAAATCACGAATGTAGTGGCATAGATTGCGAAATTTGTGAAGAAATTGCAATTTGTGAAAAAGGACTAAAAGAATTTGGATTAGATGCAATTACTATTGTGATTATTGTTTTAAATTCTTTTCCAAAAGCATTAAATGAAAAAATAAAAGTTAACAGCACCTATAAGAAAGATAGTTTAATATCCTTAAAAATTGAGCTTTTAAATTAAATAAGAAAACCATTGAAACACAATAATTGTGTTAATTTTTGTGTGCTTATTTATAAAAATTTTTAAGGAGAATAATAAAAATGAAAAACGTAAAAAAATTATTTATGTTTATTTTTGCTGTGGTTTTAGGTATAGGAACAATTTTTGGTCTTTCTGCCTGTGGCAATAATAACAAAGACGATAAAATTAGTGTTGTCTGCTCTATATTCCCAGAATATGACTGGGCAAAAGAAGTTGTTGGAGAAAACAACAATGTTGAATTGACTTTACTTTTGGATAACGGAAAAGATTTGCATAGTTATCAACCAACGGTTGCTGATATTGCAAAAATTTCAACCTGCGACTTGTTTATTTATGTTGGTGGAGAATCTGACACTTGGGTTGCAGACGCATTAAACAATGCAACAAACAAAAATATGCAAGTTATAAACTTGTTAGATGTTCTTGGCGATAAAAAGAAAGAAGAAGAACAAAAAGAAGGTATGCAAGGCGAAGAAGAACATGAACACGAACATGAACATGAACATGAGGAAGAAGAAGTTGAATATGATGAACATGTTTGGCTTTCACTTAAAAATGCTCAAATTTTTGTAACAGAAATTGTAAACAAACTTGCAATCATTGATAGCGCAAACAAAGATAATTATTCTGCAAACGCAACAGCTTATAATGCTAAATTAAACACTCTTGATACAGAATATCAAGCAGTTGTTGATGCTGGAACAACAAAAAC
>DJER01000022.1:0-93810 GCA_002431905.1 Christensenella sp. UBA5893 | reverse complement strand
ATTACTTTTTTGGCAGGCAAAGTTGATGAATTAAATTTGAAAGTCATTCTTCAAATTGAAACTTCAGATGGAAAAATCGCAAACACCATTATAGAAAACACTAAATCAAAAGACCAAAAAATCTTAACATTAGACAGTATACAAAACACCACAACAAAAAGTGGAAAGACATATTTATCAATTATGCAAAGTAATCTTGAAGTTTTAAAAGAAGCGGTTAAGTAGGTGGAAATATGACACAAATTGAATGTAAAAATATTTCCATAGGCTATGATAAAAATGCTATTTTATCAAATTTATCTTTTAGTATTGAAAATGGCGATTATCTTTGTATCCTTGGAGAAAATGGTGCAGGAAAATCCACTTTAATGAAAACAATTTTAGGGCTTATTCCAATTATTAGTGGGAAAATTGAGTTTGAAAATGGTTTAACAAAAAAAGATATAGGATACTTGCCCCAACAAACAATAGTTCAAAAAGACTTTCCAGCAACTTGTTATGAAATTGTTATTAGTGGCTTTCAAAATAGATGCGGATTAAGACCTTTTTACAATAAGACAGAAAAGCAAAAAGTTCTTGACATAATGAAAGAAATTGGAATTGAGAAACTTAAAAACAAATGTTTTAGAGAACTTTCTGGCGGACAAAAGCAAAGAGTTTTGCTTGCAAGGGCTTTGTGTAGCACACAGAAGATATTGTTGCTTGATGAACCAGTTAGTGGTCTTGACCCAAAGGCTACAGAAGAAATGTATGAGATTATAGATAAGTTAAACAAAAATGGCATTACTGTAATTATGATTTCTCACGATGTATCTTCAGCTTTGAAATATGCCAAACACATTCTTTTTGTGAATAGTAACCCATTTTTTGGAACAAAAGAAGAATTTGAAAATAGTGATTTAGGCAAACAATTTGAAAAGTATGCAGGCGGACATATAGGGGGTCATCAAGATGAGTAAACTTTTTGAAACATTATCATTTTATTTGTCATTCCCCTTTGTTCGCTATGCTATAATCGTTGGAATTTTAATCTCTCTTTGCGCTTCACTTTTGGGTGTAACTTTGGTGTTAAAACGATTTTCATATATTGGAGATGGACTTTCCCATACTGCTTTTGGTGCAATGGCTATCGGAAGTGTGTTAGGTCTTACTAACAATATGATTATTGTTCTGCCAATAACCATTGTTTGTGCAATTCTACTGTTAAAAACAAGCCAGAATAAAAAAATAAATGGAGATGCTTTAATTGCAATTTTATCCGTTAGCGCACTTGCTATTGGCTATCTTCTATTAAATGTCTTTAATGTGTCTTCAAATGTTTCTGGTGATGTGTGCACAACACTTTTTGGCTCAACTTCAATTCTTACACTTTCATCAAGTGATGTATGGCTTACAATAGGACTTGCTCTATTTGTTATTTTGTTCTTCATATTCTTTTATAATAAGATTTTTGCAGTTACATTTGATGAAAATTTTGCAAAAGCAAGCGGAACAAAAACTGAATTATTTAACATCTTGCTTGCAAGTATAATTGCCATTGTTATAGTTATTGCTATGAATTTGGTTGGTTCGCTTTTGGTTTCAGCACTTGTGATATTCCCAGCACTTTCAGCTATGCGAGTTTTCAAAAGTTTCAAGGGAGTGATTATCTGTTCTGGTGTAATATCCGTTTTGTGTGCCTTCTTTGGAATAATCCTTTCTATATTGATTGGAACACCAGTTGGTGCGACTATTATACTTGTTGATATTGTTTGTTTTATTGTTTTTTTCATTATAGGAAAATTTGCTTATAGGAGAAAAGTATGAAATCAAAATTAAAAAAAGTATTTATGACCTTATCTATTGTCTTAATGGTGGGAATTATATTTATTTCTATTGGTGGTTGTGGTAAGAATATTGATACAAGTGGAAATTATATTGACCTTACAAATATTAATAGCACAATGGTATATTCGCAAGTTTATAATATGCTATCTTCACCAAGTGAATATAAAGGCAAAACCATAAAAGCAAGTGGAACACATAGTGTATATTATGACAATGCCACTAACACAACATATCATGCTATAATAATAAATGATGCCTTAGGTTGTTGCTCGCAAGGTTTAGAATTTGTTTTGTCTAATGGAAATTATCCAAAGCAAAACAAGTATATAACCGTGGAAGGAATTTTTGGAACATATAAAGAAAATGGAACAACTTATTGTTATCTTAAATCATCAAAAATTGTTTAATTAACAAATCAAAAAAAAATTGTTAAAAGCAGAGTGCTAAATTTTATAATGCTTTACAGTGTAATTGACTAATAATAATTAAAGCGATATAATTATTGCTAATGATACCTTAATTGATTACCAATACAACTTTTATAAGGAAATAGAAAATATGAAAAATCTTATTACCGGAAGCATTTTGTTTGTTTTAGGCATAACGTTATATTTGTGCTATAATTATTTTGCTGGAGATGGTTCTTCCCATTTCGGAACGTTTAGCGATGGAGTTCTACTCGGGCTTGCTATTGGCATTTTACTGGTCGGAATTATATTAGTTATAATAGGACTTATAAATATATATAATCGTAAAAAAGGAGAAAAATAATGTATAAAACAGAACTAATAGGCTACACGCCCGTAGCGAAGAAAATGGCAAAGAAAATTGAAGACAAGTGTAACGAAATGGGAAAAGAAGGATATACTTTAATTTCCACAACAATTACACTTGGTGCAAAGCCTATTTTAATTTTTAAGAAGTAAAAAATACTGGGGATAACCCAGTATTTTTTGCTTTAATTATTATATTTTTTTTGGATCTTAACATATTTACAAGGATTTAAGTGCTAAATAAGGAATTAATTGATATTCTCTTCTATGGTTTATTTATCATAAAAATTGAAAAACTTATTTATATTGATTTTGAGAATTTTTATTTATATTTTTTGTCTAAAAATACTTTGTTTCACATCTGTCTAAAAATAGACACCAAAAACTTAAATAAAATTAGGAGAATTGTTATAAAACAAAATAAAATTATATAACACGAATTTGCTAGGTAAAATAAGGGAATAAAGAGATTTTTAGGATATAAAATAAACTATTTTAACAAGTTTTAATCACACCTCTTAATCAAAATTTTTGTAACCAAAAATTTTGGCGACTGCGAAGAATAGCCAAGTATATATGCAAGCATAAACTTGGCAATTCTTCTTGTTTACAGTGGGTCTTATTCTCGAGTCCCCAAAGATCCACCATATTCAATCCCTTTATTTATAAGGTATTCAGGCACTTTTGCCTAAATTTTTTTATTCCTTTAAAAAACATCGTTTTTTTCAAAAAACTGTGTCAAATTTTTAAGGGTTTATTATGTAATAATAATCACTTTCAAACGACAAGTTATATATTTTTTGTTCTTATTCTCCCATAGATTAAGAATTGACTTTTAGGTTCTTAAAGTGGTTTATTTCTAGATATTTCATTTTGTATCCAATGGATAATAACGGAAACGATATATTCACACTCTTGTTCGCTTAAAATGTGAGTTGATTCAATATGATGCCATTTAAACAGGCACTCTCGACAGCAGGTGGCAGTTGCGTGTTGGGCAATAAAAACAGGATGTCCTTTGGTTGGGGTTTGTTTGCCGTCATTAAAGAGTGATTTATTTTGCAGTCTTTTGTGCACAAAATCAAAGGCATGGGATTTTATTGTATCCATGCCTTTTAACGTGATATATTCAAAATCTTTTTGTTTTAGATGAAAAGAACTTCTAAATTTTGAAAAACTTAGTTTTTGTAAAATCTTATCAATGTTATTCATATCAAAATTATAACTCAAAATCATAAAGAATCAAAGTTATTTTTGAAGAGTGTCGTCCAAAGATAAAGAAAAAATTGGAGGGTATGGCATACCAGGTTTCAAATCAATATCTTTTCGTATTTTTGTCATATCTAGTTTTACATGAATGTCATACAAGTTCAAACCATTTTCATCTTTTAAAATTATATAATATTTGCTAATATTATTTATTGTAATTTTGGGCAAGATTGCAAAATCAGAACCCTTTACAACTGTGCCTTTCCCATAAAAAGAATTGTTTGAATCAATTGCATTTTTGTTATAAACATACTCATATTGTGTATCATTTTGTATTTTGACATTCAAAAGACCATAGCTGGCATAAAAGTGATGCAGTTCTTCGTTTGAAAAATCATAAACTTTGTTATTAAATGACTTTTTTAAAGTGTCCGCGACATGAGTAAAATAGGTTGTTTGATATTTGTTTAAGTAATCTTTAATTTCATCAAGTTTTTCATAGTTGATAGTGTTGTCGTCATTGACATAATCGTCACAATAAGCTGTGAAAAGTCTAGACATATCACTAGGGCTTATTTCATTTGTGATACTCATGTTTTCAACATTCATTAGAGTTGAAAAATCTGTCAATCTATTATAAATATCATCAAATCCAAAAGAATGCAAAAGTTCGTGCCTGATTGTGTGCATTTGAAGTTCGTCATCGAATTCTTCTTTGTCAAAATAAGTTTTGTTCAAACTTATTGTTGAAGATACGCAATACTTGCCATTGTTTTTGCTTTCTGGAATTACCTTTTTGGGCAATTCAAAAAAAGTTTGTATGTGAGAATTGACAGCATAAGTATATTCTTCTAATACTTTATAATCAAACTTTATTGTCGATTTTTGAAGCAATTTATCGGCACTGTATTTTGCAAAATCTACAATTGTAAAATTGTATTTTTTGTTAATATTACTAAAAATATCATTAAAGTAGTTTAGTGAATTTTCAATATTTTGATAAGCATTTTGTGGAATATCTTTTGCAACATACACACTGATTTTTCCATCATCATTAGGCTTTAGTCTTATCATTTGGTTATCGTATTTTTTATAAGTCATTAACCCCATGTTGGCATCAAGTTTGTCTGCAACTTGTGAAATTAAATCGTTATTTTTAAAGTAGCGGTGCGCACTCACAAAAACTGACCTTGATAGCTGACATAATACGGCAGAAGATAAGGTTGTGATTGAAACAATTTTTGCAATTTTTGCAAGCTTATGTTTTTTCTTGTTTTTTACAATACCGGTCAACTTTATTTCGTCTTTTGGTAATTTTGTATTTTCTAATTCAAGATTTTTCTTTTTCCAAAATTTTTTCATATTACTATTATATATTCAATATACAAGTTCGTCAATATGCATATAATTATTTTTTGTGTTCAAATTTGTATAGTGTTTTAAGTTGACATTTTGGGGTGTAATTTTGTATTATAAGCCTATGAAAAAGAAAGTTGTTATAATAACAGGGGCAAGCAGTGGAATTGGTCTTGCCACAGCAAAATTATTTGCCATGAAAGGTTACACAGTGTACGGAATATCAAGAAATGTTTATAAAAGTAGTTTGTTTGATTCATATGCATGTGATGTAACTGACAAAGAGGGAATGACACAAGTGTTTGATGAAATCTATCAAAAAGAGGGCAGAATTGACATATTGATAAATAACGCTGGTATTGGTATCAGTGGTGCTATTGAATATTTGACAGAGCAAGATTTTGACAAAATATTTGACGTTAATGTAAAAGGTGTTATTCTTACAAGTTCGCTTGCAATTCCTTATTTGAGAGAAACAAAAGGCAAGATAATCAACACATCAAGCGTTGCAAGTGTTGTTCCAATACCATATCAAGCATGTTATTCTGCAACAAAATCTGCAGTTGAAAGTTTTTCATTTGCACTTTCTCAAGAAGTTAAATCACAAGGCATAAGAGTTACTTGTGTTCGTCCGGGCGATACAAAAACAGGTTTTACACAAAATAGAGTAAAAACCGAAGTAGAGAACGATGTCTATGGCAAAAGAATTACAAATAGTGTAAAGAAAATGGAAAAAGATGAAACTCATGGCAAAAGTCCATTGACTGTAGCAAAAGTTATGCTGAAAGTTGCAAAAAGGAAGAGTCCACCAACAGTTTGTACTGTTGGGTTTGGATATAAGTGTATAAGTGTTCTTGCAAAGCTGTTGCCACAAAGACTAGTCAATTTTATTGTTGGAAAAATGTACTAATAAAAAAATCCGCCCTCGGTGGATTTTTTTTGGATTATGGCTTGTCAAAAAATGCGTACATATTTGCAAGTTGAGATATGCACATAATAAAGTCAAAAACTTGTTTTTGCACTTCATTTTCATTTGTTAATTCACAGCAAAGTTCGCCACCAGAAACATAAAATCCATATATCTTTATCACTGCCATGATGCAACTTTTTACATCATTAGATTTTAGATCATAAACGGAGTTCATATATTTTAGTGTTGCTTTTTTGTCGGTCAAGTACCATTTTTTGCCTTCGTTTATCAAATATATTTCAATTGACTTGCCATTTTCAAATTTTGCACTGGTTTTAATTTTCCATTCATTTTCATTTTTTGTTGTGCACAAATTCATTGCATTGAGCAAGTTAACATTTATATCGTTTATTGTCATAAAGCACCTTCTTTTTTAGATTAGCACATCTAGAAAATATTGGCAAATATTATTGTGTAAAAAATTTGGTATTTTTAAGCATTTGTGTTATACATATTGTATGATAAAATTATGTAAAAATTGGTATAACATTTTGGCTGATGAATTTAACAAACCATACTTTCAAAAGTTGATGCAAACACTTACTAACGAATATTCAAAGTATACAATTTATCCAACAATGGAGAATATTTTTTCAGCACTAAATTATGTTAAGTATGATGATGTGAAGGTTGTTATAATTGGACAAGACCCATATCATGAGCCAAATCAAGCAATGGGTATGAGTTTTGCTGTTCCAAAAGATGAAAAAATACCACCTTCACTTGCTAATATTTTTAAAGAGATTGATAGTGATTTGAATATAAAATGTGAACAAAATGGAGATTTATCTCGTTGGGCGAAGCAAGGTGTTTTGCTTCTTAACAGTGTTCTTACTGTGCGAAGGGGACAAGCCAACTCGCATAAAAATATTGGGTGGATTGAATTTACATCAAGCATAATAAAAAAACTTAATGAAAGAGAAAAGCCGGTTATCTTTGTTTTGTGGGGTGGAAATGCAAAATCTTTGAAACCACTTATCACAAACAAATGGCACTATGTTTTGGAAGCTGCACATCCAAGTCCACTTTCTGCATATAATGGATTTTTTGGATGTAAGCATTTTTCAAAAATTAACCAAATTTTAACAAGTTTAAATGAAACACCAATAGATTGGCATTAAAAAATATGCAAGGCATATGGGCCTTGCATTTTCGCATAAAAAACTGTGCGACTGAGTCGATAAGCAACACATATATAACTCCATAGACCTTTCACTCCACCAAAGCAACCTTACATCACTTAGCACACAAGTTTAATGTTGCTACCGTCAGGTCCTCACATGGTTCGCAAGTGGTCTAATGCATAAGACCTTGATTTCAACATGAAAAATAAACAAAATTATATATGCGTGCAAACCTTGTCAGTTGGTCAACTCTACATATAGTGGATTGTAGATTCAAGGAACCACTAACTCCCCGTTTAGCACAGCAGAATTATTATATACAATAAAAAAATAAAAATCAACAATATATTTGCATTTTTTTAAGTTATTTAATACAATAATAGAAAGGGGAAAGTATGGAACAAGAAAAAACCAATGCAACAAGATTTATTGATGCATATAATAAAATAGATTATGCATTAAGAGTTCAAAACAATTTTAAACGCAGTATGAGTTTTTCGGATATGATACGAAGAGCGGTTGTTGTTAATCATATTGTGAGAAAATATGAAGATGATTTAATAGACTTTGGCAGGCTTCGAAATGCAATTATTCATAAGTCAAATGACAAGTTTATTATTGCAGAGCCACATATAGACGTTGTTGAAAAAATAGAAAAAATTGCAAGACTTATTGCGACTCCACCAAAGGTTATTGAAACAAATTGTGTGCATGATGTTTTTACAGTGGCATATGATGTAAAAGTGATGAATGTGATTGAGATTATGGCACAAACATCATATTCAAATATTCCAGTATTCAAAGATGGTGTTTTGATTGGTGTTGCAAATGGTCAAAAAATAATAAATCAATTTGGACTTTTTGTTGCACAAGGGGGTAATTTCGCCGACTTTTTGGAAAATAAAACAATAGGTGAGATTATCGAAACTGAAACTGAACAACAATATTATCATGTTGCATCAGTAGATATTTCAATTGAAGAAATTATGAATATGTTCTTCACAAATCGTAAACTTTTGTGTGTTATATTAACCAAATATGGAAAAATGGGGGAAACTCCTATTGGAATTATTACAACACGAGATTATATGGAGATGAACAAAATTATAGAAAATTACTAACAAAAGAATATATTTGATACAAAAATTGCCGTCATAGTGTTTACTATGGTGGCAATTTTGTTTAATCATCAAAATGATATGGTATTACTTTATTTTTCATCAACAACATAGTTTGGAGATTGTGTTTTGCTATCTGCAACAATTTCATTCTCAACAGAGAATTTTGCTCTTATCCTTGCTTCAATTGTAATTATATTGCATTGAGAGTTTTGACAGGATGTGAATATTTCAACTTCATATAGGTCAATAAGATTCGCATTTTGATATAGGGCAGATGCTTTTTGTTTTGCATCTTCTTTCGCAAGCACCAATGCGTTGTTATAACAATCAGTTTTATTCTTAATTGAATAGCAAGTGCCATAAAAACTTACATTTTGAAAATCGCCAAGTGTTTGTATAATATTATCAATTTTGTCAAGGTCTTGAGTGGTGATATTTATATCTTGGCATGAGTTATAGGTAAATGAGCCATTGCTGTTTGTTGGATAACAAGAAGAGTACTTTACACATATTTTTGCGGTGTCATCAATCTCTTTAATCTTGCTAGATATATCATCAAGGGAACTTTTGTTTTTTTCTTGACACAAATTAAAATTATCTGCAATATTTTGAATTGTAAAGTTAACTTCAACTTGGTCACAAGATGCCTCATATTTTCCATATCCCAAAACTGACACAACTACATCTTTTGTACTTTGTTCGGCATAAACGGCATTGTTTGTTATGTGTAAATTATTTGCAAAAATAATAAAGCAAAAAACCAAACATAAACTTAAAAAAATTCTAAATTTTTTCATAAATTCTCCTTCATTTTAAGTAATTTGTGGATTTTTTAATTTTTTATTACAATTTTTTTGTATACTGGCAAAATCAAAGTGGCTTTATTTATATACAAACAATAGAGAAAAGCATAACAAAAATTCTAAACGAGGCGTTTTTAAAAAAGGGGAAGTAATGTAGCAGCAAATTTTTTTGTAATAAATTTAAAAAAATACTTGATTTTTCATATGTGATTTGTTATTATGTAATAGTCAAAATATGTGGAAAGTTGGCTGAGTGGTCGAAAGCGGCGGTCTTGAAAACCGTTGACCTGAAAGGGTCCTGGGGTTCGAATCCCTAACTTTCCGCCAGTATGTACCCAACTGAACACATCGTTTCGGTTGGGTATTTTACAAAGGAGAAACGTTATGTTAAATGATTTATTACTAGCTCTGGAGAAATTTAAAAATTTTAAAAACTTCAATCGTGGAGCATTTATGGACGAGACTTTCAAATATGAAAATGATTATATTAAAGTTTTGAGAATTGATGCTTCTAACAAATGGTTGGGCACTCCTCATGAATCTGATATGGACAAGCAGTGGGGAATTATTATTGAAATAAAAAAAGATTTTTATGATTTGCAAAATTTTAAAAACCTCAAAGATGCTATAAATATTGATGTTACTCCAGTAAAAAGAGGTGTAAACAAGGGGAAATATGGGATTAGAATTTATCACTTGGCGCAAAATCCAAATCAAAAAATTATTGGACAGATATTAAACTACATATTTTCTTAATTAAATTTTTACATATATTTAAAATTTAATTTGATATAATTTTTTAAAACAACATCAATTTAATTTTTTATTAATTGGATGTCTTATACCACAAATCTGATGAAGCCGTGTTTGATTTTAAAATAATTACAACACTTTTAATTTTTACATAAAAATAGCAATTTTGATTATTTTTGCATTATAAATTTAAAGGTGAAAATATGAAATATAATATTGCAATAATTGGTTCAACTGGTTTGGTTGGGCGCAACACTTTGCAAATTCTTGTTGAGCAAGGTTTGGTTGAACACAACTACTATTTGTTTGTAAGCGCTAGGTCTGTTGGCAAAACACAAAAAATTGGGGAAACCAAACATGTTGTGCAGTTGCTTAACAAAGAAAATTTGCTTAATCGCCATTTTGATTTTGCGCTGTTTTGCACAAGAGAAAACATCAGCAAAACATATGTAAAATTGCTTGCAAAAAGGTGCACTAAAGTTATAGATTTTTCTTCTGCTTTTAGAAAAGACTATCCACTTATTGTGCAAGAAATCAATTTTTATGATATTGGCAACAGCGACATAATTTGCAATCCAAACTGCTCCGCCAATAGGGAACTGTACGCACCCTCGTGAAAATGAAAAATGCGTGCAGTTTTTTATTTTACAAGAATGTTTTGGTGCAATTATTCTTTTTGAAAAACCAAAACTGAAAAATCTATCTCACTTAAATTGGGTAAATTTACAAAGAGATGAACACGGAAACTGGATTAAATAGATTAAAGTCGGGCTTAATGCTTGGCTTTTTTTGATTGATATTGATAAAAATAAAAAATTTTATGATATAATAAAAATAATTTAAAATATGCTTGACTCTCTCGTTACGAGATACTTTAAGATATGGATAATAAGGAGAAAATTATGTTTACTATTGGTACATTTTCAAAACTAGCAAAAACAAATATTAGGACTTTAAGATTTTATGATGAGATTGATTTGTTTAAGCCAAGTCATGTAGAAGAAAATGGATACAGATATTACTCTATGGAAGACTTTAATAAACTTGTTAGAATATTAGAACTTCGTGAACTTGGACTTTCTATAAGTGAAATCAAACAAGTTATCGATGGTAAAGACCTAAAAATAGCACTACAAGATAGGTTAAAAGTTATTGAAAATGAAATAAAACGCAGTAAAGATAATTTAATCCTTATAGAAAATATAATAAAACAAATAGATAAAGGAGAATATATGAATAAATATCAAGCAAAAGAAATTGTATTACCAGAGATTAAAGTATATTATAGGCACGGAGTAATAGAAAATATGTCTAAATTGTTTGAGTTTGTGTTAGAAGCCGGTCAAGAATGTGGAAAAAACAATCCCAACTTAAAATGTAGGGATTATTGCTATGTAACCTATGAAGCTCCAGAATATCAAGAAAAAAATGTCGAAATTGAATATTTGGAATCTGTTGAAGAATTTGGGAAAGAAAGTGAAAACATTAAATTCAAAACCATACCAGAAACGAAAGCGATAAGTGTAGACCATAAGGGCCCTTATTTTAAACTTCGTGATGTTTATGCTTTTGCATTGAATTATATTAAAGAAAAAGGATACACTATTGCCGACAAACCAAGAGAGGTTTATGTAAATGGCTGTTGGGATTGTGAGAGTGAAGAAGATTATTTAACAAGAATTCAAATACCTATTAAATAATGAAAACCGATTTTAAAATCAAAGTAATTCCTTAAATGGGTTATATGGTGTGAAATGTTTAATTCAATGCCAAATAAAAGCAAAATAAAGATAAGTAATCTTAAACAAATTTGCTAAAACTTAACAATACATAGTTTACTAATAATGACAATTTAATATATGTAACTCAAAGAAGAAATTTTTTGTCATTTGGCGGGAACATAGAGTAAGCTGATATATTTTCTACAAATAAGAACTGAAAGTTAAAAAGATAATTTAAATTTCATAGTAATACTTAATAGTTGTAATATTAAGAATTAAATTTTTAATAACAGTATGAAATGTAATTGTTAAAACTTAAATTTACTATATTTTTGATTTTAGGAGGAATGTGATGTTTAAGGATAATAATGTAAAAACCCCTCAAGAACTATTAGAATATTTTATTGACAACTTTAGATATGGTTTTACTTACAAAAGTAAGATATTTACCGATGATGAACCAAATTTCCAAGAGAAAATGGATAAATTTTATAGAATAAGGTTGGGTAAAGATTTTATAAAACACAAATATGGTGTATGTTGGGATTTTTGCGAACTAGAAAGGTTGTTCTTATTTGAAGATAATTTAGAGCATGAGTGTTATTTTATCGAAAGTTACACTGACGATGGAAAAATTGGGGGGCAACTCACACATTCGTCTTGTATACAGAAAATGACAAGTGGTATTGGTTTGAATTTAGTTGGGTTTGCTATCGTGGTATATGGGAGTACAATACCAAATCCAATGCGTTAAAAGATATAATATCAAAGTTTAAGAGTTTTTTTAATAACAATATTGTTAATGTTAACATTTATAAAACTACCAAAGTTACAAAAAGGATAAATACATTTGAATTTATTAAACATTGTCAAAATGGACAAAAAATTGAAAATTTGTGTGAAGTCTGATGATATTTCTCTATGCAAGTGTCGAAATAGCGTCAAAACTCTCGCTTGAACTCATTTTGAATACTTCACATTCAAAATTTCGATTTGCACGCTCTGTTTTTCCTTTCCCAAAAAACAACAACTGTTTTTTGGTGCTCCTATGAGTAGATGAGATTTCTCTATTGCCCGTCAATGTGAGTAGGGGGGGCGAAATGACCCAAAATTAACTACAAGAACAAATTGTAAAGAAAGTTAAATAACAAAAAAAGAACCCCAAGAGCGAGGCTCGTTTGGTATTTGAACAAAGATATATAGGACAAAAAACACAAAATTAACTACAAGAACAAGGCTCAACAAAAAAGCCACCGCAGGAGTTTAGTTTCCTAAATGACTGTGGTGGTTTTTTGTCAGTAAACGAAGCTATTGTAAGTTAATTTTGTGTTTTTTCACATTTGCAATAATAACTTCCACTATGTTGAGTAGCAGGAAATCTTTGACCTTTTTCAAGATAAACACTACCACCACAATGACATTCACTGTCATAACAATCGTAATTTCCTGATTCTGGTGCTTGTTCACCTGGTTTATATTTTTCCATTTTTAACCTCCAAGTCTATTGTGTGGAGAAAAAATAGGAATATACAAAAATTTTTATAAAAATTGCTTTGCGAATGCAGTTTATAGATGCTTGCACTGAATAAAAAACGGTCAAGTTGTTTAATTTTTTGTATTTTAGAAAAATATTTTCAAAAAACTTATATTATTTGTTTGACTTTTCGGCTAGGGGGGGGGGTATAGTGGTATTAAATAAGTATGCGTATTCCCGACATACTAAAAAAGGAGAAGAATATGAAGAAATTTAAATTACTCGTAAGTGTTGCGTCAATGTGCTTGGCAGTCGCTGTGCTATGTTTTGGTGTGTTTGCAGCAACAAACTCCATTAACTATCAGATTTCAGGGCAGGTAAAGTATGAAATTAATGAATCAATTGTTGATATAACAACAAAGGTTTATTATTCCAAACATATTACTTCAAATAATTTAATATCAAGTGACATTGAAACATATGTAAAACAAAAAACAAACTTACTTACATGTGATATAAGGTCAAATACCCCAACTGGTGTAACATTGGATTCTAGCACCGAATACAAATATAACTCAGTTGTGGATGAAGGAGCACCAAGTTACACAGTGCCTGATAAGGAATTTACAAATGAAAAGCAAATTTATTATTTTGTTGTTCATATAGAAAACTTGGTTTCATCAGGAACTGCAAGTAATGTTTATGCAACTGCAAATGTAAGTTCAGTTGGCTCAAATCTTGTGGGATATACATCCGAAAGAGTCCCACAAATAAAAAAGGGGTCTGGCAAAAATATAGTTTTTGCAGTTGGAGTAAGTTCAATTGGTTCATCATTTGAACTAACTAAATATTCTTTTGGAGTTATATTAAATATTGGAGATTTGCCAATTACTGCATACATAAATGGCACACAAATGAATCAAACCGTTTATGGAATGACATTTGAACAATATATGACAAATAATTCAAACACAAAATTGACAACTGACGCATCTGGTAATGTATTATATGATGGCAGTCAATTGTATAATGTAACAACAAAAGTTACAAAGTCAACTGTTATAACAGATAAGGCAAATTACTCAACATCAGAACGTGGTAAATTATATGAAAATAAGCAAGACGGTTATTGGTTCTTGTACTATGGGACATACAATAATAACCCAATAATGTGGAAATATGTTGGAACAATGGATTCTAATGGAACAATGGCAAAATATACATATTCTTCAACAAAACCAACGGGTCTTGCAGGAAAAGGTGTGTTTGTTCAACAAAGTTTGTCGGATGGCGGTGATGTTGCTTTTGATACAAATAATAGTAGCAACTACTATACTAGTTCAATAAGGACAAAGATAAAAGATGGAACATATTTTAACTTGAGTGAAGAAGAAAAAACACTTGACCTTGCAATGCCAAGAACGATCTCAAGTATAAAAGGAGTTTCAAGTAGTTCATCAACAAGCAGTCCAAGTTATCAAGAAACAACAACAGATCAATATACATTAGGAGATTCAAGCACAGATAAGTTTTGGCTAATGAGTCTTGGAGAAGTAAATACATATCTTGGAACGACCAACGAATCAAGAAAATTTAATGACCAATATTGGTGGTTGCGTTCGCCTTTGTCGGGGTCTACTAATGGTACTATGAGTGTAGTTAACAGTGGCAGCCTTTACAACTATGGTGCTTTTAATCCATATTGTCGTGTGCGTGCAGCTTTCATCCTATCTGCTGATGCAACATTGTAACATATAGATTAATATTTCTAAAAAATATATTTCATATATAAATACTTTTAAAAATGACCAAGCAAAATGCTCGGTCATTTTTTATTGTCATTTCGACTGTCGACCGCGAAGCATTGCTTTGGAGAAATCTCTTCATCTTTAAGCAGTTGAGATTTCTCGTGAGCAGGTTCGAAGATGTCACACTCAAAATGACTATTTTATGTTATTCTATGTCATTTCGACACTTGCTTCAACGTGTGACTTTGGAGAAATCTCTTCATCTTTAAGCAGTTGAGATTTCTCGTGAGTGTGACTTTGCTAACTAACTCGAAAACTATTTTAAAAAAAATTTTAAAAATTTTGCATAAAGTAGTTGACAAATGAAAAGACTATGCATATAATAGTGCTAGCACAATTGAGTAGAGAGTGCTAGCAATCAAAAATTACTAAAAGGGGGAAGCAATGAAGTTAAGCGAAAGAAAGCATTTTATACTGACAAGCGTAATTGAAGACTACATTAAAGATGCTGCGCCAATAACAAGTGCAAATGTTCAAGAACGTTATGTACCAAAAGTTAGCACTGCAACTTTGCGAAATGAGCTTAATGCACTTGAAAGTATGGGATATCTAAAGCAACTTCATACTTCTGGTGGTAGAATTCCTACAGCCGAAGGTTATAAATATTATGTTTCCACTTTGCTTGAAGATTTTGAAGTTAGTGAAGATAAGTTAAACAAAGTAAAAACAATGCTTGATAATGAAACATCTTCACTCACGCAAATCTTATCAGGAATTGCTGAAATTATTTCCAAAGCAACAAATTATCCAACAGTAATGGTCACAAATGGCTATGATAAGTTGGTTATTGAAGAAGTGAAAATAATTCCACTGATTGATAATGAAGCCCTTGTGTTGTTTAGAACAAAAAGCGGAATCGTTAAAAACTCTATGCAAACAACTGCAAGTGAAAAAGTTTGCGATGATGCATCAGCATTTTTAACAAGAAAGTTTTATGGTCAAACAATAGGGCAAATGCTTTCGGGCGATACACTTGCAAAAAGTTTGGGAGAAGTACAAAACTTTCAATCGTTAGTAAGTGGTTTGCTTGAGAGTATGCAAAAGTTTGTAACAAAGCAAAACATTGACATTCGTGGTGCAAGTGCAGTAAATATCCTTGATGAAAACGAAAAGCGAAGTGTAAAGCAAACAAAAAAGATATTAACACTTCTTGGTGATAAGGAAGAACTACTTAATCAAATTGACACAAAAGCCGACCACATAACAGTAAAAATTGGCGATGAAGATGAGAAAATGGAGGGTTGTGCACTTATCACTGCACCAATAGTGATAAAAGGTACACCGGTTGCATCGATTGCAGTAATTGGTCCAGACAGAATGGACTATGCAAACATCGCTCAAGCTTTGAATATTGTTATGAGTGAATTAAAAAGAGAATAGGAGAATTTGATGGCTTACAAGAAAACAAAACCCGAAGAAAAAAAGAAAGATTACACTGTTGAGCCTTTTGTGAAAGATGAGGAACAAAAAACCCCAGAAAAAGAACAAAAGGAACAGCAGGAGAGTATAGAAAACAAAAAAGAAGAACCAAAGGTTGAAACAAAACAACCGGAAAAGAATTTGGCAGATGAATATCTTAATATGGCAAGAGTGATTCAAGCCGATTTTGATAATTATCGCAAACGAACGGCAGAAAGCATAAAACAAGCCAAACTTGATGGAATAACACAAGCAGTTGAAATCTTTATTCCTTGCCTTGACGTTTTTAAAAAGGCAAAAGAAATGATTTCGGACGACAATTCAAGAAAAGGTATTGAAATGCTTGAAACACAAATTCGTTCGTCACTCAAGGAATTGGGTGTTGAAAAGATTGAAACAATCGGTAAGCAGTTTGACCCAAATATACACCATTGTTTGATGGTTATGGAAGATAAAACAAAACCGGATAATGTGGTGCTTGATGAGTATCAAGCGGGTTACAGGTTAGGGGACAAAATAATAAAATATAGTCAAGTTATAGTTAACAAAATAAAGGAGGAAAAGTAAACTATGGCAAAAATTATTGGTATTGATTTAGGAACAACAAACTCATGCGTTGCAGTTATGGAAGGTGGAAAACCTACAGTTATTGCAAACGCAGAAGGAGATAGAACAACTCCATCAGTTGTTGCATTTACAAAAGATGGCGAAAAATTGGTAGGAAAGGTTGCAAAACGTCAAGCTGTTGCAAACCACGAAAACACTGTTACATCAATTAAAAGATTGATGGGTACAGACCAAAAAGTTACATTAAACGGGAGACAATATACTCCACAAGAAATATCAGCAATGATACTTTCAAAATTAAAACAAGATGCAGAAAGCTATCTTGGTGAAAAAGTTACACAAGCAGTTATCACTGTTCCTGCATACTTTAACGATGCTCAAAGACAAGCAACAAAAGACGCAGGAAAAATTGCAGGATTGGATGTTCTTCGTATTATAAACGAACCAACAGCTGCCGCTCTTGCCTATGGTCTTGACAAAGGCGAAAATACTAACCAAAAGATATTGGTTTATGACCTTGGTGGTGGTACATTCGATGTATCTATCTTGGAAATAGGAGATGGTGTATTTGAAGTATTGTCAACAAACGGTGATACAAGACTTGGTGGTGATGATTTTGATAACAGAATTATTGACCTTCTTGTAAAGGACTTTAAAGAAAAGAACAATATTGATTTGTCAACAGACAAACTTGCAATGCAAAGATTAAAAGAAGCCGCAGAAAAAGCAAAAATTGAACTTTCTGCAACTCCAAAAACAACAATCTCACTTCCATTCATTAGTGCCGATGCAACAGGTCCAAAACACTTGGAATATGATTTAACAAGAGCACAATTTGACTCTATTACATCAGATTATATTGACAAAACAATTGAATGTACAAAGAGAGCACTTGCAGATGCCAAACTTTCTATAAACGATATTGCAAAAGTAATACTTGTTGGTGGTTCAACACGTATCCCAGCAGTTTATGAAAGAGTAAAGGAATTCACAGGCAAAGAACCTTTCAAAGGTATTAACCCAGATGAATGTGTTGCAATTGGTGCTTCAATTCAAGCCGGAGTTCTTGCTGGCGAAGTTAAAGATGTACTTTTACTTGATGTTACACCACTTTCACTTGGTATTGAAACATTGGGCGGAGTATTCACAAAACTTATTAACCGTAACACAACAATTCCTACAAAGAAATCACAAATATTCTCAACTGCAACAGATAACCAAGCAGGCGTTGATATTCACGTTCTTCAAGGTGAAAGAGAATTTGCTGCACAAAACAAAACTCTTGGAAGATTTCAATTAACAGATATTCCACCAGCACCAAGAGGCGTTCCACAAATTGAAGTAACATTTGATATTGATGCAAACGGTATCGTTCATGTTAGTGCAAAAGACCTTGGGACAAACAAGGAACAATCAATCACAATTACTGCTTCAAGCAACTTGACAGAAGAAGAAATCAACAAAGCTGTTAAAGAAGCTGAACAAAACGAAGCAGAAGACAAGAAACGTCGTGAACTTATTGATGCAAAGAACGAACTTGATAACAAAGTATATCAACTTGAAAAACTTGCAAAAGACAGTGAAAGCAAATTGACAGACGAAGACAAAAAGACTGTTGAAGATGCAATTGCTGAAGCAAAGAAAGGTCAAGACTTAAACGACATTGAAGAAGTTAAGAAAGTAAGTGAAGAACTTACAAAGAAAGTTGAACCTATTATTGTAAAGATGTACCAAAACGCAAAACCAGAAGGTAATGGCGACAATGGTGACAATGGCAACAATGGCACAAACAATGACGGCGACCCAGAAGTTGTTGTTGATGACGACAAGAAATAAATCTAAATAAAATTTTAGCCTACCACGATAGGTAGGCTTTAATTTTTGTAAAAGGAGAAATGTATGGCTAATAAAGATTATTATGCAATTTTGGGAATTGATAAAAATGCATCAGCAGATGAGATAAAATCGGCATATAGAAAAATGGCGAAAAAGTATCACCCAGACCTAAACAAAGACAATCCCGAAGCGGCAGATAAGTTCAAAGAAGTAAATGAAGCCTATGAAGTGTTGTCTGACCCACAGAAAAAGAGTAATTATGACCAATTTGGTAGTGCAGATGGCCCACAATTCTCTGGATTTGGTGGTGGCAGTGGTGCATCAAACATGGGTGGGGGTTTTGATTTCTCTGGCGATTTTGGAGATATTTTTGGTGACATTTTCTCGGCTTTTGGTGGAGGAAGTGGCAGAAGTGCAAGGCGTCAAGTTTATCGTGGCGAAGATATAAACGTTTCAATGACAATAACCCTAAAGGAAGCTTGTGAAGGTGTTACAAAGAACATCACAATAAACAAGTATGAAACTTGCGGTGATTGTGGTGGCACTGGTGCAAAAGGTGGAAAAGAATACACAGTTTGTCCAGACTGTAAAGGTATGGGCAGAGTGAGATACCAACAAAGCACAATTTTTGGAACAACTATTCGTGAAGGTGCTTGTCAAAAATGTGGTGGAACAGGAAAAATCATAAAAGAAAAATGTGATTCTTGCAGTGGAAAGGGCTATAAAAGAGTTCAAAAAACTGTTCAAATCAAAGTTCCCGCAGGAATTGATGATGACCAAATCTTGCGTATGAGTGGGCAAGGCAATGCTCCACTTATGGCAGGCGGTGGGCAAAATGGTGACCTTAATATAAGAATAACAGTTGCACCTGACAAGTTGCTTACACGAAAGGGGAACGACTTATATTTGGATGTTTTTGTACCATTCACAACTCTTCTTTTGGGTGGAAGCATTGAAGTTCCAACTCTTGACGGAATTTTTAACCTTGAAATAAAAGAATTGACTCAAAGTGGCACAATTATGCGAATCAAGAACAAAGGTGCAAAAATTCTCCACAGAGAAACAAGGGGCGATTTGCTTGTAACGCTCAAGGCGGAAAACCCTAAATCGCTTGACAAAAAGACCAAAGATGCGATAAAAAGTATCCAAGACAATATTTCTATTTCAATGTATCCAAAATACAAAAAATATGTTGAAGCAGATAAAATTGTTAAGTAAAGGAAAACACTCTTGAAAAAATTTTTTGGAAATATAGAAAACGATGAAATATATATTGACGGCGAGGACTTAATGCACCTCGCCGTTTTGCGTTGTGAAATAGGCGAAAAAGTTTTATGCTACACAAAAGATAAGTTTGAGTATTTGTGCAAAATTGAAAGCATATCAAAAAAGGTTGCAGTGTGTGAAATTATTGAAAAAAAAGAATGTGAAAGCAACCCAAAATTTAACATAACAATATTTCAAGGCTTGCCAAAACAAGATAAATTGGAATTTATTACACAAAAACTGACAGAACTTGGTGCAAGTTCGCTTATTCCTTTTGAAAGTAATTTTACAATTGCAAAACCAAATTCAAACAAAATCGACAGACTAAACAAAATTACCCTTGAAGCATGTAAACAATGTGGAAGAAGTATTCCACTAAAAATTGAGAGTGCAATCAAGTTTAATTTGATGCTGGAACAACTCAAAAATTATGATTTGGTGCTTTTTGCAAATGAAACAAACAAAAAAATCACAAAAATAGACTTTTCTAATGCAAAAAATATTGCTATAATAGTTGGCAGTGAAGGTGGATTTTCGCCGGATGAAATAGAAAAGTTGAAAGATTTAAAAGTCACAGAGTTTGGACTTGGCAGTAGAATACTTAGGTGTGAAACTGCAAGTGTTATGTCTTGTGGACTTGTGAGTTATATTTTGAACAACTAATGGAGAACAAATGAGAATTGTAGTATACACACTTGGGTGTAAAGTTAATCAATATGAAAGTGAAAGTATGATGAGTATGCTTGAAAGAATGGGGCATACAGTCTTTTCACACCTTGATATTGCCGATGTATATATAATAAACACTTGTGCTGTAACAAACGAAGCAGAAAAAAAGTCAAGACAAACAATTGCAAAGTGTAAGGCACTAAACCCAAATGCAAGAATTATGATTTGTGGTTGTGCAAGTGAAAAAAATGCAAATCAATTTGAAAATATTGACGGCGTAACTTTTGTTAAAGGTGTTGCAAACAAACAAGAAATGGTTAATTCTCTTAATGAAAATGGCGTAAAAATAGACAAAAACCCATTAGAATATGATGATACCTATGTTGCCGAGCCAACAAAAACAAGAGCATATATCAAAATTCAAGACGGATGTAATAACTTTTGTTCCTATTGCATAATTCCATATCTACGTGGGAGAAGCAGGTCAAGAAATATTGTCAGCATATTGAATGAGGTTGACAAACTCTCAAAACAAGTAAAAGAAATTATAATAACAGGAATTGATGTTTCAGACTATAAAATTGATGGTGAAAAGTCCTTGCCGTTCTTGCTTGAAAAATTGGAACCATATCAAGATATAAGATTTAGGTTGAGTTCACTTGAACAAGGAATTGCTGACCAAAAACTTATGGATGCTTGCAAAAAAATCAATATGTGCCCACATTTTCATTTGTCACTTCAAAGCGGGTGTGACACTGTTCTAAAACGAATGAATAGGAAGTATTTGACAAAAGATTACCTAAAAACAGTAAAACTTATTCGCAAGAATTTTGAAAATCCAAACATATCAACAGATATAATTGTGGGATTCCCTGGCGAAACTGACAAAGAGTTCAAACAAACATACAATTTTGCAAAAAAAGTTAAATTTGCAAATATTCATATATTCCCATATTCTCTTCGCAGTGGGACAGTTGCCGAAAAAATGCCACAAGTTGACGGAAATGTTAAAAAATTGAGAGTAAAAAAACTTGAAAAGTTAAATGCAAAGTTAAATAAGGCATATATTAAAAAAAGCAAAAAACAAGTGCTAACCGTACTTGTTGAAGAAAAGGTTGACAACTATTTTGTTGGACATACCGAAAATTACATAAAGTGCTATATCAATGATAATGTTGAAATTGACTCATTTGTTGAAGTAAAAATTGAAGAACCATACAAAGATGGTGCACTTGCAAAGGTGGTTAAAAAATAAAAGCATAAATTTATATGCTTTTTATTTTTTGTTTAATAGTTGAATAGGTGTTCAATCAAAAAATATTCTATGTCATTTCGACACATACTTCGCAGATTGTCTTGGAGGAATCTCAACCTTGCTGTTTTTGGAGAACCCCATCAGGCAGATGAGATTTCTCGTTAGCGGGTTCGAAGATGCCACACTCGAAATAACTTTTTTATTATATTCTATGTCATTTCGACATCTACCCACATTGACGGGCAATGGAGAAATCCCAACCTTATAAAGAATATAGTAATAATACTTTTTTATATAACACATATACTATACGATGATATATGTATCATAATATGATGTTGAATATGGTTATGGTTTTAGTTTTTGGAAGAATTATGTAAAATTATCAAAACATCACAAAATTCACAAAAATAATGCAAAAAAGGTGTATTTTATTGAAAATATAGTGTATTTTGTTAAAATTTATCTAAAATAATAAAATTTGGTATTGACTATAAATTATTTTATGATATAATGTCATTGTCAAAAAAAGTGCGATAGCACAGTAAAAAAGGAAGGAATTAAAATGTTAGATGTATTATTGAATGTATTAGCAGTCATTGGTATCATCGTAGTTGGAGGTTTCGTTGTAGTATTTTTAGGCAACTTGCTTTTAAGTGCTCTTGATTCAAGTTCAAAGAACAACAATCAAAATAATAATGTTCCACAACAACCTACATATTATGATCAACCACAACAAATCACATATCAACAACAACCAGTTGTTATGCAAGAACCTGTAAAACAAGTTGGTTATGAAGAAGTTGATCAACAAAAAGCAAAGGAAGAAGAAGAAAGACTTAACGGTAGATCACAAGAACTTGATGATGCTTATGCAAAATTAAAAGAAGAACAAGAAGCTCTTCGTCAAGAAAAATTAAAATTTGAAGAAGACAAGAAAAAGGCTGAAGAAGAAAAACAACCAGCTGAAGAAGAAAAAACTGAAGAACCAGCCGAAGACAAACAAGAAGACGATGACGACATCAATCTTGATGATATCTTCTTTGATGATGATGAAGAAGAAATAACTGCACCAGAAGCTGATGAAGAACAACAAAAAGAAGAAGAAAAGGTTGAAGAACCTGTTGTTGAAGACATTGAAGAACCTGCAGTAGAAGAACCAGCTGAAGAAGTTGAAGCCCCAGCCGAAGAAGAAAAGGTTGAAGAACCAGCTGAAGACAAAGCAAGCGAACATGAAGCAAGAATCAAAGAACTTGAAGAAATGTTAGCAAGCAAACAAGCTGAACTTGACAACAAGCAAAACGAACTTGACAGCAAAGATGCTGAAGTTGAACAACTTAAAAAACAAGCAGAAGAAGTTGCAAATGCTCCAGTTGCTGAACAAAGTGATGCAAACTTGACTTTGGAAGAATATGAACAAAGACTTGAAACTTTAACACAAAGATTAAAACTCAATGAAAAACAACTTAAAGATGTAAAGAAAGAATATCTCCCACTTGCAAGAGTTAAAAAGAGTTTGGAAAAAGATAAGAAGAAATTAAGAAGAAGAGAAGCCCTTGTTGCAAAACAAAAAGTTGTACTTTATGGCGTAAACAACATTGGTGATATTGATGAAGAAAAAGCAAAGAAACTTGCTGAAGACCTTGACTTACTTGATGGACTTAAAGTTAGTGTTGAACACTGCGAAGAAGTTTTGAAAGAAAACCAAGAAAGATATCCAATACTTGAAAATTCTTACAATATTTTAACTGAAAACACAAATGCAATTAAATCAGATATTGCAGAATGCCAAGCAAAGATTGAAGAACTTAAGGCAAAAGATAGCGATTCAGATTCAAATAAAGACTAACATATAATATACAAAAAACAATCACAGTATGTGGTTGTTTTTTTGTTATAAAATTATCTAAATCCATTTTGATAGTTGTACCATAGCACAATTTTGGAGAAATCTCTCTCGATTTGTCATTTCGACTGCCGACCCCAGCGTGTGACCTTGGAGAAATCCCAACCATATAAAAGCAGATGAGAGTGCTCGTTGGCAGGTTCGAGGACGTCACACTCGAAATGGCGTCAAAACACTCGCTTGTACTCATTTTGAATGCTGTGCATCCAAAATTTCGGTTTGCACACTCGGTTTTTCCTTTCACCAAGATTGTCATTTCGACACATGCTTCGAAGTGTGACTTTGGAGAAATCTCTTCCTTTTTAAGCGGTTGAGATTTCTCGTGAGCAGGTTCGAAGCTGCCACACTCGAAATGACTTTTTTATATTATTTTATGTCATTTCGACCTACACTCCAACGTGTGACTTTTGAGAAACCTCAACTTTTTCCAAAAAACTTTGCTTTTTGCTTGACTTTACCCTAGGGGGGGGGGCTATACTAATATTGAATAAGTGTGTAGGTTTTATACATACTAAACAAAGGAGAAAAACATATGAAGAAACTGAAATTATTAGCCACAATATCAACATTATGCCTAGCTCTTATGGTGTTATGCTTTGGTGTTTATTCGGCAACAAATGTTTCATACACTATTGGTGGTAGCATAAGTTATGATGTTACCGATGTTATGGTAAAAATTGAAACAAAAGTATACAAAAACACAGTTGACACAAAAGAATTAACTGAAAGTGAGTTAAAAACAAAAGCAAAAGTTATCGAAAGTGACACTTTGGAAGATTTTTCTAACATAGAAAAAACTTATGGAACAGCAACACAATCTTTTGTTTATGATTCTCTTACAGGCGGAGATGACGGTAAGGCTGAAGGCATAAAAATAAATTATAACACCGCAAAATCTTGGTTTATTGTTGTAAAGGTAAGCAGCTACACTGCCGACAAAGATACATATTTTCACTTAACGAAAGAAGAATTGGGCGATGAAGCAAATAGCAGTGTATACAAATCTTCAACTCTTGCTGGAATAAAAAAGGGTGCAAGCAAAAACTATGTTATTGCACTTTCAGTAAAAGATGTAAAAACAAGTATAACGGGAGAAGCAAGTTTTACATATAATTTTGATTTGGGTCTTGGCGAAGCACCAAAAGATGCTTTGGAAGGTGCAAAACTTGAAAAATTATCAGATACAACAGCCAAATTAGTTGCGTACTATGGCAAAGGTGGCGAAATAGATTTAACAAAAACGTATTCTGAAGAGAAAATTACAAAAATTACTCTATTAAAGGCGACATTTGGCACATTTAGCGAAGTCCAAAGTGCAATATCTAGTGTAGATGAAGATGCACCTGCAAACGCATCAATCGAACAATTATCCGCCTATTTGTCTCAAGAAAGTAGTTTTGTATGGTTGACATATAACAACGATGGGATAGCAACTACTGATTTTATAAAACAATTTGATGAGACTACATTTAATATAATAAAAAATAATGATAGCTACCCAATTACATTTGATCATTCAACATTTACTCTTTCAAAGAATGATTTTTCAAAACTTGGAGAAAAGTTTATAAGCAAACTGGGAAATCTTACAAAATTTTCATTTACTTACGATATTACAATTGGCTCTGATACATATAAAATTGACTCAACGGATAAATTCAACACATTAAAATCTCAATTGACATCAAATCTTCCTAAAGATGATGTTGTGGTTACAAATGTTGGAAAATGTGATGGAGTGACAGTTAATGTTGAAGGTGGAAACTTAAAAATAACTCAAATTGGTGAGTATGCATTCAAAACTTTAGATAAACCTGCAATCGTAACAATACCAAATATTGTTACAGCAATTGATATGTATGGTTTATATAATTGCAAAGAAGTTACTTTTGAAGATAATTCTCAACTTGCAGGGTTGACCTCTTATATGTTCGCAAATATTTACTCTCTTGATGGGGAAAAGTTTAATTACAATAGTTTATTAGAAAAAATAGATTTGGGGAGTCAAAATTGGACAGAAATCCCAAAACTTGAATTTTATGGATGTGGTGGATTAAAAGAGATAATTTTGTCAGATTCAATTGAAACAATAAAAGAGAGTTCATTTGTATTATGTTCAAGTTTAAAAACAATTAAATTCCCTGCGAATTTGAAGAAAATTGAAGAAGGTTCTTTTGGGTATTGTGAAAAATTGGAAAGTTTAATTTTACCTGACAAATTAGAAACATTAGAGAGTAGGGCATTTGCATATTGTAATATGTTAAAATCTGTAACACTACCTGCAAGTTTAACATCAATTCAAAGTAATTCATTTGATTTTTGTGCACAAATTTTACAAGTAAGAAGTTTGAGTAATAGCATTTCAAGTGAAACGTTAGCTAAAAACTTTGAACCATATGCAGAAATATTAACAGATTCTACTTCAATTTTTAAAAGCAAGTTTACTATTGGAGAAAAATTAGTAACTTATACAAGCAAAGACAATGTAAAATACATCACGGGCTTGGCGAATATGAAAGTAAAAAGAATTGTTGCGGACGATATTCCTGATGATATAGTAAATCTAGGTAAGTATTGTTTCCAAGATTCATATTCTGCATTAGAAAGCGATGATGAGGGACTTGAATATGTTGAAATACCAAATCATATAAAATATAATGGCAATCCATTTTTAGTACTTAGCGATGACTATTCGTATTCAAAATTAAAAGAAGTCGCTTTTGAAGAAGGGTATAATTTGACAATAATGCCTATGTTTTATTTAATGTCTGGACTGGAAAAAATTACAATTCCAAGTTCAGTTACAACTTTGGAACAAAGGGTATTTCTAGGTTGCAGAAGTTTAAAAACGCTTACAATACCAAATAATATTAAAACAATTGAATCAAATGCTTTTACTGATGGGGGTAATGACTGTTTAGAGTTAACATCTGTTATATTTGAAGATCCCAATAATTGGATTGCAAAGTATAATAGTGAAGAAGTAAATTTAACATTAACGAATTCAAGTGGTAATGCAACCTATTTGCGTAGTACATATGCATTTTATACATGGACAAAACAATCTTAACAACAAAAATTTGAGCATTTGCTCAAATTTTTTTGTGTTTAAAAATTATTGTAAAAATATTTGTATTTTGAATTTTGTGTGATAAAATATTATTGGGAATGTTGCTTAAAAATTTATTATAATTTTTGGGTTTAAACAAATTTTTATTATGATGTGTTGTTATTATTTATAAAACATTTTACAAAAGTTAAATATGTAATAAATAAGTTGACATCACATAAAATATTGTAGGCAAAGGCGAATTTATGTATATTTTTAAAAGACACAAAAAAACAAAAATAGGTATTGCATTTGGTGGTGGTGGTGCAAGAGGTTTTACACATTTGGGTGTAATAAAGGCACTTGAAGAATACAACATAAAGGCAAGTGATTTTTCTATGATTTCTGGCACAAGTGTTGGCAGTATTGTTGGGGCTTTTTATGCAAGTGGTTTAACTTACAGAGAAATGTTTAATATCGCCAAAAATATTGACTTGTCGGAAATTAGGACCAGCAAAATTCCTTTTATGCCATCAAAGACCGATGGTATTCAAGACGTTATTAAAAGAAATTTGGGTGACATCAATATAGAAGACTTGCCAATACCATTTTCGTGTATTTCAACCGATTTGAAATCAACAAAAGAAATTGTTTTTAGAAATGGCAATTTGGCAAAAGCAGTTGCGGGAAGTTGTTGCGTTCCGGGAGTTTTTGTTCCGGTTGTTTATGGAAAATATAATTTGGCAGATGGTGGACTTAGGAACAACATTCCAACAAATGTGCCAAAAAAGTTTGGGTGCGATTATGTTATTGGCATTGATGTAAACAAGTATAGAACTTATGGAACAGACAGCATAAAACTTACCGATGTTTTGCCTGCAACAATAAGAATTTTGATGCAATCAAGTTCGCTTCGTGGATATTTGACAGCCGATGTTATGGTTGGACCAGAAACAAAAAAGTTTAGTTCAACAAAGGCAAAAGATGACGATATGATGAATATGATTGAAGAAGGTTATAAGGAAACAATAGACAAGATGCCACAAATTTTGCAACTTATGTCAAAAAAACCTTTAAAGAAAAAAGTAAAGCAACAATATTTGGATGAGGAAATGGTAATAAATGAATAAACTAAAGCAAAACAAGGTGAGAATTTTAATATTTTTAGTTTGTAGCATTTTGATTTGTTCAACTTTATTTTTCTATAAACCTTGCGAAAACTGGTTAAATAATTTATTTTTTAAGAACCCTGTTGCAAATTTGAATGATTGCGATTTGACGGTGCATTTTGTTGATATTGGGCAGGGCGATTGTATTTTGGTTAATTTCCCAGATAACAAAGTTATGCTTGTTGATTGTGGTTCAAATTCAAACAAGGACAAGCTTGAAATGTATTTCAATAAATTTTTTGAAAATAAAGAAAAAGTAATTGATTTTTTTGTTATAACTCATGCAGATGAAGACCATTATGGCAACGGGAGTTATGTTTTTGAAAATTATGAAGTCAAAAATTTTTATAGACCAAGTGTTTGCACGCCAAATGAAACAGGTTGGGAAGGTGCAAGCATAAATGATGATGAAGGTTACAAAAAGTTAATTGATGAAAGTTTTAAAAATGAAAATGGTTGTCAAATGTTTTATAATGTTGCAAGTGACAACTTTTTAAATCAAAGTGATGCAAGTTATAATGTTAGGTGTTATTCGCCACTTGAAGAAAATTATCAAAATTCTAATGATTATAGTGCAGTTCTTCAAATTGAGTATTTTGGAAGGAAAATTCTACTTACTGGTGATGCCGAAAGTGATATTGAAACAAAACTAATTAACATTTATGGCGAGGATTTGAAAAGTGATATTCTTAAAGTTGCACACCATGGTAGCAAGACTTCTTCTTCAGTAAATTTTTTGAGAGAAGTTTCACCACTTTATGCAGTTATTTCTGTTGAAAAGGGTAATACATACAACTTGCCAAATGACGAGATTATTGCAAGACTTGATAGCATTGTTGGAAAAGATAATGTATATCGAACTGACAACATGGGGAATATTGTGTTTGGGTTGAACTCAAAACAGCAAGTGGATAACAAGGCAAGTATTCTTGTAAAAACAACAAAGGCAACAAATGTGAATGTAAAAGTTAGTTGGTGGTGTGTTGTTGTACTTTTTGAGGGTGTTAGTTTTGTAATAATATTTTTTGTTGGAAAGAAGAAAAAAGAAAAATAAAAATGCCATATTTATGTGGCATTTTTTGTATATCTTAAAATAATTGATGAATAATAAAAATATGAATAAAATTGTTTATGAAAATTATATTTTAAATTATATAAACAAAGAATGTGGAACAAGTTACAAAATTCTTGAAATAGATGATATTCATAATGAAATTGAAAAGATTATTAGTCAAAAAAATATCGACATAAAAAATATATTAAATAATTTGGAAAATAAACAATTTATTTCAATTAAATATATTGATAATATAAATGTATGTCTGTGTGTTACTGAATTAGGCAAACAAATTGTAAATAACGCAAAGGATAAAATGCAAAAAAATAAAAAAATTAAAATAGAAATTGTTTTTTTGTTGTTTTTGTTATTGATTTTTGCATTTTTAGGGGCATTTTTGGGAACAATTATTTGTAATTTATTTTTTAATTTGGAATAATTGTGTTAGACAAAAAAGAGAAATTAGTTATGCTATATTTGTTAGGTAAGTGTGTCGATAAAAAGACATATCTTATTCCTTCGTCAAGCATTGCAGAATATGTTTCAAGAAAATATGTCATTTCAATTGCTGAACTTGATGATATAATGATTTCACTTTCAAAAGATAATTACCTAGATTTTGTTGGAACTTCAAGCAAAAAGGGGTATTATTATTGTATAAACCTAAAAAACAAAGGGCTAACATACAAAAAAGATTTAAAGAAACAAAAGCAAGAACTTGTTGGTTTGGTTATAAGGACAATTATTCTTTCTATTGTGAGTTTTGTTTTGGGACTTTTGTTGAAGATTATTTTTAAGGGGTAGATTATGGAACAACGTAAATTTGAGCTAGTGTCAAAATTTAAGCCAAATGGCGACCAAGAACAAGCAATTGAAAAAATATGTGATAATTTCTCAAATGGGGTAAAATCTCAAATATTATTGGGTGTTACAGGAAGCGGAAAAACTTTTACAATGGCAAATGTTATTGCAAAACTTAACAAGCCAACTTTGGTTATTGCACACAACAAAACACTTGCAGCTCAACTTTGCAATGAGTTTCGTGAGTTTTTTCCAAATAACAGAGTTGAATATTTTGTTTCTTATTATGACTATTATCAACCAGAGGCATATATTGTTTCAAGTGATACATACATAGAAAAAGATATGTCGGTTAATGATGAGATAGACAAGTTAAGAAATAGTGCCACTGCATCACTTATGGAACGAAGTGATACAATTGTTGTTGCATCGGTTTCGTGCATTTATGGTTTGGGTTGCCCAGAAGAATATTTAAGAATGCAAATTTCATTAAGGCAAGGCGACAATGTTTCAAGGGAAGAAATAATAAAACGACTTATTGAAATTCAATACACAAGAAATGATCTAGATTTTCATAGATCAACTTTTAGAGCCAAGGGCGACGTTTTGGATATTTTTCCTGCAAGTTATAGTGAGCATGCGATAAGAGTTGAGTTTTTTGGCGATGAGATTGACAGAATAACCGAGTTTGATGTTGTGACTGGTAACACTATTTGTGAGCTTGTGCACACTGTTATTTTCCCAGCAACACACTACGCTGTTGGAAGTGAAAAGTTAAAGCAAGCACTTGATAATATCGCACACGATAGGGATGAAATGGTTAAATATTTTACTGACAATGACAAACTTATTGAAGCGCAAAGAATAAAAGAAAGAGTAAGTTACGACATTGAGATGATGCGAGAGATTGGGTATTGCAGTGGTATAGAAAACTATTCCAGGTATTTTGATGGAAGAAGTGCTGGCGACCCACCATTTACACTTATGGATTATTTTCCACAAGGGTTTATAACTTTTATTGATGAAAGTCATATGACCATTCCTCAAATAAAGGCGATGTATAATGGCGACAAGGCAAGGAAGGAAAGTTTGGTTGAATATGGATTTAGGTTGCCATCGGCCTACGATAATAGACCACTAAAATTTGAAGAGTTTAAAACAAGACTAAATCAAGTTACTTTTGTTTCAGCAACACCAGGGCCATACGAAAAGGAAGTTTGTGATGAAGTTGTTGAACAACTTATTCGACCAACAGGACTTTTGGACCCAATTATTGAAGTAAGGGAAACCAAAGGTCAAATAGAAAACCTTATTGATGAAATAAAAAAGACTGTCAAAAAAGACAGGCGTGTTTTGGTGACAACTTTAACAAAAAAGATGGCGGAAGATTTGACACAGTTTTTGAGTGAGAGAAAGATAAGAGTAAAATATCTTCATTCCGAAATTGATACAATGGAAAGAATAGATATTTTGAATGGTTTAAGACGTGGCGAGTTTGATGTGTTGATTGGAATAAATCTTCTTCGTGAAGGACTTGACCTTCCAGAAGTTGAACTTGTTTGCATTTTGGACGCCGACAAAGAAGGTTTTTTGCGTAGTGAAAGTGCACTAATTCAAACAATTGGCAGGGCATCAAGGAATAGCGAAGGCAGGGTAATAATGTATGCCGATACTATAACCGAAAGTATGCAAAAAGCAATCGATGAAACAAACCGTAGAAGAAAAATTCAAAACGATTTTAATATTGCACATGGTATTACACCAAAAACAATTATAAAAGAAATAAAGAATACACTTGAAATAACAAAGAAAATAACCCAAAAGAAATTTAGTAAGCAAGACGCAACAAAAGAAATTGAACGACTTAAAGGGCTTATGAATATTGCAACAAAACAGCTTGATTTTGAAACTGCAATAACTCTTCGTGACGAAATAAGCAAACTAAAAAAGCAATTGGATAAGTAAATAAAGATGTAAAAAAAATATAAAATAAATTTAGGGATATATACATATATATCCTTTTTTTATGCAAAAAGAAAGATTTTTTTGGTGCAAAAGTTTGCAAAGATTTATTGGCTAAAACTTACGAATGTTATAATTTTTGCGGAGGAAAATTTATGAAATTACATCAAATTGTAATCAAGTACTTAAAGACATTAAAATATCAGGTTAAAAGGCGGACATATTTATACTATTTGAATTTGTATGAAATTTATATAAAAAAACACTTTAATTTTGACATAAAAATACTTACAACTGACAAGTTGAATTTAGAGTTTATGGAGTTGTCTAATGCATATTCAAATTCGCTTGCAAAAACATTAAAAAGTATATTAAATAGGGCATTAAACTTTGCATATGAAAATCAACTTACAAAAAGACAATTTTACATAACTTTAAAAATCCCCAAAAGAATGGAAAAACAAGTTGAATGTTTGACCTTGCAAGAACAATGCAAGTTGGAGCAATATATCATAGAAAAGAAAAAGATTTATTCCTACGGTGTGTTAATAAGTCTTTACACAGGGCTAAGACTGGGCGAACTCTTGGCATTAAAATGGGCAAATATTGATTTTAAGAACAAAATTCTAAAAGTGACATTATCAACAAGTAAAGCAATTGAAAACCATAAACAAGTGGATATTGTGGACATTCCAAAAACATATTTTTCAATAAGGGAAATACCACTCACAAACGAGCTTATTAAAATTTTGAAAGAGTTAAAATCACACAATACGGAATATGTTGTCTGTAATCGAAAGGGAAATAAAGTAGACTATAGGACCTATCAATCATCGTTTGCAAGTTTGCTCAAAAATTTACATATAAAGCATTATGGCTTTCATTCGCTTAGGCACACATTCGCAACAAGACTACTTGAAAACAAAGTTGATATAAAAACTATAAGCGAACTTTTGGGCCATTCTTCGCCAACGATAACACTTAATAGATATGTCCATACAAATTTGGAAAGCAAACGCAAAGCAGTGCAAAAATTAACAAAAAACCGACTAAATTAGTCGGCTTTTTGTTACACATTTGTCTATGTATTAGTTGTGCCTTTATGTTAACATAAAACATTCGGAATGTAAATACTAAAAATCAAATTTTTCAAAATTAAAAAATTTTTGCAAATCTTAAAGAATTTATCATTGTTTTTATGCCAAAATACACATTTATTACATAGATAAATGTGTATTTAAAGGGAGGTTTTTTATGAGCAATAATGAGTTTATTATTGAGAAAGGCATTCTGAAAGCTTATTTTGGAGATGCCAGCGAAGGTATAATTGTTATACCCGAGGGTGTGACAACAATTCAGGAGAGTGTTTTTCAAGAGCCGACGAGAAACAATTTAACAATAATATTTCCATCAACTTTTGAAAGTACATCGCCGGATGCGTTTAAAAAGGCTAATGTTACAAGTTTGGATTTTAGTAAATGTACTAAAATTAAAGATTTTACAACAATTGCACTCAATGGTTATTTTAGTGAAGTGATATTGCCTGTTGGGTTGATTAAATTGGCATTTACAAACAAAGATTTTCGAATTGGAGAAATCAAGTTTGCTGACAATAATGGAACATACAAGTTTGGTGATTTTTCACATTGCAAAATCTTGGAAGAAATTTCGTTTAAAGATTTTAATGGTTCAGCAAAAGAAATAATTTTACCAGCAAACCTAAAAAGTTTTGAACAAGGCGGAGTTAATTGTCAAAGCATAAAAATTCCCGAAAAAAGTCGTTTAGAAAAGTTGAATGTTCACAACTTAAATTGCATTACCGTTCCTGCGAGTGTTGAAGAATTATGGACAAAAAATGTTAATTATGTGTTTTTTGAAAAAACTGCACTCGAAACAAGAGAGTGCAGTTGCTCTGGATATGTTGTTGAAAATGTAGATATTCAACATATCACCTTTAAAGATGAGATGAGTGAAAAAGGGCTTAAATATTTTGAAACATCACGTGGGCTGGTCATAACTGAATTAGATAACGATATCGCCAAGTTTCAAAGTGTTCCAACTGAATGCGATAATAAAAAAATTATTTCATTTTGTGTTATTAACCCATTTGAAGCCGATAATGTGGCAATAGAAGAAAAACTTGGGGTCTTGAAAACAAAAATGAAGTATATGGCAAAGCAAAATTTTATCAATGCCAAAAATTTGATTCAACCTTGTTTTGAGCATCATGACAATCGTTCATACAAAGATTTATCAACAGTAAAAAAATGGTTAATATCTTTGGGAAGTGGATTGCTTGCTCTTGCATTATTTGTGATTGTTGCAATGATAATTCATGGAAAATTTGAATTAAACTACTTGGGTCTTTTGGTTGATGTTGGCTTTAGCATATTTGTGGTTGTAACAATTGCCACTCGTTTTATAGTTGGTTCAAAAATTAAAGATAAATTCCGTTGGGGTAAATTGAAAGAATGTTTCAAAGAAACTTCAGTTTACAAGCAAATTGATGAACCATATAGGTGGAAAGCAATAAACTATATAAGTGGCGAAGTTTATAAACTACAAAAAGAAGCAGAAGAAAAACGTAGGAAACAAGCAGAATGGGATTCCTTTTGGGATAGAATTCATAATGGCACAAAAGAAGAACAACAACGAAAAGCTCTTGCTTCAAAACTTGATGAGTTGAACAAAAATATTCGAGAAAGCAATATCTCATCGTCATATAACCTTTATGATGATTCGGGGAGAAAAATTGGAGAGATAGATAAAAAATAATAAAAAGGAGAAGAAAGAATGAAAAATAAAAGCAACATTTTTGCATTCATTTGGGCAATTTGTTTAATTCTTCCAGCAATGCTTTTGCTAACTGCTTGTGGCGGTGGTGGGAATAATGGCAATGATGGTGAAAATGGTGGGAGTTCAACGCCAACATCAAATGTTTATGATTTCAATTACTATTATTTGCCAGAATCAGATTCCTATGCAATAAGAAAATACATAGGGAAAGACAAAATTGTTACTTTGCCGGACAAATACACAGATGGGAGAGCCATAACCGAAATTTATATTAGCAATAGCGAAGATGACCAACCATTTTTGAATTGTTCAATTGAAGAAGTTACAATTCCTGCATCAATCACCAAATTGCATAACGATGAAAATGTGTTCTACGGTGCATCAAATTTAAGGAAGATAACTGTTGCAAAAGATAATCCAACTTTGGCATCATATGATGATTGTTTGTATAACAAAGATTTTACAACATTATTTGCAGTACCATACAAAAAGAATAATGAACTAAAACTTCCAGACGCATTGACAAAGATTACAACAAATGCCCTTGGAATGCTCTACGTTCGCAATGCAACCGAAATGCAATACCTTTTGGATATTGATGATTGCCATGAAAAGAGATTGGGTGCAGATATTACAAGTGTTACTTTGCCAAGTGGAATCACAGAACTTGGCTGGGATACATTTAATGGCTGTGCCAATTTAAAAATGGTGGATATGTCAAAAACTCAAGTAAAAACTCTTGATTATTATGATTTTGCATACACACCAAGTTTGGAAAATGTCATATTTCCATCAACATTAAGATATATAAAATTTAGGGCATTTGCTTTTTCTGGAATAAAAGAACTTACTATTCCAAAAGATGTAACATCGATATCTTTTTTTGGTGATGAATATGAAAATGCGGGTATTCAACCATCTGACGAAGTGTTTATTGGTTGTAGGTACCTAGAAAAAATTACTGCACCTGCAAGCGTTCTGTTTGGTGTTAAAAAATATCAAGGTACAGACTATGTAAGAAATCATCATTGGAACTATGGACTTGAGTGCAACAGAGCAACATTCTTTGGTTGTATAAATTTGAAAGAAATTGTGGTAAATAACTTTGTTGAAAATGAAAGTTATATGCTACCAAACTTTACTTTGTCAGTACTTGCCGACTATTTTGAAGGCAAAAGGGTTCCCGAAAGTTATACTTTTGAAGAAAAGGCGAGTATGACATTTAGGTCACTTGAAAGAATTGTTTACGATTGCGATATGTCAAATTGGTTATCCGATACAACCAAAGCGGGCAGGTGGGAACTCCACTATAACCCATATGCAAGTACTGAATTTGAGGGTGGAACAATGAATGCAAAAAATTTGTTTACTGCATATCCAAATTTAAAAGTTTATACAAACAGTGTCGAAGGAATGCAAAAAGTTCTAACATACTATGTTTTGAGCATATATGAAGAAGAGCTAGGAAACAGAATTAGGGCAGCAGTAAGACCAATGAGTGAATTAGGAGAATAAGAATGAGAAGAAGAAATATATTTTTAACATTATTACTTTCTATATGCTGTATGTTTATTTTTGCGGGTTGTAATGATGGCGACAAAGATAAAGTGCAATTGGTTGGTATTGATGTAAAAACAAACACTTTGCAAACAGAATATTTTGTTGGCGATGCGATAAATATTCAAAATGGAAAAATTGTGTTAAGTTATTCAAATAATAATAAAGAAGAACAAACAATAACACAAGAAATGATTTCAGATTTTGATAGTTCAACACCTGGCGAAAGATATTTGACAATTACATTTGGAAATCAAAAAACATACTTTACATATTATGTTAGTTCATACACAAGTGAAGAATATTTTAATTTTGAATCTATTCAAAATAAAAATGAAGTAAAAATAACAGGGCTTAAGGGTGAATATCCAAAAGCAATTTATGTTCCAAAAACTCTTGGTGGGAAGATTGTTACAACAATAGATACAAATGCATTCAAAAATGCAAATGTTGATAAAATAGTTATGTTTGATGGAATAACAACAATTGCTCCACAAGCATTTGCAAACTGTTATAAAGTTGATGAAATTGTGTTACCAAACAGTGTTACATCAATTGGAAGTTATGCATTCTATAATTGCTCAAGTTTGGAAAGAGTAACACTTCCAAAACAAATAGACAAAATTGGTGAATATGCATTTTATAATTGCAAGACATTGGTTGAAATAATAATGCCAGAGACTTTAACTGAATTGGGTGATGGTGTCTTTTATGATTGTTCAGCCCTTGATGAAATTGAACTTCCAAATACTTTGACAAAAATTGGAATAATGGCTTTTGCAAAATGTGAAAGTCTTGTTAATATCAATCTAAAAAATGTTGAAACAATATCAAAATGGGCTTTGTATTGTTGCTCAAGCCTTAAAAATGTTGATATATCTTCAGCAAAAGTGCTTGCCGATAGTTGTTTGGCTTATACAAACCTACAAAATATAACACTTCCAGAAGGTCTTAAAACTATTGGAAACGAAGTTTTTTCTGATTGCCAGAGTTTGGAGAGTATAAATTTCCCATCAACGATTGAAAGTTTGGGAGAAAAAACATTTGAAGATTGTGAAAATTTAAAAACAGTTAACTTTGCCGAAAATACAACAAAATTAACAACAATTAAAAACAGAGCTTTTAGTAATTGCTCTTCGCTTGAGAATTTCAAGATTATACCAAGCATAGAAAGTATTGATTCTTGTGCTTTTCAATGTATAGAGAATAAAGATAATAACAAATTTTTTAGCATTGATTTCTCAAAAGCAACAGGTTTGAAAGAAATTGATAGTTCGGCATTTGCAAACACAAAATTACAAAAAGACATTGTAATTCCAAAATCTGTAACAACAATTCGTTCCGATACATTCGGCAATACAACAGGTCTTGAGAATCTATCTTTTGAACAAAATTCAAATTTAACAACTCTTGAAGATGCATTTATCGGTTCATCAATAAAGAAAATAACACTTCCTGCAAAACTTGTGTCATTTAGCAAAAATGCATTCAGTTATTCAGAATTAGAAGAAATTGTTTTTGATGAAAATAGCGAAATTACAGCAATTACAAAAGAAATCGCTTATGGTGTGGATAATTTAAGGAAAATCACATTCGGCAAAAATTTGGAACAAATTACAGGTAGTATAGTAAGTTCTTGCCCAAATGTGAACGAAATTGCTTTTCCTGAAAATTCAAGCCTAAGTAAAATTTCGGGTGGAGCATTTAAAAATCTAAAAATCACAAGTATTGCAATTCCAAGTGAAGTTACAACAATAGAGGGTTCAGCTTTTGCAGGTTGTAATGATCTTACTTCAATTTCGTTTAAGGGTTCTAAAGTTGAAACAATTGGGGCATTTGCTTTTAGTGGTTGTTCAAAATTAACATCTATTTCACTTGAGAGTATTGGCTTAAAAACTATTGGGGAAAGTGCCTTTAATGGTTGTTATAAATTATCTCAAATAACTCTTCCAACAAATTTAACAAGCATTGGCAAAAATGCATTTAATGGTTGCACAAAGTTGACTCAAATTACACTTCCAAACACACTTACAACAATAGGCGAAAATGCATTTGCTTCAACTGGGCTTACTAAATTTGAGATTCCACAATCTGTGACAAATCTTGGTGGATATTTTGTTGAGAATTGTTCAAATCTTGTTGATATTATTGTTAGAACAAATAATATAGAAACATTCCCAAGGCTTGTAAGCTACAGAGGGACATTAGACTCAATTCAACATATTTATGTTCCAACAGAAAAGGTTGATACATATAAAGCACAAAGTTCTTTAAGAAATTTTAAAGATAAAATCCTATCTATTGAACTTATAGGGCACAATAGTCATACATTTGAAACAACTTGGAGTTATGATGAACTTACTCACTATCACAAATGTACGCTTGCGGTTTGTCAAGAAAAACAAGATGTTGCAAATCACGTTGAAAGTGCATGGATAATTGAACAAGAAGCAACACAAACGGAAAGTGGAACAAGACATAAAGAATGTACAATTTGTAAAATGGAAATTGCAAGAGAAAGTTATATACAAAACAAAACGTACACCGAGCAAGGGAATTCTAGCGAAAATGCGAGCACACTTAATTTATCATTACAAACTGATGAATGCATATACACACAAGGCGAAAATAAAATTCAAGGGACTTGGGAATATCTTGATGAAGAAAGCGGTTTAATTTTGGTTAAAATGCAATCAAACACAACCGGCGAAACTGAAAAATTGTTTGTTTTGAATGATAACGATTGCACATATACAACCAATTTTAAAGCAGAAGATATTTTTGGTGGCGATGCCGACATATATACATTTATGGGATATACTTTAAAAGTTTATACAAAGAATGGCAAAAACATTGCCGATATGTACTATGATGAAGAGAATTCAAGTCCTTACTATTGTGAATTAGACAAAGAAAACAACACATTCAAAATTATGGGAATGGAATATGTTATTGAAGGCAAAGAAATAAAATCTAATATAATAAAAGAAGGTAATCTTGTTTATACATTTGAAATGAATGAACAAGGTAGAATGGAATTTAATGATAACAACATTGTTTATATCATTAGAATTGACACATCAACCGACCCAAGCACAGAATCAATAGAAATGTCTGCCGATTGGGAACTTAAAGACAACATAATTATTGTAACATCAAATGGTAATGAAATTATGAGATTTGCACTTGGAGAAGATGGTAAAACATTAACTCAAGCATAAAAGGAGAAATAAATATGTTTAATAACAACAAAGATTCAAAAGGAATTAAAGGGTGGATAGAAAGAAGAATTGAAAAAAAAGAAGAGCGTGAAGTAAGGCAACTCCTTGAGTTAAGGCTAAATACAGCAGACGATTTATATAATATGGCAAAAGACCTTTCAAACAAGGAAAGTAGAATTGATAAAGAAGATGCATTGCGTTCTGCTTTGGTTGCATGTGGAACTTATCAAGAAGCTGTGCAATACGATAAACAAAATTATATAAATTTATTTCAATGCCAAAGGCTGATAGCTTCTATTTGCTGTGGATTAAAAGATTTTAACAATTCATATAAATATGCCAAAGCGGCAGTTGATAGTCTTGAAAGAATTGTTGAAAATCAAATTGCAAAGCAATATAAGTATATTGAATATATTGGCGCATATTATGAATTTGCTTTAGTGTGTGCAAATTTGAAAAAAGACACTGAAGCTGCAAAATTTTATTGTGCGTATATTGAAAAATTGAATTATATTTTGCAGTATTTTCCAGAAGATATGGAACAATATATGGCTGAATGCATGAGAGAAAGTGCAAGGATGTTACATATATATAGGAGAGATTTTGGCTTTGCGGAATTTGATAAAGAAATGGACATTGTGTATCATGCGTTAACAGGGTATGGGAACCGCTTTTCCACTTTGACATCAGATGTTGCCAATTATTATGCAATGTCCGCCTACGATATGAATGGCGTTGATTTTAACAAGGCAATGAATATGTTATATAATAATTATATGCAAATAAGACAATTGATAATAGATGGAAAGACATATGATAAGATATATTTTGATTTGGTGTTCTCCGCTTGCAATTTGCAGTTATTGTATAGGGATCAAAAAAATGTTGGGTCAGCGAATAAATTGAGCAGTGTTGCTGTACGTTATTTACCAAAAGCAATACAAAATTACAAACAAAATTCATACAAAAATTGTATGATAAATGTTAATAGAAAGTATGAATATATAATTAACACTTTGAAAAAACATTATGTTCCAACTCTTCCTGCAGAAAAGAAACAAGAAGTAATGAAAGTATTGAATTCATGTCAAAACTCAATAAGTGTAGGAGACTATGCAGATTTTGATATTTAGCTAAAAGATTTTTAATCAAAAAGACGGACAAATAAATGTCCGTCTTTTTCGTATGGTGTTCCCGAGAAGATTTGAACTTCCGACCTACGGTTTAGAAGCAATGGAAAATTATAAAATTAACGTTTGTATAATCAAAAATCGCAATTATTGTGAAAATTGTAGTCAAAATTGTGTATTATTCTTACTAATTTGCCTAACTTTTGCACTTTAAACACAGAACCTTTAAAATCTACGGTGCGCAAATGGTGCACTATTGTGGGTATTTATGGTTTGGGTGCATTTTCAACATTTTAACAATCATTAAAAATTTATTTAAAATTAAATTGCTAATATATTAGCATTTTATTGACAATAATAAATAAAAATGCTAAAATATGAGCAGTATGAAAAATAAATATGATTTAAACAATTTTGTCCACACACTAACAGAACAAGGTGTTTTAAGTGGAATAGTAGAAAGAGTTAAAGAAAGACGAAAAGAACTAAAACTTACACAACAAGAACTTTCGCAAAGATCTGGTGTAAGTTATGCTTCAATTAGAAGATTCGAAAGTACTGGGGAAATATCTTTTAACTCACTTTTGAAGATTGCAAGTGTATTAAATGCCCTTGCAGATTTTAACATGCTTTTTGGCAATGAGCTAGTTTCAGACTTAAAGGAGTATTAAGATGAATATTGAAGAAGTAAAAAAATTAAATGTTAAGTATAATGGAAAGATTGTTGGTTACCTTGCTGAATTAAAAAATGGAAGCATTGCTTTTCAATATGATAATGAATGGTTAAAAAATGGATTTTCAATTTCGCCAATTTCATTGCCTTTATCAAATAAAATTTATGTGAACGACAAACCAACATTCAATGGTTTATATGGCGTATTTTGGGACTCATTGCCCGATGGCTGGGGCGAACTTTTGGTTAGACGAATGCTAAACAAATATGGAATCAATTTTGATAGACTCTCTCCACTTCAAAAATTATCTATAATAAACCGGAATGGTTTGGGCGCATTAGAATATGAGCCAAATAAAAGTTTAGACACGGCAACTGAAAACTACAATCTAGATGAAATTGCCGAAGAAGCTGAAAAAATACTAAACGATGATGCTGAAAATGTTGACCTAGATAGCGTTTTTAACTTAGGTGGATCTAGCGGCGGTGCCAGACCAAAAGCACATATTACCTATAATGATGAAGAATGGATAGTAAAATTTCCTTGTCAAATAGATCCTAAAAATATTGGGGAAAAAGAATACAATGCCAACCAACTTGCAAAGAAATGTGGGATAAATGTTAATGAGTTTAAAGTATTTGATTCTAAAATTTGCAGTGGCTTCTTTGGAGCAAAAAGATTTGATAGAATAGAAAACAAAAAAGTTCATATGATATCATTATCTGCACTACTTGAAACAACTCATAGGTTGCCAAATCTAGATTATGGGCATTTATTTCAAGTTATTTGCAAAATAAGTGCAGACAGAGAAAATGATATGTATGAGGCTTTTAGACGTATGTGCTTCAATGTCTTCTATAAAAACAGAGACGATCATAGCAAAAATTTCTCATTCCTATATGATGAAAATCTTAAAGGATACAAATTGTCACCTGCATACGATATAACATCCTTACCAAATAAGCCAGAACACGAAATGAGTGTTAACTTAAACGGTAAGCCAACAGAAAGTGATTTGATGCAAATTGCTCACGATTTTGGGCTATCCAAAAAGAAATGTGAAGAAATAATCGCAACAATAAAAAATACTTTAAAAGGAGCATAATAATGAAAAACTCAGCAGAGTTAGAATGCGAATATCAAGAATTTATTGCAAAATTTACAAAATATGCAAAAGATTTTAACAGCGATTTGTCAAGACTATCTCCAGAAAACAAACAAAGATTTGAAAAGGAGTTTAAAAACCTGGTAAAATTAAATTTGCCAAATTTAATCAATTTTATTAAGAATTCATAAACAACTTTTTACAAATGTTGTAAATAATTTCAACAACATGGTCAATTTGTAGGTTTACAAGTTGACCTTTTTCTATGTCTAAAATAAAATACTCTATCCATTTTTCTTTTGAAAAATCCTTTACGAATTCATCTTCTAATTCGCAAATTTTAGTTAGTTGCAGTTGTTCTTCTGCACTGAGTTTTTCGTTTTCTAGTGTATCTTTTACTAGTTGCAAAACGTGGTTCAACTTTTTCACCTCCATTTGAAATTATAGAAACATATTTAGCGTAATCTTCGCCATCGCCGTAAACCAAAAGCATAATATCGCTTTGTAAACAACAAAACATAATCACATGAAAACAGCCCTTGTTATCAATATACATTTCCTCTTTGTGCAATCTTATATTAGGATCGTCTTCTAACAAGTATTCACGTAAATGAAGAAAAGGATATTTAGCTAAATATATGACTCTTTCAACTACATACTTAGCTACAAATCCTTCACTCCGATCAATCTTGTTCCTTGCTAATCTTGCATTAGTAATATCACAAACAAATCTTGCTTTCATTTTATCTCCTTTACCTCCTAATAAGTAATCAATGGTTTGCTTCAGGTTGTTCACACCAATCAATGGATTGTACGCAAGTCTCCTAAGGGTTAGTTTATCTTAGTTTAAAAACCTCTTTGCAAATATTGTATGTATGAATGATATTTTCTTCTATATCTAGATTGTGAAGTTTGTATATACTTGACAACAATTCATCAAATATATGTTTTTGTTCCGCAGACAATGTTTCAACGAAATCAGCCTTAATGTGTTGAATATCAATTGTTTGCCTAAAATATTCTTGCGAGTTTTTGAAACTCATATTGATAAGTTCAATAATTCTTTTCATGATCAACCTCCTTGGCGTTTGTGTTTTACCGTAAATATATTTCTTTTGCAAGTCATTTGGCAAATTGTATTATTTTATTAAATATACATAAATTGTTCACAAAGTTGAATAAATCATTTGCTTTTTGAGCTAAAATATTTTATAATAAATAAAACTTGAGTAGGAGTCAAATATGGGTATTAGTTATAATAAGCTATGGAAACAGCTTATAGATTTAAAAATGACAAAAACGCAATTAAGAATACAAGCCGATTTAGGTACCGCAACACTTGCAAAGCTTAGCAAAGATCAGCAAGTAAGTATGGATGTACTATTAAGGATATGTAGCGTTTTAAATTGCAATATATCAGATATTATGGATGTTTTACCAGTTGGAGGTAACAATGAAGAGAAAATATAACTACATATCGCTGTTTAGTAGCGCTGGAATTGGGTGTTATGGTTTCAAAATGGAAGATTTTGAATGTATAGCTACAAATGAATTAATTGAATCCAGAATGCAAATACAAATTGCTAATAAAAAATGTAAGTATCCTAGCGGTTATATAACGGGTGATATAACAAAAGAAGATACAAAAGCAAAACTTTATAAAGAAATACATTTTTGGCAGAAAAAGGAAAAAATAGAACAGGTAGATGTTGTTATTGCTACTCCTCCTTGTCAAGGAATGTCAACAGCAAATTACAAAAAAAAGAACGAAATAAAAAGAAATTCTCTTGTTGTAGAAGCTATTGATATAATAGAAAAAATCAATCCAAAAATATTTGTATTTGAAAATGTGTCTGCTTTTATGAAATCGCTCTGTATTGATAAAGATGAAAGCATATTATCAATAAAAGACTGTATTTATAAACATCTGTCTGATAATTACAACGTCTATTATAAAGTTGTTAATTTTAAAGATTATGGAGTCCCTTCTAGCAGACCAAGAACTTTAGTAATAGGAACATTAAAAAGTTTGGTAAACCTTTCACCTTTAAACATTTTCCCAATGTCAAAAAATCAAATTACTGTTAGAGATGTAATTAAAAATTTACCAAAATTAGAATTTGGTGAAATTGACTCAAAAGATATTTATCACGCATTTAGAAAATATCCAGAATATATGAGAGAATGGATTCACTCAATAAAAGAGGGAGAAAGTGCCTTTAATATTAGCAATCCAGTAAAACCATATAAGATTGTAAATGGTAAAAGAGTTGAATTAAAAGGCTCTTATATGGGTAATAAATTTAGAAGAATGTTTTGGGATCAGCCTGCTCCATGTATTGCAACTAGAAACGACCAATTAGCAAGTCAAAGCACAATTCATCCAGAACAAGACCGAGTGTTGTCCATAAGAGAGTTGATGAGAGTAATGAGCATTCCTGATAGTTTCGTATGGACAGATAAAAACACATTGGGTTTATCAAATATTCAAGCACAAGCCTTTTTAAAGAAAAATGAATTAAATATAAGACGATCAATCGGTGAAGCCGTCCCTACGGAAATCATGAGACAGATTGCTCATAACATAAAAGAAATGTTTGATTTCGATTATTATATTAAATCGAATGATGGTAGTATTCAAAATTTCTATGTAACATCCTACAAAGTTGAAATGGGGCTAGATAAGGTTAAAGATACAGGCGCTTTCTATACCCCTCAAAGCGTAGTATTCGATACAATAAAGGATATAAAAATTGAATCGGATTCCGAAATAAAAATTCTTGAGCCTTCAATAGGAATGGGTGCATTTTTACCACAATTATTTAGGCTTGTAGGCGAATGTAGAAAAGTAGTAATAGATGCGTATGATATAGATAGCAATATACTAGACAAATTAAAACAAAGCTTAACTGAAATTGGTTATACAAAGAATAATATTGTTCTAAATTGTTTCTGTGAGGATTTTTTAACAGCAAAAACAAATAAACAATATGATTTAGTTATAGGAAATCCACCTTACGTAAAACTTGTAGGTAAAGAGATCGCTAAGTACAGACAATTAACAGAAAACAAGACTATGACAAATATGTTTGGTTTCTTCTTAGATAAAGTTCATGACTTGTCGAATGAAATAGCATTTATAATACCTAAAACTTTCTTAATGACACCAGAGTTTAATGAGTTAAGAGAAAAATTTGAAAAGAAATTTAATGTGGTATCTATTACAGATTATGGTGTATGCTTCTTTAAAACAGTTTTTGTAGAAATAATCTCTATTCATTTCAAAAAATCATTTTTAGGTAAAGTTTTAATTGACAACAAACGTGATAATTTTAGAAATTTCTTAGATCAAGGATATATTTATCATGATAAATGTTGGCTCATCTATAGAAATAAGTGGTTTGACGATTATATCAAAACATTAAAATTAGATGTATATGATTTCTATAGAGATAGGCAAATTACAAATAAGTATTTACTTAACACTGGTAAAATAAGAGTTCTAAAATCAAAAAACTTATTAGATAACGGAGAAATAATAAACATTATTAATTATGATAAATATATAAATGATATTGATATGTTCAATGTAAAAAAATACATGAACGAAAACAATATCATTATAACTAATTTTACATATAACATTAGGGCTACTTACCTACCAAATAATTCAATTGTTAATGGGTCATTTGCTGTATTAACCTTAAAAAATGAAAATGATAGAAGATTGGTTGATTTAGCACTATATTCCACTTCAGAATTTAGAAAATATTATGCAATTGTAAAAAATAATTCTAAATTTACAATAAATATAGATTCTAATTCAGTTTATTATATAGGAGTAAAATATGATAAATAACATTTTAAAAATTTTGCAAGATGTTTCAGTAACAAAAACTACAGGACAACTTTTTGCAGATAAAAGCTACAAATATGATACGGTGTTTTTTCTTTCTAAATTTATAATTAGCAATCTAGATGCCGAATTATGTTTCCAGTCAAAAACTTATGAAGAAAATGCAATAGAATATACAAAAGATATTTTTAATTTGGAGCTAAAATCAAAAGAAGATGCTCAAAAAATCAAGAATTACTTAAGCGAAACATTAACTATATTACAGTTCGCCAATGTTATATCAAAAATTCGTGACAATGTGTACAAAGTGAAAGAATTAGAAATATTGGAATATATAATCAACTGCCCTGAAAATTCATACATTTTTCTATATTTAGTTGCATATCAAACATTAAAAAATGATAATATGTTAGAACTTTATAGATTATTTATAAATTCTACAATAGAGAAAAAGAAAGAGCTAATTAAAGAATTCGAAAATTATATAAAATCGGCACCTTCTATTGACAAATGGGCTCCATTTAAAACCAAATTTTTACTTATGGTTTTAGGTTTTGCAAATGGTGATTTAGAAATTGCAAGGACTTTAAATGTAAAAAATGCCCCAATTAATATTGAATCTATATCAATTAATGTAAAAGGAACAAGAACTCCTGATTATTTACCCAAAAAGAATGACTATATTTTAAAATTCAATAAAAATTATGTTTTAAAAGAATTACAAAATTATTTATTAAAAACACAAACAATAAACGATAATGTAGATATCATAAGTCCATTAGCTACAGAATTGGCAGATTTAAAAATTGATATTTTAAAATCAAAGCATGTAATTAGACAAAAAGAATCGTTTGAACAAGAACAATTTATTGAAACTACTATAAAGTCAAGAAACCATAATATTCAAAGGATTTTTAAGGATAATCTACTCAAAACATTAAAACATGTTTGTCCTATTTGCGGCTTCGAATATGAAGATTTTTTAATTGCGAGTCATATTAAACCATATTCAAAATGTGACGACACATATGATGCAATTAATTGTTTCAATGGATTACTAATGTGTCCAAATCATGATAAGTTATTTGAGGGAGCAAAACTTATGACTATAGATGTAGGATCCAATAGAATTATACTATCTAAAAAGGCAAAACAATCAAAAGATTTCGCAGAACTTGATGGAAAGGTTATAGATAAATCATTAATAGATTGCGAAAGAAGGCACTATTTGAAATGGCATAATGAACAATTTAAACTATTAAACAAATAAAAAATGAGCGGAACAAAATCCGTTCTTTTTTATTGCTTTGGTGGAGCTATTGGAGATGATGGAGATATTTTAAAGTGTCCTATATATAATAAAAAAATATTGAATTATTTTTTTCTCTCACACGAGAGTATTAATGTTATCTCCACTACCTCCACCATCTCCACCTAATTATATAAAAATAATCAAATATAGATATAAGCTGTCACACGTATCACAAGGTGTCACACATAGGCAAAAATGCCGATAAATAAAGGGTTTTAGCATTAAAATAAGTGTGATACCTTAACATAATAAGGTGTCACAAGGTGTCACACCTAAAAATTCAAAAAAAGTGTCAAAAATACCAAAAGGTAAAAGGGGTTTAGGTGTATTTATACACTGGTATCACAAGTGTGACACGTGTGATACGTGTGACACCTTGCATATAAAATCAATATTTTTTTTAGAGATACTTGCAAAAAGTGTCTCTTTTTTTATGTCATCAAACAGATGAATTTAAAAACTACAATTTTAAAAAATATTTTAGGTATATCAAATGATTATATACCCTAACTAGTAAAATTTAGGCATAAAAAACAAAAAACTTTTCCCGCGTGGACAAATGGTGTCTGTGTGGGTTTATTAAAATGTAGGCAAAATTTATCTCAATGGTTCAAATGGTGGGCTATTGACAATGTTAGAATTAAATAAAAGGAGTGGAAAAATGAGAAAACTTGATTTCGATGTGCAAAGTGCTTGCACAGCGGACTTGTTAAAATATGTTCAGAAAGTTGTTCCGATACGAAAAAAGTTATTTTACCGAAAAAGTTAATCTTTTTTGAAAATATTGTTTCGCTAGGTCAAATGGTGAACTAGCGAAGTTGTTAAAATGACATCGAAAAGTAGTTAAAGCTAAACGCTCTCACCTATTTTTTAAACCAAATCTGGTTTTACCGAAGGACTGCAGACTTCGTTAAAATATATGCTAAAGCAAAGAATTGATCAATCTTTGTGAATGCAAAAAATCTAAAACAAGGAGATAAAAATGAAAACAAAAATCATAAAAAAGGAGCATGTGATCTATGCGACCAAAAATATTTAACTTTCCGCAAGAGACATTACTTAGACTGGGATTAAATCTTAAAGAGATCCTACTACTCGATTACATCGAACAATTTATTAGCAGTGGAAATATGAGAAGTAAAAGACTTGATGGAAAGTGGTATTTCAAACTAACTTACAAGAAAATTACGGATGACTTGCCAATACTAGGTATTAAGGAAAGACAAATTAGGAATATTATAACAAAACTCGAAAAGCTTGGCGTCTTAAACAGACTTTCCGAACTTAAAAGAGAAATGTATCTTGAAGTGGATTTTGATGTGTTATTCGGCAATAAGTTACCTGCTGGTTTTGACCTATCGGCAATTGGCTTCAAAGACATGGGTAACGGACTGCTGACAATAGATTATTATGATATTAAAAAAATTAAAATAATACATGATAACGCGCGCGTGAAAGGTTTGGATAAAAACGATCTTTATAACAATTTTTTAGCCAAACTTAGATTATACTTTGGAGAAACTCTATATAGAGGCTTTATAGAAGATAAAGTGTTCATAGATGAAATTACAGATACTTATATTCTATTTGATGTAACTAACATTAGAGTTCTTGCCAAAGATTATGGGCAAAAGTTCAAAATTGCTTTTGATGAAACAATTAAAGAACTTGTGGGCAAATAATCCCCAGGGGCGGTCAAATCTCTAGCCAAAGGTTCTTGATAAGCGGACAGGCAGTCGCACGCAAATTTTCGCATAATCAAAAATCAAAAAATAATCAAATTTTTAGTAACGAATTTTTGTGTAGAACTCTAAATAATCCTTTATTTTTCGAATGTTCGCTCGTTTGTTTATCAAAAAATAGCCAAATGAAAAAATCAAAATATAAATCAAAAATAATCAAATCTAATTCAAAATAGTCCAAATGTGTAATATTTCAGTCGGCAATTTTGTGAAAACACAAGCCGTCATTTCAAGTTTTAGGAGCGATAAATCTTGACTTGGATAAATTATCAAGTGGACTGCTAAAAAATCAAAGAAGGCACGATTTTGACCAAAATAACAAGAATACAAAGACAAATAGAAACAAAGCAAAAAAGAATTCAAAGATATAAGGTTTAATTTTAAATATATTTTGCTGTTTCACTGGACTTGAGCACTCTTTTGCGGTACTTTTTGTTTCGCATAAGAATACAAGTCCAGGTAGCGACAGCACTTGGAGGCATAATGCAAAGAATAAGAACAATTAAAGAAACATTACAAATGATTAAACAAGAAGATCCAAACACTGGACTAAGTGAATTCTTAATAAGAAAGTTGGCAGATGGATACAAAATTAGATCAATTAAAACTGGGAAAAAGGTGCTAATTGACTACGATTCACTGCTTGCCTTCTTGCAGAGTAAAGACTATGAACTACCAATGGAACAAGTAATTATTAGATAAAAAGGAGAAATAAAATGGCTTGCGTTAGAAAGAAAAAACTAAATGACGGATCAATATCATATAGAATACAAGTAAAAGCAAAAGATCTAAGAACTGGACAATTTGTCGCGAAGTCAATGTGTTGGAGAAAGCCAAACGAGTTAACTGAAATTCAAGCCAAGAAAGAATTGCAAAGAGTTTGCTTGGACTTTGAAGATAAATTTAAGAAACAACTAAACGGTATGCTCGCTGTAGATAATGACATAACTTTTATAGATTATGCAAATAAATGGCTTGAAAAGATTAAAAACACTAGATCATTAAACTACTACATAAAAGGCAGAGATAATATTAGAAAGTTTGAGGCATACTTTGGAAACATTAAACTCAACCAAATAACACCAGTTATGGTGCAAGGTTTCCTGGATGAAATGATGGCAAAGAAATATGAACAAAGATATGCAATCCTCAAAAGAGATTTAACTCAATATTTAAAATCTCACTGCATAAAACTGGTTGATGCTACTAGGAATAGTGGCATCTCCAGATCAATCTACTACTCAGCCACAGTTGGTAATGGTATAAGGATTGATAGCGCCAAAACAATATGCAGCGCACTCAACTTAAACTTTGATGAGTGGTTTGATGTTAAAGTAATTAGTCGTCCGTACGCAAAGGAAACTATACTAAAACTTAAGCGAACATTGGCAACAATTCTAGCTGATGCAAAAAGACAAAGATTGGTTGAACATAACTTTGCATCTCGTGACTACATTGCACCAATTCAAGGGCATAAAAAGGAGATCAAGATACTTAATGACAAAGAAGCAAAGCAACTAGCTGTGTATCTAGATAAACTAGACAATCCAAGATGGAAAATTGCCTTGCTGATAGCACTTTTTATGGGAATAAGGCGTGGCGAACTTGCAGGTCTTGAATGGAAGGACATTGACTATGAAAACAAAACAATGACCATAGCAAGATCTGTGCAAGATATAGTTGGATTTGGAATTATCACCAAAGAACCCAAAACAGAAAATTCAAAACGCACAATATCCATGCCAGATAAACTTATTGAGTATTTACACGAATACGAAGCTTGGTGGCAAAACCAAAAGAAATATCTTGGTGATAGACTTGGTGACACAGATAGACTCTTCTGCACAGAGGACGGCAAAGATATCTGCCCAGGACTGCTACGAGTATGGCTCCAAAAATCTCTTGCACGAGCAGGACTGCCAATCGTTACACTCCACTCACTTCGCCATACAAACATAACATTGCAACTAATGGCAGGTGTTGATATGAAAACTGTATCAGCCAGAGCTGGTCACAGTAAAGCATCAACAACCAGCGATTTCTACAGCCACTTCCTAAAGAATAGCGATATTCACGCAAGCGAAGTAATAAATAAAATATTTGAATAAATTGTCACATTATTGCGTTTCATTTGGTTTTTGTGCTATACTTATGATGTTAAGGAGATTTGCTTATGGAGAATTTAGTTGGAGATAATATAATGTCTAAGAGACCTAAAAAAGAAAAAGGCGTTGAAAAAGCAATATATTTTGCAAACATCAGCTGTCCTAATTTTGAACAATTTACAATTGATGGTTTGTCTAGAAAAACATCTCTATCTTCAATTATAAAGAACTCATTTAATATAAATAATGATAATTACGATTCAAAGAATCAATATTTTTCGTTTGTTTTTGAAGGCAAATCATATGCTTTTAAAGTATTAGAAGATGATGAAAATTGTTTATTTGGCCAGCTGTCAACAGAAAAGGAATATAATGATATACTAGAAGAATATAAAAGCGATGATAACAAGACTTTAAAATCACTAATAATCAAGTCATTTACTTTTTTCTACATAGATAAAAATAAAAGAACTTTGGTTTATATAGGACATAAGAATTTAAAGAACACAATTAAAATTTTTGTGAAATATTTTGAAAAATATAGTAATGAAAATGTTATTATTAAGTTCTATGGAGATAAAAACCTTATAGAAAAAATAAACAAGTCTCAAAAACTTAAATCTATTGATTTTCAAATTGCCGATACTGGCGAAATCTCAAAAACAATAGATCAAACGCTTTCATGGGATAGAAATATAAACAATTTCATAATAAATATCAAGGTAAAGCACCCAACTAAGCTATATGTAAAACAAATATTAGCCGATAAGACTAAGTATCAAAAAATAGCAAAGCCTGTTATTAAATTTCAGGATGAAACATTTAATGATTATGTGTCACATTTATTCGAAGAATATTTTACAGTAAAAGAAACGATTTATATAAGTCAAATTGATATAAATGGTTTTAGTAAAATAAAAGATAAATTAATAGACGCAACTAAAAAATTTATGGAGTAAAAAATGAATAAAATTAAACCAAAAGAAACTCACATAATAACTTCTATTGTTATTGGGGTTTCTATATTAGCAACACTTATTATACTGGGTATTAAGAATATAATTATAAATCCACCACAATTAGCAAACACTTTGTTAACCACTGCTGGAATTTTTGTCGGTTTTATTATTTCCGCCTTGGGAATATATTATTCAATACCATTGAGACCAGAAGTTAAATCAGCGCTTATACAACAAGGATATTATAAACAAGTGTCAAGAAATTTTATCCTAAGTACAATTATGTTTGCAGTCGTAATTGTAATTTCAATTATTTCAATATGTGTATACAGCGCAAATAGTTTACTATTATTCCAACACATTTTGAATTCAATAATGATTTCTATATTTGTATCAGCAATTACCTTACTTGTATGCGTAAGTATCAATTTTTTTAAAATTGTATCAAAAAATTAAATAGAAAAAGACGACTAAATAAGCCGTCTTTTTTAATGCAAATTGGTGTGACTATGCAGATTTGAACTGCAGACCTATCGCTTAGGAGGCGATCGCTCTATCCAGCTGAGCTATAGCCACATATTGATGATTTTATTAAGGTTGGGTGAACTTTTGGTGAACTTTGATTTTGTGTGAGTTTTAAGTAATCGCAAAATGTCAGTGTTTTAGGGGTGTTTTGAGGCTTTTATTTTGTCCAAGTCGATACTTAGGAAACCGTTGCTCTATCCATCTGAGCTACGAGAACAAACTACAATATTAGTTTAGCACAAAGTGAGAGTTGTGTAAACAAAATTTTGTATTAAAAAATTTGAAACAAATATAAAAATTTACCACATTTTTTCTTTGATGGGGATTTTTTAAAAATGCTTTACATTGTTGTATAAAATTGGTATTATATACTGTAATGGAGGGCATTATGACATTAGATAAAGTTAAAAAATTGATAGCACAACAACTTTCTATTGATGAAAGCAAAATAACTGAAGATTCTCGTTTGATTGAAGATTTGGGAGCTGATTCCTTGGATACAGTTGAAATGCTTATGACCGTTGAAGATGAATTTGGTATTCAAATTCCAGATGAAGATGCAGTAAATCTTAATACAATTAAATCAATTGTTGACTATATTGACGCAAGAAAATAATAATTTTCTTTCGTTTTGCAAAGTTAATAATTTTTAATATTTAATAAACGATAACACAAAAACTCTCGCAAGTTAGCAAGAGTTTTTTTTATTGCATTCATGTGCTAAATTTCGACAAAAGTAGTCATAATTTGTAAGACACATTCATACATTTTTGTATGGGGGTGAAGGCGTGAAAAATTGCGATAGGGCGATAAATTTTGCAACATATATTTTGGATAATAATGCAACAATAAGACAAACTGCAAAAGCATTTAATTATTCAAAAAGTACAGTACATAATGACATACATAAAAAATTAAAAAAAATAGATTATCTAATGTTTGAAAAAATACAAAAAATACTTGATAAAAATTTTTCGGAAAAACATATACGTGGTGGGCAGTCCACAAAACAAAAATATTTAAAATTAAAAAAATAATTAAAAAAATAATTTTTTAAATATTCATATTTTAACAAAGTTAAAATATGTTTATTTTTATTTTATTTTTAAATTTAATTATTTTTTAATTTATTTTAATTATTTTTGATTAAAAACTTTTTAAAAAAATATTGATTTTGTTTAAAATTCGACACAAAATAGTTGACTTGCTTTTAATTAAAATATATACTTGCATTAGATATTATAATATAATTATAATATTTTTTGTTAGTTTGACAAAAATACTATGGAGGAAACGAACTATGCAAAAATTAAAAAAATGGGTTTTATTATTTAGCCTTGCTTTACTTGTGTTTGGTGGCACAATTCTTTCAGGCTGTGAAAATGACAATAGTATGAAACTTGAGTTAAGTAAAACAAATATAGAGATAACGCTTGGCGAAAATGACAACACAGACACTTTGCAAGCAATTGTAACTGATGCAAAGACAAAGGAAGTTGTTATTGATTACGACAACCAAGAAGATATCATTGTCACATCAAAATACAAAGGCAATGGAATTACAGACATAACTGTAAAAGCTCTTCGTCAATGTTCAAATGTTGATGTGATTGTAAAAGGTGCAAAGGTTTCCAAAACTTTTAGGGTTTCGGCATCCTCTCCAATTTCTTCCATAGTTCCAAAACAAGATACATATTATTTTGAATACAACAAAGCAAATGGTGGCAGTTGCAAATTGTCAAATGATCTTGTTGTATTATTCCCAGAAGCAACAAGTCAAACAGGAATAAAATATGCTCTTGCTTCAGAAATTGAAGGTGTAAGCATTTCTAATAACTATTTGGTTGTTGAACCAAACCTTGATGTTATTCCAACAGGAATTGATGTCGAGGTTATTTCCGTTTATAATGAAAGCGTAAAAACAACATTGCATTTTGAAGTTGTAAAATCAATTGATGTTTCATTGGTTGAAATAAAAGAAGATAACAATGTTGACGCAAAACTTGAATATAACATTCCAAGAAACAATCCAAACAAAAATCAATTACTCTTAAAAGTTGTTGTTCCATATTCCGTTTCACAAAAATTGATAAATGTAAAACCTGTTTATGCATATGGAGATATGGGACTTAATGTTGATGAACAATATGTTTTAAACGACACACAAAATCAAGTCTATGAATATTCTTTCAAGTTCGGTTTCTTGCAAACCCAAAAAACAGGGACAATAACTGATAAGGTTTGGTTTGAATTGTCTTATATAGATTTCCCAGAAATTATATCAAGCACAAAAGATAAAGTTGATGACCATGGAGATAATGTTGGTATAATCACTCTTACTGCATATGACGAAATAACAGGAATTTCAGTTAGTGTAAATGATGCAAACGTTACAAACGACCAATTCAATTTGTACACAAGCTATTCAAATTCAAGAGGTCTTAAAGTAAAGTTTGATGCAATTCCTTTCACAGCAATCAATTCCAACTTTGTATTGTCTGTTGATGCACAAGACTTGGCATACATATCAATAATGGATGAAAACGGAACAGAACTTAATGGTCAATTTGTTAATGGCAAGTTTGATTTTGTAAGCGGAAAAGTTTTCTACCTTATTGCAAAAGTAAGCGAAGATAACAAAATTATACCATTAACAATAACAAACAAAGATGACGAAAGTGAGAATGTTGTCACAAAAACAATCAACCTAAGCCTAAAAGAAGGTGTAAGAGGTTTTGGTTTTGTTACAGGTGACACAATAGAAACTGAAAAAACTTTCTATTTTGAAAACAAGCCTTCTTTAAATGAAGAACAAGAAGAACAATTGCTTAATGAAAGAGATATACTTTTCTCAGTTGCTCCAGCAAGCATAGAAATTGACAATTTGTCAGTTTTGATTAGTGGTGATGGTGTGTTCACTGTTGGACATGTTCAGTTTGTATCAAAGGATGACAACAGTGCAATTTACAAAGTTCATGTATCTGCATTAAAAAATTCAGTTGGCGAAGGTACATTAATATTTAAGTTTGAGTCTGGACAACAAATCAAGGCTAACATCAAAGTTATTGAAAGATTAACAAATGTTGGAATTGATGTTGATTTAATGAACTATGTTTCGTCAGCAGTTGGAAAGTTGACCTATGATGAAAGTGGAAATTTGAGCTATATTGCAATAAAAAATGGACGTATGGTTCCACTCAAGTTTACATCAAATATGGCATCAAATATTTTGTTTGAGTTCTTTGATAGAGAATTATCAGCAAATGATGATGTTTATGCTGAAGATGGCGAATATTCCAAATTCAATGAGTTAGATTGTCAAATGCTTAATATGTCACAATCTTCAAACATTTTGAACACAGAAGTATTAAGATCAAATGACTATCTTACAACATTAAAACTTGGTAAAGTTTGGGTAAAGGCAACTTTCGTTGGCTCAATGCTTAACGAAAACTATGAATTAGTGAAATGTGAAATCGATAAATATTTCCTTGTTGAAGTTTATAACCCAGTTCAATCATTGACAATAAGTGACAGAGTTATTGAACTTTATGCATATAACGAAGTTGGCGAAAAAAATAAAGCACTTTCAAAATATACATTCACAGTAAAAATAAACGATGCAAATTCTCCTGCAACATATGATAGAATCTATTTTGCAGAATCTCCAGATTACGAAAGTGGTGTGGTTGTTGAAGAGAACACTCCTTATTTATATTTCTCACCACAATATGACGAAACACAGCTTGTTATTGAAAAAGTTGGCAACAATTTTATTGCAACTGCAAACTTTAGAGTTGAAGACAGTAACAACTTGATTCAAATGTACATCTTTGCAAACGATATTGGTGGTAATTTGACTCATTATGTAAAGGAAATCAATTTCGTAATTCAACAAGCACAAAGAGTAGAGCAAATTATCCCAACAAATGTTGATGTTGCAAATAGTGAATATAATTTATATTTGTCAGCAAAATCTATATCAAATGATTATAATGATAACAATTTTAGAATCATATGCGATGTGCTTCCAGAAAATGCACTTGTAAAAGATGTTTCATATATTTTCTATCCAGATAATGGAACAAGAAACGATATCATAACAATTTCGAACGATGGACTTGTTAGTGTAACAGGTGAATATGGTGGCAAGGGAACAATTGTCATTGTCCCAACTGATGCAATTTTACTAGATAGTAATGGTAACACATACTATAGAGAAAACACTCCGGTGGCAAGAATAAATTTGACAGTTGCCGATGGTAAGTCAAGAGAAACATCCGTAAGAATTACCGACGCAAGTCAAATTACAAATCAAGATTTACACTATACAGCAATTTCAAATATCAATGTTGACACAGCGATATTTAGAAAATTCAATGGTGGACTATATGGACAACTTTCAAATTCTAACTTTAAAGCAACATTAACACTAAATTCATATTTGTTTGAAGAAATTAGCGAAAGTGCAATTGTTGCAGATTTTGATGTTGTATGTAATGTAACAAATGGTTCAGGTTCAATTGCAAATGTAAATAATGGTACAATAGAAAGCATTGTTATAGATTCATATTCTCAAGAAAACTACTCACTTGTTCAAAATAATAGTGAATATGTTGGTGGTGTTGTTGGTCAAAACAATGGCACAATCTCAAATGTAATTTTCCAAGGTTCAGTTCTTGGAGATGACAATTTGTCTGCTGTTGGTGGTATTGCTGGCAAAAATACAGGGAAAATTGAAAATTGTAAAGTAATTTTCTACGACTTAAAAGATGGTAGTGCTCAAATGTCTATGCAAGGTCAAGTGTATGCAGGTTTGGTTGGCGAAATTGCAGAAAATGGTATAATTTCAAAATCTTATGCATATAATTTTGGCAAAAATAATGCTATTGTAACTGATGCAAACATATTTGGCATTGTTGGCAAAATTAGCAGTGCAAATACAAAAATCACAGAAAGTTTTGCAAATTTAGGCGTAGCTCAAAAGATTTTTGGCGAACTTTCACAAAATGTTGATGACAAAAAAGTTATAAAAGATAGCTATATTACTTACAAGAATAATGACTCATATGAATTTACTTTCTATATGACAAAACAAAATGGTCAAACTTTGACAGGAACTGCAACCGATTTCAACTATATTTATAATGGTGTAAAATTTGGCAGTTCAGAAATTTGGCTCAATAATGGTGATTCTCAACAAAACTTTGGTTACCCATATTTGAAAAATGTAAAGAGAATTGTTCCAATAACAGCAAGTGAACTTGAAAACTTAAAAATTCAAAGAACAAACTTATCTTTCAACCAAGATGAAAATAATGCAATACTCTTTGTAAACAAAACAGTTCAAACATTAACTGAAAGAGAAAATAAAGCGTTAACACAAAAAAATACAATCAGTTTGTTAGATTTGTTTGGAATTTCAAGTGTTTATGGTCTAAATATTGAATCAAATTCAAATATTTTGGCTTTGACAAATGGAACACTTCAAATAAACAATATAGGCGATGCAACTTTAACTATTAGCTCAAAATATGATAGAAGCATTGACCCAATCTCAATGAACATAAAAGTTATATATAATACAAATAACTTTGGAATTTCGTATAATGACTATTCATTGCCAAGTGGCTATACAATAGGTCTAAAGAAAGGTACAACTCAAAAATTCATCACTTCACTTGAAGATAATATTGTTCTAAATCAAACAAAATTCTCTTTGCAAACAAACGATTTTGATGTTGTTTTTGAAAATAAAGATGATGAAACAAAACTTAATAACGTTGTTGGAAACAAAATTGGCACACACTTAATCTCATTAAATAGTGATGATGATTTACATATGTCAGTTTACCTAAAACTCAACGGACTTAGTGATGCTTTTGCAAAAATACTTAAAAATGAAACACTAAAAACATTGACATTAAAACCATTGCAAGGTCCAAATAGCATTGCAATTTCCGTAAAAGAAGTTAATATGTCAGCAAGCGATTCTTTGGAATTCCAAGTTAATATTAACTCGGATGTTAAAGACGAACAACTTGCTTGTGAAATATTTGACGAAAACGGAATCAAAATATTCAGTCAAGACGCTTCAAGTTTGACAGTGAACAAACAAAACGAATTAGGTTTGTTTAATGTATATGTTTATTCTTGCTATACAAATAATGAAATAACAAATTATGATTTATCAATAGAACTTAACAAAGAAAAATTAAGCATGATTGACTCTTCATACTATATTGTTAGATTCTATGCAGGAAACATTTATTCATCAGTTTATGTTGATTTAAAAATTTCAGTAATTGACCAAGAAATTATAAGAATTGATGTAAATAACTACTCATACAGAGAAACATCAAAGGTTGTTGGTGGCGAAAGATATAACTACTATCCAACAAACACAATATCAACAACAAAACCAAGTTTACTTGATGTTATGATTTATCCTTCATATGCTAATTTTGAATATATAACAGTAACAAGTGAACCTGTAAATGGTCAAAAATTAGCTTTGCTCAGTATGAGAAAGGGCGATGAAGAAGGTGACGCATCAGCATATTTTGTTGATAAACTTATGAATTTTGAATTTATTGAAAATGGTGTAAAGATTTTCAAAAATAGCTCAAACCTAAGCAATGATATTTCAAGATTCTATGTTCGTGCACTTGCTTCTTCAGACATTAAGACAAATACAATATTTAATATATATATAAATGTATATGGTAAAGATAATACTATATTATATACACAAATGTATTCATTGTTAGTAACCCCACCAGTAACACCGGGACTTAGTATAGACGGAGAATCTGGGACATATTTTGCACTTTTGGGTGACACACTAACAGTTCAAGTTATCAAAGAAAAATCACAAACATTAAAGAATAACTATAAACTTTCATCAGTTGTTGATGGTAAAGAAGTTGATACAGGATTTGGAACAATTCTATTCAACAATGATTGGCAAGATATTGACACAACTTATGAAAAGGGAACATTTACTGTAACATTAAGTGAAACAAATTTCAAAGATGTAACAATGACAATTGAAACATCAAGAGTAATCAATGGAATTGAAGAAACATTAACTTCACAAATGTTAATCTACATCATTCCTTTTGACTTTGATATAGAAAATACCGCAGTAAAAAATAGCAACAGCAAAGACAAAGCATTTGGCGATATCTATTTTGAACACGAATTAGACTTTGATTTTGCAGGAAAATACACAAAATATGGCAAAAAACTATTTGAATACTTTATTTCAAATAACTATTGTTATTCAAACAGCCAAAATGGATTTGGAGTAAACAAATCTCTTAACAATTCATCAAAGGCAAAAGTATTAAGATCAAACTTATATTATGTAAATGGCGACACAAAAACTCCAATTTACAATTCAACAACAAACAAATATATAGAGAATAATATTATAGAATTTAGTGAAGTTGGCGAAGGAACTGATGCTGTGCTCCATTATATTGGAAAAACAATTGGTTCACAAAAGATGTTGCTTGAAATACCGGTTCAAATGCCTGATGGCAACAGAACAATTTACAAATATAACTTTACAATAGAAATCAAAGCTGAATTAAATGATGATGAACCAGTTCAAATATTCACAGCAGATGAATTCTTGGAAAAATTCAATGCAGAAAGTGAAGAGCATTATATCTTGATGAGAGATATAAGATTGTATGAATACACACCAATCTCATCAACAACAAGTGTTGCAAGTTTGGATGGAAACGGTTATACAATTTCTATAGTAAGTTTTGCACAAGGTGTAACAAATTATTCTTTGTTTGAAAATGTTGATTCAAATACATTGTTAAAGAATATTCGTTTAAATATCTATAATATTGGAACAATAAATGTTGATAGTTCACAAGTGAGCGAAATCAACGTTGCACCAATGGCAATAACAAACAATGGTATAATAACAAATAGTGAAGTGGTAAATTACTTTGATATAAGTGTCGATATAAGACAACAATCAACAGGAATTCTTATTTCAACAGACTCAACCACAAAAGTTACAGCAAAAACAGCTGGTTTTGTATTGTACAACAACGGAACTATAACAAATAGTAGAGTTGGTGGAACAAAACTTGATGTTTACAAAGTAGAGAAATCAGGAAGCGTAAAAGAACTCAACTATAGATATTCATATGGTGGCAATTCTTCAAACTATGATTTACCTGTATTTACAATTAACTCATTTGGCGAAATTGCAGGATTTGTTTACGAAAATAATGGTAGTATAACAAGCAGTTTTGCTTCAAATATAAGAATTATCAATAACTCTCAAATAAATTACACAACAATAACTTCTGGTTTTGTTATAAACAACAATGGCACAATCAGTATGAGTTATGCAAAAGGTGTAAAAGCCTCGGAAACAGACATCCATGCAACAAAATTTGGAATTGAAACATCTGGCATTGCTTCGGGTTTTGCATATCAAAACAAAGGCAATATTAGTGATTGTTATTCAAATATTAACCTAACAAACCTTCAAAACAATCCAGGAAGATCAAGTGCAGGTTTTGTTTACTCAAACACACAAGGTGGAAAAGTTAAGAACTCATTATCACTTTCAAGAATTATAAGTTCAACAACAACACAAATGAATTTCTCTGGTGTTGACGAACTCGGAAATTATATTAGTGACAAAGATTCAATCACAAATAGTTATTATTATGATCAAGTCGCTTTGGAAAGTGACACAATCTCATTCCAAAAAGCTTATGGCGAAAGTGCATCATCTGTATCTTCAGTAATCATTGAAGAATACTTCTATGGCTTTAACTTTGCATCAACATATAATGACGGAATTTGGAAAATGACAGCACAAGGTCCTGACCTCGTTAGTGCAAACGATATTGCAGTTTCATTAAGATATACAAGCAAGGCAAGTGAAAACCTTTCAAAACCAAAAACTGCATATGTAGACAAATTTGCATATGGCTCAATAAATAACCCTATACTTATTAGAAATGCAAAGGATTTCAACGAAGCATTCTCTGGCACTGCAAATAAGAGTGTTGATAGATTTGTTGACGATTCAACAAAAACAATTGCATTTGGTAATTATAGATTGATTGATAATATAGATTTGCATGATTTGGCAACAGGTTCAGAAAAATATGACCTAACATCATCAATCAAAACTCTTAGCGGAAGTTACAACACAAGAGCAACAGGAAAACTTGATGGAAATGGCTTTACAATAAGCAATTTTGCATTAACTGATTCTGGCAATAACAAATCTTTGGATAGTTTTGGACTATTTAGCAAGTTGGAAGGTGGTGCACTTGTTATCAACCTTAACATTGTAGTTGGTGACCAAAACAACGAAAAAGAGATATTCGGTATTGAAGCAAAGAATATTGCAAATGTCGGAACAATCGCGGGTCAAATTGTTGACTCAAAAATTATAAATGTAAACATAAGTGCATTAAATAAAGCAGACAATGTTACAATCAGAGGTAAAAATATTGTCGGCGGAATTGTTGGTTTGGTTAAAGGTGAATCTCACTTATTTAACGACACAGTAGAAAACATTAATGTTACATCTGCTTATTACACAACTCCAATCAAAAATATTAGTGAAATTGACACATTTAACAAATATTCGAGATTTGGTGACAATTCAACAGTATCATATGCAGGTGGAATTGCTGGAATTGTTGATTATTACACTGCCCAAACAAAAGATGATTACGAGTTCACCGAAGTGACTGTAATTTCAAATGCAACAAGTGTTGCACTCAAAAATGTTGGCAATATGATAATAACTGGTGGAACGGTCGGCGGTATTGCCGGATATATTGGACCACAAACAACAATGCAAGACATACAATTTATGCCTTATGCAAAATCTGTATCCGATTACGCAAAACAAGGACTTTATTCTTACAATGGTTTTGCAGGTGGAATTGCAGGTATAAATAAAGGATATTTAAGACAAGTTAGATCAGAAAATGATAATGTAAATATCTTTGACACAGAAAATAACTTAACATTGCAAGAAGTTATTGAAAAAAATAGTTTAAGTTACTACACAGAAGAAAATGGCAAACACAACTACGAAAATTCAACAATTGAACTTGGAAACAAAGCTTTGTTCTATAATGGTAACTATAGCCCAATTGCAGTTGGTGGACTTGTTGGTTTGCAAGAAAGTGGTAAAATTGAAAAATCTTACTCAAAATTGAATGTTGTAAACACAAATTCAACAGTTGCTGGTGGAATTATTGGTATCATCAATACTATTACCGGTGACAACGAAGCAACAAAACTTACCGAAGTGTATGCAACAGGCGATGTTAGAGGAAAAGAATACACTGCAGGTATCGTTGGTAGAGATTTGAACACAGATATAACAAAATCTGCAATTTTGGAAAGAGTAAATGCTTTGAATTTGTGGGGTTCGTGGATATTTGATTCAAACAAAAATGGTGTTGACCCAATAATCAATAACACAAAGGGTGATGCTGGCGAGTCAAAATCAAGAATTTCAGACTCATACAGACTTGATCAAAATTATGGTTTTGTATCTGATCCCGCCTCAGCAAGCACTTGGGAAGGGATAAAAGAAACCCAAGCTGATGTAAACGCAAAATATGCCGAAGGCTATGAATTCGGTGAATATTTTGACTATATCTTCTTTGCAAATAATTGGGATGCAAATTCTTGGCAAAGAGATACTGACGAACTTTATCCACATATGGTGTTTGGATATTTTGACAAGACAATAAAGATTAAAAATCAAAGAGATCTTGAAAAATTGAGAACAAGTGTGTCATCAGGAAAGGTTACATATATAATTGAACCTGATAACTCACCGGAAAATGATAATAATGGGAATGAACACTATATTGGAATCACAAGATACATCGCTCCAATCGTTGGGTTCTCAAATGTACTTCGTGGTGGCGAAGACCCAGAAGCAACATATGGATTTGTTTACAAGACCGACCAAACAAGAGCATTGTTTGAAACAACACTCGGTGCAACATTTAGCAACTTTGTTGTAAAATATGAAAGCAATAATATTAAACAATCAAGCAGTTTGAATGGTACATCAGTTTTGGTTAGAACAGCAAATAATACTGCATTCAATAATTTGACATTCAGCAATATTAATATTGATGCATATAACAACGGAAACCTAAATGCCGGTGTATTGTGTGCTGTGGCAAAAGGCTCATGCAAATTTAGCAATATTACATTTGAGTCTTGCCAAATCAATGTAAAGAGCAATCCAAGCACAGTCAATGTGGGATTATTGTTTGGAGAAGGAAAGTTATCGTATGACTCAAATGATTTGATAAATGTTAGTGTAAAAGACTCAAAGATTAGTCTTGCAAATGATAGTTTAGGTAATGACTCAAATAAATCATATGTAGGTTTGGTAATTGGAAATGTTCAATCAGTATTGAACAATAATTCAAAATCAATAAGCATTTCTGTAACAAATAAATCTGGCAACCAATTAACCTTGGGCGAAGGAAAAACAAACCCAGTATTCAAAAATATTAGTGTAGGCTCATTCTTTGGTGGTGTTGAATATGCCGAAATATCTGTGGCAAGTTCAAACGAAAATGCAAGTGGAAAGAATGAAATTTCGTTGCCTAAATTGATAATCCCATCAATTCAAAATTCAAGAATAGGTGGAATTGCTGGCGAAAGCAGAAAATGTTCTTTTGATAACTTCAGCTTTATTCCAAGCATTGAAGTTGGCAACACAACATTCAAAAATAATAGTTTTGGTGGAGTTGTCGGCGAAAGTGTTGAATCTTCATTTAAGAATGTTGAAATCGGTAGCTATGAGCAAAAAGATGGCAACAAATCAACGAACAAAGGTTCAATAACAATAAATAACATTAGTGAAACAAACAACATTGGTACAATTGTTGGAAAACTTGAAAATGGTCAAATTTTAGATGTAAAAGTTTACTCAAATCTATTGTTAAAACTTGCAGACAATAAAGCACAAGGTCAAAAATTATATATTGGTGGAATTGCAGGATATCTTGATAATTCTATTGTTAATGCAATTGATAAGACCGAAAGCGAAAAAGACGAAGCTTCAGTGTCAAGAGTTTATAGCGATATTGACTTAATATTGTCACAAAAGTACGAATATTCGTATGACATTCTCTTGGGCGGAGCATTTGGTTTTGTAAAGAACTCAAAAGTATTCAATTGTTACACAACAGGCGATATGAAAGTTGATAGCAAAAATAATGAAACAAATATGGTTGCCTTGTACACTTCTGGACTTCTTGCACACATGCAAGATGAAGCCAATAAAGATGCAAGTGTTGTTGCAAATAATATCTCAGCTGGAAATATCTATCCAGATTATGAACAACCAACAAGCAATGATAAAACATCAATAAAATATGGTTTATATCAAGACTTTGTTTATGGTGGTATTGTTGGAAAGATAGAAAGCGAGGTTGCAAGCCAAACAATTGCGAATAACTATTCAATAAACACTTTATATAACAAAGCAGATAACAAGATAGGACAAAATAGAACTTCAATCAACGCAATCCTTGGAGAAGGAAGTGTTGATGACAAGTCAGTTCAAAACAAATACTCAAATGTATACACACTTTGCACAGACGAACATACAAGTGCAACAGAGAACATAAAACTTGCAGATTTATTGAATAAAACAATAAAAGACAAGTTAAATCCAAAAGTTGACGAAAGTGAATATTACTTTATTGAAGGTACAAAAGTTAATTATGCAACAAGATTGCCAAGTGCAAAAACAAATGCAATTGAAGTTAATGAACAATACATATATTTGGGAACCGAAAAAATAGAATTGTCGGAAACAACCCCAATAACATTAAAAAATTCGGCAATTGTTGGCGATGGTGCAATATTAAAATTAGATAATAATAATGGTAAAACGAAAAACATTGCTCCATTTGGAACAATTGATTCAAATAGTTTTGTTTCTGGTGTTGTAACAACTACTCTTATTAACAACATTACATCAGTTTCAACCGGGGCAAACGGTGTGCCATCAGCATCTGGATTTGCATACAAAAACCAAGGAATTATTTATTCTTGCAATGCAGGTAACAGAAACAGTACTACACTTTTAGAGAATATCAATCGTGGGTATGTAACTTCAAAAGGTTATGCATCTGGTTTTGCTGATACAAACGAGGGGCTAATAAAAAACTGCTTCACATATCTTGATGTTAAATCAACTTACAAGGGTATAAGCACATCATCAACCGAAAAAGTATCAGCTAGTGTTACAATTGCAGGGTTTGTAAGAAGTAATGATGGTTATATAGTTACATCTTTTGCAACAGGAACAATTGACAATAGCACAAAGAAAGATAACGAAGATAATAATGGTTGTATTTATGCTTTCGCACCGGGCAAAGTTTATGGTTCATACACAATAACAAAGATTTCTAACGAAGGTAAACTCAACAAACGTGAATCAAAGGAAAGAAGTTTCGCTTTCGATGAAAATGCAAATAATTCATACTATGATAAACTTGCAATTGAATCGCTAATTTCAGAAGATAATGAATCCCTTGGAAAAGTAACAAGCAAAATGTCAATTTCTTACACAGACCAAAACGACACGACTGAAAGTGTATATTGTGGAGATTTTGGAATTGACAAGAATTATGCCTTTGGATATGGTTCATTCTCAAAAAATACATATAAAAATATCGATTATATGATGTTTGCAACAGGAACTGGCGAAGAAACAAATCCATATAAAGTTCCTAACTTGGGTAAATTACAGCAATTACCTGATGCAACTCAATCCACAAAACTAACATGCTTTGTATTAGATAATGATATGGATGGGGAATATGTATCCGCACAAGGTTCAGGTAAGAACATTCTAGGATGGATTTCGAAAGATATCAAAAATGTGAATCTTGATGGAAGAAAATATGATTATTCTCAAAAGAATATCAATGAACAATTTGTTATTGCGAATTTGAGAAGCGATAAAGGTGGAATATTTAATAATATTCTAAACTCTATAATAAACAATATCATCTTTGATAATGTAATTGTCTATAAAATTTCCTCATTGCCAAGTTTAGGATTGCTTGCAAACACAATTTCAGGGGAAGCAAAAATTACAAACATTACAATGGTAATCAATGTTTCAACATTATCAACTTCACTTGATGCAATTTCAAAATGTGATTCTTATAATTTTGGTTTAATTGTAGGCGAATGTAATGTTGAAGAAGATGCAAATACCACTCCAAATGGAATACTTAACTGCATAATCCAATTAAAACATAGCGGAGTTGGAGACACAGATATTAAATTGACACCAAACACAAATTGGACATTTGGTGGGGCTGTTGGAACACTAAACAGTGGTAGAGTTTCGGCAATTTCGTTTATTGGGGGAAACCCTGAAAATGGTAATGGGCTATCGCAAATTTCTGTTCAATTTGCAGAAGGTTCTTCTATGAGGGGAAAGACTTATATTGTTGGTGGAATTGTTGGACAACAAAATGGTGGAAAAATTTATGATGCATCTCTTGGATGTGACCTGCATGTGTTTGATAATAGCAAAACCAGTAATGCCGACCAAACTTTATATGCTGGTGGAATTGTTGGCAAATCTAATGGCGGAGAAATATCAAATTGTTATACCAACGAAGTAAACATTGTTGTGGGTAACCATGTTGAATTTTTGGAAACCTATGCAGGTGGAATAAGTGGATTTGGTGGAACAATAAAGAATTGTAAAAATAACGCATCTGTAAACTCACAAGCAGCATACTACTATCGTTCATTCTTAACTTATGAAGTTAAACCACAACAAACAATGTCAAAAAGCGACCTAGAAAGAAATGGTTATGAAGAAGACACCGACATAGGCGCATACATAAAGCGTGACCAAGATAATAAAGTTGTTGGTTATGCAATTGCAAACAATAGTGGTTCATATGATGTTTATACTGATACTGACAAATTTGATGAAAGCAATATAAAGGAAAGTACCGATGGAGTTCTTAACAGAAACAATGGTTTCACAAGAACAAAATCTACATTAGGAACAGAAACCTATGTTCATAGCGACAAATTCAAACAATATTATAACTGCTATACAAAAGGTGACTGGTTTGATTCGTATAGCAAATTGTTGTATACAAGAATACAACAAAAAGCATACTCGGCAGGTATTGCAAATTCATATAACAGCGTTGAAAATAGTTTAAACCTATCTCAAAACATCTATGGTGGGATGGATTCAATGAATATTCATTCTATTTATGAAGTGGAAATGTGGAGATTCGTAACAAGAATATTAACTGCAATTGGATCGATAGGTGCAATAGATACAGTACACGATTTAGCTGCTACTCTTATCCCAATAAAATCAGTGTCTTATGCAGTTAGAAGTGCATGTCTTCTTACTGGTATTGGAGTAACGGTTGCAACAATGAGCTTTAGTTTCCCATTGTACGAAAGATATTTCGCAGGCAATGGTTATGAATATTTAACAAATAAAGATTTCTATTATATTGGGAATCAATATAACAATAGTGGAAGAAATTTTGCATCCGTAAAAACTTACGTAGCGGGTAAGGATTTTAATTTTAACTTTAGTGCAGAATTTGCCACTTTATTAACAAGTGTCATAAGCAAATCTGCAACATCAATTGCCAAACTAATAATCATATCACTTGCCGCAGGAAAAGTTGGAATAATCTCAACAAACATTTATTGTGTTTTGCCAAATGTAATAGATGTTGCGGGTAATATTATTCCACAATTGACGACGGTTGATGATTGGGTGTTCCCAATCGGTTGGGCACAACCAGTAGACTCAGGTGCAATTACACCTGACAAACTAAAAGAAATTTCACAAGATCCAAACTATGAACTTAATACATTAAATTATGGTGGGAATGAGTACTATAATTCAGATTCTTTAAATGTTTATGATGTATACTTTGATCCAATTGGATTCCCAGCAAATGGCGGGAAGTTGATAAATACAATGTCAAAATATCAAATGTATAAAAGTATTAACATTTCAGGCAAAAATTACTATGGCTTGTTTGATAATAGTACATACACAAATGAAAAAGGCAAGAAGCAAAGTGTCTTTGAAGCATTTAATGTTGTGTATAATGACAAAAATGCTATTAGTAAGTTGACAACAGCATCAAGCGAAGCAGAAATTAATTCTGCCTTTGGAACTCAAGGCGATTGGGAATTGGTAAATGGCGAATGGAGACTTACAAATGAAATCAAAAAAGCGGATATGAAAGATTTGCTTGAAAATGTCGATATTGACGGAAAAGATGTAACAATTACAATTGATAATGAAAATGTTAATGTTCAACCTTATGAACTATACAACAAAGCAGTTGAACTAATTAATAATATTGACAAGTCAGGTTACATTGAAAATCAACAAGATACAGATACTATCATAAAATTAACATCAATAAAATCAATCAATAGAGCTGAAAGAAAATACATAATCAATGTAAATGCAAAAGTTGTTGGTGCTCAATATGCACTAGGAACAGAAGAATATCCGTTTAATGGAAAAATTGTTGGGACAAGCAAATTTGGCACAAATCAAATGCAATTTACTGAAATTGCCGTTCCTTCACTAATAGCCTATGGAAATAATGTTGAAATTGAAAACCTTAAATTCTCATATGCGTCAAACAATAGAAATATTGCACTTGAAGATATTGGGAATAGTGGACTTGGCGGACTTGTTGGATATGTTCAAGAAGGCGGGGAAGTAAACATTAAAAATGTTAATGTAACTTACAGCTTACAAGATTACAAGATTGACGTAAAAGGCAATACAAATTCTAGCAAATGGCCAAATACTATTGGTGGACTTGTTGGTTACAACAAAGGTGATGTAACAATCACAAATTCTAATGTTATAAAATTAAACATTGACCTAAATGGTTATGAACACAAAGATTTGATTAATGTAAATTCACGAAACCTTGGTGTTGGTGGAATAATTGGAACAAATGAAGGTTCACTTACATTGCAAGATGTTGAAGTATACAATATGCAAATAAGTGCAAAATACTCATTTAATAACATATTTGGTGGAATTGTTGGCTCAAACTTTGGTAAAATTGCCGAAATTTCAAATACAGCTATTGGAGATTACCAAAATAGCACAATTGATGCCGAAAGCAATCAAGCAAACATATATGTTGGTGGTGCAATTGGTTACCAAAACGGAAACGTTGAAAGGTTGTCAACAATAAGCATAGACCTAAAAGGTATTTATGCTCAAACATCAAATGAAAATGCAACAACTTATGCCGGTGGACTTGTTGGCTTTGCAGACACAAATTCAAAATTTAAAGAAATTGAAAATGTTTATGTTGGCAAACAAGGAATAAGCATGGATGATAGTGGAAAATATTATCAAAGAATGCTTATATATTCTGGTATTGGTGGTTCAAGTTATGCAAACAAAGCATATGCTGATGATATCATAGGCAACAGAAACGATAGTGGCATAGCAGGACAAATTACTTCAAAAGTAAAAGTAAATGCAAAATCATTATCACTTGCAAAATTCACATACCATCATGTTCCAAAAAATGTTGGTGCAGTTGATAGTACAAAACTATTATCTGATTCAAATATTATCAATCAAACTAATATATATTATAATGAAGCATATCAAATAACTTCAAGTTTAACTTCAAACCAAACAATACTTTCTGGATATCTCAAAGTTGATGCATATGAATACAGTTCAGAATCATTCTCTGGAACAAACAGTAACGCCTATGTAAATGGCGAACAATACACTTCATATAATTACCACAAAACATACCTGGTAAATGTAATTCATATGGATAGAGCATCCTTTAAGACCAAAATAAATAGTAAGGAACAAGGTGAAGATCGTTATGAATTCACAGAAGTCCTTTACAAAGTTGAGTTAAAGGGTGAACCTTCAAAAGATGGCGAGTTCTCAATGGATAAAAATATTGGTATTTCATTAGTAGCTTATAACAATTATATAACCGATATTAATATCTATGAAGAATATAAAACACAAGTATATCCAATAACTGATAGATATGAATCATACTTGCCAAAATCTGTTGATGGGCATTTGTTCAAAGTTGACGAATCAAAACTTCCAACAGGAAGTGATGATTACTCAAAATATGGGGATGACAATTACGAATATGAAGACCCATATGTAAGTTGTGGTTATGAAGGTGTTGATACAACAACTGCCTTTAAAAACAAGTTTGCTTATCTTGATGAGTTGAATAATCAAATAAGATGTAATCTTGTATTAACTGGCTCAATAACTGAATCAGCTACTACATCAGCTAAAGTTAAACAATCAACACAATATACTTACAAGACAATTGCATTTAGTACTGAGGACAATAAAATAAAAATTGAAATCTCTTTTGATAAAGTTATCACAGACGAAGATGGGAATGTTAATATATCAAGTGAACCAGTAATACGATATATGTCATACATCTACTCAACTGAGGAAAATTCAAACAAGATTGTTTATGAGTTACAAGAAACAATGCAAGATTGCTTTGGTGATGTAACATATGAGCACTTTGATATGAGATACGATATTGGTGGAAAGACCAATACATACAAGATGTTGCCAGAACACAAACAAACAGTTAAAAATGAAATAAGTTTCAAAACCTATATGAGCAAAGAATTTAATATGGATTCTGGAAGTCGTGTAAGAATTGCAATCATTTCTCAACAAAAGGCTGATACTGATAGCAATAGTGGACTAAAAGTTGTTGACTATGTTTATTTGATAAAAGATTCAATAACATATTACATGGGGACAACAACATATAACCTTAATAATGAAGATGCAGAGAAAGATAATCTTGAAAGAAATGACTTATACGTTCCAGTTATAGCAACAAATTGCGAAAACAACTTGTTACCATTAAATGAATGTAAAGAAGTTGAAACTTGCGAGATTTCAAACACATACAGTCAAACGGATATTTACTATGTATTCAATGTAAACAATGAAATATTTAAAGAAGTTGTAACAAAAGAATATTCGGCAATCTACACCTTTACAGTTGGTCAATTTGGTATAAAATTAAAGTCAAAAGACAATAAATTGATTTCTGAGGAAACAGAAAGCAATCCAATATCAAATTACAACAATTATGATATATATTACACAAGAGGCGAAGATGGACGTGAATCTGGCAAGTATTCAATAAATGACTACAACGTAAGTGAAAATGATAACTCAAAGGTTATAACTGTTTCTTACACAGACAATACCGTTAGTCCAAATGTAAAAACAACAATATCATTCACATATGAGTACGATAAGGATGGAATAGTAAGCCTTATTGAAAAGGTTGTAAATGGTTCACACGAAGTAATTTATAAGAGTTCATTCACAACAGTTGGAAAATTGTCTTACAGAATTAGTGGAAACACAACATTCTATAAATTTGATGGAAGTGAAGAAGAATATACATTGCTTGGGCAGTATGATGTAACTTATGATAACAGTATGTATACATTCACAAACAAAGATAGCGATGCAAAAATAATGAGTTTTGTTATTGACGAGAACAAAAATGTAGTGTCAGTAATATACCAACAATTTGATTTCTTTGTAAAAGAAGGCTACACATCAAACACAATCAGCATTTCAAAAGATTCGAATTTTGGAAATGCCTTGCAAGTTGTAAAGGATATGCCAACAATTTTAATTACACAATTTGATGGAAAAGAGTTTAGTTCAAGCAGTTATATAACTCAAAACAACAATGTTCCTTATTCATATTACTCATTAAATATGGGTAATAGCGAGATACAAAAATTCTCATCAAAATTGGAGAAAGTTCAATTAACAGTTGTTGAAAATCTATATGTTTATGCAATAAACGACAACTTGATAATATACAAAAATTCAAAACAAATATACGAAAAAGATAATATTACAAGTGGACTTGTTATAAATAATGCAACAAAATCAAAATTTGGCAGTGTTCAATGGGTTGAAGTAAACTATGGGACAAACAGCAAAATTAAGATTGATATTGAAAATGGAAAAGAATTCATTGGTTATGAACAATTGTCTTTAAAAACAAAATATGATGATTCAATCAAAGTTGACTATGTTGCATACAAATATCAAGGTTTTATAATATTTGATATAACAAATTATCAAAAAATTGAAATTAAAGATACAAATGTAACATTAGACACTTTGGTTCCAATTGAAAAAGTTACTGGAATTAGATATGCAATCAAAACAAGTGCCAATGAATATTACTTGCTTAATGGTGGATACAAACTCACTGGAACAATATCAAGTACTGAAAGAACATACACTGTCTTTGGTGGAGTTACTGGAAAATTTGACTATATTTCAGTTGATGCAAAATACACTACAAACAACCAAGAATATTCAATCAAACAAAATTTAATGGTTCAAATCGGAGCAATCACAAGCAGTCTTAAAACCGAAACAAAAGACGGATTTAACTTTGAAGGCTCCAAGTATATTGAACAAACAAAGGAATTTGAGAGTCAAGACGAATCAACTTTCGAAGGTAAAGGCTATCAAACACTTAAGGACGGAAACGGAAAACCAGTCACAGATGATGGCGGTAATTATATTTACTACAAAAACATAACTGAAAATGTCGATGGCGAAGATGTTATTGTTTCAACAAGCAGAATTGAAAAGAAAAATGGTAAATGGTACCTTTCTGAACAAGTTGAACAAAAAACAAACATTACCGAAATTGTTAGACAAATCCAAAATAATACACAACAGGGTTTTGTAACAATTACAGATACATTAAAAATGGAAACAAATGGTGAATATAGTTATCCAAACTATATCTACAAAATTAGTACATCAAAAAAGAATATCTTTGATGCAATAACAGTTGTAGAAAGCGACAAAACAACAATCCAATCAGAATACTTTAGTGACAGCGAACATATAGGGGATTCAAATTATGATTGGGCAAAATACATTTCAGTCGGTGGACAAAATGTATTTGGAATAGAAATCACAAGACCTTAAAGTTAAAAATACTTAATGGGAAGGGAAAATGGAGAAAAAAATGAAAAGATTTATAAAATTATTTAGTATCATTTTTGCGTTAGCTTTTGTTATAACGCTGTATGGATGCGGTGAAAACTTTGACAAGTTTTTGCTCCATTTTTCCAGCCAAAGTATTGAACTTGGCTTGGGCGAAACAAAAGACTATCAAATTGAAATAGAAAACTATTTCAAGACGGATGTTCACTTTAATTATAGTTTTGATAGTGAAATAGCCAGTGTTGAAAAAACAGAAGAAATAGAAGATGGTGTTTTTAAGATTCAAGTTAAAGCCTTGATGAGTGGCAACACAACATTAACTATTACACTTTTGGAAAACAACTCAAAAATTCAAATTCCAGTAAAAGTTTATGAAGATATCAGTTCTTTTGCATTAAAAGATAATTTATCTTTGTATGTGCTTCGTGGACAAAATTTCTCAATAAGTGAAGACTTGTTCAACTTTTATCCAAGTTCAACATTACAAACAAAACTTAATTTCAAGATAAATGGTGAAAATGTTGAAAATGGTACATATCCAACAAACGAAGACACTCCAAATGTGCTTAATGTCGTTGCACAAAGCGCATATAACGAAGACTTGAGTGTTGAGTTTGATGTTATAGTTTTGGATGAAATAAATGTAAATAGTTTGGAATCTACAACAATGTCTGTTTACAACAGAGAAATTGACAAATATGAGGTAGTGGCATCCACAGCAGATGAAACACCAGGTATTATCACTTTAATTCCAAATGACGATAATGAATACATCAAAAAATTACAATTCAACTATAATGCGGTATATGATTATGAATATGAATTTGTAAGCAAATATGGCAACTTAGTTATAGACAAAGAAACAAATTTGGATTATGAAAACTCAATTGGCATAAATTTGCAATATCAAGATGGAAGCACTGAAAATTATGACGAGTTGATTGTAAGAATAAGTCATAAGGGCTATTCAAAATATTCCGTTGATTTATGTTATAAAGTTGATATAAAATTAGTTCCAAAAAATATCAAATTAAATGGGAATTCGGGAAAACTCACATTTAATTTGTTTGATAATAATCCAAGCGAAAACACACAAGAAATACTTGTTTCATTGGATCCAATAAAAGCAGAGTTTTCTCAAATAAATATAAAATTTACACTTGTTGATGATTTAGGGCAAGAAACACCAACAACTTACAAAGCATTAAGACCATTTATTAGCGTAAAATACAAAGGTCTTGAGTTGAATGATGACAACAATGCTCTAAAAGATTCAAGTGGAACACTCTCGATTTATGGTCAAAGAGTGTTGGATGAAAAATACAAAAGTATAAAAATCACTTTTGAAGCGGAATCAAGCCTCTCAAAAAATGTAATTACAAATTATATAGATATTACAATTCAAAAGGGTGCAAAATCAATTAAAGTTGATGAAAAATACAAAAATGACACAATTTACATCAAAAAAGGCGAAACTCAGCTTTTTGATGGTTTGATTGTTGAAGAACCTGATGCATACATCGGCGACATTATGATAAGTTGCGATGCAGAAAGTGCAGGTTATTCAAAATTAAGTCAAGTGCAAGAAAATGACAAACAAATTCAAATTGAAGCAGTTAATGTTGGAAAAACTTTGTATACTCTCACTTTGTCTAATGGTATCAAAACAAAGTTGACTGTTATTGTAAAAGAAGAATTAAATATAAACGACTTTATGGTTTATGTTTCTTCAAATACAAGCAAGGGAATTGCAGAAATTGAATACAAAAAAGTCAAAGGCACAAATGTTGACACAATAAAAGCAATTGATGTTGCAGGAAGTGGCGTAAAATTTGATATTGCATATATGGTAACACCAAACAGTGTTGACAGCGATATGTATGACGTAAGATTTACAAGCGATGATACATCAATTGTTGAAATTATCAACAACAAGACAGTAAAAACAAATGACACTTCAACAAAATTGGTAAATATTACAGTAAATTTAATATATCAAACAATTGAAGATTTTTGTTTGGTAGAGCAAAGATTAGATGACGAAACCATATACAATTTCACAATAAAGTGCTTTGAACCATTAAGTTCATTCTCATTATTAGGGAAAAATGATGGAAGAAAAGACGATAAATATAAAAATATTGTTGATATTTACAATGATACACCATATATTGACAAGTTAATGGCAAATGCATCTTTTGAAGCAAATGCGATAACATCAAGTGGCAAAAAAGATGAAGAGATAATAAAAGAAATAAGTTGGAGTTTTTCTGTTGAAAGTGAAGGTTACACAGAAGATGGACAAAAAACAACCGATTTAACAAAGATTTATTATTATGAATTAACCGAAATTGGTGGAAGTATTGTGTTTGGAAAATTCTACCCACAAACACAAAAATTCAGTTGTGAAGATAGTCAAGATTGCGATAACTTGAGTTTTGTTATCACAGCATCAATAAATAATTATGGACAAGTTTGGTCATCAAGTGTTCAAATTAACATAAAAGCATATGTAAAAGTTACAGATATCTGGATAAGAAACTACACTCAAAAGATATATCTTGATGCAACAAACAACGAATATGATATTTATCCATATGTTGTTCCAGAAAATGCAACAAACCTAAATTTCACTGTTCAAGCTATTCCAAACACTGATTCAGATTTATCAAGCTTGTCATTCATATACAATTCCGAAAAAATAACACTAAAATATTCTGGAGGAAAGGGCGGAAGTGGGAAAATTTGTATTGTTCCATATTCAAGCTACCTTTCAAACAGCGAATATGATTATAGTTTGGAAATTGAAGTAGTTATAGGAAATGGTCTAACAAAAGACGCTCCATTGCATATTTCAACATGGCAAGAACTAAAAAATATTGATTTGGACAAATATTATGTAGTAAGTGGCATAATTGATGCAAACGGCGAAGAAATTGAACCACTTGGTATATTAAATGGTGGAATTATTGGCGAAAATGGTGCAAGAATCCAAAACTTTGTTGTAAAAAAACCAAGCAATATCAAAAATGAAGGCAACGCGAAATATTATGGGCTATTTAGCATAATAAATGCAGGTGCTTACCTTGAAAATATTGTTATAAGCGGAAGAATTGACATTCAGGACGACTCAAACTTATCAAGTTATGTTGGACTTGTTGCAGGAATGAATAAATCTGACAACATAACAAATGTCAATGTAATTTTGCAAGCTGATGAAAAAACAAAATTGTCACTTGTAAAACTCAACGGCAATGTTGAAAACTATGTTGGTGGATTTTGTGGATACAATGAAGGAACAATAAAAATTTCAATTCCATGCGAATCAACATTGATTGTTTCTATGCCAGACGACTATACATATCAATTGGAATTATCAAGTATACAAGGAAAATATTATTTTGGCGGGGTTGTTGGTTACAACAAAGGCAACAGCCAAAAGGATTCAATTGTATTTGATACAAATAATACAGCTGTGTATAGATATAATGACTATGGCACAACGGTTGCAATAAATATGAATGTTACCGTTCCTCTTACACAAAACAACAAGGAAAGCAAATCTTGTGTTGGTGGAATTGCAGGATACAATGAAAACGGAACAATAAGAAACGTTTTGGTTAGAGGTAATATCCATAGATTAGCAGACCAACAAACATACAGACCAAATAATGTCGGGGGACTTGTCGGTTATGCAAAAGGTGGCAAATATATCAATTGTATTTCAAGAGTATTTGTTGCAGGTTACGAAAACATTGCAGGGATTGTTGGATATATTGAATGTACAACAGACACCGAAATAACAGATTGCAAAGTCCAAGCGTTAGATAACCTAAAAACCGACTTGGAAGCAACAATGATATTGAGTTACAATGGCGTGAATTATAACATCATTTGCAATGGTGATGACCTTACAAATATCAAAGACAAAACAACAAACACAATTGCAAAGACATATATTGACAGAACTTTGGTTTCATCAAAAACTGAATCACTCACTCAATATTATGGCGATATATTGTGTTTTGATGGAAGTCAATATAACAATGGTGAAGTGTTTGCATTAGCAGGCGAAAAATCATTGGTATTCAAAAACTTCTTTAACTCAATCAATTATCCGAATAATACAATCATATTGATGTACTATGACATTGGAAAAGACGAACAAGGTAACAGGGTTATAAGTGAAATGTTGAACCAATTGAATAAGTGCTATTTGCCAAACGATTTGTTTAACGATTCGCTTATTGAATATACAATTGATTCAAAAGATACTTCGGTTGTTTCGGTTGAAGCAACAGGAAAATTACTTTTACACAAAACCGGTAATGTAATTTTGACATTACAAAACAAGTTAAATGTAAAAGATACAATGGAACTCAAAGTTGTTGTCACAAATTATATTAGCAGTGATACTTCACTTAATATATACACAAGTGCCAACAGAGTTGATGGCCAAATTACAAAAGATATGGATTTGCAAATTTTGAATAGAAGCACAATCGCTTTATATCCAAAAGCTTCAAGTCTATTAAAGAAAGCTGGTTTAACACTTGTTGAAAACACTGACATAAAAGTTAGAGTTTTGCAAGACAGTGATGACTATTTGGCAATTTCTCAAACAAAAAATAATATTATTTACCTAACAGGAAAGGGTAATGAAAAATCAATAGATATTCAAAATATTTATTTTTACATTTACTATGACCTAGGGAATGGAGATGTTAGATATTTTGATTCAAGAGTTGGACTTTTTGTCCCAGTAAAAGAAGAAAATAATGAAATTACTTCATTATATAATTACGGAGATTTGGAGCTTGACCAAAAATTGACTCCTTCATTTACAACAAAATATAACTTTACTTTGGGGATTTATGATTTAAGTGTTGACAAAACAAAAATGACACTTGCTCCAATGGACAATGTTGATATAAATGTAACATACAAATCATTGTCAGACCTTGATAAAATTAGTTTGGAAATATATGCGGCTAATGGCGACTATATGGAAAAAATCAAGAATGATGAATATTTTGATATATCCATAAGTGAAAGTAAAGATGGCGAAATATATAAATTAACTTATAATGTTGCAATGAAAACATCAAATATTAAGATTGGAAAGTATAGATTTAGATTTGTAAACAGCACAAATTCTTTATACAAAAATGTTGAAGTTTCATATATTTCTCAACCAATAAATAATATTGTTGTAAAAAATTATAATGATATAACAAACAAAAACATAAAAATAGTTGACGAACTTACAGGAAAAGAATACTTTAACACAAGTTATGCAATGCAAGAATCAGATAGTGTTGCCGCCGGTGGGGTAAACATCCTTCGTATTGATGTTGCACCATTCTATGCAGATTTTGATTATGTTGAAATAACAAATTCAGAAAATAATATGCAAACAGGCAAAATCCTTATGTTCTCTTTGCTTAAAAACAGTGAAAAAGCAAATCAAAAAGTTGTGTCAACTGATAGTTATTACACATCAAATGGTATAAGAATTTACAAAAATGCATTAAAAGATGGAGATATAACACTTCTATACACATTGTATACAAGTGTTATTGAAGGTCAGATTGTTGACATTGACATAAATTTCTATAACAGCAAGGATGAAAAAGTTTTTGACACATACAATCAATCTTTTGTTATTGATATAAACAAATCAATAACTGTAACATTAAAAGACAGAGATAGTGAAATACGAAATAATGTAAAATACATTGCTCGTGGTTACACATATGGACTTGATGTAAAATCAGTTGGATATAATTTTGATGAAATTAAAATTGTTTCAAATTCCCCATATCTTTCAATAATAAAAGATGGCAATAGTTATCAAATGAAAGTTTCGGAATATGTAACCTATAGCACAGGAGAGAATGACGAGGGTGCAAAAGCAAGTGTTTCATATTATGGCGAAAGACTTGTGAATGGACAAAAAGTTCAAAGTTCGTTTGGCACTGTTGATTTTGTGATTGTTGAATATGTTTTGGACATAATAAACAGTGGCAACGATTTGGATATTTCAAATCTTATAGATACTAATCCACTTGAACTTAATGTAAAAAACACAATAAAAGATATAAGAGTTCTTTTGGCAGAAAAGGTAAGACTTGAAAATGTAAACAGTGCATCAAATGCAGTTAAAAAATTAAAACAAGATATTGTAAACAACGCATACTTTGAATATCAAGCCGATAGGATTGGTGGTGAGTATAAGAGATTAACTGACACTGGCGACACAAAGACATACAACGATGAATATATGAACATTGATGGTTATTCTGTAACTCCAAAGCATATTGGCGAAAATGTATTTAGTTTCCGTATACTTGTAAAAACTATCACATACAGAAATGGTTACATAAAAATTACCATTGACGAAGAAGATGTTTCTTCAATGACATATACACAAGTTGGTGTAAATATTAATCAAAGTATATCATCAAAGAACTATTTACCAATAAAAACCTATAATGAACTTGTAAATATGAAAGAAAATTGCAAGTATAGATTGCTAAACGATATAGTAATCGAAACAAATTTCTCTCCAATTACAACAAATATTAGGGAATTAGACGGAAATGGTTATAGTTTGATATTCAAATACAACTATATACTAAATAATGTCGAAAGTTTTGGTGTTTTTGGCGAAATTGGCGAAAATACTATTATAAAGAACTTGACGGTAAAAATTGATTCATACAAAGAAATCAACTTTACATTTGAAAATACAGATGTTCAATCATTTGATTTTGGGCTTTTTGCAAGTTCAAACAAGGGTGTTATTACAAATTGTGAAGTACTTGCTGGCAACTCAACAAGTTTACTAAAAGTCAACAACTATGCATCAGTAAATGTTACAACATCATCAAATATTTCAGCATTTGTTGCAAAAAATGAAGGCTATATCACAAACTCTCGTGTTCAAATAAGAATTGAAAGTGAGGGTGGAAACCTTTCAGGTTTTGTTGGCGACAATGACGGACATATTGCAAGTTGTTATGTAAAAGAAAGTTACATAAGAAATATGAGCTCTGATGTAAAAAACTCAACTGCTGGTTTTGTAAAAACAAATAATTCAAAAATTATCAATAGTTATGTTGAAGGAAAGTATGTGGCCGGAAACAAGAGAATGTATTGTGATGATTCTCAATATTTGGTAAGAGCATCATCAATCGCATCAACTTTTGTTTATAACAATAAAGGTGAAATAAATGATTGTTATGCAAATATTCCAATCATCTCATCATCTCAAAACTCTGGATTTGTTTGTATCAATGAAGGACTAATTGAAAATACTTATACAATATCAAGACTTGGCGATAATGATACTCAAAACTATCCATTCTTTATAACAAACTTGTCAGAAATAAAACATTGCTATTATTTGAACGATGACAACTTTAATGTTAATGTAAACAAGTCAAACGATGGACTTGATAGCGATGTCTTGAGAAAGACAACATTGCTAGAATTTGCTTTAAATAAAATTGTTGACAGTGAAAATAGAACAATAACAAACGAAGAATTATTCTCAACATTTGTATTTAACAGTGCAGACAAGGTAAATCATGGTGTTTGGTTCTATGCAAATAATGATGTAACAAAAGAATTGCTTAAAAAACAAAACGGAAAATATATCAAAATTGGCGAAAAAATTGGCATTAGTGATTATTATTACTTGTTAAGAAAAGTAAACACTGCAGAAAATGTTGCAGTTGACGAATTTAAAAAACAAGGCAGTGAAAATGCAATTGAATTTGTTTCATACAGACCTCAACTTGTTTCAGCAAATGAATTAGCATATTCACATTATTCACTCTCTGAAGCCGATAGCAAGCTTAACGAAGAGACCGGTGAAATTGATTATGTGTACAACATTGATGGTTGTGATGCAGAAGGTACATTAACAAACCCAATACTTATCTATTCAGCAAAAGAATTAGAAAGTGAAATTTATAACAGTGCAAAATTATCAAAGAATATATATGCAAAATCAATAAGACTTGCAAAAGATATTGATTACTCTGCAGAAGATGTTATCACAAGTTCGTTATACAAGGTTATCTTTGCAGGAAAGTTTGATGGCAATGGCCTAAAAATTTCTGGTTATGCACTCAATACAACAGAATCATTGTTCAGTGCAGGATATTTCAGTCAAATAGGATATCAAGGAAAAGATGCTTTGTTCCAAAATGTTATATTTGAACCGGTTTATATCAATATGCCAAATGTTCGTGTTGTTGGTGCAGTTTGTGGCTTGTTATTCAAAGCAGATGTATATAATGTTGAAGTAAGTGGCGAAATTGCTCAAAATCAAACTCTTGTGGTTATTGGTAAAAATATCGTTGGTGGATTGTTTGGAAGAACATTAAACGATTATGAAATCAAAAATGTAAAATCTTCTGTTTCAGTAAATGCAACAAATGTTTGCAAACAAGAAGATTGGACAACTGAAAATGCACAAAGCACAATTCTATTCAATGAAATAACCTCAAATGTATCAACAGTTTCTTATTCAGGAACAGTAATTGGTTATGTTGGTGGTTTTGGTTATGTCCAAAACGCAAGCACAAACAATTGTGCCTCAATTGGTATGGTTAGTGGGTTGATGTTTGGTGGAATTGGTACAAATGCCAAAGTTTCATATATTACAATGAATCCACTTGCAAGCAAAAGCTGTTTTGTATATGCAAGCGTCTATGGTGGTATTTTGGCAGGTGAAATTCGTGGCGTTGTAAATTATGTTGATATAAACTTGGATAAATACCAAGACATACAAGATTACCAAGATGAACAAGGTAAGTTTGATGCAAAATATTATGACATATTCAAAAATGCAAATATATCTGCTCAAGCAATTGGTGGACTTTGTGGACTTTTGAAAGGCGAATATTATAGCAATGCTGACATTGATGAAACAAACTTGCCAAGTGGGACAATAAACAACTGTGATATTAGATACAATATTAATTCTTACAAAAACTCAAAGAAAAATAATATTGCAGGTGGACTTGTTGGAAAAATCTCACAAAACGGAACAATTGTAAATTCAAGTTTTGTTGGGAGAGTTTCCTCAATAATTATTGCAGGTGGACTTGTTGGGAAAATTGAATTAGACACTCAAAAAGACACAATGATTAACATCAAAAATTGTGTTGTAGGCGAGAAAAATAATAATTCAATTATTGAAATAAACAAACCAGCATCGATTACTGTTGAAAATATGGAAGTTTCTCAAGTGTATGTTGGCTCGGTTATTGGTTGTGTTAGTGGTGAACGTCAAACAGACAAAGTATCATACACACAAATAAATCTTGAAAACCTAAATATCAATGCAACCTATAAAGTAAAAATGACAGTCTATGGCAAGGGTGGCGATGATTATATTGCATGGGACTTTAATGTTATTGGTGGAGTTATTACTCAATCAGACATTCAAAGGTACTTTAATGACACTTCAAATAATAGATATAGTGTAAAAATTACACAATCTACTGGATGTGAAGTGAATGTGACAAGAGAAAAATATGACCTCTCAAATTTGGGAACAACTGGTGCGTCACAAGAAGGTATAATTGTTGCAAGCAGAGATGTTGAAAATGTCCATGTTAGAGATAAAGACATAGCAAAATTGTCTTAAACTTGGACAAAATTTACAAATAGTTTCAAAATAAGGCGTGGTTTTTCTCCATAAAACTTGTTTTGAAACTATTTTTATTTGTTTTTGAGTATTGACAGCAAAAGTTATATGATATATAATTAGTTGTAAATTTTAGGAGCGATATATGAAAAAGTTTTTAATGTATGTTGTAGTGTTAGTTGGTATTTTATTCATTGGCTACACAACTTATTATTTTGTTAGAAACAATGAAACAATATCTATGACACTTGCAGAAAATGAAAGTGTTTACATCAACAAAGATGAAACATGTGAATTGCCTATAAAATGGACAAAACCTTATAGTTCAACAAAACTTGAAATAAAGGTGCTCAATGAAAAAATTGCTGTGTATAATGAAGAAACAAAATTATTCACAGGTGTTGGTGGGGGAACGACAACAGTTGAAATTATCCCTTCAAACAAAAACTTTGGGCCATTTAGATTTGATATTCATGTTGGTGATGGTTCTCTTATGTATCCTTTCACAATCAAAAATGAAATTGAATTGGGTAACATTGGCAAAAATGAAAAATATACACTCAATTCATCATATATTTTGATAAATGACTTGGATTTGTCATCATATGAAAATTGGGAACCAATTGGAGTTTCATTATCAAAACCTTTCACAGGAACATTTGATGGAAACTTTAAATCAATCTCAAACATGAAAATCACAAGTGCAACAAATGCCGGTTTGTTTGGAGCAATCGACTCTTCAGCCGTTGTAAGCAACTTGATTTTGAATAATGCAGACTTTAATGGTGCATTTGATAATGCTGGTGCAATTGCTGGTCAAAGCAAAGGTATTATAAGACTTTGCAAGGTTAACAATTTCAAACTTACAAACACAAAAGAAAACTCAAACAATGGTGGTGTTGTTGGATATATGATTAACAATAGCACAGATAACAACTTTGTATCTTTTGGTTATGTTGAATTAACAACAGCACAAGTAACAGCAAGCACAAATGGTAGTTTTGGTGGTATTGCTGGTTATATGGCAGGAAGTGCTGTAATGAACTCAAAAGTAATAGTTTCAAGTTACACAACAATGGATAACTCATTATTCTTTGGTTCTATTGCAGGAAAACTTGAAGATGCAGTAAACACAACAAAATATACTTTCTCAGTTATCAAAAACTCTCTTGCAATTGTTGAACATATTGCAAAAGATAACACATCAACAGTTCTTGGTGCATTGATTGGTAAAAATATAGATAGAAATATTGGTGGATATTCAAATATTATCAAGTCTTGTTATTATGCTTGCACAGATGATGTAACAGAAGTTGTAGGAAATTCAGCAACAACTCTTGACTTGACAAAAGTTTTCAAGAGAGATGTTCTTGACCTAAAACAAAAAGCAACATTTATTGGCTGGAATTTTGATACAATTTGGACAACACAAGACGATACAGTAATCAACGAAATAAATGTTGATACAGCACAACCAGAAGCTATAAATGAGTATATTCCTGGCGAACCTATCAACACAAAAGAAGATTTCTTAAGAATTATTGAAGCAATAAGACAAAACCCATCTTCAGGCGTTGTATATGAAATAAAATCAAATATCGACCTAGACCTTGAAGGTAATGAATGGCAAACAATTGCTCCAGTTATGACAAGACCTATGACATGTTCACTTGTTTGTGATGAAGGTGTTACAATCACAATAAGAAATGGAAAAATCTCAGGAAATAATTCAAGTTTCTTTGGATACATTTCAGGAGTAAACACAAAAGTAAACAATATTATATACAAAGATATAACAGTAAACTCAAACGCAAAGAATGTTGCACTTGTTGCAACTGCACTTCTTGACAATGCAACTTTGGATAATATCCAAACTCAAAATTGTGAAGTCTATGGAAGTTCAAACACAGATAATATTGCGGTTGTTGTTGCGACAAACAATGGTGTTGTATCTGGTGCAAAAGTTAATGTTGATGCAGGAAATGTTAATACATTAAAAACAGAAAGCACAACTGCAACAATGGGAATTATCAGTGCAATAAACAACAAAACAATTTCAAATGCAGTTGTTGACTCATACGAAATCATTGCAACATCACAAAGCATTGATGCAACAGCACAAATCGGAGGTATCAGTGGTGTAAACAATGGAGCAATAACAGATGCTCATAACCTTGGTGCAACATTGGATATTGATTTCCGTGGAACAATTTATGCCGGTGGTGTAACATCAAAACTTTCAGATGGAGCAAAAGTTGAAAGCAGTTATGCAATCTCAACATTAAAAGTTCCATACACAAACAAAAACTCGCATATGGGTGGTGTTGTTGCTTACTCAAATAATGGTAGCATAAAAACAAGTTTCTTCCGTGGAATAGTTGAAGGATACAATGCAAGTGGCATCTGCGAAATTAACTCTGGTTATATTGACCAATGCTATGCAGTTGGCGAAATGAAAGGAACAATTGTTTCAGGAATTGTAAACTACAATAATTCAAGCATTACAAATTGTTATGTATCTGGAAAAGTTACAGGAATGACAAGTGATGCAGTTGCCAATGGTATTTGCTATACATTGCCAGAAGGTAGCAGTGTAAATCATTGCTTTGTAAATGTTTCTTATGCTGACGGACTTGGCAAAAAGAATGCTGAATCAAACGAAGAATTTAGAGCAGAGTTTGAAAAGGTATTTGGACCATTGTTCAATGTTTATCCAAAAACAGGAACACTTACAAACTCAATTATTATCAACTATGAAGACGCAAACGTAAAAGGTACATTCTTTAACTCAATTAAAAATGGTTGGATCGATTGTTCAAATGAAGAAGCAAACGGACAAAAAGGCGATTACGAAAAGTTTAAGAATGATGCAAAATTCGACCAATCAATTTGGGTATTTGACCCAAATACAAATGGTGGATATCCTTATCTTAAAAACACACCTGTTGTTGAATAACAACAAAAAAGACTTTGAAATTTCAAAGTCTTTTTTTATATTTAAAATTAGTTATTATTTTCTTCCAATAAAAATGTCCCAGGGCCATCGGCAATCATATCAATGTCCATATGAGTCCTAAACACTCCTGTTTTTGTCGAAATGCTTTTTGCAAGTTCATCTCTTAAAGCTAAATATATTTTTTCTGCAATTTCAGGTTTTGCTGCATGAGTGAAATCTGGTCTGTTTGTGTTTTGTGTTCTTCCATATAATGTGAAGTTGCTAACAAGCAAAATTTTGCCACCAATATCCATAACATTTTTGTTCATTTTTCCATTTTCATCACGAAAAATTCGTAATTTAAGTATTTTATTGGCAAAATGCTCAACCATATCAATACTATCTGTGTCATTCACACCAAACAAAACAACAAGCCCAGTTTTTATTTCACTAAACTTTTCTCCTTCACTATAAAGTGTTGCTCTTTTTACTTTTTCAACAACCGCTCTCATTTTATGTTATTACCTCTAAAACTATATGGCAATAATTCGCCAAGTTTGTAAATTTTGTAATCATCGGGTGTTTTTGCCACAATGACTTCAAAATTGTCATCGGCAAATTCAGCCATAGTTTGTCTGCAAATTCCACAAGGGAAGGTATAGTCATTTGAACTTGAACAAATTGCAATTTTTGTTATTTTTCTTTCGCCATTCATAACGGCACTCATAATTGCATTTCTTTCGGCGCAAATAGTTGCCCCAAAAGTTGAATTTTCTATATTTGCTCCAACATATATCTTTCCACTTTCGGCAAAAACACAAGCCCCAACATTAAACTTTGAATAGGGTGTGTAGGCAAGTGTTTTGGCGTTCATTGCTTTTTCTATCAATTCTTTATTTTCCATATTTATCCTTTTATTTATTTAGTTCTTCACTAACTTTGCAAGCACAAGCAACCGTTGCACCAACAATTGGGTTGTTTCCCATTCCAATAAATCCCATCATTTCAACATGTGCAGGAACGGAACTTGAACCAGCGAATTGTGCATCACAGTGCATTCTTCCCATAGTGTCGGTAAGTCCATAACTTGCAGGGCCAGCACCAACATTATCAGGATGAAGCGTTCTTCCAGTTCCACCACCACTTGCAACAGAAAAGTATTTTTTCCCATTGTCGTAGCACCATTTTTTGTAAGTGCCAGCAACAGGGTGTTGAAAACGAACAGGGTTGGTGGAGTTTCCTGTAATTGATACATCAACTTTTTCAAGTTTCATAATTTCAACACCTTCCAAAACATCATAAGCACCATAAACTTTAACATTTTTCTTTTCTCCAGAAGAAAAAGATTTTTCACCCAAAACTTTTAATGTATGTGTTTTGTAATCATATTCGGTTGAAACATAGGTAAAGCCATTTATTCTTGCAATAATATATGCCGCATCTTTTCCAAGTCCATTCAATATAACCTTTAGTGGAGTTTTTCTCACTTTGTTTGCAGTTCTTGCAATTCCCATTGCACCTTCTGCAGCAGCAAAACTTTCATGCCCAGCCAAAAAACAAAAACATTTTGTGTCTTCACTAAGCAGCATTGCAGCCAAATTTCCATGTCCAATACCAATTTGTCGCTCGTCACTGACACTTCCCAAAAGACAAAATGCTTGCAAACCTTGTCCAATATATCTTGCAGCATCTTCGGCATTTTTCGCATTGTTTTTTATTGCAATGGCACAACCAAGTTCATATGCAAAAACAGCATCATCAAAACAAATAGGTTGAACACCTTTTACAATACTTTCAACATCAATGTTGTGTGCATCACAAATTTGTCTTGCTTCGGTCAAGTCTTTTATACCAAATTTTTTTAAAGCGATGTTAATGCTTTCCATTTTTTTTGTTACATTTTCTGTTATTTCCATATGTTACTCCTTTCTTGGGTCAATAACTTTTACGGCTTCATTAAATCTGCCATAAACTTTTTTCGACTTTTCCATTGCAACGGCATAACTATCGCCATTTGAAAGCAGTTGCATAAAGTTGCCAATATTCACATATTCATATCCAATAATTTCACTATTTTCATCAAGACCAAGTTTAGTAATATATCCTTCCGCAAGGTTCATATATCTTGGCCCAACTTTTGAATTTGCATAACAAGTTGAAACGGCACTTGACAAGTTTTTGCCAAGGTCTTCAAGAGCACTTCCTTCACTTAATCCACCTTCGCTAAATGCAGATTGACTTCTTCCGTAAACAAGTTGCATAAATGCTTGCTTCATTGCAACATTTATTGCATCGCAAACAAGGTCAGTGTTAAGAGCTTCCAAAATTGTTTTCCCAACCAAAATTTCACTTGCCATTGCTGCCGAGTGTGTCATCCCTGTGCAACCAACTGTTTCAACAAGTGCTTCTTTTATTATCCCGTTTTTTACATTTATCGTAAGTTTGCAAGCACCTTGTTGTGGGGCACAAGTTCCACATCCATGAGTAAAACCACTAATGTCTTTTATTTCTTTTGCTTGAATCCAACCGCCTTCTTCGGGGATTGGCGATGCACCACGACTATTAAGGCAGTGCAGTTGTTCTGTATGTTCCATAGTTTCTCCTTTTTTTTATTAGTATATAATTTTTTATCGTTTTAACCAAAATATTTTTGCATAAATTTGGCATTTTTTTATTTTATGTTGACAAATTTTTTTATTTGGTGTTTAATAACTTTATTAATGATGAAAATTATCAAGTAGATTTTGCGTGGGTAAAAAGAGAAGGGCTGGTTGCTGAAAAGTCCTCAAAGCACAAAATTGAAATACACAATTGGAGTTAATCGCTATATTTTGCGTAAAAAATATAATAAGGCTATTTATTTAGCGAAGTAAGGTGGTACCACGAAAGCACATTCGTCCTTATACGAATGTGCTCATTTTGTTTTTTAGGAGAGAATTATGATAGACACAAAATTGTATCAAACATTAAAAGAAAGAGGACTTTTGTACCAATGCACAGATGAAAAAGCATTAAAAGAAATGCTTGAAAGTGGAAAGCCAATCACTTTGTATGAAGGCAGTGACCCAACAGCAGATAGTTTGCATATTGGACATTGTGTACCTTATTGCATATTAAGAAGATTCCAAAAAGCAGGGCACAAAGTTATTTTGCTTATGGGTGGAGCAACTGCCTGCATTGGCGACCCATCAGGCAAAAACGAAATGCGTAAACTTTTGGACAAAGAAACAATTGCAAATAATATTGAAAAAATAAAAAACTCATTAAAAATCTTTTTGGATTTTGACGGAGATAATCCAGCAATAATAGTAAATAACTACGATTGGTTCAAAAATATTTCATACATCGATTTTATGCGTGATATTGGTATGCATTTTAATATCAATAAAATGCTTTCAAATGAAATATACGACAACAGAATAAAAGAAGGGGGGTTAACTCTTTTTGAACTTGGTTATATGCCTATGCAAGCCTATGACTTTATTCATCTTAATCGTGAATATGGTTGCACATTGCAGTATGGTGGTGGCGATCAATGGGGGAACATTGCTGCAGGTGTTGAACTTCAAAGAAAATTAAATTTCCAAAACGGAACAAATATTAACTTGGTTGGTGCAACAAATCCATTACTTTTGACACCAGAAGGCAAAAAAATGGGAAAAACTGAAAAAGGTGCAATTTGGATAGATAGGGATAAAATCTCGGCATATGATTTCTATCAAGGTGTATATCAAACCCCAGATGCTTGCGTAAAAATGATGTTTGCACTCTTTACCGATATTGATATGAAAGAAGTTGACAAGCTGATTAGCGAAGATATCGTAAACGCAAAAAAAGTTTTGTCGTATGAGATAACAAAGTTTGTTCGTGGCGAAGAAGATGCAAAACTTGCCGAAGAAGCAACAAAAGCACTCTTTAATGGTCAAGGCAATTTGGATAATGTTCCAACTTATGAAATAAGCAAAAACGACCTAGATAATGGTATTCTTGTCACAGATTTGTTTGTGAATGCTGGACTACTTTCATCAAAGGGCGAAGTGAGAAGAATGTGCTTGCAGGGTGGAATTATTGTAAATGATGAAAAAATTACAGATGCAAACAGAGTAATAAATTCAAGCGATTTAAAGAATGAATATATTATGCTCAAAAAAGGCAAGAAAAACTTTGTTAAGGTAATAGTAAAATAATGAAACTTGTAAATCAAATTGAATTGATTGAAAAAAAGTCAAAATTCTATTCTTTTGCCTATCAAATAGATAGTGTAGAAGATGTTGAAAAAATACTCAAAGACCTAAAAAAAGACCACAAAAAAGCAACACATATTTGTTATGCTTACAAAATTACAAATGGTCAAGAACTTGTAAAATTTTGTGATGATGGCGAACCAAGTGGAACAGCTGGCAGACCAATATTAAATGTAATAGAAAAGAAAAATTTAACAAATATGGCAGTGTTTGTTGTAAGATATTTTGGTGGAGTAAAACTTGGTGCTGGTGGGCTTGTTAGAATTTATACAAAAAGTGCAAGCACGGTTTTGGGAGGCGAAAATGCAAATAACAAATCTTGTTAGACGTGGGAAAAGTGAATTATACAAAACATTTATTGATGATGAATATGTTTGTTTGCTTGAAGCGGAAACAATTGTAAAACACAAACTAAAAATTGGCACAAACTTATCCCAAACCGAGTTTGATGAAATAAGGGCAGAAAGCGAGAATCTTACTTGCAAAAATATGGCAATAAATTATGTTTCAAAATGCCTTAAATCAAGGTGGCAAGTTTATGACCATCTAAAACAAAAAGGTTTTTTGCCAAAAAGCATGAATGATGCTCTTGACTTGCTTGAAAGTTATGGTTATATCAATGATAAGTACTATGCCGAAGCATTTGTAAAAAGCAAGCAAAATGCGAAAGGTGTAATGTACCTAAAATCTGCACTAAAACAAAAAGGTGTGAAAGATAGTGTAATAAATGAAGTTTTGAGTGAGTATGAACCAAATCAAGAAGATGTAGTAAATCTTGCAAAAAAATATCTTAAAAATAAATCTTTTGATGAAAAAACAAAACAAAAATTATATAGGCATTTACTTTCAAAGGGCTTTACCTATGAACAAGTGAATAGTGCATTGTCAAAACTTGATATTGACTAACACAAATTTGGTGATATAATAAATATATATGATTAAAGATTATCAAACAGGTCACTATTATGACAAGATATCAAAAAAGGCATTAAGGAAAAAACAAGCAAAAGCCTTTGATGATACTTTCTATCAAAAGTATAGCGATATAAATCTTGGCAAATATACTTTTGGCGAATATCTGAAAAAGACAAGCACGATTGGTTGTTGCCATTTTTATGCCTTGCTTCTTGCAAAATGTACACCAAACTCAACATTAAAAGTTGGGGAACTAAAAGCCTTGGAATCAAGTGTAAGAGATGAATATGTTGAACCTTTTGAACACTCTTGGGTTGAAGTTGAAAACCTTGTTTTGGACACGACTTCCAAACAAATTTATAACAAAGATTATTATTACAAAGAGTTTAGTCCACAAGTTTACAAAGAATATTCTCAAAAAGATTTACATAATGAAAAAACATTTTTATTGCACCTATATTGGTCATTAAAAAATAGGGAATTTTTGTTAGAAAATTCATTTGATAATGATTTTAAGAATAAATATAATAAATATAAAAATGACAATGAATTTGTCAAAAAAATAAATGAAATAAAAAAAGAATATAATATTTTAATAAATGCATTTGATAATGAAGAAATATTAGAAAAATAAATAAAAAAACAAATAAAATAATTCTTTCCTTTTTTGGAAGGAATTTTTTTGTATATATTTCATTTTTTTTAATATTCTAAAAATAGACATAAAAAAGAAAAAATAAACAATTATTTTTCGACAAAAAACAAAAGTATTATAAAAAACAAAATGGAGATAATTAAATGATTGATTTTGAAAAATATAATCAAGAACTAAAAGAAGGCATACAAAAGTTTGAAAGCCAAGGTAAAAACATTTCAACCATTCTTAACGAAAATGACCCACATTTGCATAATATGAAAGTGAAGGGGGAAATATTTTCAAAGATTGACCTTGATAGCGAATTTGAGAATGCTGACCTTCTTGATTTATTAGGATATGAAAGGATAATATCGTGCAAGAAAACAGACAAATAACAAGAGGAGATATATACTATGCCGATTTAAGTCCCGTTGTTGGAAGTGAACAAGGTGGACTTAGACCTGTTTTGGTTATCCAAAATAATGTCGGCAACAAATATTCGCCAACGATTATTGTGTCTGCAATAACAAGCCAACTAACAAAAGCAAAGATTCCAACACATATTGAACTTCCTGCACATAAATATAACTTGCCAAAAGATAGTGTTATTCTTTTGGAGCAAATACGAACAATTGATAAACGAAGACTTAATGAAAAAGTTTGTACACTAGATATGGCAAAAATGCGTCAAGTTGACAAGGCAATACTTGTAAGTCTTGGGTTTTATAGTTGATGTAACTTTGGAGAAATCTCTTTCGATTAGTCATTTCGACCACGACATCCTTGACGGGCAATGGAGAAATCCCAACATCTTTAAGCGGATGAGATTTTTCATTTGCAGTTTCTACGAAGTTGGTATCGAAATGACTATAAAAAAATTTAAAAAATCTTTGCAAATCATTTGACATTCACCCCGGGGGGGTATACTGAATTGAATAAAAGTAATGCTTTTATTACGTAATAAAAAAGGAGTACATATGAAAAAATTTAAGTTATTTGCATCAATTGCAAGTATGTGTATGGCACTTGCAGTACTTTGCTTTGGTGTATATAGTGCACAAAATGTAACTTATACAATTGGTGGAAGCATTAGTTATGAAGTAACAGATGTTTTTGTTGAAATTTCGGCAAGAGTGTATAGTGTTGCAGACCAAAAGACAACAGAAGAAATGACATCAGAAATATCTGAACTATCGTTAAAATCTTTTGACCAAATTGAAGCAGCGGGCAGTGGCTACACAAAAACACAAACATTAACAAAATTTACAACAAGTGGAGATACACAAGAAGTTTATAGTTTTAATGCAAAGGATGAAACAAATTTAAACAACGGTGTTGATGTAAATTTCAACAATGCATATACATATTATGTTGTTGTAAACATCAAGAACTTATCACCAAGCAAACCGGTTTCTGCATA
>DJER01000014.1:1026-11033 GCA_002431905.1 Christensenella sp. UBA5893 | reverse complement strand
TGACGAACAATTGCTTGAAGCGTTGCCAAAGAATAACCCAAAGTGGTGGTGTAAAGTTGAAAATGGATATATCTTAAACTTACTTGGCGAAAAGAAAAATAAAATACCTTATGACTATAATTCATAAAAATAAAAAATTCCACATAAAAGTGGAATTTTTTTATTAATATTGACAGTTATTTGGGGTTCTTGGGTAAGGTATTACATCACGAATATTGTCAACACCTGTTAGATACATAACAAGTCTTTCAAACCCCATACCAAATCCAGAGTGAATACATGAACCAAATTTACGAAGATTTAGATACCAATCAATTTTTTGTGTATCAACATCCATTTCTTTGCATCTTGCAACAATTTTGTCATAGTCTTCTTCTCTTTGGCTTCCGCCCATAAGTTCGCCAGAGCCGGGAACTTCCAAATCAACAGCGGCAACAGTTTTTCCGTCTGGGTTAAGCTTCATATAATATGCTTTTATATCTTTTGGCCAATTTTTAATAAATACAGGACCATTAAAATATTCGGTTAAATACTTTTCGTGTTCTTTTGCAATGTCTTCACCTTGCTTTGGTTCGAATTCCCATTTTACATTTGCTTTTTGCAAAATATCAATGGCATCCTTGTGATCAATTCTTGTAAAGGTACTAGAAAGCAATCTTTCAAGTTTTTGAATTAAACCTTTTGAAACAAAACTGTCAAGGAATGCAAGTTCGTCAGGGCAGGTGTCCATAACATATTTTACAACAAATTTAAGCATATCTTCTTCTATGTCCATAAGTTGTTCCAAATCACAAAAAGCGATTTCTGGTTCAATCATCCAAAATTCATTTGCGTGTGTTTTTGTGTTTGAGTTTTCTGTTCTAAATGTTGGCCCAAAAGTATATATTTTTGAGAAGGCTTGAGCAAAAGTTTCACCATGAAGTTGTCCACTTCCGGTAATCATTGCTTTTTCGCCAAACAAATCTTTTGAAAAATCAACTTTACCGTCTTTTGTTTTTGGAAGATTGTTAAAATCAAAGGTTGTAATCTTGAACATTTGGTCACTGCCTTCACAATCTGCCGTTGTGATAAGTGGAGTGTTTACATACAAATAGCCATTGCTTTGAAAATACTCATGAACTGCCATTGCAGCAACACTTCTTACTCTAAATACTGCTTGGAACAAGTTTGTTCTTGGTCTAAGATACGCAATTTCACGAAGATACTCAATTGAGTGTCTTTTCTTTTGAAGTGGATATGTTTCATCTGTTTTGCAGAAAATTTCAACATTCTGTGCTTGAATTTCAAATGGTTGCTTATTTTCTGGAGTCAAAAGAACTTTTCCTTTAACAATAATTGTTGAACCTGTGTTAAGCTTTGAAACTCCATCAAAGTTTACATTGCTATTTGCAAAAAATACAACTTGACAACTTTTAAAACATGTGCCGTCCGTAAGGTCAATAAATCCAAATTCTTTGCTTGCTCTAACACTTTTTACCCAACCTGAAACTTCAATTTCTTTGCCCGAAAAACTTTCAAGATGTGAATAAATCTCTTTTATTTCTGCTTTTTCCATAATTTTCTCCTAGCAAAGATGAGTATAGCAAATGGGGCACAAAATTGCAACAAAATGTACTTAACTTTTAAATCAAATAAGTGTATAAAAAAATGGAGTTTTGCCAAGACTCCATTTTTTATACAACATAGTATCCAATAAGTTTGATATTATCCACCAAATTAGATTTTATTTTATTATTTACAAGGTCAGTTGAAAGATATTTTTTGTTGTCATCTGCAAAAACTGTTACACAAGATTGTTGCCCCGACAACACACATCCCAAAAAGTTTGCGCCACTGCTTATTCCAACATTAAGTCCAAGGTTTTTGCATAATTTTCTTGCCATACAAATTGCATCATCACTTGCAATTTCAATAATTTCATCAACAACATTTTTGTCATATAATTTGGGAATAATTTCATCACTCAACCCTTGAATCTTATGTTTGCCTTGGCTTTTCCCACAAGTGAGAAGTTTTGCTTCTTTTGGGTCAATTGCAATAACTTTTGTGCCGAAGTTTTTCTTTAAATATTTACCAATGCCAATAAGTGTTCCACCTGTTCCAACACCACTAACAAAAGTTGTAATATCATCCAATTTTTGAGCAATTTCTTTTGCAGTTTTTGTTTGAGCTTTTATGTTACTTTCATTCTCAAACTGCTTGCAAAGGTATGCACCCTGATGTTCATATTCATTTGCTTTTTCAAAACATTTTGGAAAGTCATCCAAAAGTTCAACTTTTGCACCAAAACTTTGTAATAATTTTATTCGTTCAATGCTCATTGTTTTTGGTATGCAAATAATAACCGGGTTATGTGTCACTTTTGCCATTGCACAAAGAGAAATCCCCATATTGCCGGATGTGACTTCGCAAATGGGCTGATTTTCTTTTAATTTCCCTGTTTTGTATGCATCTTTTATTATTTCATATGCCGACCTATCTTTTATGCTACCAGTTAAATTAAACCATTCAAGTTTTGCAAAGACGTGACAAAGTGTGTTGTTGTATTTGTATTCAATGCAAACAAGAGGAGTGTGCCCAATCATTTTTTCAACTTTTTTTAAATTACAATTTACATTATTCATACTTATATTTTATGCCAACTGATGTAAAATTGCAAATTTTTACATAAATTTTAACTTGCTATTGTATTTTTCTTGCACTTGTGCTATATTAATATCGTATATAAATCACATATAAACAATAAAGATTTTTAGGAGATAAGTATGGAATTATTAGCAATGGAATTAAAAGATATAATGGCAATTTTGATTGCAAGTATGTTGGTGTTTTTGCCTTTTGTAATTTTGTTTAATCCAAAAGTTGTTGCTTTGTGGAAACATAAGAATGAAGATAAAAAACAAGGTGGCAAGCAAGAGAACTCTATGCAAGATGTAAATAATACCCAAAATGGAAAACAAGAAGAGCAAATCAACAATCATGAAGAATCAACTTTGCAACAACCAACAAAGCAAGTTGAAGAGCAAAAGCCAAACAAAAATGCAAACTATACTGTTACATCTTTTAAAGATGAAGAAGATAACAACAATTAAATAACAAAAAAGCGCAAACTCTTGTTTGTGCTTTTTTGTTGCATATTATCTACCATATGTGTAATCATCAAACTCTGGGTCGTTTAGTGCATCATATTCAGGTTCTTCATTATCGTTGTTATTCTCTTGAGTTTGTTCTGTTTGTTCTGGTGGAGTGTTTTCTTCTGGTGTCATTTCTCCACTATCTGTTTGCTCTTGCTTTTGAACTGTTAATTGAAAGTTGATGTTAAGATTTTTAAGCAATGCATTTGTAAGGTTAACCTTTTCTTCAAGGCTTAATTGATTCAACATTTCATCGTACAATGCTTGTTGTAATTCTGGTGTAACTTCAATTTCATGTCCGTTTGTGTTGTCTGAAACAAAGCATACATTTGACCATTTTTCTCTTTGTGTGATTCCTGTCAAAATTTCAAACGCCCTTTTCTTTGTTATTTGACTGTCGTCTTTATAGTCATAGAATTTTTCTGTTGAGTAGTCAAAATAAACTTGAGATAGTTTTGCATTCAATTTCTTTTGAATTTCGTATGTTGAATAGCAATCTTTTGGCAAAGCACCTTTAATTGAAACCATAACATTTGTGTTTGAATAGGTGTCTTTAAGGTACTTGTTGACTTGATCCAAAGTTAGTTCTTTCACTCTGTGAATTTGGTTATTAAAGAACACTTCAGTTCCTTCAAGCCATCTGTTGAATATTGTCATTGGGTTGATTGTTTTTGTAAGGTTCTTTCTGTCAATTTCACGAACAAGAATCATATTTTTGCATTTGTCGAGTTCTTCTTGTGTAATCCCTTTACTTGCAATTTCAGTTATTATCTTTCCAAGAGCATCAATTGTTTCGTTAACTTTATCCTTGCTTGTTAGGGCATAGAATGAGTTGAGTGACATATTGTTTGGAAGAAGATAAGGAATGTATTGAGCAGTGTAAACAAGACCGTGTTTTGTGCGAAGTTCGTTAAGTAGTCTTCCGGCAAAGTCATTGAATATAAAGTTCTCTACATAACTAAACAAATGAGTTTCTCTTTCAGGTTTCCTTGACATATATGATATTGCAATTTCAACTGTGTGTTGTTCTGGGAAATTTGATTTAAAAATGTAGTTTGATGGGTCAAAATATTTTGTTCTCTCATATTTATATTTTTTGCTTGGGTCAGATTTTGCTTTTGCTACAAAATATTTTTCCATCTTGTCTTTTATTGTTTCAAAATCAAGGTTGCTAACAACAGTCATAACCATATTTTCAGAAACAAAATCTCTTTCAATAAAGTCTTGCAAAGCCTTTTCGTCAATTTTTGCGATGTCTTCGTGTTTTCCAAGAATGTCATGTGTTATATGCTTTGGAACAGTGATTTGGTTAATCATTTCATTAAATGTGTTGTAGTCGCCCTCATCATCTCCAGCATACATATTTATTTCTTCATCAATAGCCTTTCTTTCAAGATCAATTGAGTCTTGCTTAAATCTTGTGTTAAAGAGCAAGTTTGAGTAAAGTTTAAGGCAAGTGTCTATGTTTGTGTTTGGGCAATCGCCATAAAACATAAGATAATCATTTGAAGTGAATGCATTGCTGTCAATTCCTGCGGACTTAAGCTCTTGTGCAATATATTGTTGTGTATACTTTTTTGATTCCTTTATAAGCATATGCTCGCAAAAGTGTGCTGTGCCGGGAATAACATCCATTTGTGCACCGCCCAAAAATCCAACATAAAATTGTGTTGTGTTATTTTTGTTGTGCTTGTAATAAATTAAAGTTGCCCCATTTGGGAACTTGTGTACTCTGTGGTATTGTGATAATTGTGCCATAAACTCTCCTTTGTAAAAACCTTTTAGTGTGATTATTTTATCACTAATTGATTGGTTTGTAAATACCCATATATTGTATTTTACTAATCTACTAATAAAAAAGTTGCAAAAATAGTTTTGTGTGATATAATGAAAAAGATTTAAAAAGAGAGGAAAAAATGAAAAATAAAGCAATAACACCAAGGGATGAAGATTTTGCACAATGGTACACAGATGTTGTAAAGGCTGCAAAACTCGCTGAATATTCAAACACAAAGGGGTGTATTGTTTTTGAACCGAATGGATATGCAATTTGGGAAAAAATGCAAGCAACACTTGACAAGATGTTCAAAAAGTTGGGGCATCAAAATGTGTATATGCCAATGCTTATCCCAGAAAGTTTGCTAAAAAAGGAAGGAGAACTTATTGAAGGTTTTGCCCCTGAATGTGCATGGGTTACAGTTGGTGGACAAAACACACTTGATGAAAGATTGGCAATAAGACCAACAAGTGAAACTTTGTTTAGCGATTACTATGCATTAAAGGTAAAATCATATCGTGATTTGCCAAAAAAATATAACCAATGGTGCAGTGTTATGCGTTGGGAAAAAGAAACAAGACCATTCCTTCGTACTCGTGAATTTTTGTGGCAAGAAGGCCACACAATTCATGAATCGGCACAAGAAGCAATTGAAGAAACTGAAACTATGCTAAATGTTTACAAAACTTTTTTTGAAGAATATTTGGCAATTCCTGTAATTACCGGCCAAAAGACAGAAAAAGAAAAGTTTGCCGGTGCAGAAACAACTTACACTTGTGAAGCACTTATGCATAATGGTGTGGCACTTCAAAGTGCAACAAGCCACTATTTTGGACAAAAATTTAGCAGGGCATATGACATAAAATTCCTTAATCGTAACAATGAATGGGAATATGCATATCAAACATCTTGGGGTAGCACAACAAGAATGATTGGTGGACTTATTATGGTTCACAGTGATGAAAACGGACTTGTTCTGCCACCAAAGATTGCACCAAGGCAAGTTGCCATTGTTCCAATTGGGACAGATGAACAAGTTATTTCACTTTGCCAAGACATCAATGAAAAATTGCTAGATAGTGATATTATCTCTTTCGTTGACCTAACTGAAAAATCTCCGGGCTTTAAATTTGCAGAGCACGAAGTAAATGGTATTCCAGTTCGTATTGAAATTGGGAAAAGAGATTTGGACAATGGACAAATCACACTTGCTCGTCGTGACACAAGAGAAAAAATCAACGTTTCAAAAGATTGTGATATTGTTAGTGAAGTAAAAGATTTGATGGATAAAATTCAAACAAATCTTTATGAAACAGCAAAAAAGAGAATGGAAGAACTAACATTCACAGCAAAAACATTTGATGAAGTTAAAGAAATAATGGAAAAACACCCAGGGTTTGTAAAAGCACCTTGGTGTGGGGATGAAAACTGTGAAGTAAAGATGAAAGAAATTCGTGGAACAAAAAGTCGTTGTATTCTTGATGAAAAAGTTAAAGATGGCGACAAATGTGTTGTTTGTGGAAAAGATGCAAAACATATCGTTTTGTGGGGTATTCAATATTAAAAAGAGTGGCATTTGCCACTTTTTTACATATAGAAATGAAAAATGTTTAATCTTGACAATGATTTTATATTGATTTATAATAAGATATAAAAGGGAGTAGTGTATGGAAAATTTACAAGAAAAGGAAGTTGAGCTCGCAATCAAAAAGGTTGTGTTAGATACAATCAAATCAGTTAATAAAAAAGGTTGTTTGGTCTCTAAAGATGCGATTCCTTTTAGTAAAGAATTGTTTAAAAACTTGAATTTGAAATATAATGCAATAACAAAAGATGATTTTGCGATGTCAGCAAATTTTTTTAGAGCATTAAAATGTGTTTTCAAGGATAAAACTGATGTTATGGTATTGGATGGTAAACCATTAACATATAACGACTTGATGGCAATGTATTATCAAACAAAAGAGTTCGGGAATAAGTTTGTTGATTATGTAAAGGAAGTTGATGATGGATATTACGATAGCTATTTAAAATTTGTTAAAAGCGATAAATCTTTATTTATTGATGACTTAAAAGATGCAAAAAAATTTGTAAATGGAATTGTAAAACAATTTGAATGGTTTGTTCCAAAGCAAATGCAAAAGACCTGTGCAAAAAATTGGGTTATTGATGTAAATTCAGATATAAAATCAAATCAAGACAAAGACAACAAAACAGAATATGAAGTTTGTAATATAAAGGAACTAAAAAATAAATTTGATAAAAAGGCAGAATCATTAAAGATAATTGATGGTGAACCTGAAGTGATGGATGAGTTATCTTATTAAACAAAAGGCAAGCATAAATATTGTGCTTGCTTTTTTATTCAAAAATTTTGAAGAATAGTTTTTCAAAATTTCTCTTTTTGTGTTTATAGTTAATTTTGTTGAAAAAATTTTAAAGTTGTAGTAAACTTTATGCGTTAAAGGAAAGATTATGAAAATTACTAGTAAAGAATTAAGAGAAACTTGGTTAAATTTCTATAAAGAGCGTGGACATATTGACATTGGTGCTGTATCACTTATAGGCGATGGTTCAACGGGTGTTATGTTTAATGTCGCAGGTATGCAACCACTTATGCCATATCTTCTTGGAGCAAAACACCCAAGTGGCAAAACAAGACTTTGCAATGTTCAAGGTTGTGTTAGAACTGTTGATATTGATTCTGTTGGAGATGCAAGCCACTGCACATTTTTTGAAATGATGGGAAACTGGAGTTTGGGCGATTATTTCAAAAAAGAAAAAACTCAATGGACATTTGATTTATTAACAAAAGTTTTTGGACTTGATAAAGACAAAATTTGTTGCACAGTTTTCGCTGGCGATGAAAGTGCACCAAGAGATGAAGAAACTGCAAATTATTTAAAGGCACTTGGAATAAGACCTGAAAATATCTATTACAAAGGCAAAGAAGATAACTGGTGGGAACTTGAAGGCACTGTTGGAACTCCTTGTGGTCCTGACAATGAATGGTTCTATCCACTTTGGGATAAAAAATGTTGTGACACTTGCGATATTGATTGCAAATGCCATAGATATGTTGAAATTGGTAACGATGTTTACACTCAATATATGAAATTGGAAAATGGCTATGCACCACTCAAGAACAAAAATGTTGACACAGGTTTTGGCTTTGAAAGAATGCTTATGTTCCTAAATGGCTTAACCGATGTTTATGAAACTGATTTATTTAGTGATGTCATTGACTATATGTGTCAAAAACTTAATGTAAAATATAACGAAGATGAAGAAATAACAAGGTCAATGCGTATAATTGCTGACCATATGCGTACAACAATTATGCTTATTGGTGATATTAACGGAATTGTTCCAAGCAATGTTGGAGCAGGATATATCTTGAGAAGAGTAATGCGTAGAGCAATTCGCCATGCAAGAAAAATAAATCTTGATTCAAGCGAACTTATTGAAATTGCAAAAATATATATTGAAAAGGTATATAATGTTGCATATCCACTTCTTGTTGAAAAAGAACAATATATCTTGGATGAAATTCAAAAGGAAATGGACAAGTTCAATAAAGCACTTGATCTTGGACTTAAAGAATTTGACAAAGTTATCGGTGGGATTGAAAGACATATTCAATTTGCCAAAGAAAGTGGCGAAGATGTTAAGAAAGAAATTAACGGCAAAGCGTCATTTAGACTTTATGATACATTTGGGTTCCCTATTGAATTGACAATGGAACTTGCAAAAGAAAAAGGTTATACTGTTGATGAAGAAGGCTTCAAAAAAGCATTCAGTGAACATCAAGAAAAATCAAAGGCTGTTCAAAAGGGCGAATTTAAGAGTGGACTTGGCGACACTGGGGTAATGGCAACAAAATACCACACAGCAACTCACTTGCTAAATGCTGCACTAAAATTGGTACTTGGCAAGCAAAGTCACCAAATGGGTTCAAATATAACAGAAGAAAGATTGCGTTTCGACTTCCCATGTGACCACAAGATGACAGAAGAAGAACTTAAAAAAGTTGAAGACATTGTAAATGATTGGATAAAACAAGGTTTGGGTGTCCACAAAGAAGAAATGTCAAAAGAAAAGGCTGTTGAAATTGGAGCAGAACATCAATTTATAGAAAGATATCCAGACGATGTGACGGTTTACTTTATTGGAGATGTTTCAAAAGAAATTTGTACCGGTCCTCATGTAAACAATACAAGCGAACTTGGAAAGTTTAAAATCACAAAAGAAGAAAGTTGTGGCTCTGGACTTCGCAGAATAAAAGCAATATTAGAATAAGATAAAGGCTTCAAAGAAAATTCTTTGAAGTTTTTTTATGACATAAATAAATTCGATGAGGTAAACAAAAGATTTGGGTAAAATATAACAAATATTTCAAATAGGTATGTTCTGGTAAACATAACTTGCAAAATAATAACATTATATATATGTATGCGTATACACACATACACGCGTGTGCGCGCGTACGCATGTGAAAATGTAAAAGGGGGAATATAGTGGTCGAAAAAGGGTAAAAAAACGTGTCAACAACTTTTTAAAAGTTTTTTGAAAATTTTTATGTGAAGTGAAATTTTTGGTCAGGTTTTGGGACTGTTTTAAGGAAATTTAAAAAAATTTTTAAAAAAGTTTAATAATGAATAGTATAAAAAAGTGGCAAAAAGTCCATACATCACACCGGGTGTTTACAAAAAATCAAAAAAAGTGGCAAAAATGCTAAAAAATGTTAAAAAATTTTTAAAAAACTTGTTGACTACCTTCCCCCTATATGTTATTATTCTCGTGTCGTTAGCGAATGAGTGCTTGCGATAAGGAAGATGTTTAGTCTTCCAAATAGTACCTTGACAACTGCATAATTTAGAATAATCAAATATCAGTAAAATATTGGATGTAATATAATGTGTAATATGCATAATTACAAATACAATTTTAAAGAGAGATTAACAAAGTTAGATTAAGAAAGCAAAAATGCTAAGAATCAATCGTATATACCTAAGAAATAGATTAAGCTACAAAGAGCATATGGTGGATGCCTTGGCACTAGGCGCCGAAGAAGGACGTGACAAGCTGCGATAAGC
>DJER01000014.1:591-887 GCA_002431905.1 Christensenella sp. UBA5893 | reverse complement strand
TACCTGGAGGAAAAGAAAGTAAACAAACGATTGCGAAAGTAGTGGCGAGCGAAATTGCAAGAGGCCAAACCAAAGGTAGTAATATCTTTGGGGTTAGGACACAGTTAATTGACCGAGTTTAATAGGTGAAGACTTCTGGAAAGTTGAACGAAACAGGGTAACAGTCCCGTAACCGAAATTAAACAAAGCATATGTGTATCCAGAGTAATACAGGGCACGTGTAACCCGGTATGAATATGTGAGGACCATCTCATAAGCCTAAATACGACCTAGTGACCGATAGCGAATAGTACTGT
>DJER01000014.1:0-521 GCA_002431905.1 Christensenella sp. UBA5893 | reverse complement strand
GAAAAAGAACCTGAAACCGTATGTTTACAAGCAGATAAAGCAGTGCGGGGTAACCCCCTGCGATATCGTACTTTTTGTAGAACGGGCCGGCGAGTTATATGGTGCAGCGAGGTTAAGTGATTAAGTCACGGAGCCGAAGGGAAACCGAGTCTGAAATGGCGACAGTTGCATAGTATAGACCCGAAACCAGATGATCTATTCATGAGCAGGATGAAACGGTGGTAACACACCGCGGAGGTCCGAACACACGCCTGTTGAAATAGTCGGTGATGACTTGTGAATAGCGGAGAAATTCCAACCGAATCTGGATATAGCTGGTTCTCCTCGAAATAGCTTTAGGGCTAGCCTCAATTTATAAGATTGCTGGGGGTAGAGCACTGAATGGACTAGGGACCTTCACCGGTTACCGAATCCTATCAAACTTCGAATACCAGTAATTGTTAGTTGGGAGTCAGACAGTGTGAGATAAGTTTCATTGTCAAAACGGAAACAGCCGAGATCTACAACTAAGGTCCCAAAGT
>DJER01000033.1:168294-169351 GCA_002431905.1 Christensenella sp. UBA5893 | reverse complement strand
CCTTGGATTATATTGTAACATATAAATAAGCAATATTCAATAAAAATTTGTATATTCATACTTTATTTAATTATTCTAAAGATTGATCTATGTATAATATTTTTAATGTTTATTTTAATGCATAAAAATTACACATTAATATAATTATTTATCTAAACTTAATAAAAATTCTCTTGTTTTATTCATTAAAAATTCAGAGGCATTTGGCATATTTGGATCTTTACAATTTTCCAAAAAAATATTTTCCATATCTATAAGATCATTATCATCTAAAATCAAGATAAGTTTTCCATGTTCTTTTAATATATCCTTTACTGCTTTAATTGCACTATTTTTGGGTTTATGTCGTGTTAAAATAATAGCGACATTTCTAAGTGCATTATTGAACAAATATCGCTCTGTTAAAAAAATTTGTTCTTGCCCTATAGAATCTGCATAGTTTTTACATTCGAATAATATAAATAGCGAATTAAATTTTTCATATATAAATCTCCAAAAAGATTTAGGCTCATTCTTAATAGTGGAGATTAAATCAAACCTATAATTGTCATTATTATTTCTATATTGTTCAATAATGTCTCCAATGCTATTTTCAAATATTTTGCCTAAAAATTTTTTACAAAATTTTTCATACTTACGAAATCCATCAACCCCTTCTTTAATATTAATTAATTCATCAGTTAAAAGTTTATCCCCTTCGACATTTGTATGTTTTAGGTTATTTACATTAATTATATCATTCTTTAATAAGTTTATTATATTATCATCAAGTGGCATCATTAATGCATTTTCAGTTGAGAATTCAACACACCTTATCAATTCACTTATTAATCTATTATCATTATTACATAGATATAACAAATTCTCTAATGTTATGAAATTAACGTTGTCTATTTTTTTATTAACTCCGCACAAATTTGTTACAAATATAATATTATTATTATATTGTTCCTTGCCAAGGAATTTTTTAATTGAATACGAAATATCCAAAAAACTATTATTACTAGTATATTTTATTTCAAAGCATATCCCATTCACTGTCACAATGTCATAACTA
>DJER01000033.1:167263-168262 GCA_002431905.1 Christensenella sp. UBA5893 | reverse complement strand
ACTTCTAGCAATATGATTAATTTTATAATTCCTATTTAAAATCTTACAAACAATACTTTCAAATTTTAAGGCATTAACATCATGCTTACACATTTTCATTTTAAATTTTTCTCCTATTACGAATGATATTAGATCTGTTAATTGTTTTTAATAAATAAATTTAAAATATATTACAAATACATTAATAAATTTGTTAAATAAAAACGCTGAACACCTTTATTTTAAAGACATTCAGCATTATTTTGTGGTGCCGGAGGCCGGACTCGANNATTGTTCAAGTAAGACAAACTCAAACACAGAAGCAGGTTCTGATATGAACAGAAAATCTTCAAAAAGAGCCAATAGCAAAAATGCTAAAAAATCTTCTCGTGAATAAGTAAAGTTGACATCAGTCTAACTTTAAGGGATAGTTTTACATAACAAAAAAGATACACAAATATTTGTTTGTGTATCTTTTTTGTACATTGTCGTGGTGCCGGAGGCCGGACTCGAACCGGCACGGAGTTGCCCCCGAGGGATTTTAAGTCCCTTGCGTCTACCATTCCGCCACTTCGGCATTGGAGGTGCCACCCAGATTTGAACTGGGGAATAAAGGTTTTGCAGACCTTGGCCTTACCACTTGGCGATGGCACCACTTAAAAAAAATGGAGCGGAAGACGAGATTCGAACTCGCGACTGCTCCGAAAAGTCAACTTACTTCTTCGTTTTTGCCTATAAACAAAGCAAAAACATCAGTTCTTTAGTTGCTTTTCTTCGCCCCCCAAAAACAACAACTGTTTTTGGGGACCCCATATACGATGGCAAATGTCGCATATAGAATTTGGAGCGGAAGACGAGATTCGAACTCGCGACATTTGCCTTGGCAAGGCAACGCTCTACCACTGAGCCACTCCCGCATACCTATTATATTATTGGTTGATTTAATCTGTGCATTAAAATAAAATTGGTGGGAGTTATAGGACTCGAACCTATGACCCTCTGCTTGTAAGGCAGATGCTC
>DJER01000033.1:104355-167220 GCA_002431905.1 Christensenella sp. UBA5893 | reverse complement strand
AAGGCAGATGCTCTAGCCAACTGAGCTAAACTCCCACAACCTTTTTGCTAATGCTCTTATAATATATCAAATCGCTTTTTATATGTCAACAACTTTTTACAAATTTTTCAAGAAATTTTTGACATAGATAAAGAAAGAGCCACTGGAAAATTTTCAGTGGCACAAATACTAATCTTTCTTTTCTTTCTTTTCTTTTTCTGCTTTGTCAAGAAGGTTGTAATATTCATCAAAAACTTTGATTGCTGTTGGTTCATCAGTTTCAATTTCAAGCATTGATTCTCCATCTTTGTCTTGTTTTACTGCAAAAACGATTGCTTCATCATCAGCAACACCTTCCATTTCATCAATTGGCTTTAGAATTGCATACAAGTTATTATTAAGTGGAATAACTGCAACTTGGTCAAATTTTACAGCCTTGTCGTTTTCATCATAAAGTGTTATAGGGTCTTCATTATCCTCATCCAATAAAATGTCTACAATATCAACTGCTTCTTTTTCTTCTTGTTTCTTTTCTTCCATACTATTCTCCTTTTTGATTATTGTTTAAGTAGGCTTGCAAAATTATTGCCGCCGATAGCATATCAAGTTGCATTTTTCTATCCTTTGGGCTAACTTTCTTTTGACGCAAAATTTCTTCTGCTTCATACGAAGATAACCTTTCGTCTTCATATACAACTTTTATGCCAGCAAAATTTGACAGCATTGTTCCAAATTCTTGTGTTACTTTTGTTCTGTCATTTTCCTGCCCTTCCAAAGAATAAGGCATTCCAATAACGATAAGGTTTACACTGTTTAAATGTGCCAAATCTGTTAGATACTTTAAATCTTTATCTCTACCTTGAGAAACATAGGTTTGATAAGGATTGCAAGTGATTTGCAAAAAATCTGTGAATGCAATTCCAATTCTTGCATCGCCATAATCAAGGCACATAATTTTGTGATACTGCATAACTTTACCTTGCTTTTATTATATGCGAAATTGGTGCTTATGTCAAACAAATTACAAAAACAAATTTTTATGTACCTTTGCTCACTAGCAAAGGTTAATTAAGATTACGTTTCATTGCTTTTATTGCATTCTTTTCTAGCCTTGAAACTTGGGCTTGGCTTATTCCAATTTCTTCGCTAACTTCCATTTGTGTTTTGCCGATGTAATAACGCATAAGCAAAATTTGTTTTTCCTTTGGATTTAATTTCTTTATTGCATCTTTTAATGCAATTTGTTCAGTTAATGCTTCGTCACTGTTTTTTGTGTCAGCAACTTGATCCATAATTCTTATTGCTTCATTCCCGTCACTATATACCGGTTCATTTAGTGATATTGTATCAGAGATTGCATCAAGTGCAAAATTTACATCTTTAACATCCATACCTATTTCTTTTGCAATTTCTTCATTAGTTGGTTCTCTATCCAAATATTTTGAAAGATGTTCTCTTGCCTGCAATGACTTATAAGCAATATCTCGCAAACTTCTTGAAACACGAATTGAGTTATTATCTCTTAAGAACCTTCTTATTTCGCCAATTATCATTGGAACAGCATATGTTGAAAATCTTACATTAAGTGAAACATCAAAATTGTCAATTGCTTTCATAAGTCCAACACACCCAACTTGAAACATATCATCACTTTTTTCTTTTTTGCCAGAAAATCTTTGAACAACACTTAACACAAGTCTTAGATTTGCAACAACAAATTGCTCTCTTGCCAGTTCATCACCTTGCTTAACTTTTTTCATCAGTTCCATTAGTTCATCGTTTTTTAGTTTTGGAAGAAGTGATGTATTAACTCCACATATTTCCACTCTATTTGGCATAAATTCTCCTTTGTGAAAATATGTTTTCCTAATTAAAATAAAAATATTCAAAAATAAAAATAAATGTCAAAAAATAATAAAATACATTAAAAATTGATATTTATTTACAATTAAATTACTTTTTCCAAATCTTTTTTCATTTTCCCCAATACTTTTTTCTCTATTCGTGAAATATAACTTTGGCTTATACCCATAAGATCAGCGACTTCTTTTTGCGTTTTTTCTTCATTTCCATTAAGTCCAAACCGTAGCACCATTATTTCTTTTTCTCTTTTATTCAATTTTTCAAGTATTTGCCAAATTATTTGTTTTTCTGCCGATTTTTCTAGGTCTTTTGAAACACTTTCATTTTCAGTGTAAAGAACATCTTCAAGCAATAACTCGTTGCCGTCACTATCCAAGTTCAATGGTTCATCAAGACTTACCTCATTTTTTAATTTATTAGTTTTTCTTAATTGCATTAAAATTTCATTTTCTATACATCTTGAAGCATAAGTTGCCAATTTTATTTTTTTGTCATTGTCATATGTATGAACTGCTTTAATTAAACCTATTGCACCAATGGAGAATAAATCTTCAATATTTAGTCCACTATTTTCAAACTTTTTGGCAATGTAAACCACAAGTCTTAAATTATGCTCAATCAGTTTTTCTTTTGCCTGTTTGTTGTTATTGGCAAGTTCTTCTAACAATATCTCTTCTTCTTCTGGTTCAAGTGGACTTGGCAAACTTTCGTTGCCACATATATACATAACAATGTTATCTACATCATTGAAAATACTTAAACCAAATACTTCTTTTATTTTTTTTAGTAACTTTGAAAACATACTACTCTCCTATTAGTTTTGAATTTAATATCACATCACAATCAAAGCCGGTTATTTTTACTTTTGACAAAGCAAAAGTTGGTTTTGAAAATGTTTTTATGCTATCGCCTATATGTATCTTTAATTCATCAACCGAAAATGCCAAAATTTGTGAATTTGAAGTTGCTGTTTTTACTGTAATATGATGAGCATCTTTTAGACCATCAAATTTTTTTGTCAACAAATTATGCAATTTAAAATCTTTGTTAATCTTTTCAAACATTTTGTAGTTAACCAAAACAACTGGGTTATGAGTGATTGTGTCTTGCAAGATATTCCCAGTATCAAGGTAAGCAACTGTTTTGATTGTTTCATTGTTATTTTGTATTTCTATATCGTACATAAAATTATTTATATTTTTCTTTGCGTATAACTTCTTTTGACATTGTTTTAAAAAATAAGTAATAAAAAGCAAACTTGCAACGATTAAAACTGTTGGAAGTTTTTTGCTACTTTCGAAATTGCCATATATAGCAAAGTATATAAACAAATTTATTCCACCATAAATGCTTGTCGTGATTAAAAACATAACATAAAAAAACAATTGATTTTTTAGGTCTTTGCCTTTATATGCTATGGCACTTATTATGAAACCAACAAGGATTTTAAGGAAAAATAACAAACCTTTTTGCAATTTTAGAAGTGGATACAAAAGTGCCATAAGACTTGCAAATATGCAAGATATTACCACCCTTATTTTTGATTTTTTTTGTTTTATAAAACTATACACAATCATTTCAATAAGATATGTAACAAGGAAATTTTCAATTATTGTATCTTCTATATAAACAATCATCTTTCCCCTATAATAATTTTACATTAAGTAAAAAAAAACGACATACACAAATATGTCGAAATTTAAAAATTATTAGGTTTTACTTTTCTGGCAAATCTTCCCCTGTTAATAAAATGACGAAGCAGTTATTTGCCCAAAATGTGGTTATCCTACAAAACAGGAAAATAACGACCAAAAGTATATAGAATCAAAAACTGGAATGGGCGTTTTGATGTGGCATTTTTTGGAAATTATTGGAATTGCAATTTATCCTGAAGGAACAGTTGCAAGAAAAACATTTATAAAGGCTTGGCTTACAACATTTTTAATTTGTTTTGCTATTGGTGTAATTTTGGGAATTGCTATTGTTGCTGGTGCTAGTGCTACTATATCAAATTATTATTACTAAAAAATAAAAAATTCAAAGGAATATACCTTTGAATTTTTTTATCAATTATTTATTATCTCTATATTTTCTCAAGAATGGTGGAACATATGCGTCATCCACATGAAGTCTTGTACCGTTTGTTCCATCACTATTTTTTGTTATTTGAGGATTAACTGGTTGTACTTGTGGTTGTTCTCTTATAATTGGTTCTCTTGTATTTTGTTCACTTGGACCTTGTTGTGGTTGTTCTCTATTTGGGAACAAAGCTTTTGTTGTTGGGAAGCCATTATATCTTGCGTTCGTTGTTTGTTCTTTGCCAAATGTATTTGCCGCTTGAGCATCTTGTCTTACTTTTGCAGCGTCTTTGTTTTGGTCAGTTAATTTATTTTGGAATCCTGTTGCAATGATTGTGATTTCAACTTCATCATTCATTCCTTCATCAATTCCTGAACCAAATATGATATTGCAAGATGGGTCAACAACTTCTCTTACAAGGTTTGCTGCTTCATATACTTCATCAAGAGGCAAATCTAGTCCACCCTTAACATTAAGGATAACACCTGTTGCACCTTCAATTGTTGTTTCAAGTAATGGAGAAGAAACTGCTTGTCTTACAGCTTCAATAGTCTTGTTCTCGCCTTTTGCATGCCCAATACCCATATGTGCAAGACCTGTGTTCTTCATGACACTTCTTACATCGGCAAAGTCAAGGTTAATTAAACTTGGTGTTACAATCAAATCTGAAATTCCTTGAATACCTTGCCTTAAAACGTCATCAGCATACAAAAATGCTTCGATGATAGGTGTTTTTTGAGGTACTAATTTAAGCAATTTGTCGTTTGGAATAATAACCAAAGTATCAACATACTTTCTAAGATTTTCAAGCCCTTTTTCAGCATTTTCCAATCTTCTTCTACCTTCAAAGCCGAATGGTTTTGTTACAACAGCAATTGTCAAAATTCCCATTTCTTTTGCAATTTGAGCAACAACTGGAGCAGCCCCTGTTCCTGTTCCACCGCCCATACCTGCTGTGATGAATACAAGGTCACAATCTTTTAAGATTTCTTGAATACTTGCTTTGCTTTCTTCTGCTGCCTTTTGTCCAACATCTGGATCTGCACCAGCACCAAGACCACGAGTTAGTTTTTCACCAATTTGAAGTCTGTGTTCTGCTTTGCTTAAAAGCAAGGCTTGTTTATCTGTGTTAATTGCAATAAATTGGGCACTTGTTATGTTTGCCTCAATCATTCTGTTTACGGCATTATTTCCACCGCCACCAACACCAATTACCTTAATATTTGCTACTGGTCCTACATCAATATTACTATACATTTTCTTCTCCTTATCTTCCTGTTAATTTTCTTATTAGATTTTTGAAAAATCCATTATTTTTGTTTTCTAAACTCAATGCTTTGTCCATAAGTCCCAAAAGTGATGAATAATGTGGTTTACTCAATTGCATATCTCTTGGATATATCAAAGTTAAGTTTACTCCCAAATACCCTGACAAGATGTCTTTTGCACCTTTTGTATAAGAGATTCCTCCACCAGTTATGTAATATGGAACTGCTGGCAATTCTTGTCCATCATAACATACACACTTTTTGATTAGGTCTGCCATCATCTCAAGTCTTGCGGATGTAATTTCATTTGCCTTTCTCATACTAATTGGATAGTTTGTTCCATTTCTTGCGAGTTCATAATCATCAGAATCACTTGGAACAACCGACAATATAAGTTGTTTTCTTAACTGTTCTGCTTCGTTGAATGTTATTCCTAAACACTGTGATAAATCTGCTGAAATATGTCCGCCACCAACTGCAAATGACTTTAAGTCCAAAAGACCATCGCCTTTTATTACTGCAACTGATGTTTCTATATATCCACAATCAATTAAAATTGCTTTTTCTTCTCTTCTTTCTTTTGGCAATAGATACAAACTTTCACAAAGTGTTGAAGAAAGATATTCTACTGAACTTATGCCAAGTTGTTTTATGAGTGCATTTATTTTTTCAATAAATTGTTTTTCTGCATAAACAAAACTTAATGTTGCACTTATTCTTGAAGTCCTTTGACCACAAGCATCAAAAACTTTTCTTCCGTCATCCAAAACAAACATTATTGGAGAGCAACTTAGTAGCACCAAATTTTCATTTGTGTTTTCATCTGCACCTTGATAAATTGTTTGCAAGTCTTCTTCTCTTAATTTTATTCTTTGACCAAAAGATTGAACTATTGTTTTTGTTTTACATTGACAAAAGTTTGCAGGTACACCAACATAAACCTTGTCTATTATTAAATTTGCTGAACTTTGAGCATCATTTATTGCTTTTTGAAATGTTTCAAAAAGTTTGTCTTCTTCCAAGAATTCGCCTTCATAATATCCGGCATATTCTTGTTCTCCATATCCACTTACAGCAAATGAATCATTAGCCCCACGACTTCCAATCAAAACGCTAATACTTTTTGAACCAATATCTATTACTGTAACCTTATTTTGTGGCACAATTTTCTCCTTTTTCCATTTTAATGCCATAATTTTGCCAAAAATTATCTTATGCATAATTATAACATTTTTTTATAATTATAAACAATTAAATTTATTATGTCAATAAAAAACTTTGATAAAATGAGAATATTTTTAAGCGATTTATCCCTCATTCTTTGAAATTACTATATCAAGTTTTCCATGATTATCTTCATAAACATTAAGAGTGTAATTTAGAAAATATTTTTCTGGGATATCTGAAAGTTCAATTTTCTTTTCTGGGTCGGTTGAATTTAGTTCATCTTTATAAAAGACAGATGGATTATAGATTACATTTGACCAAGTTGCGAACATTGCTTGAAATTTTTCAGCAAGCAAAGTGTCTATGGCATAAATATTGTTTTGAAAACCATTTTTATCTTTTATAATAAGATAAGGCTGATTTTTTCCAGTATAGTAATATATTCCAGAAGTGAACTCTATTGATTCAATCAAGGATTTTTGCATTGCAACTGTTTTGTTTGCACGAAGCAAGCTTGTCCCGATATTTTTTAATACTTCGGCTTCGCTTAAAAATTCCAAAAATTCACCGGCATTAACTCTGTTTGTGTTTTCTATCAAACTCTCTAACCCGGTAAAAAGTACAGCCTGCTGACTATAATAATTTGGCGAAATATTTAGGACTTTGAATTCGGCATCACAAATAAAGTACTTTGTGTCATTTGCCTTTACCGCATAGGTTTCTTCCCTTTCAGCACAATGAATAATTATTTTGTTTGGAAAAACTGTTTCTATGTTTATTACTTTTAGATATGGGTTATTTTTCTCCAAAGTTTTTGATATTGTCTTTTTGCTCAAAGAAAATATTGGAGTCCCCTTTTTTATTATTGAATCTTCGGCTATTGACTGCTTTGATTCTTCGCTATATATATGTGATTCATTTCTAAAATCAATTTCAACTGTTTTTAGTGTGAACAATGTGAAATATAAAATTATTAGTAGCAAAACAACACCAAGCACAATGCCTAGAGAAATTATCAATTTTTTATTCTTTTGTAGAGATTCTTTCAATTTCTGCTCCCAACTTTTGTAAATCTTTTTCCATCTCGTAATATCCCCTGTCTATATGGTAGATATCACTAATGGTTGTATAACCTTCACTTACAAGTCCTGCAAGTACTGCACCGGCACCACCACGCAAGTCATAAGCCATAACTTCTGCACCGTATAGTTTGTTTACACCTTTTATTATTGCAGTGTTTTCTTTTGTTATAATGTCAGCACCAAGTTTTTTTAGTTCACTTATATGCCTAAATCTTGATTCAAACAAATTTTCAACAACAACGCTTGTTCCTTTTGCAATGGACAGCATTGCGACAATTTGTGGTTGAAGGTCTGTGGCAAAACCCGGAAAAGGTCTTGTTTCTATCTTTGAAATGCAATTTGGTTTGCCCAACGCACTTATTGTTATTTTATCACTATAACTATGTACTTTGCAAGCACTATTTTCAAGTTTATTTAAAAGAGAATATATATGTTCAGAGTTGACATTATTTAATGTTACCTTGCCACCGCACATACAAGTTGCGATTACATATGTTCCAGCAATTATTCTGTCACCTATTGGTGTGTATTCAACTCCATTCAAATGTTCAACACCTTCAACAATAATTGTGCTTGTGCCTGCTCCAAAGACTTTTGCACCCATTTCGTTTAGAAAGTTTGCAAGGTCTATGATTTCAGGTTCTTTTGCACAATTTATTATTTTTGTTCTACCCTTTAGGAATACAGAAGCAAGTATAAGATTTTCGGTTGCACCTACCGAAGGAAAATCAAGCGGAATTGTCCCTGCCTTCATATTTCCGCCATCACAATAAATATACCCATGTCTTTCAATAATCTTTACGCCAAGACACTTTAACCCTTTTATATGTAAATCTATTGGTCTTGCACCAATATTACAACCACCCGGATATGCAACCTTTGCTTTCTTTTGCCTTGAAAGAATTGAACCCAAGCTAAAAATTGATGAACGAATTTTATTTGCAAGTTCAATTGGTATTGTTGATTCGCTTATATTTGTGCAGTCAAGTATCACACTATCACCTTGAAATTTAAAACTAGCACCAAGATGTTCCAATATTTCCAACATATTTTTTGTGTCTTCATACTTTGGGAATTTGTGTATAGTTATCACTCCGTCACATAGTATGCATCCAGCAAGAATTGGCAACACTGCATTTTTTGAAGTCGAGATTTCGAGTTCCCCGTTTAGTTTTTTGCCACCGCAAATATAAAATTTATCCATACTTCCCCCAAAATAAAGTATGAATATATTTGTTTTGTTGTGAGTTACAACGTTTATTTTACAAAAAAATCACAAGGCATTTTACAAAAATCTTATTATTTCAGCAAAAAAATAAGATTCGCCATCTATGCCTGGTGATTTCCTAAGAATACAATAAATTAACTGTTAGGCTACAAAGCCAACAATAATAGCAATCAGTGCTATCACTGATACTATTGCAAACAATATATTAGAGAATTTTTTCATTTTGTCAGTTTCCATAATCATCTAACCAATCCTTTTTATTAAACAAGTCATTCATTAAAATCGAGATTCGTAATGTTATTTTTTTTACAATAATTTAAACAACTCTCTTTTTTCTTTATGCGACTATTATTTTCATAATCTTTTACCTTAATATTTAATTCTTTTTTATTTTTCGATGATATACACTTCTCGGTAATAAATAGGACACAAATTATAACATACCAAATGTAAAATAGAGTATAATTTAGCGTTTGTGTACCTTGAGCAATTGTAATAAAAAACGATAACAGAATTGCAATCAAAAATGCTATTGAAAATGCAGTAAACATGTAATATGATGGCTTAAAAATTTTGTCTTTTTTTTCAACGTAATTGTTTATGAGTTTTTCTTTTTGCTCATCTACTAAATCTTCAACAAACAAATCTCTATAATTGTTTGCAACACAATATAATGTGTAAGATTTCTCATCTAATTTGAATGATAAACTATAAATTGGTACTTTGTATGTTGTTGTGTTTTCTAAAGTGGCATATGTGCTCAAGAATTTTAGGTCTTTATAATTATCTATTGTAATATAGTCTTTGTAATGTTTCTTTAGATAATTAACACATCTATCTTGCAAACTTTTTGTTTGTTTATACGATAACTCTTGATATTCTTCATTTGACATTACTAAATCATCTTCATAAACGCTTTTTAGAATATCTATAATACAATCTTTTTCAAAACTAGAATACTTATTGTTTTGTATTTCATTTGTTGAAACGATATCACTATATTCTCCAAAGTAAGGTTCGTAAAATGTTTCAGTAACATACTTATCAACCAAATGTGTCTTAAACGAATTCGAACGTTGGTCGTAATATTCTTCTTCCACTTTCTTTTTTACTCGCCTTTCAACTCGAATAGATAATGAATATGATATCTTACAATTATAACTTAAAACTGAAACATGTTCATATTCTAATTTAGGATTTGAAAATTCTGCATTGAAAATATTTCGCGGAGCTTCTTTATAATTGGTTAAAAATACAAATGCTTTTTTCAAAAAATCATCTTCTGTTAAATCATTTTTTATTAAATAAGATTCAACTCTATTTTTTGTACTTTGTGAATTTATTATATTTATAGTTTTTATAGATTTATTACTTGCAGATTCATTCCCTTTCTTCATAAATTTCGTTTTACAATGGTTGCAGATAAATATATCTCCAACTTTATCTATACTATTTGACCCACAATTTGGACATGTCAATATTATTGCATCATCTTCCATAAATACCTCATTTGTCAATTTTTTCCATAATGTTTGCGGCTTTTGTCATATCTTCTTTTATTTGTGATGCTAATCTCTCAAAATTTAGTTCATCTCCGATCAAATTATAATATTGATACACAAATTTATAACTTTCACTGCTATATGTACAATAAGATTCACGCATACTTGTTTGTCTGTTTTTAAACAATTTTTTTGACCTATCATAACTTTCAAACCAACCATATGCCAAAAATTCATTAAACAAACAACCAGATGGATTTTTTACACCAAAATCTAAAGTACCCTTATGCCTTTCTACATGAAATCTATATTGGCTATCTTGTATTTGTATACCAATACAAAATTGGTTTTGTGTGTCTTTATTCTTTATATATCTAATATCAACCAAAGAAGATTTGTTTGTGTATCCTGAACTAATATCCAATTTGATTTGTTCGTTATTAACTAAATTTTCAAGCTCCACTTTTATCTTATTTGTTAGATAACTAGCAAATGAATTTGCATTATATTTCTTAAATACATCAGCAAATCTTATGCTCTCCAATTCGCTAAGCATTGGGTCTTTTTTATACTCTTCGAAACATATAAATCTATTTTTGTACTGTTCATTGAATTCAATAAATAACGATTCTATGTGCTTTATTACATTTACATACTCATCAATAAGAAAATACCATTTATCAGATCTAAACATATTGTTAATATTACGAATGGAGTTACCTATCTGTCCGTATGAAATAAAATTCCAATCAGTTGGTACATTGTCAAACTTAACAAGTCCAGTTATACAGCCTTTACGAAAATGCCTTTCGCGGCTTTGGTATCTAATAAGCTGTTCCGATGATGGCAGAGATTTTATCTTGTTCTCAATTATAAATACCTCCCCTCCCGCAATAATAGTTAAATCACGATGTTTTTCTTCCCGATATATAGTAGTAATATTTTGATAATCTATGTCATTAAAAAAAACTTTTGCAAACTCTTTGTTATATTCAATGAGCCAAGCCCAAAAGTTTGAGTGAAATAACTCCTTAGAACTTAAAGAAATTGCGAACACAGGAGATTTTTTCAATTCATTAAAAAATTGATTATAATTCATTTTTTTATCCATACTTTTATTATATTGTAAGAATTCTTACAAGTCAACAATTTTGTAAGAATTCTTACTAATATAGAAAATATGAAAAATACTATAGGTGAATCAATAAAAGAAAAAAGAATTGAGCAAGGTCTATCTCAGCAAAAATTGGCAAATTTAATTGGTGTGACACATGCTTCAATAAGTTATTGGGAGAACGGAGTTAATATTCCAAATGTTTTAGATATTTGGAAAATTGCCGATGCTTTAAATATGTCAATTGACGAATTGATTGGAAGAAATTATCATTAGTAAAATATTAGATTTGAATATAAACAGCAAAATTGCTTATAACAAATATGTTAATATATATACAGAGTTAGTCATGCTCTGTTTATTTTTATTTTTATACTTTGTTTATGAACATTAACACATATACCAAGTGCGCTCATAAATACAATTAGTGATGTACTTCCAGCACTTATAAATGGGAGTGGAAGCCCTGTTGGTGGCATACTTGCCGAAATAACAAGAACATTTAATACAACCTGAGTTGCGATAACACAAGCAATTCCTGCCGTCAGCAAACTTCCAAAGGTATCTTTGCTATTTTGTGCAATTTTTATTATTGAAAATATGAGTATAGCAAAAATGACAAGAATAATAGTTGCACCAAAGAAACCTAATTCTTCACAAATAATAGAAAAAATGAAATCACTTTCTGCAAATGGTAAATACAAATACTTTTGTCTTGAAGAAAATAATCCAACACCAAACAACCCACCATTCCCCAAACTATATAGTGATTGAATAAGTTGAAAACCCTCGCCTTGTGGCGATGCCCATGGGTTGATAAATGCCATTAACCTTTGAAGTCTATATGGCTCAATAATGATTAAAACTGGGACTAAACACATTGCGGGAATCAAAATCATTGCAAGATATTTTAACCTTAACCCACCAAATATCATCATGCAAATCATTGTTATTCCAATGCACATTGTTATGCTCATATTTGGTTCTAAAATAACAAGAATACAAAAAACACCACCTACAAACAATACTGGAAGCAATGTTTGTAAATTTCTTGCATTTTTTTTATGTTGTGCAAAATGACAAGCACAAAAAAGTACCAAAGAGAATTTTGCAATTTCGCTTGGTTGAAAAGATAGTCCAAACAGGTTTATCCATCTTTTTGCACCATAATTTGATACACCTATTTTTGGAACAAACACCAAACAAAGTAAAATTACTGCAACAATAAAAAGTATCCACTTGAATTTTTTTAGTTTTTGGTAATCAAAAAATGTAAAAAAAGTAAAGCAAACAAGCCCCAAAACAGAACCGATTATTTGCTTAATTAAAAAGTATGTACTGCTATGAAAGTTCTTTTGTGCCGAGTAAGAACTTGCACTATACACCATAACACAACCTATTATGCACAAAACAATCATACAAACAAAAACAGTTATAATAATTTTATCAATTTTTAGTTTTTTCATTTTCGCCCTTTATGATTTTTTTAAATTCTTCGCCCCTTTGCTTGTAAGATGAAAACTCATCAAAGCTTGCACACGCTGGCGATAATAAGACCACATCACCCTTTTGTGCAATTCTTTTTGCAAAACATACAGCATCAAAAAATTTGTCAAATTTTACCACAAAATCAAAATTATGTTCTTTTGCACACATATAAATTTTGTTGTTCATTTCGCCAAATGTGATTATGTTCTTTACGTTTTGAACATAAGAGAAAATTTCTTCATAACTATAACCTTTATCACTGCCACCCAAAAGCAATATGACATTGTTTTTAAAACTCTTTAACGCACAAATTGTTGCATCTGGGTTTGTTGCTTTACTGTCATTGATAAATTTTATGCCATTTATGTTACATATTTCTTCCATTCGATGACTTGGTGCTTTGAACGAATAAACAACTTTTCTTATGTTTCTATTTCTAATTTTAAACAGTTTTGCAATAAGTATTGCACACATAATGTTTTCCAAATTTTTTTCGCCAAGCAATTTTATTTTGCTTATTTTTAATAGTCTTTTATTGTAACAAATAATGTAATTTTTATTGCAATAAATATTGGCATCACTACTTGACAACGAGAATGTTAATAAATTTGCGTTTGTTTTTGTTTTAAAGTTATATTCACAAACAAAGTAATTATTTGTGCCTTGATATTTTGTTATGTTATTCTTTATACTTTTGTAGTTATCAAAAGTTTTATGTCTTGAAATGTGGTCTGCTGTGATATTTAGAATTGAACTTATTTGTGGTTTAAACTCATTTGTAATACTCTCCAAAGCAAAGCTTGAAACTTCGCAAACAAGTATGCTATTTTTTGTGGTTTGGTTTACAAAGTGTGTTAATGGTATATCTCTATTCCCACACAAAAACACTTCCTTGTTTTGAGTTTTTAAGAGTTTATATATCAAGTTTGTTGTTGTAGTTTTTCCATTTGTTCCTGTTATACAAATGTTTTTGCCCTGTGACTTTATTAGTCCCAAGCAAAATTCGCTCATATACGGAATGTTTAATTTCTCTAAAAGTTCAATCTTTTTATTCCCCAAAACATTAACACCCGGACTTAATATACAGCAGTCAATGTTAAGATTTTTGACTTGATTAAAATCATCAAGTTTTATTGTATCTTGCATAAGTTCGCAAGGTTTATCATCAAAAATATAAACAGTTTTTGCTCCCCTTGAGAGTAAAAAATTTACAGCACTTTTGCCTGTTGTTTGTATGCCATAAACTAAAAATGTTTTTGCCAAAATTTCCAAATTATCCACCAATATACAATAACAATGATATTGTTAGCAAACAAATTACCAAAGTCGTTATTATATATATGGCGACAATTTTACTTTCATTCACACCTTTTTTTTGAAAATGATGATGTAGTGGTGCCATAAGGAAAATTCTCTTATGCGTTCTTTTGTAATGCAAAACCTGTATGATATCACTAAGAGCTGTCACAACATACACAATGCCAAGTATTGGTATATACAATTCAAGTTTGGTTAGTACTGCAATTGTTGTGATAAATCCACCCAAAGCCAAAGAGCCAGTATCTCCCATAAAAATGCTGGCCGGAAAGCAATTTAGTGCAAAATATGCCAAAAGTCCACCACTCATAATAAAGCACAATTGCTCAATATTTTGTAGTTCGGTTAGTCCCCTTGCACTAAACTCTGTTTCATAAATTAAAAGAATAGTGGCGAAAGACAAGATGTATACAAAACTAACCCCACTACATAAACCATCAAGCCCATCTAACAAATTGACTGAGTTTACCACAGCCAAGTATACAAATATAACAAATGGAATAATCCAAATTCCAAGGTCAATTGTCTGCTTTGTAAACGGAATAAATACTTGTGAGCCAACGAGATTTGCCTTGTATACAAACACTGCCAAGATAACTGCAATACCAACTTGTCCAATAATTTTTTGATAAGCTCTTAACCCCAAATTTTGTTTATAATGGACTTTTAAAAAATCGTCCAAGAACCCAAGAATTCCATAAAACAGAGTTGTTGCTATTGTTAAAATTGAAAGTAAATAATCTGTAAAGGACAAGCATAACCCTACACATAGTATTACGCTTATAAATATAATACCACCCATTGTAGGTGTACCATTTTTTGCTTCATGTTCCTTTACATAGAATAATATTGTTTGATTTGCCTTTAACTTTTTGCATAGACAGACTATTAGTGGTGAAATTATTGTCCCAAACACAAAGGCAACTAAAAATGCAATTAGATATCTTGCTGTCATTGTCATTTTAGTTCTCCCAATATTTTTTTAACTATATCATAATCGCTGTATGGTATTTTTTTGCCTGCCACGTCAATATAATTTTCTGAACCTTTTCCACAAATAAGCAAGGTGTCGCCTTCCCTTAAGGACATAATCGCCATCTTTATTGCGTTCTTTCTATCTTCGACCTTGTAAAAACTTTTGTCATTAAATCCTTTTGCTATTTCATTTATTATATCATTTGGATTTTCATACCTTGGATTATCGCTTGTTATGAATGTGAAGTTTGCATACTTATTGCTAATTGCCCCCATTATTTTACGTTTCTTTTTATCTCTATTACCACCACAACCAAACAAGGAATATAATCTTCCATCAGTTATTTTTCTTGCCGCTTTTAACACGTTTTCAAGACCATCAGGTGTATGTGCAAAATCAATTATTATTTTTCGGTCATTGTATTCAATAACATTAAACCTGCCATCTATCTTTTTTATACTTTCTATCCCCTTTTTTATATTGTCAATACTAACGCCTAAAAAGTAGCAACAAACAGCACTTGCAAGTGTGTTATATACATTAAACAAGCCATACAAATTTGAAGATACATTTATTACATTATCGCATATATTCATTGTGTACTTTGTACAGTTTTGATTTATTTCAACACAAAATGCATCACAAGGGTTTTTTAGCCCATATGTGATTGCAGTTTCATACTTGTTTGCTATTTTTTGCCCCAAATGGTCATCAATGTTTACAACCATCATATCGTCATTTTTAAAGAAACTTTCTTTTACTCTTGAATAGTATTCCATTGTTTTAAAGTAGTCCAAGTGGTCTTGGCTTAAATTTGTAAAAACCTTACATACAAAATTTATGCCATAAATCTTTTTGAGAGCAATAGCGTGTGCCGAAACTTCCATAATTATATAATCAACCTTTCCTTGCAACATAATTGAAAAAATATGGTGCAAGTCTACTGGGTCTGGAGTTGTTAATGTTGCTTCAATAAATTCATTTTGGAAATATATACCATTTGTACCAATAACCCCCACCTTTTTGCCCGCTTGTTCCAATATGTTTTTAATTATAAAAGAAGTTGTTGTTTTGCCATTTGTACCAGTTATGCCAATAACCCTTGCATCTTTTGTTTTATAAAAGTTTTGGCTTACAATTGCGATTGTTTCTCTAATGTCATCAACAACAACAAGTTTTGCCAAATTCTTTGTGTCAAACAGATGCTCACAAACTATAACAACTGCACCATTTTTGACCGCCCTATCTGCAAGTTTGTAGCCATCGTTTTTGCCTGAAAAACAAAAGAACAAACCATTATTCATTTTGTTTTGCGCGTTTAATGAAATATTATCTATTTGCAAATCTTCAAATTTGGAAATATCGTTCTTTGCCACAACATTATTGAGTAGTTCTTTTAATCTCATTTTTAACCTTCCTTTGTCTTTTTGTATATATATTTTAGTACACTAATTTATAATATTTACATAAAGGCAAAAATAGTCAAAAAATTACTTTTTTATTTTTTTCAAAAAATTTACATATTGCTATTGAAAATACTTCATTTTTTTGATATACTAATAGCCCGCTTTAAATTGGGGAAATATACTACTTAGGGGAATTTTATGGAAACAAACGACAACGCATTTTATTTGGAAGAAGTTAATAATTTGGCAAAAAGTGACAAAAATTTGCTCATAAAAATGAGTGAAGAAATGTATCACGAGCAAATAATTGATATGGTAGACTTGGCACTTGAAAAACACTCAGTGCGTATATTCTTGCTTGCTGGCCCATCATCTTCAGGGAAAACAACAACAAGTTTACTTCTTAAAAAGGAATTAAAAAGACGGAACAAAAAATGTATCACAGTTTCTCTTGACGATTTCTTTTTGGATAGAGATCAAACACCTCTCTTACCTAACGGAAACTATGACTATGAAAATATAACTGCAATTGACTTAAAATTATTTAATGAGTTTATTTCTGATTTGTTTGAAAAACATATTGGTTATATGCCAACATACAACTTTATTGAAGGAAGAAAAAACAAAGAAAAAACACCAATAGAATGTGATGACGACACTTATATTATTATTGAAGGGTTGCACGCTTTAAATCCTATGCTACTTGACCAACCACAAGAAAAATTGTTTAAAATTTACATTTGTGTTCTTTCAAATTTCTGCTTTGACGATAAGTTGTTACTAAATTATACTGATTTAAGACTTATGCGTAGATGTATTAGAGATTACTATACTCGTGGAAGAACAATTGATGAAACAATAAGTGGTTGGCAAGAAGTTCGTGATGGCGAAGAGCTTTATATTGACCCGTTTAAAAACACTGTTGACTACAAAGTTGATTCAACACATATGTATGAACCACTTGTTTATGCTTTTGACTTAAAAGACAAATTAGAAAAGTCAACATTGCCAAAAGCAAAAGAACTTGCAAATATTTTATCAAAGTGTGGAACATTGAATAAGAATCTTATCCCAAAAGATTCACTTTTGAATGAATTTATACAACAATAACAAAAAGCCAAGCAATTTTGCTTGGTTTTTTTAATAGATGAGATTTCCAAAAAACTACACATTGGAGCAAAAGACAAAATGACTTTTTGACTGGAACGTAAACCAATATAGTTATTTATAAAACGGCATAAAAAAAGATGAGTTAACTCATCTTTTTTTTATACTAATATAAATTATCGACGAACTCTTTTGCATCAAAAGGTTCAATATCCCCAAGGGCTTCACCTGTTCCAACAAACACAACCGGCAAGTTGTAGTCTTGTGCAATGCTGAACACAACCCCACCCTTTGCTGTTCCATCAAGTTTTGTAAGCACAATTCCATCAAGTTTGATATATTCGTTAAAGTGTTCAATTTGACTTAAAGCATTTTGACCTGTTGTAGCATCAAGGACAATTAGATTATATCTATTTGCTTCTGGATACTCCCTTGTTATAACCTTGTCAATCTTTTTAAGTTCTTCCATAAGGTTTGTTTTTGTTTGAAGCCTACCTGCTGTGTCAATAATAAGCACATCGGTTTTCTTTGCTTTTGCACTTTGTATACCATCAAATACAACTGCTGCAGCATCTGCACCTTCGCTATGCTTTACAATTCTTACTTTATTTCTGTTTGCCCATTCGGTAAGTTGGTCACTTGCTGCTGCACGAAAAGTGTCGCCAGCGACAAGAGTTACGTCTTTTTTATTATCTTTAAAATATCCTGCAAGTTTTCCTATTGTTGTTGTTTTGCCAACACCATTAACGCCAACAACAGTTATTATTGCTGGATATTCAATCTTGACAGGTTCAACTTCTTCCATCATTTCTGCGAGTATTGTCTTTAATACTTTTTTTACTTCTTCCGCTTTTCTTATCTTGTTTTTTCTTGCGTATATGCGAAGTCTATCTACAATTTCTTCACTTGTTGTGTAACCAACATCACTAGAAACTAAAATATCGGTTAATTCTTCATAAAAATCATCGTTAATTTCGCCACCACTAAAAAGGCTATCAAGCTTTCTTGAAAAAGCTTCTTTTGTACGTTTTAGTGCATCGCCAATTTTTTTAAAAAATCCCATTATTTTACCTCCACATTTTTGAGTGCATCGGCAAGTTTTACGCTTACCATTTTACTTACACCCTTTTCTTCCATTGTAACACCATACAAGCAATCTGCAAGTTCCATTGTTGGTTTACGGTGAGTAATTACAATGAATTGTGTTACCTTTGAGAATCTTCTTAAATATTCAGCAAATCTGCCAACATTTGAGTCATCAAGTGCCGCTTCAATTTCATCTAGTAAGCAGAAAGGCATTGGTTTTAACTTTAAGATTGCGAACAAAATTGCAATGGCTGTTAATGCCTTTTCGCCACCTGACAAAAGTGTTATGTTTTGAAGTTTTTTGCCTGGTGGTTCGGCAACAATATCAACACCACTTTCTAGCAAGTTATTTGGGTCAGTAAGTTCCAAACGTGCATTACCACCACCAAACAATTCCCTGAAAGTCACTTTAAAGTTTTCATTTATTTTGTTAAATTCAGTTTCAAATCTTGACATCATTTCGGTTGAAAGTTCTTCTATTACCTTTGTCAAGTTTTCTTCGGCTTTTGTTAGGTCATCAGTTTGAACTTTAAGTCCATCATATCTTTCCATAAGAAGTTTTACATCGTCAATTGCATGAACATTTACATAACCTAATTTTGATATTTCTTTCTTAATATCGCTAATTTCTGGCATTGCTTCATCAATATTGAAATCTGCCCTAACAAATTCTTGGCAAGTTGCATATGTAAGAGAATATTCTTCATATATACGTTCTTGCATTTGTTCAATTTCGGTGTCAACTTTTTCAAGTTGGTTTTCACTTGCATTCTTTCTATCATTCAACTTTGTAAGAGCATCCATAATTTGCATTTTTGCGTCATTAAGTTTTTTGATTTTATCTTGCAAGGTTTGTTTTTCTTGTTCATACTCTGCCAAACTCTTTCTTAAGCTTGCAAGTTTTGCTTTTGCTTCTTGGTTTGCTTCTGTTTCTATTTGTTGTCTTATTATTCCTTCGGCTTCTTTTATTGTTTTGTCAATTTTTTCAACATCGGTTTCAAAAGAATTGGCTTTTAGGGTATTTACATTTATTTCTTCATTAAGTCTTTCAAAATCTGCTTCAAAAGATGATTTTTGAGCTTCAAGTGATGCGATTTCAACCTTAATCTTTGTTAGAGTGTCATTTATGTTATCTCTTTGTTCCTTCAATTTTGCAAATTTTTCTTGACGTTCTGCAATAAACTTGTTTGCACTTGTTTTATTTTGCATTGCAGTGTTTTCAAGTTCATCAATACTCTCAAGTTCTTTTGTTATGTTATCAATACGAATTTTTGTGCTATTGTATTGATTATTCATTGTTTCTTGTTCAGCTTTTGCTTCATTTAATGAGTTTACAAAAGATGTCAAACGCTCATTTTCCTTTGCATAGTTAATATCAGCAGTATTTCTATCATCAAAAAGTTGATTGATAGCGAACTTTGTTGCATCATATTCTTTTTGAAGATTTGTGATTTTGGTTGTAAGCGAAGTCAAGTTATTTTTTAGATTTTCAAGTTCCTTTGACAAGGTTTGAATTTCTCTGTCACGACTAATTAAGTTTGCGGCATCTTTCTTTTTTGAACCACCTGTCATTGAGCCTTGTGGGTTTATCACATCGCCATCAAGAGTGACAATTTTGTAACTTAATTTTGTTTTGTTTGAAATTGCAATTGCTGTGTCAAGATTATCTACAACAATCGTTGCACCAAGCAAGTTTGATATAACATCTTTTATGTTACTTGGATAAGATATTAAATCACTTGCAAGACCAAAACAACCGGCAAAAGTTAGTGCTTTTGCGTCTTCAGAGGCAATTCCCCTTGGTCTAATTTTGTTTATTGGTAAGAAAGTTGCACGACCAAAATCGTTTACCTTTAGATAATTGATAAGTTCTTTTGCATTTTGCTCATCAAAAGTAACAATATTTTGAACAGCATTACCAAGTGCAATTTCTATTGCAGTTTCATATTTTTCTGGCACATTGATTAAAGATGCTAAAACGCCAACCATTTTTGATTTTACATTGGCATTCCTTTCGCTTTCTTTAAGCAATTTTTTTACTGCATATTGATAACCATCATACTCTTTTTGCATTTCTTCAAGCATATTTTTTCTATTTTCATAGACTTGGATTTTTGAGTTTGTACGATATCTATCTTCTTGTGCCTCTTTTATTTCATTTGTCAAACTATCTTGTTTTAGTTTTGCATTTGCAAGTGCTGTTTCGGCACTTTGTTTGTCTTGTTTTAGTTTTTTAACCAAAGTTTCAAGTTCGTCTTTTGATGTTTGTTTTTCTTGCACTGTTTTGTTAAGATTGCCTAATTTTTGTTCCATTTCAGCAAGATTTGTGCGAAGCATATCTCTTTCTGCTTGATATTTACTGAAATTTGCTTTTATATCAGTCAATTTATCTAGTGCATCAAACATTTTTTGTTGGCTATCTTGCGTTTGGTCTTCATGCAAACTTAGTTCATCAACAATTTTTAAATAATCATTACTAACTTCATCATATGAAAGGTTTAATGTATGCAATTTTGACACAACTTCATCATATTTTTGTTTTTTGAAGCCAAGTTCTGCATTATCTTTTTCGACTGTGTTTTTGGCATTTAACAAATCTACTGTAATCTTTGATTTTGTGTCATTCATATTTGCAATTCTTTCACGAATTACGTTTGCTTCACCTGATTGTTTTTCAAGTTCAACTGACAAATTAAGAATGCTGTCGTGAGTTAAAGCAATATCTTCATCAATACTGCTTACCTGCTTCATAGAGTCGTCATAATCATTTGTTGTTTTGTCAAGTTCACTTTGTCTGTTATTGATTTCTTCGCCAATTGCTTGCAATTTTGTGTTAATTTGGGCTTTTACACTATTTGCATTGTTATACCTATAAACATAAGCATTTACTTCCAAGTCCTGCAAACGATTGCGTAGTTCCAACCATTTTTTTGCATTTTCGGCTTGTTTTTTAAGTGGTCCCATTTGTCTTTCAAGTTCGCTTATAATATCATTTGCACGAGTTAGATTATCTCTTGTTCTCTCCAACTTTCTTTCAGCATCAACTTTTCTTGACTTAAACTTGGCAATGCCAGCAGCATCTTCAAAAATTGTTCTTCTGTTTTCTGGTTTTGAAGAAATAATTTCTTCAACCTTACCTTGTCCAATAATAGAATAGCCATCACGACCAATTCCACTATCATACAAAAGGTTGTAAATATCTTTAAGTCTTACTGGTGTACGATTGATAAGATATGCACTTTCGCCACTTCTATAAAGTTTTCTTGTTATGGCGATTTCATCATTATCATAGTTAAAATATCTGTCAGAGTTATCAAAAATTAATGTAACTTCACAATATGACAAACTTTTACGCTTTTCAGTTCCATTAAAAATGACATCTTGCATACTTGAACCACGAAGCAGTTTGCTACTTTGTTCACCAAGCACCCAACGAATGGCATCACTAACATTACTTTTTCCGCAACCATTTGGCCCAACAATTGCAGTGATACCAGAATCAAACTTAATATCTGTTTTGTCTGCAAACGACTTGAACCCCGATAGTTCTATTTCCTTAAAATTCATTGATTTTCTCCTAGTTGGTCTAGTATAATTTTTGCCGACTTTTGTTCGGCATCTTGTTTACTTGAGCTTTCTGCCCTTGCAGTAAGTCCCCCAAGCTTTGCTTCAACAACAAATGTTGGATTGTGTGATTGCCCTAATTTTTCAAGCAAAACATATTCAACTTTTTGTCCATGCTTTTGAGCAATTTCTTGAAGAAGAGATTTATTGTCAATAATTTCAATATCTTCTACCTTTTGAATATAAATATTTTCTTCAATAAATTGCTCACATCTATCTATGTTTGAATCCAAATATACACTTGCAGTAATTGCTTCAAACATATCACATTTTATTGATTTTGTAAGCACTTTGCAACTCTTGCCAAGTTTGACATAGTTTTCTACATTAAGTTTGTCAAAAACCTTGCTCAAATTCTCTTCACTGACATAATGTGCACGAAGTTTGGTTAGCATACCTTCATTTAGTGTTTTATCAACAAAAAAATGTTTTCCAACCAAAAAGTCTAGTATGCTATCGCCCAAATACTCCAAGCGTTCATAGTTGTCAGCACTATAAGAACTGTGTGTTAGTGCTTTTGTGATGTTTTGTTCATCACGAAAAGTGTAACCACCAATACTAATCATTCTTTGCCTCAACTTTTTCTTCATTAAATTCAGGTATATTTTCTATTGCCTTTTCTATTCTTTCATTAACCTTATTTTGTTCAAGTTTGACAATTTGTTCAACTGCGGCACATATTGTTACACCAATACTTGAACCATGAGATTTTATTATTGTTTTTTTGCATCCAACAAAATTTGAACCGCCATATTTGTTATAGTCTAGCTTGCTTTTTACTTTTTTGAGCGAGTTTTTGGCAAGAAGTCCACCAATTTTGCCCCAAAAACTTGACATCATTGCTTCTTTTATCATACCTGTTGTAAACTTGGCAGTTCCTTCTACGCTTTTTAAAAGCACATTTCCAGCAAATCCATCAGTAACAATAACATCATAATCGCCAGTCAAGGCATCTCTTGCTTCCATATTACCAACAAAGTTTATTGGAAGTTGTTTTAACATTGGGAAAGTTTCTTTTACAAGTTCGTTACCCTTTTTGTCTTCAACTCCGTTGCTAAGGAGTGCAACTCTTGGGTTTTGGACACCAAACATTGCCTTAAAATATTCCGAACCCATAAGTGCAAAATGGCATAAGTTAATTGGTTTGCAATCAACATTTGCTCCACAGTCAATAAGTACAACCTGTCCACCTGTTTTTGTTGGTAAAAGTGGTGCAAGTGCTGGACGTGAAACACCTTTCATTCTACCGATTTTCAAAAAGCCACCAGTAAGCACTGCACCTGTTGAACCGGCACTTACAAGACCAAGGTAGTCTTCATTTGTTTTTAGATAGTCTAGTGCTTTTACAAGTGATGATTCTTTTTTTGTTCTTATTGCAACAGTTGGGACATCGTCATTTGTGATTATATCCTTTGCATCAACAAGTTCCAATCTTGTTTTGTCATATTTTTTTGTTGCAAGAATTGGATTCATTTTGTCAACATCGCCAACCAATACAATTGTTATATCTTTAAATTTTTCAAGTGCGAGCAAAGCCCCGTCAATATTACAATTTGGAGCATTATCTCCACCAAAAGCGTCAATTACAATTTTCATTTTATCCCTCAAACTACATAGCAAAAAAATTGCTACAACATAGCAAGAATATTATTGCAAATTTTTATAAAAAAATCAAGTGTATGTTAATAAAAAATACATAGTATTTTCTACTATGCATTTTTATTATAAAAATTTTGGTCAATTTATCTTATTGCACTCATAACGTAATCAAAATATCTATCGTTTATTCCTGCCAAGCTTAAGCTTTGAGATTTGTTTGTTATGTACTTTTGTTTATCCATCATAACGTCGTTTAGCCTATAAAAACGAATATTGCCAAGAACCATTGTTGGAGAGATGACAGATACTGGTTTTTGAAGTTCAATTTCTACCAAAAGATTAAGAATTTCATTTTTGCCTATAAAACTATCAAACAACACTTCGCAATCATTAAGATTTGGATAAAATCCCTTTGCTTTTAGGTTATTAACAAATTTTTCACCTTCAACAATTGTTCCATAGAAATTTGAAACGGATAAGTTTGCCCTATTAAAGTTTTTTACATCAAATTTGCTTATGCTGAATTGTTCAAAAAGTGGATTACTTAGTCTTAAATCAACTTTTTCAAATCTATCATCAAGATCAAGCGAATGGACAATTGAGATATACACGTCATTACCTGCATTACCTAAGTTGTTGCCGTATATATACTCAGTTTCTTTGCCATTTACCAAGAAAACTGAATATAGTTTGTTTTGTTTATACTCGCCAAAAACCAACCTTTGTGCAAATTCATTAAATACTGGATGGTCAATAAATAGTGACTTGAATATTTGTTTTGAGTACTTTCGCCCACTAATAAAGTTTTGGTATAGCCTTGATTTTTCTTCCTGCACTCTTTCTTCACTTATGTTATATGGCAAAGATAGGTCTTTTATCTCTTCACAAGATTTATTCATTACTTGAGCATAGACCTTTACAAAATCATTGTAATGAGCCATAAACAAGTCAAATGTTTGTAATCTTGTAATCATTTCCAAGAACTTTGGTTTTTTGCTATATATTAAGCATTTTGTGAGATATACTGCTTCTTTTTTTCTGTTTAGTCTATAGAGTGTGTACAAAAATTCATAAACTTTGCGTTCAAACATATCTTCACAAAATAGCGAGAACATTCTTACACACCATTTTGCAGAATTTATATCGTCTTTATTTGACAGTTTGTCAAATAGCTTTTCAGCAAAACTATTTAGGCTATCTTTTTTGAAAATTTGATAAAGTGAATTTAAACTAACCAAATTAAGCAAGTTATTTTCTTCTTTGAATATGTTTATGAGATATGTTTTTTCCTGATTGTTTGCAAAAGTTTCATCAATAAATTCAAGTGGCATATTTTCAAATGCAACACCAAGTGAACGTTCTTGAATGTCTGTCACCTTTTTTTGTGCAAGAATTTTGAAATGCTTATATGTGCCAAAATTCAATGTTTCAGTTATTCCAAGGCGTTGTGCCAAAAATGACTTTATCTCTTCATTCTTTTCAGTTTCGTAAATTGTTTCAAGTCTTGTTTCGATGTTTGAGTTATTTTTTATTGCCGACAAAACCTTGATATAGTGAAAACGCTTTTCGTCATCAGTTGGCAAGTTTTTGTCAAAGTATGCCAATGTGTCATTTATGTACGCTTTCAAAAACTGTTCAGCATGCTCTTCACTGATTTTTTCTCTTGCAAGGTCATTAAACAAAATGCTTATTGCCTTTTGTGTGTTAAATTCAAGAAGCAAAGACAAGTATTCAAGTTCCAAAGTTTCATTTTGTGAGAATATGTCTTGCAAGTCATTATTTTCTCTCATATATGTTTGCATATATTCCATTGCAATATCGTGCCAAACATATAATTTTGATTTGTTATCAAAAATTGATTTTAGAACAAGTGGCAAATATAGTTTGCTTTCTATTTTGCCAAGCATAACAGTTTCAATAAACCTGTCAAACAATCTTTCTTCCACATTGTACTCTTTCAATTTGCTGACATAGTTTTGTGTGTCAACATGGGAGGCATACATTTTGGAAATAAACTCTTTTACTTCATCATATTTTTCCATTGCCAAAAAGATTGTTGTGTAATTTACAAGTGCAAAACTAAAATTGTTTAATTGGAAAACCAGTTCGCTTAGGTGTGACACTTCTTTTATGTCTTCACACATTTTGCTTCTTGATGCAATATCTTCCAAATCTTCTTGACACATTTTGTCCAAAACTGGGGTTTCGCTTATGTCATAATCTAATACTTTTTTTGTTTGATTTACTAATTGTGTATAACTTCTTAAAACTTCCATTTTTACTCTCTTTGATATATTTTATCAAAACAAAAGGAAAAATCAAAAGGTTTTTACAAACAAAATAGATATTTTGGCATATTTGTGCCATTATAGATATATATTTTTTTGCTTTTGAACTGATTTTTCAAATATTCACTACAAAAGCACTCATTTAGTGAAAATTTTAGCAAACGGCAAAAATATGCTTCGTCCTTAATCTTTTTGAGTTTTTTACAATCAAAAAATTGTGCTTCAAGTGGGAAATAGTCAAACATATTATTTATGGTTGGCTTTTGTTCTGTTCCACCCATACACAAGGTTATTGCACCATCAAAAATGTAACTAAATATTATATGTTTTACTTCATACGGTATTGGGTCATCTTCTACAATTTGTTCAAGCCAAAATCTTAAGTCTTCTGTCATATTATGTTTCCCCTTATACAAACAACAACAATTCCACAAAGTATACTCAAAAACAAAAAAACAAGTGAAAAGTTGAAATATGAAAATTTAAGGTTTACAAGTTTTGCAGTTGTTATTACTTGGCGAGCAAGGTCTAAATCCATTTCATCAATTTTGTAATCTTTTGGCAACTGGTAACTTGTTCTTAACTTTTTACAATAACTTATGTCGCTATATTCTTTTATAGTTTTGTACAGCATTAAGTTATTTTTTGCTACAGCTTTTTCTTTGTTGGAAACGTGAACATTTCTTGAAAGCAAAGCGATAAAACTATAGATTATTGAAATCAGTGCAAGCATAATACAGGCACTTGACAGAATGTTTAGAACATAATTATTGCTAAAAAATGTACTTGCAAAGGCAATAACTGCTGATGCAATTGTCATTGTTATGCTATGTTTTGTTTCTGCATATTTTAGGTCTTCAAAAAGCCTTTCATAAATATATTTTAATGTTTGTTTCATAAAATTATTTTGTGCAATAATTTTTTATAAATACATTTCTGGAATTTGACTCAAACTTATGCTTGCATTATATCTTATTGCAAATTTTTTTAGCATAATTTCACTCATTGTTTTTATTTTGCCATTTGGCATCATAACATAAAAAATATTGAATTTATTTTTGTTTAATTTTGCAATTAATTTATATATTTTTATGTTTGAATTTATCAATGTAAATTTAACCGCCTTCTCTTTATTTATACAGCATTCATCGATTATTTTGTATGATAAAAAATTGTATGAAGAATATCTATTTGGTTCAATTATTCCAACAATTAAAAATATTGAAATAATCAATAAATTTGTGTTTATTACCCTAAAAAACAACCCAATTATAAAGGTTAAAATCAACATAAAAGAAAAACAAATATTAAAAAATAAACATAATTTTATCGACCATTTTTTATCGTATTTTTTGGAAAGAATTGCACTCAAAATTCGTCCGCCATCAAGCGGATAGCATGGTAATAAATTATATAAAAACATCACAACATTTGAAAGACAAAATAAGTAAGTTGCCGGCATTATGCTTGGGAAAAGCCACCAACTTGCAATAGTGCAAATTGCAAGAACGGTATTAGATAGTGGGCCCGCAATTGCTATCAAAATTTCGTCATTATCGCAAAAATTATTCACTTTGTAATTTAGGCAAACACCATATGGCATAAGCACCATTTTGTCAAGTTTGTAACCTAGTTTTTGTGCCACAAAACTATGTGCAAGTTCATGCAATGTCACAACAAGCATATACACGAACAAACTCTCATAATTCCCCAAAACCAACAAAAATATTAGGTATAAAACAAAAAGTGGATGTAACTTAAACTTTTTCATTACACCACCCATATTTTACTAAAAATTTCATAAAAGCAAAAAATGGAAAGTGTAAAAAGGCTCATATAAAACACCGCATCAAAAAAAATTATGCTGTTTATTTTGTGCTTTAAGGTTAAGTTTTCAACCTTTTGCATTTTTACAATTTCAACATTTTTGCCAAAGTTATCCATATAAAAACATATGCGAAATATGTCGTATTTTATGCCAAAACACCAAAACTTTTAACTCTTTTACACTTTATTACAACATTAAAAATTACGCCATCATCACTGGGCAAAACATCTACACTTGTTGAAACATCGTCCATATAGCACACTGCTACATTTTGAATATCAGACTTAAGCACATCTTTAAGCCTTTCAGGGTTTTGTTCTTTGTCTTGAACAAGCACCTTTTTTAGTCTGTTTTCCCCTATTTGTGCAATTGAAAACTTCATCACATTCTCCTTTTTATATTCCTTCTTATGCTACCAAAAAATCCTCTATATTTTTGTGTGCAGTCATACACTTTTTTTGTGCCATTATGCAAATTTTCGGCAAGCAAAACCCATGCTCTATTGGAGTTGCTTCCACCCAAAGCACCTATGCTTGAAAGTGCAGTTATATCATCATCTTCAGGGATTACGCCAAGTATTGGAATATGCAAAAACTTTATTATTTCGTCAACATCAATCATTTCGCCATTCATCATTAAATCGCCACGAACCCGGTTGACTACCAAATATTTTTCGTCAAGGTTATATGACGAAAGAATTGACAAAACTTTGTCTGCATCCCTTATGCTTGAAATGTGTGGAGTTACAACAATGACTGCTTCGTTTGCACAAGAAACAGCCCTTTTGAACCCCTGTTCAACACCCGCTGGACAATCTATAAAAATATAATCAAAACTAAATTCCAAACTTTGCACAACATTCTTTATATCATTTGCCGAAATTTCTTCGCCACGATAGGAGTGCGAGGACGGCAAGATATAAAGATTTTCAAAATTTCTATCTTGAACCAAGGCTTGTGTTGCCCTGCATCTACCTTCAATAACATCAATCAAGTCAAAAACTACCTTTGACTCTACCCCCATAACAACATCAAGGTTATTTAGTCCAATATCAACATCAAGAATTACAACTCTAAATCCAAGATTGGAAAGTGTTGCACCCAAATTTGCACATACAGTCGTTTTGCCAACTCCACCCTTTCCACTTGTAAAAACTATTTTCCTTGCCATTTTGACCTCAAAAAAAGTTTATAGTTTTTGAATAAAAAAACAAAGGGACATTTTGTTTAATTATGTCCCTTTGTCGCTAATTTTTTGTTTTATAAGTTTTTTAGAATATTATCCAAAATATCACTATGAGATAAAAGTGTTGACATACCTTTTATGTTTGAGTTTTCAGATTCGTATGATATAAACACATTTATTCCAAGTTGTTGTTTAAAGTATTTGTCAAGTCCCGGAACTTTTGACAGACCGCCACAAACATATATACCATTTCTTACAACATCGCTTGAAATCTCTGGACTTAATGAACTTATGGTTGTTCTTATAATCTTTATGATTTCATCATAAAACGAATGCGTTGCTTCAAAAATATCTTTTGCATATATGGTTATTGTAACCGGAGAATTGTCTATACTGCTAACACCATTTACATCCATTTTTGCAGTGTCAGAAGCATACAAACTAAAAATTTGTTCTTTTAATGTTTGTGCTGTGTTTTCGCCGATGATAGTTTGATATCTTTGCTTAATATAATCAATTATTGTAAGGTCAAGAGTTCTTCCACCAATACCCAAACTTGATGAGCAAATAAGAGTGTTAAGGTTAATTACTCCACATTCAACATTTCCACCACCAATATCAACAATAAGTTTGGCACTATTTGCACCAATATTTATATTTTCGCCTAGTGCAGTTAAGAAAAGTTTTGGAATACAAATAACTTCCCTTGCACCAACACTTTTGAACAACTTTACATATTTTGTTTGCTCTTCAAAACTTATTCCAGATGGAATTGGTGCGATAACTTTTAGGCGTGAAAAAAAACCAAATTTTAAACCAAGCGAGCTAAAAATCTTTTTCAATTCCAAAGTTGCATAGTTGACACTTACAATTTCGCCAGCACTTACAGGGTAAAATACATAAACGTTGTCGGTTGCCTTGCCAAGCATTGTTTTTGCCCTTTCGCCTGCTGTGATAAACTCAACTTCTTCGCCAATCTTTTTTACTGCCATTACATTTGGTTGTTTTAACAAAAGTCTATTTTCATTTTGAATTGTTATATTTGAACATCCAAAATCAATTCCAAGTACTGTTTCTGCCATTTTTTCTCCTTTTACATCATATCAAAACCATATTGCTTTGTCAAATTTGTTAAGAAAAAACATCAAATAAAAATTTGATGTTCTTTTTTTGTTTTATATTAGATAATTTGTAGGCTTTTCTTTAGAACACGTTTAAAATCATTTGCAACTTTCATACCTTGTCTTATATCAAATGTTGCATCCTCCTTTACAATGGTCTTCATAATTATTGAATCACCCAAAATATCGCAACTCACATCAGTGATATTGCCACTCTTTGACCTGTCAAGTGCTGCTGCCAAGCGAACTATTACACCAAGTTTTCTTACAGCATCCAAATCTTCTTCTGTTAAAATATCTTTATATTTCACCCATTCTGCAAGGTCTATATTGTCCAAATTTTGGTATTTGCAAGCAAAACCAGCAAGCAAAAGGTCTTTGTGTGATACACCCTTTAAGTTTGAGTTAATTATAACATCAAGACTGTAATTTGAGTAGTTATCATAATTGATTCTCTTACCACAATCATACATTGATGAAGCAATTCTTAATGCTTTTATATACACTCTTGGGAGTTTGTGAATTACTTTTAGTTGTTTGAATAGTATGATTGCCAAGTTGTATACGTCTTGTGTGTTTGAGTTTGCACCGTCATAGTATAATCTTATTGTGTCAAGACTTTGTGTAAGCATATCGCAAAGTGGTTTGTCATTTGCTTCTGGAATAACATACGCATGAACGATGCCTTGTTCAAAACTTCCTGACGAAATTGAGAATTGTTCAATTTTTACAGCATCACATATACCTTTTACGATTGCCATTCCAGACACCAAACTGTCTGCTCTGTCTTCACTTATGCCCTTTAATTTTTTTGTTTTGTCAAGTTCAAGGTCTTTTACTTTGTCAAAAACTGCACCAAACACTTCATTTTGAACAACATAGTTATTGTCGATATCAAGTGGATAGTGTGAAACTTTTTTTGCAAGTTTGCCAATACTTATCATTGTTGAGCCTGTTCCAACAAACATAACTTCTTCTTCCAAATTATGCAAAAAGTCAACATCTTTGATATCTTTTTTTACCATATCAATAATGCTTGGATAATCAACTTTTTGGTCAGCAAGACTTACTGCACCATATGGCAATGTTTTTACATTTACCATTGTTCTTCTGTTGTATTGAATAATATGAGTTTTGTTTGCTTCAACATCAATGATTATTCCCTTTGGAACATCAACAAAGTTGATGACACCAGAATAAATTGCTTTAACTTCATCTTCTACATTCAACATTACAAAAGAAACGCTTGTGTTGTTGTATATTTCATCAAAGAAACTAATTTGGTTTTTTGCATCTCTTATGAAACTTTTTGCAAATGCATAAATTTTTGAAACATTGTATGTTACACAAATTTTGCGGAACAACTTTAATATAGTTATTGTTTCTCCTATTTTTGCACTTGGTATAATATTTTCATTTTGTACACTGCTACCAAGTTTTATATTCTCTGAAATTTTGTCCAAAACATTATAATATCCGCCATCACAGACTTCCAAAATAGATAGTTTTAGACCTAACTCATTCATTTCAATAATTGCAATTTTATCCATTATTTTCCCTTTTATCTTTCTATCTTTATTGCTCCAACTGGGCATACTGCTTCACAAGTTCCGCATTTTATGCAAATATCTTTGTTGATTTTTGCTTTGCCATTTTCATCAAACGAAATTGCTTCCACTGGGCACATAGAAACACAAGTGCCACATCCAATACATTTTTTTGGGTCTACCATTATATGTAATCTCCTTTGTTCAAACTATTTTATCATACAAAACTTAATTTAGCAACAATATTTTACTTTTTGTCGCCCTTTATTATTAGTATTTTAATAAATTCCACAATACTTAATATTATTAAAAATGCGCCAAATAGAATTTTGAGGACTTGTTTGTCCATTAAATTTGCAACAAAACTACCCAAAACCGAAAATGTTATACCAAAAATAATTAAAATTGGCAAACAATTTATTTTTATTAGCTTGTTTTTATAATGAATAAAAATGGCAATAATACTCATAGGCAAAAAAGCAAGCAAATTATACATTTGAGCAACAATTTGACTTACCCCACAAAATATGGTTAAAAGTGGGATAAGAAGTGTGCCACCACCCATTCCCATTCCACCGATTATACCCGACAAAACCCCAAAAATTAGATACAAATACCACATTAAAACACCATTTTTAGACCTGCACAAAACATCAAAATTAAGAAGATTATTTTTACCCATTTTGAGTTAAGTTTTTTGAGCAAAAATGCCCCAATTATGCCACCTATAAGTGCCGAAATTGTTATTATTACAAGAGTTATTATTTCGATATTATTTTTGCCGATATATACTATCGAACTTGCAACACTTAACGGGAAAATAACACATAGTGTTGTTGCATGAGCATACTTGGTTTCCATCTTTAAAACATTTTCCAAAAAAGGTACACAAAGCATTCCACCACCCCCACCAAATATTCCATTGATAAAACCAATAATAGTGCCACAAAGAGCAACTTTCCACCAACTTGGTTTTCCACTGCCTTTTTTCATAAAAATATTGTTTACAAATACACAAAAAATATTTGCAAAATAATTCTATTTGCTATATACTAACAAAGTTAATATATTAAAAGGTGAGATTATGACTACGACAAAAAAATTTAATTTACTAAAAAAGATTGTATTTACAATTGCCCTTGTCCTATGCTTTACACTTACAACACAAATGCCGGTATTGCTAAATGGCGTTGATGCAAGTGTTGAAATGCAATTTGAACAAGTGACTGTAACAAATGGAGATTTTAATGAATCTTCAACAACACAATTACAATCAACACCAAATGGTTGGTCTGTTCAAGGATCAAGCACAGGTAAGAATGGTATTATTGATGTCAAAGAAAGCACATTCAGCAATTCATCAAGAACAAGTGACTATGCCCTTTCATCAACACAAAACCCTTCAAAGAATTTGGATGATTTTGACGACCACGTTCTTATGATAAACGCAAAATCAAAAGTTGATTCAAAAAATGAACAAAACCACATTGGTTACAAATCAAGTTCAATAACTTTGAATGCTTACTCATTCTACAAGGTTAATGTTTATGCCCTAACCCAAAGCAATGCAAGAGCATCAATATATATTTCTGGACTTGATGAAGAAACAGCAAACACTTCTTTTGAATATTTTTCTAGTGGTGTTTGGGACGAATATAGTTTTTACATTGCAACAGGCATTGAAAAGCAAACAATCAACATTGAACTTTGGCTTGGCTCAAAAACAAAAGATTCTTTGGATGCAGTATTCTTTGACCATGTTACTATGAACAAACTATCTGGGAGTTATTTTGACCATGATATTTCTTCAAGTACAAGAAATATGAATGTTATTGATTTAAGAGATACAATGGCAGATGTTATTGAAAATGCAGATTTTGAAGCAGGTTCAATGCATGGTTGGAAATCAGTTGATGCTTTACCAACCAAAGCCAATGCCTATGTTATAAGTATCAATAACCCAGAAAGTATGCAATCAAAAGGTCTTGAATACCTTGGCAGTGATATGTCATCAAGTGACAACAACTACTCTATGCTTATGTATGCAAATCAAAAAACATATTTTGGGTTTAAGAGCACAACATTCAAGGTTGAACCTTATGAAACATACAAAATAACAGTTTGGGCAAAACTTTCTTCAAACTTTAGTGGAAATGCTTATGCAAAACTTGTTGAACAAGATGAAAATCTTAAAGAATTTGTAACTGACCACAAAGCAAACACTTCAACAATTACAATTTCTTCAAACACAGAAAACAAATTAACAAACAACTACACACCTTACTACTTCTATGTTAAAGGTTATGAACTTTATGAAACAAATTTACAACTTGAATTATGGTTTGGTAGCAAAGATAATAATGCAACCGGTGCTGTAGTATTTGATGATATCACATTTGAAAAGATTTCTTGGAGTCAATTTGACAATGCAGAATCTTCAAATAGTGCAACATTAAAACTTACAACAATTGAAAATGACCCATCAGTAAAAAATGGTGCATTTAATGTTGGTTCAAAAGTTGAAAAAGATGTAAAATACCCAGTCGCTCCAGCAGATTGGACAGTTAAGCAAGAAGACGAAAGCAAAGGTATTGTTGGAATTATTAACACATACTCACCTTTCTATGAAGCAAACAAAGCAACTTATGGAAATTTAAGTAACCCTAAAAATCCAAGTTCAGCATCAAGTGTCGATGTTGACGCAAACAACATTTTGATGATTTACAACAAACTTGCAACATATCAAAGTGTTACAAGCGACACACTAACCGTTTCAAAGCAAACATATCAAAAGATTTCTTTTGATTACAAAACTGTTGAACAAACAACAAATAGAAAACTTATGAGTGTTTATGTTTTGGACAGTGATAACAATGTTATTTATTCAGACGAAGGTTTATATTCAAGTGCTTGGGCTAACTACTCTATAACAATCAAAGCATCAGAATATTCAAACTCAATCAAACTTATGATAAGTCTTGGAAATGAAGATGAAACAGTAAGAGGATATTTGTTTGTTGATAATGTAAAATTTGAACAAGACAGTTCAATGAATGATGAAACATATGCTGAATTTGTAAAATCACACAAAACAATTGACTTTACCGTTGCAAACTTTGGTTTCTTTAAAGATGAACAAAAATATGGTTTTGGAATGTACACACCATACAAATACACACAAAAACTTGAAAGTGGTACAAATCCAGAAGTAGGCTCTCCTATTGCATATGGTGGAATTATTGATGGAAAAATTGAAGACGGAAAAATCCAAAATCAATATTCAATTACAAACTCAAAAAATAATGAAAATTCATTAAAATATATGCCAGCAATCAGAGTTAATGGAAAAGCTACCTACACTCTTACAAACAAAGATAAATTAAGTTTGTCAGCTGACACATACTATAAATTCTATATTGAAGTTTACACTGCATTTAGTGGTGACACAAAACAAGAAAATGTTAAAGATGAAGACAAAGCTAAATTTGGTGCAATATTTGCTCTTGATGGTATTGATAAATACTTTACAGAAGTTGTAACTAATGATGAATGGACTGCTTACACAATTTATGTATGCCCTGCCGAAGCAAAAGATGTTAGTTTGAAATTTGGGTTAATGAGTGGCTCAGATGATATAACAGGTGTTGCATTCTTTGATAATTTTAAATTTGAAACAATTGAAAAATTGGAATACACACAAGCAACAGAATTTGCAAAAAATGACAAAACAATTTTAGTTGTTTCAAAAGAAGATACAAAAACAACTGACAATGACAATAATGATAACGACAACAAAACAGATGACGAAAATAATAGTCTTGTAATTTGGTATTTGATACCTTCCCTAATCTTGGCAATTGCCTTGATAATTGCAATTGTTGCATACTTTATGAAAAAAGTAACAATCAAAAAATGGGAAAAGAAAAAAGCAAGTGAATATGACAGGAATTCAACTTTATATCGTGATGTAATTAGAAAAGATGCTGAAAAAGTTAGAGATGAAAAGATAAGAGAAGTTGAAAAACAAATTGAAGATGTTGAAAAAGAGATTGCAAGAATTGAAGAAGTTCACAAAGAAAATGCAAAAGCTCAAAGAACAACAACTGGTCAAGTTTCATTGGCTCAAGAAAGAGATTTTAAGGCATATGCAAAACGTCACACTGCCCTTGAAAATCAAGTTGAATCACTAAAACAAAAAATTGAAGGCTACAAGATGCCAGAATATTTGCTTGGTGTTCAAAGAAACATTATTCTTGAAAAAGTAAAAAAAGAAAAACTTGCAAAAGATGCTCAAAACAAAAAGCTTAAAGAAGAGAAGAAACAAGCAAAATTACAACAAAAACAAAATAAGAATAAATAGTTAGAAAAAAAATATATTGCATAACTTGCAATATATTTTTTTATTTTTTGTAACTATTCTCATTATAACTACCATTCATAACCTTGAAAATTGTTTCCTTGCTATCATCATCAGCAGACTTATTATTATGGAACTGTCCACACTTTGAGCATTTGTATGTTATTACATAACCTTTTTTGGCTGATGGTGTGCAAGAATATGGAACAAGCAAGCCTTTGCAATCGTTTGCCCTATCGCCCGGGTTTATATCAATATGCAAACTGCATAAGCATTTTGGACAATGGTCCCTTGAAGTGTAGTTTAACTTTGGGACTTTGTATCCACAATTTTGACATATAAATTCATCATCGTTTTTTGTAAATAATCTTTCCATGTTTTTATGATATCATATTTGAGCATATTTGCAAAATTTTTTAACCTTAAATATAATTTTTTGTTGACATACAATTATAATTATGATAATATATAAAAGCATTTTGAATGCGGGTGTAGCTCAGTGGTAGAGCCCCAGCCTTCCAAGCTGGTTGCGAGGGTCCGATTCCCTTCACCCGCTCCACTATGGGTTTGTAGCTCAGTTGGATAGAGCAGTGCCCTTCTAAGGCAAAGGTCGGGAGTTCGAATCTCTTCAAGCCCACCAAAAAGCACCCTTTGGGGTGTTTTTTTGTTGCCATATTTACTATTATGTTTTTATAATAAAAAAGGCACCAAATGGTGTCTTTTCTATTTTTGATTTAGTTTTATTGTTCCCAACTTATCTCCACTTTTGTTTAGGGTTTTGATATATTGTGAAGGGGTTACACCAATATATCTTGTGAAAGTGTGAGTAAATGCGGTTGTGCTACTAAATCCTACTTTTTGGGCAATCTCTTGGATTTTTAGATCAGAAAATTCCAAATAGAATTTTGCTTTTGAAAGTCTGAATCTTATTATATACTCCATTGGAGTTAGCCCCGTAAATTCTTTAAAACTTGATATAAAATAGTATTTACTCATCTCACCCATTTTTGACAATTCATCAATTGTGAGTTTTTGTGAATAATTATTATTTATATAGTCACATACGACCTGCAAGCCCTTGTGATATACTCTTGGTTTGAAAGATTCTTCGCCATTAAATGCTTGAGCATTTGACCTAATGATTTCAAATGCGATATCTTCCGCTATGGAATCTAGCATATCCTCTTTTAATTCAAAGTCTGTGTTATAAATTTCATAGAAAGTTGAAATCATATTTTTTAGCACATCAGTATACTTAAAGAATTTTGATGGTCCGTGCTTAACTTTTAATCTGTTTATTATTGACGTGAACCAAGCATTGTCAATGATAATGTTAATCATTGCAATATCTTTTATCTGTGCTTGCACACCATGTTCAGTGTTTACCTTTATAGGATAAACATATCCCACTTCCCCAAAACATACTTCGTCATCTTGAAGAAGGCAAGGTATTGGGGCAAGCGGAATAATGAATTCCCAATCATTATGTTTGTGGATAACGGATTTTATAATTGAATCTGTTGTATTGATGACAGTTTTGATGTACATCCTTTTACTTTTGGTGTATGCAATCTTTCTATAATCTTTTTTATTTTTATTATCTTGATCAATTCTATAATCAATTGTAACATTATCAGGTAAAAAGATTGATTTTTTATTTTCCATAATAACTCCATTTTTATTACCTTAGTCTACTAATATTGGTTGACATAGTCAACAAAAATTTTGTTAAAAAGGTTATTTTTACAAATTTTTCGCAACAAATTCACAACCACAAAACTTTTGCAACAAAAAGCAGGCTTTTGTTTCACCTGCTTTGTATACCTATTATTTTACAATAAAATGCAAATTATACCACCTTTTCCTTCATTAACAATTCTGCCAAGTGTTTTACGCATCTTGCGTTGTGCTTCAACGGGCATTGATGTAATTTTGTTTGTCATTCCTTCTTGAACTAAATCATTAAGAGTTTTTCCAAACATATTTATTTGCCAAACAGCTTCTGGATTTGTGTCCAATTCATTTTGCAAATATGTTACCAAATCTTTTGATTGGTCTTCTGTTCCAACAAGTGGGTTTACTTCGGTTTCTACATCAACTTTCATTATATGTAAGCATGGTGCAGTTGCCTTTATCTTTACACCAAACCTACTGCCTTGTTTTACTATTACTGGACTTTCTAGTATCATATTATCTTGCTTTGGTACAACAATACCATAACCATTCTCACTTACCTGTTCCAACGCATCTTTAAGATAATCATATTCTTTTTTGGCAAAAGCAAGATCTTTGATGTACTTTATCAAATGATAGTCGTCTTTAACTTCAACACCGCATTTTTGTGAAAGGACTTTATAGAACAAAGATTGTCTTGGCTTTACATCAAATTCAATTGTGCCTTCGCCCATTTTTATTGAGCCAACTGTTAAAGGTTCAAAATCTTCACTTTCCAAGAATGCGACATTTGTTTTGTCAATTTGGCCTATTTTTTCCGCACCCTCGCCAAACTTTTTCACTTCTTCAATAATTTGCTCAATTATTGGGTCATCACCATCAAGAGCTTGCAACCATTGTGGCATTTTTACTTTTAATGATTTGATTGGAAATTCCAACAAAACTTTTTCAAAGATATTTTCAATATCCTTTGTTTGTAATTCTTTTGCATTTATTGTCAAAGCACTAACACCATATTTTTGAGATAATGACTGTGCCAATTTTTTTGCATTTTCGCCTTCTGGGTTTGTTGAATTTACCAATACAACAAATGGCTTTCCTGTCTTTTTTAATTCTTTTGCAACCTTTTCTTCTGCTTCGACATAACTTTGTCTATCAATATCTGTGATACTTCCATCAGTTGTCATCAAAATGCCAATTGTTGAATGTTCGCTAATAACTTTGTTTGTTCCAATTACGGCAGCTTCTTCAAATGGTATTTCTTCATCACTCCAAGGTGTTTTGACAAGTCTTGGTTTGTTATCTTCTTCGTGACCCATTGCACCACTTACAAAGTACCCAACACAGTCTACAAGTCTTACTTTCATACTTATATTATCAACATTGATACTAACTGCTTGCGAAGGGACAAACTTTGGTTGTGTTGTCATTATCGTTTTGCCCTCGGCACTTTGTGGCAATTCATCAATTGTTCTTTCTTTTGTCTGTTTATTATCTATATTTGGAATTACCAAATTCTGCATAAATTGTGATATAAACATTGATTTACCAGAACGAACAGGCCCAACAACACCGAGATATATATCTCCGTTTGTTCGTTTGGCTATATCATCATATATTTCAAATCTTTCCATATAACCTCCATAGTTTGATATTGTAATTTATGCCCACATATTTGCTTATATACCAAGTTTTGCCAAAAACTTTTGATTGAATTTACCACATTTTGTAATTCTAAAAATTTTTTAGAAAAATAGAACATATGTTTGATTTTTATTTTTTATTGTGCTATACTATGGTCACAAAAGGAAAAAAGAAATGAAACAATATTTGGTATTTGGAATTTTTATGTTTGTGTCAAAAAGGAAAAAGACAACAGCAAAAGAGATTGCTGAAAATTTTGAGATTAGCACAAGAACGGTTTATCGTTATATTGACTCCCTCACCCTTGCAGGTGTACCTTTTTATTGTGAAAATGGGAAAAATGGCGGGATATTTTTGCCAGAGAATTTTACTCTTGAGGGACTGGTTTTATCTCAAAAAGAAAAAGACACCTTAAAGAGTGCCTTATCAAAAAATAATATTGGTGCAAATGTTAAAACAATATTAGATAAAATATGCGTATAACTACTTATGCATTTTTGCTGATGATTTTGAATAATTGTCAAGGACATTTGAATTGAAATCAAATTGACACAAACTTTGTTGTTTGTGTTTTTTTATTGCAAGGTCAATTAGCCTTTCAATAAGTTCAAAAAATTCAATGTTTTTACCCTTCCACAAATAGAAAGCAAGCGACCCCGGGACAGTGTTTATTTCATTTACATAAACATTATCATCTTTTACCATAAAATCTATTCTTACAACGCCCGACAAGTCAAATATTTTGAAACATTGTTTTGCCAAACTTTTTATTTTTTCTTCAACTTTTGGCTCTAGTTTTGGATTGAGAATTTTTTGTGAAATAACGTCTTTTTTTGTGTATTTGTCTTGGAAGTTTAAAAAGTCATTCCAATTTTGCGGTTGTTCAAGGCAAGATAATTCGCAAAAATTATTGCCAAGGCATGATATGTTTATTTCCTTGAAATCTTCCAAGCACTTTTCAACAATAACTCTCCTATCATAACAAAATGCGATATCTAATGCATATTCCAGTTCTTTTGTGTTATTTGCCTTATCTATGCCTATACTACTGCCCAAATTTGATGGTTTTACTATGACCGGATATGTTATTTGGTCTTGAATGTTTTTGATTGTTTCTTCCCTATTTAAGAAGTAATCATCGTATGTTACAAGAGTGTAATCAACGCAAGGTATATTATTTGACTTGAAAATATCTTTCATTATAACCTTATCCATACATGTGCTACTTGCAAGAATTGAGCAAGATGTTATTGGAATATCGCACAAATTCATTAGTGCATAAAGCGAACCATCTTCGCCTGTTACCCCATGAAAGCAGTTTATGGCACAATAGATGCTGTATGTTTTTATGCCGATTTTCACTTTTCTTTCGCCATACAAAAATTCCACCTTTTTGCATTGCATTTTGTCACTTTGGTATGTCTTTGTGTCAAGATAATTTTTTGGAGAAACAAACTTTAGTTTTTTTGTTAGATAAATTGGTATTATATTATATTTTTGTTTGTTAATATTTTTCATCGTTTGAATGGCTGTTAAAATGCTTATATCATGTTCAACGCTTTTTCCACCATAAAATACTAATAAATTTTGCATAAAAAAACCTCACATATATATTATGAAATGTGAGATTTTTTGGTTATTAAATATAACTGTCTGGCAAATCATTTTCGAACAAAATTACGTCACCATTTTTTGCTATTTCTTTTAGCTTATCTTTTGCAAGGTTAAGGTTTTCTGTAAAGTATATATTACTTTCATTAAAACCACCTTGTTTTAGCCCGTTTTGAAGGGCTTGCTTGTTTGTTTCGTTCACTATTATAATTTTGCTTGCAACCTTTGAAATTTGCTCGCCAAGGACCACATTTGCGTCAAATTCTTTTTCCCCAAGTTCAACAAGTCCCGGTGTTACCACAATCTTGTCGCCATCAAACATTTTTAGGGTATTTAGAGCTTCGGTACTACTTTCTACCGATGCATTATAGGAGTTATCGATTATTGTAAGTCCGTTTTCTTGTAGCACTTCCAATCTATGTGGCATTGGTTTTAATGTGGTGATTGCACTTTTTATTTCATTCAACTTTACGCCAAGCGTGTATGCCAATCCACTGGCAAGTGCTATATCTTCCAAGTTTCCAATGCCCAAAAGTTTTGTTTGGCAAGATATTGTTTTTTTATCAATTGTCAGATCAAAAGTTGAGCCATTTTTGTCAGTTTTTATATTTGTTATATTTGCAAAACAATCTTCGTTATTTATTCCACATAAAATTTTATTTTTTTTGCATTCGTCAAACATTTGTTTTGAGCCAAGATTTTGGGCATTAAAACATATATAGCCGTCACTTATTGCATCAACAAGTTCTTTTTTTGCCTTGTAAACATTTTTTTCTGTTCCAAAGGTTGAAAGGTGTTGATTTGACACACTTGTTATAATTGCGTGCTTTGGTTGTATCAATTTACATAGGTATGCTATATCGCCGACCTGCCTTGCACCCATTTCACAAATAAGTACATCATTATTAGGTTTTAGGTATTGGTTTACAACTTTTGTTAAGCCCATTGGTGTGTTGAAACTATATGGACTCATACAAACATCATATTTTTTTGAAAGCATTACATTAAGAATGTGTTTTGTTGTGGTTTTCCCATAACTGCCGGTTATTCCAATTTTTATTAAGTTTGGCATTTTTTTGAGTTTTCTCTTTGCCCTGCCTATATAGATTTGTCTTGACAAAAATTCAACCGGAACACATATATAATGGCTTACAAGAACAATCAAATATGTGAATATTGGTGTTATTGCAATAATTCCAAATTTTACACTTGGGACATATTCAGTAAACACTGCGATAAGACCAAAAGTGAGTGCCGATGAGAGCAAGAACACTACAAACGAAAGTCTGTTCATTCTGTGAGTTTGTTTTAATGGTGTTTTTTGTGGAGCTTGATAGACATTGATAATAAACACAATGCTAAAATAGAAATAGAAAATAAGTCCAATATAACTCCAAAATTCGCCATGGCCGTCAAGCAATGCATTTGCAACCATCATACAAGCAGCAGACAAAAAGCACAAAATAATTAGTCTTGCGATATACTTGAATTTTGTTTCTTTTAGGTAAGCATTTATGCTTTTTATTTTGTAGCCACCAAGTTGTAATATATGGAGCATTTTTCCTGCAAAAAAATACATCATAACGCCATTTATCGCCGACAAGACAATTGCTATTAATAATTGTGGTGAAAGTTTGCTTAAAAAATCCATTTTAACCCCTTAAAAATATTTTTGCATCCAACAAAAATTGTTCGCCATTTTTTATATATGCAAAATGGTCAAAATCTTTGTAGATTATTAGTTTTGAATTTGGTATTTTTTTACTAAATCTTTTTGCCATATACATTGGAGTTTCGGTATCTTTGCTACCAAAGACCAACAATGTTGGGCATTTGATCTTGTTTAGTCCTTTGTCAAAATTTAACTTTATTACATTATTAAATGTTTGTTTCATAACATTTGATAAATCTCTATAATCTTTTGAGCCTGCTTTGTAATTTTTGTTAAAAGTTTTGCAAATCTTATATTTTATTTTTCTAAAAATCTTTTTTACACTATTTTTTGGTTTTAGTCCTGCACCGCCTGTTATTACCAATTTTTTTACATTTACCTTATAAATTGTAATCAAATAAATTGCAACACGAGTGCCAAATGAATGTGAAATAAGACAAAAATTTTCTACATTTTCTTTTTTTAACACACTTTTTACTATGTTTGCATAATCATTTAAATCATAGGCAACTTTTGGCTCTTCACTTTTGCCAAAAGGTGGAAAATCTATTAGGATATTTTTGGCATTTAGGTCATTTGCCATAAATTCAAAAAATCTGCCACTTGTCCCCCAGCCATGCAAATATACCACTGTTTGCGAGCCATTGCCTATCACTTTGTAATATACTTTTGCACCTTTGTATGTTATTTCCATATAAAATATTTATGCTTACGAATGCCAAATTGCAACATATTATGATTTTTGGTTATAAAACATTATGACTGCATTTTGACCATCTTTGTAGTAATGCTTTCTTACATAAACAGTTTTGAAATTGAGTTTTGTGTAAAGTGTAATTGCCGGCAAATTATTTTCTTTTACTTCAAGCGATAGTGTTTTGTTTTTATCTTTTACATACTTTTGTAAATTTTCAACAAGTTTTTTTGCACAGCCATTATGTTTATTACTTTCACTTGTTGCAAGCATTAGTATATTAACATCATCCAAGTTTTCATTTGCCACAACAAAACTTAAAAGTTTTTTACAATCATAGCACCCAAGGAAAATATAGTTAGCATCAAAAAATGCTTGGCTATATTGCTCTTTTGACCAACTTTCGGTTTTAAATTGTTCAAAAGATATGGTTTGCAAGGTGATTAAATCATTTTGGTTAATTCTTTTTATTTGCACCATCTAAACCTGCTTCTGCTTGTGATTTACGTAGATATAATGGCAATAAGTTTGATTCATCAACAAATTCATTATTGGTGATTTTATAGTTTGCATACTCCAAAAGCATTTGCGGATTAAAGTCTACAAAGTCTGTGCAAAAATCAAGATTTTCGGCTTTTAGTCCAACAACTGTGCCTTTTAGGTTATCAAGTTCTTCACCTGTTAGCATTTTTGGGTCACTTGACCTTTTTCCATTCTCATATGAGCAAACAAAAATATTGCCACTTAATGCATCCAAAACGCAAGAAAAATCTTTACAATTCGTTTGTGAATAGTAGGTGTAAGCCAACAAATCTAGTGAACATATACCAACAAGTTTTATGCTTGGTTTTGCAACAGCCATTCCCTTTACAAGTCCAACACCAATTCTTATGCCAGTAAATGACCCCGGACCAATAACTACTGCCATTATGTCTATATTTTGGATTTTTGTGTTGTTTCTTTTTAATAATTCATCAATACAAACAAGTGCATTTTCTGATTGCTTTGCACTTGACGAATGAGATATATAATCTTTTTTTCCGTCAATATCTACTGCAATATCACTGTTTGCAAATGCCGTGTTTAATGCTAAAACTTTCATTTTACCCAACCTTTTACGCCTATTCTAATTTTACGTTTGTTTTCATCAACTTTTTCAAACTCTATCTCAACATGTAACTTTGGCAAAAGTCCTTCAACATTCTCTGCCCATTCACAAACAACAACACCATCGAGTTTTCGCAAATCAAAATATTCATCAAAACCAAGATTTGATGCTTCTTCTTTCCCATTGAGCCTGTACATATCAAAGTGATAGAGTGGGAGTCTTCCACTTTTATAATCGTTCATAATTGTAAAAGTTGGACTTGTTACAAGTTCTTTTATCCCAAGCCCTTCTGCAAAACCTTTTGTGAAAGTTGTTTTGCCTGCACCCAAATCGCCAATAAGTGATATGACAACAGGACTTTTTATACTTTCTGCATATTTTTTTGCTATTTGTTTGGTCATTTCTTCATTTTCTGAAATTACTTCTATTTGCATATTGTTCCCTTTGTTTTTAGTATAAAACAAAACCCAAAATAACGCAATAAAAAATGCCTAAAAACAGGCATTTTTTACCAATATAGATTTTTGAGCCTTGGCTTGCCATTAACCATTTCCCAATTGCTTGTTCCAAGTGTTGACAAATTCGATGTTGTGAATGTGCTAACAAAAGTAACTTTGCTATCTTTTTCAAATGTAGTATCAACATCATTAACTTGAAATATTATTTGTGCTTTATTATAAAAACTTGTTAAATTACAACCTTCATAGAATCCACTTTCCCCCTTCCCTGAGTCACTATACTTTGGATTTGTTGTAATTTGGTAGGAATTTGTTTTGCTGATTATTTCTTGGTTTATCTCTCCATGAATGTTTGAATCATCTCTATCAATTCCAGATTCATTATCTATTACAATTGGGTTTGAACTAACACGATTGTTTCCTTTTATCTCTTTTGTCGTATAATTTTTTGAAGTATAGTATGATAGTTTGAATGAATTTGATCCCTGATATAAGCATTTTGATGATTTGCTAATTACGTTTTTGTTCTCACTATCTTTCTGTTGATTACCATTTATTGCACCAACACGACAGTTTGTATAAACTGTGAAGTAATATGTTATTGAACTACTTTTACTACCCCATGAATACCCTGAAATTTCTGAGACCATGCTTTCAGAAATTTGGGCATATATTTTTTTATATCCACCACTAATTACTCCCTCATTATACGAGTTCGAAACTGAACAATCGCCATACCCCACAATTCCGCCAGCAAAAGATTGTATATCTGTTATCTCTATCTTTGACACATTTCTTTTATACTCCAGCATATATGAAACACCGTGAGACCATAATTCATCATCTTCATAATAAAAAGTATGATTATGTCGTTTTGTATCTGAACTTATTGACACATTGCTATCAGATGAACTTGTCCATGTTTTTGCCTTTGAATAAACACCCCCTGAGTTATAGCAATTGAAAATATTTTTTGTTGAATATCCAGCAATTCCACCAACATAAGTTGTGTTATTGTAGTAGTTTCCCCCATAAATTGTACCTAAATTTTCACAAGCAGACAAATCGCCACCATTATGTCCAACTATTCCACCAATTCTAATGTCACCATCAACATTATTCTCCAATCTTAGACTTGACATATTTACACAATTTTCTATAACCCCATAACTCTCTGCGACAATACCACCTAACCTTGGCCAAATGTTATTTCCATTAGAAAGACTATTTTCCTTATTAAAGCACCCACTTATTGTCCCCGCATTCATTTTGCCAACAATCCCACCAACAAATTTGGATGTTGAAACATTTGCTGTGTTTATACAATTTTTGATTTCGCCATTGTTCATATACCCAGCTATTCCACCTGCACACCTATCATTATTCCCTTTGTTAATATTGCCAGTAACAGAGCCTTTTTGTACCGTTACATTGATAATATGACCACCACTTACAAAACCCGCAACAACACCTGTACGATATGCTTTTCCTGCAGTATTTGTATTTATCACTTGTGCATTGTCAAAATATACATTTTTTATTGTGCCATAAAGCACACTAACAAAACCCACATTTTGGGCATTTGCGTTTATATTTAGGTTATAAATATGTCGACTATTACCATTAAAAGTTCCAGAAAAACTGCTAAAACTCCATGTTTTTCCGCTTAAGTCGATGTCATTTGTTAATTTGTAACCGTATGTAGATATACTTTCAGCACCGACGGTGTCTGAGTGTGACATTTGGAAAAATCCAGCAAGTTGTTCCGGGGTTGAAATGGCATAAAATGTTTCGATTGTGCCATCTTCATTTGTTTCGGTTTTAAGTTCAAAGTTAGTGTCTGCAACATATTGCCAACTATTTTCATAATACTCACGCTCTCGTTTTTGAATTATGGCATTTGATATTAAAAAATAAAAGAAAAAAGCAGTTACAACTAGTATTGCAAAATAGATTACATAATATATACTTTTTGTTTTTGTCTTTAACAAATTTTTCTCCTATTAATTTTATTTTATATAACATTTGTAGTATTTGTCAAATATACAAAAAAATATTTTTTATTTTGCAATAAAAAAACACCTAATTATTATTAGGCATTTTTTACCAATATAGATTTTTTAACTTTGGTTCACCATTTTCTATTTCCCAATAATTTCTTCCAAGTGTTGACAAGTTTGATGATGAAAACGAATCGATAAACGATACATTAGCATCTTTAACAAAAGTTGTGTCAACATCCGTTATTTTTAACATTGTTTTTGAACCACTAAAATCATTGATCCATTCTTTGTCACTTTCATACATCCTTTCTGGATATGTATATACGGTGTAAGAATTATCATTTCTTGTCACTTTGTGGACAACTCTTCCCGCACTTTGAGAGTTTCCATTACAATCTTTTATTCCAATTTGCATTGCCGTAAACTCCCCAGAATCAGTTTCTTTTGAACTGCCACCAATTGTTGCATTTATAATATACCCAGCACCAAAATATTGATAGTGAAATCCCGTTGTTGAAGAATATGAGCCTGTGTAGAATGAGCATTTATCTTTTAAACTAAGGCTGTTACTTACCGAAGACCCACTATTTTGACTTTTTGCATCAGAACCATTAATTGCACCAGACCTTATTGCTGTATACACACTAAATGTTGATGTTTGAGTTTTTGTAACAGGATTTCCACCTGCAAAGCTTAGGTACTTTGAATCTTTTTTCAAGACTTCTTCAATGGAAACAGAAACAGTTTTAAATCCACCTGAAATCGAACCACTATTATAACAATTTGATATTGTTGGCGAACCATACCCTACTATTCCACCAGCATATGCATTCATCTCTACAATACTAATTGATGCCTCTTTTCTTGTGTACCATAACCAATCACTCGCCCATCCCCAAAAGAAAAATGAATGGTCATGATATTGGGTTTCATCAACCTTTTGCGTTGAAACATTATATGCAGAAGTGGAAGTTTTTATATCTGCATTTGCTGATACTGAGGCTGTATTTAGGCAGTTACTAAATTCCCCACCCCAAGAAGAGCCAGCAATTCCACCTGCGTATATGTTGCTCATTGAATAACCTCTTCCGCCTTGTGAAATTTGTCCACTATTTGAGCATTCACTTATAGTTCCAGAAGAATTCCCCGCTATACCACCCATATAGGCAGTATATTTGATTGTTATAGAATACGCAGAAATTGAAAGATATCCCATATTTTGGCATAATCTGATAGTCCCTGAATTTGTTCCTGTAATTCCACCAACATATGAATCATAACCATAAGAATCTGCATAGTTTATTGTGCCTTTGTTTATGCACTGTTCAATTGTTCCATTTGTTTGCCCAGCAATTCCACCAATGTAATATCCGTAAGAAACTGCTGCGTTGTTGATACATTGCTTGATATTGCCAGAACTTACATACCCAACAATTCCGCCTGTGTAAGACAACCTTGAACTATAGCTTTCATTAAATTTTGCACCATAGATCGTTCCACTATTTACATACACATTTTCAATTTTACCACCATTCAAATATGAAGCAACACCACCAATATATTTAATCCCGCTTGATGTTGACAATGAAGAAATATAAATGCTATCAAAATAAAGATTTTTTATTGTTCCCGAGAGTTCCTTTACAAAACCCAAATAGTTTGAAGATATGCTTTCTATATTAAGATTTTTAATATGAAAACTATTTCCATTAAATTCTTTTGAAAAATCATTAACAATCCAATTTTTGCCTGACAAATCAATATTTTTTGTTAACCTGTAACTATATGTATTTATACTTTCGGCACTAACAGTGTTTGAATTTGAGGTCTCAAACATCCCGGCGAGTTGCTCTGGTGTTGAAATTGCATAAAATGTTTCGATTGTGCCATCTTTATTTGTTTCGGTTTTAAGTTCAAAATTAGTATCTGCAACATACTGCCAACTATTTTCATAATATTCACGTTCTTTCTTTTGAATTATGCCATTTGAGATAAGCAAATATATAAAAAATATTGTAACAAAAGCAATGGCACAATAAACTAGCCAATATAAAATATTTAATTTTTTGGATTGTTTCATTTTTTCTATTTCATCTTATAAAAATATTTTCAATTTGTCAAATCAATTTATATCTTTGTTCAATTTTTAGTTCAATAGAACAAAGAATAAGTGCTTCAACAAAGCCAACAGCAAGGTCAGATATGTAATGCTGTCCAAAATACATTCTTGAAATTGCCACAAGTGTAACTATTATTGCACTTGAAATAATTAGAATTGTTTTTGACGTTTTTGTTTTTAATCTTTTAAACAAAAAGAAAATTAAAAAGAAAAAAATTGTTGTAATTGTTACCATATGCCCACTTGGCATACTTTTGCCCAATGAGTTTGTTACATTTGAAATGTCGCCAGAAATTTCATATGGTCTTGGTCTATTTATTAAAATTTTTAAAATATAATTTATTCCAACATTAAATATTGCTGAAATTAAAAATAAAAATGAATATTTTTTTGATGCAAAAAAGAATAATATTATAAAAAATAAAATTATGGCATAAATGCTTGCCAAATAAGTAAAAAACCACATAGCACCATCAAAAAATGGAGATTTTAGGGTTTGTATGAATTTTATTATTTGAATTTCCATAATTTTATTATATCAAATTATTTAAATTTTAAAAAACTAATTTAGTGATTTTTGTCTGTAATAAAAATATTCTATAATTTTTTTATAATTGCAATACCATCGCCAATGTCCAAAATTTGAGTTTCAACTCTTTTGTCTTTTGTGATTACGTCAATAAACTTTCGTAAATTTACAACAAGAGTCCTTAATTTATGCTTTACAAATTCCTGTCCACGAACAAGTCCATGAAAATATACATTGTCAACCAATATATATCCACCAACTTTAAGAAGCTTTAACAAATCTTCATAATAAGCCAAGTATTGACCTTTTGGCCCGTCAAGAAAAATAAAGTCATATTCGCAATTTAAAGTTTTTATCACATCTTTTGCATCTCCCAAAATTTGAGTTACTCTGTTTGTTAGATTCAATGTTTGAAAAGTTGTTTTGGCAACATTGAAATTCTTTTCATTTATTTCAATTGTTGTCAAGTGCGAATTTGTTGTGTTATTTAACATAAAAGAACCGGAATAACCAACTGCTGTACCAATTTCCAAGATATTTTGGAAATTATGTTCCTTACAAAATGATGTCAAAAAATCACACCCATCATCTTTTATGATTGGTATGTGATTTTCGTTTGATATTTGCTTTAACTTTTCCAAATATTCCATATTTTACCTTATAATGTAAAAACAATTACTTTTAAGAAGCTGAGATTTCTCCAAAGTTGGCCGTTGGGGTCGACAGTCGAAATGACTATTGAGCGGTTGAAATTTTGCCAACCCCATCCTACCCAAACATTACAACTGTTAAAATAAGTGGTCTACGTTTTGTTCTTTTGTAAATAAAGTTACTCAAGCATCTCTTTACTTGGTTTTTAACTTCGCTTTGATCCATATCTTTTATATCAACATTTTTGAAAAGTTGAACAAGACATGCCCTTGCATCTTGATTAAAGTCATCAGCTTCATCATTATAAACAACGCCACGAGTGATGATAAATGGGTCAAATGCAAGTTCTTTTGTTGCCATAAGATTTACAACAGCAACGCAAACACCCTCTTCACTCAATTGTTTTCTATCACGAAGAACGGCACTTGACAAATCGCCAACACCTGAACCATCAACAAGTCTTAAACCGGCTTGAACATAACCACAAGGTTTGATTGAGTTTTGTGACATTTCAACTTGTAGCCCAAGTTCTGGCAAAATTATATTTCTTGCATCTTCGCCAAGAGCAATTGCAAGTTCTTTGTGTTGTTTTAGGTGTCGATATTCGCCATGGATTGGCATAAAATGTCTTGGTTTTACAAGTTTGTGAATGATTTTGATTTCTTCTTGGCAAGCATGACCTGATGCATGAACATCGGCAAGTTCATCATAAATTACATCTGCACCTTTTTTGAAAAGTGTGTTGATAAGTCCATAAACAGATTTTTCATTGCCCGGAATTGGAGATGATGACAATATAACACAGTCATTATCGCCAAGGTCAATGCCCTTAAATTCGCCATTTGCCATTCTTGACAAAGCACTCATAGATTCGCCTTGACTTCCTGTTGCCATAATCAAAATTTCTTTGTCGTCATATTTTGACACTTTGTCTATGTCAATTATATTTTCTTTTTTATAATTTAACTCGCCCAATTTCATTGCAACTTCACTGACGTTTATCATACTTCTACCAGAGAAAGCAACTTTTCTTTTATATTTTTCGGCAAGATCCAAAAGTTGTTGCATTCTTTGAATATTTGAAGCAAAAGTTGCAACAATCAAACGATTGTTGGGATGTTTTTCAAATATTGAATCCATAACTCTGCCAACATTTGATTCACTCATTGAATAACCTTTTCGGCATACATTGGTACTTTCACAAAGTAACAAATTTACACCTTTTTTGCCAAGTTCCCCAAAGCGAGTTAAATCGGTTGTTTCCCCTGTTACAGGTTCAAAATCAATCTTAAAGTCACCGGTGTGAATAATGTTTCCGCATGGAGTTGAAATGCAAAGTGCAAGTGAGCCCGCAATTGAGTGGTTTACATGTATAAACTCAATGGCAAAGCACCCGATTTTTAGCACTTGTCTTGGTTTTACAGCAACAAGTTTATATTTGAGTTTTGGATATTCTTTAAGCTTGTTTTCAATCAAGGCAAGAGTTAGTTTTGTCCCGTAAATTGGCACGTTTACATCACTTAATGCAAAAGGTATTCCACCAATATGATCTTCGTGACCATGGGTTATAACAAAAGCCTTTAGTTTTTGTTTGTTTTGAATAAGATATGTTATATCTGGGACAACGACATCAACTCCTGGAAGTTCATCGTCTGGGAAGCTTAAACCACAGTCAACAACAATCATATCATCGCCATACTCAATTGCAGTCATATTCTTTCCAATTTCGCCAACACCACCAAGGAATGTGATTTTTACTTTTTTGCTTTTGTCTTGTTTTTTTACAACAAGTTTTGTGTTGTTTTGTTCAGCATTTTCTTCTTCTTTTTGTTGTTCATTTTTTGGTTGTTTTTTTTGTTTTGCATTGCCATTATTATGCTTTGCTTGTCTTTTGAGTTTGTTAGTTTTTATTTTTTCATTATTTTGATTTACATTTGCACTTTCAACTTCAACCGGCGCAACGTTTTCTTGTTTTTGATTGTTATCATTTGAATTTGAGATAACATTTCTTAAAGCTTCTATAATTTTTTCGTCTGAATTCATTTTTTCTCCTTTTCATAAAAAATCTTTGCAAGTGTTGCTTGCTTTATTTCATTTGTTTATTTATTACTAAAATTTGTTTAATAAACTAAATTATATCTTTAACCTTTTTTAATCTGTCGCATTGTTCAAGTTTTTTGGGTGTTACAATACTGTCAAGGTCAACATAGTATCTCATTCCTTGACTTTCGAAAAACATTACCATTTCAAGCATTACAACACACACAGAGCATAGTGGGACCAAAATGAATAGTGAGAATGTTGTAAACATAAATGTGAACATTGTTGTTATGATTATTATCATAAGTATACTTGAAAATACCCTGAAAAATCTTCTAAATACGGCTTTAAACCCCTTTTTCATTCCGTTTATTGGCGAGATATCAAACACAACTGTTGCTGGCATCCAACCAGAGAAAAAGGTTATCATTAGTGCTGTCATAATTGAAAAATAGATAACAACCATAACGGGCACAAAAATTGCCCACAAACTGTTTATTGTTACAAGTGACAACATATAATAAAGGGTTACACCCATAAGTGCAATGAATGGCAATGTGCATAAAGTTCTGAGCAAAGCATAGAACATTGACTTACCCATTTTTGCAATAAGTGTTCCAACAAAACTTGACTTTGACAAACTTGCCATATATGAATACAATCCTTCCCCTGTTGGTATTGCAGACAATTCCATTAAAAATGGAAGAACAAACAATACGATAACAGTTGAATATATGAAAGAAAATAAGTTATATGACAAAAGTAAGCCAATTGCTTTTAAAAAAGTGTCTACTAAAATAAATAACTGTTCAAAAAATGATGTTACGCTTGAAAACATTGTTGTGTTTGCAAAATTGCCAAGCCCAGCAAAAAAATCAACAGAATTAAGCACATGTCCCCAACTTGAAAATGTTGGAATAAGTAACAAGACACAAATACCAATTGCGATTATTTTGTATAGCAAAAGTTTCCAGAAAACTGAAAAATTTGCAATAAATAGTTTTACTGAGTTTTTAAACATCATAAATTTTCACCATATTAAACAAAAAAATATTTTAGTATAATTACTATACTACACTTAAAGTTAATTTTCAAGCAAAAATGTATATTTTTTTAGTTTAATATGCAAAAAGTCATTTTTTATAAGGATGAGATTTGAAAATAAAAATTTTAAAGCGGAAGAGATTTCTCCAAAGCCCGTCAAGAATGTCAAGGTCGAAATGACTTTTAATATGTTTAGTTTTTGAATGCTGACCTAATAAAATCGGCTTGTTCGTCTATATCGTCACTACTTTTTGTATTATCGTGTGCATTTGCCCAATCTTCATCGGTAAATTCAGCATAATGCTTTTTTAGTTTTCTATCATATTCAAAAGACCTGAATGGCAACCCCTTTACCCTTGCCTTACTTGCTGGGCACTTAAAAAATGTACTATAGTGAAATTCTCTTTTAAAGAGTTTCCCCTTTTCATTTATTGCCGCCAAAGATACAGAAAAAACACCCTCACTTTCGCCACCAACACATTCAAACAACTCTTCGTAAGTTGAAATGAGTTCTTCATCTGTCATTTCTTTCCCATTGTACCTTCTTACAAAAACACCCGGTTGATTTTCTTTTGAAAACCTTGAAACAATAAGTCCACTATCGTTGCTTAAAACTGGCAAACCCAGCAATTTGTGGTAAAACTCTGCTTTTATTACTGCATTTTCCAAAGTATTATCCCCTGTTTCTTCAACCTTTTCACAACAGCCAATTTCGTTTAATGAAACAAGTTCAATTCCCAACTTTTTGAATGTATCCTTATATCCATCACACTTCCCTTGATTATAACTTGCAAAAACAACTTTCATTCTTTCTTTCCCCTTTTGTATTGGAATATATTAACATATACATTTTAATATTTCAAGGTATTGTGGCTTGTAAATATGTTGAGATTTCTCCAAAGTCACACTTCGGGGTAGAGAGTCGAAATGACGATTAAGCGGTTGAGATTTCTCCAAAGCAAAACTTCGAAGCGTGGGTCGAAATGACTATATAATTACGGGGGACTCCAAAACAGTTGTTGTTTTTGTGACCCCGACAAGATGAAGAGATTTCTCCAAAGCAAATCTTCGAAGTGTGAGTCAAAATGACGTTAGAAGTGTTGAAACATCAAAAAAATGTGGCAAATGCCACATTTTTTGTTATTCAGTTTTATTATATTGTTCTTCTTTTGGGTCTTGTTTTTCTTTTGGTTTGTCTATGGTTTTTGCATTTTCTTTTTGCAAATCTTTTTGTGTTGGTCTGCAAACAATACCAAGTGCCATAAGCACGCCACATATTGACATTACAATATCTTCAACAAGTTTGTTATCAATTGAAAAGCCAAATGCTTTTGAAATAACGTTCATAAGGACTACAAGTGAGGCTGCAAGTCCTGTCCAAAAACTATATTTTTTTATTCTTTTTTTAAGCATTCTCTTTTGTCTCCTTTTTCTTTTTATATACAATTACGTTTTTCATTTCATCAACATCTTCGCTTATTTTTTCAACAGTTTGCAGTCTGTTTGCCAAGCTGTCGATTGTTTTTTGATATTTTTTTTCTCTTGTTCTTGAGTCTTTTAGTTCATACACCAAAAGTGCAACGAAAAGGCACGCAAAGATACCGTTTGAAATTGCCATTGTGAAAATTTTTTCCCACATAGGTTATTTTCTACTTAACATTTTTTGTTTTAGTTTTGTATAGTTTGCAGGGCCAATTTCACTTGTGAATACCTTATTGTTGTTAAGTTCATCAATTGCTTCATCTTTGCTTAATCCCATAAGGTATTGTTCGGCATATGCAACTTTTTCATCTTGTTTTAGGGTGTTTATTCCGCCCTTACCATATTTTTCTATATATGATGCATAAGAAAGTGCTTTGTCCTTTTGCTTTGACTTGAACTCTGCTTCTTTTTCGGCAATTTCGTTATTGTATTCAAGAATTTTTTGTTCTTCTTGTTTTAACTTTTCGTTTACTTCATCAATTTTGTTTGATAATTTTAGTGCATAAGAGATATCAAAAGAGTTTAATGCATTTTGTTTTTGTTCATCCAAAAGCGATTTTTGGCTTGACAAATTTTGCATTTTTGATGTGATATCTTCGTTGATTTTTTTATATTCATTAAGCATATTTTTATCAAAGGCATCAAGCACATTGATAACAATTGACGAACGAGCAAGTCCACGTTTTAATGCGTCTTGTTTTGCGTCTTCTTTTAATGAAGAATAAAGAGATGTTGTTTCTTTCTTTTTCTCTTCGCCCTCATCTTTTGCCCATTGGATTTTTTCATCAAGACTTGATTTTTTGTTGTTATATGATTTTTCTATATCATCTACGCCTGTTTGTTTGTAGTCTTTCAAGCTATCTTGTGCTTGTTTTTTGATTTCTTCATCAGTTTTACCTTGAAAGGTTTTTCGTTGCAAATCAAGGTCGCTGTCATCACTAAAATTATACTTTTCATCAACCTTTTTGAAATTTGACAATAAATCTGAATAGTTTTTTGTTTTTTCTGTTATTTTGTCAGTGTCTTCACTACTGAAAGAATATTTGTACATCTTCTTTGTTCCCCCTTGCTCTATAATTTAATTTACGTCTTGTGATTTTGTTAAAATACTTTATTAATCTTGCGTCAATCAACTTGTTACTCCTATTGTGATTTGTGGGCAAGAAATATCTATATCTCCTGCCTTGTCACTTATAAATGAAATTTCAATTTGTTCACCAAAAACATTTATCTTTTTGCGTTGAGATTTATTTGAGCCTGTCACAAAAAATGTTTTGTCTTTTGTTTCGGTTTTTACATTTATCTTGCAATCAGATTTGGTTTTTATTAGCACTTCTTTTACACGTTTTACTTTTGTTGGATAGCCGAGATTGCTCTTTGGGCTTGTCCAACATTTTTTTAGTGGAGTGCCAAACATTTCGCCATCATGGGTCATTTCACCAAGTTTGTCTTTGAACTCACCATTAAAGCAAGCAACGACTTTACAAAAGTTACCATTATCCACAACAAGCATATTCCTTATGTCCATACCACGAGAGATATTCACATCAAGGGTTTTTAGATCTACTTCTATTACTGCATTATTTATGTAGCCTTCGCTATAACTTTCGCAACCGATTTTTTCGCCATCATTAAAGTTGAGTTTTAGTGCAAGATAGTACTTGCCGTTATAGTAAAGTGCCGAGCAATTTTCGTTTGTGACATTTTTTAGCAAACTTTCGATTCCAAGGTTAAGTTTTTGTGTTGTATAGCCGTCAAAAGACATTATTCCGTCACGAGAAAGAAACATAATTCTATCCCCGCAAACGCAAACGGAGTTGCCATAGATTTTTGCGCTTGAAATAAAGAGTTGGCTGACACTAAAATTTGCTTGGTCGCCATAGGCAGAAACTCTTGCAACACCAAAATCTCTGAAAACATAAACATAGTCATTAAAACTAACAACATGGTTTAGTGGACCACGTTCGTCTTGCATTTCAATAAAACCACCTTCCGACAACGATTCATTAAAGTTTGTTGGATCTAGTGTTGCCGAAAAACTCAATCTGTTATGTTCGCCATTTTCTATAATTGCGAACAAGCGTTCATAGTGCAAGCACATTGAAACAATGCTTGGCCCATTTTCAATTTTTTGGGCAGTTTTGGTGCAGTTATATTTCCACATACCACCAGTTTTTGAAGAAAAAATCATATAATCAAGACCATCTAGTCTATAGTTTACGGCATTTGGCACTTCTTTTGAATATATGATACTTGAAATTTCAAAAGTGTATGGAAATTTGTTTATTAGTGCAAACCACAAGAGTCTGCCACCCGTTGTATAATACATAAGTTGATAGTTTGGTTTGTTTAGTTTTGGGTCAAAATATTTATAGAGCCAAATTGCCTTTATATCGTCATCGTATTTTGTTTCTATAACCCTTTCATCTGTTAGATCATCGTCTGACTTTGGAAGTCTTAAATCTCTAAACCCAATACCATTTTTTAGTGCACCGTTTTTTACAGTGTAGTTATAGCACCTTTTGGCATATTTGTATGGCAATATACCTTCATCGACTTCGGTGTTCATTCCATTTGCAAAAGCACTGAAAGATATTTGGTAGTCTTTTACTTTTTTTAGTAATAATGGATTTTTATAGAACATTACATCCACCTTCTTTTTGGCATAACAAGGTTATGCTTTTTTTGAGATATTGACAAAAGTCCATTTTTATATCTTGACTCCCACACGCTTGCGTCATCATAAAGAGAACTAATAAACGAATATTCCATTGCTGTTCCATATGCTAGGACTCTTGCTGGCATTAGATTTGAAAAGGTTTCAACATTTCCATCAAGTGTTGTTTTTTGAGCAAAAGATGTGTATGTTATTTGGCAAGTGGTCGCATTGGCTTTTAGGTTATTGCCGATGATTTTGAATCTAATTTCGCTGTCAAATTCGTCTTGCAATTTGACAATTTGGTAGATATTTTCATCAACATCTTCCAAATGGCAAATACCATCCACAAAATTGATTGTTTTTGTTTTATAGATTGGCAAATAATCTGTTGATATTTCGCTTGTTATTAAATTAAGGCATCTTAACAACATATCTAGGTCTTTTTGATTTTCTTGGCTTATTTCTTCTTGTGAACCTGTGAAATATGCACAATTTAGTAATTCTTCTTTGCCTAAAAATACTGCAGTTAGTTCCAAAACTTGTTTTGTTTTCATTTTCCCTCCAATTTTTCTTTTTGTGATTTTATAAATTCTTGTTCAATCTTTTCGTTTGCTTTGTCAATCTCTTTCATTAGTTCATTAAAGTTTTCTCGTCTTGTTTTTTTGACTAGTTCAAGTAATCTTTCGTCTAATGCGGGGTTTGGATATGTTAAGCAATATGAGCATCCAATTTGACTATGGTTATGCACTTCGTACTTATGTTTTATAGTGTTAAAAACCAAGTAATAGTCTTGGTCTAGTTCTTTTAGTCTGTCTGTAACAAAAAGTGGGTCTGACTTTATTTCAATAAGCATTTTATCTCCTTTTTGCTTATGAAAAACTAGACTTAATTGAATTTAAGTCTAGTTTTTAAGCATTTATCGTAAATTAACCTTGAGATTTTGATGAATCGTCTTTTGTTGGGTTTACAACTGTAACTGATTTGAATGGGTTTGTTACTGTACTAGAAATTCCTGTAATTTTTGCTTGACCATTTGGTTTATCGCAAACGAGTTCGGCATACTTTACAAGAGTTGCTGTGTAAGTTGGATATCCGGCATTTTGTTTTAACACTCTTCCGTCTTCCCCTTCAAGCCATTTCCAATCGCAAAGTTGGTGCAAAGTAAATTCGTCTGTGTTGAGCAAGTACATTGCATCATCTTCAACAAATCTATCTGCAACAACTGGGATACCATTGTATGTTAGTGCTTTGTATCCGCCGGCAAGTTCCATAACGTCAACATTGCGCCTGTATGCGCCAAGATATTCTTGGTATGCACGTCTTACTTGACTTGAGCAAGCAATATAGTTGATATTTGAGCCACTTACTTCATCCAAAAAGTCTATTGCACTTTGGATAAGGCTGTCACTTATTTCGCCTGCTTCTGTTTTTGTGTATGGTGTGAGCCATGGATAGTCAGTTCTTGAAACACCATATAATGTTCCAGAATTTGAGAAGATTTTTCCAAGTCCTGAAATTTCAAAACCTTTTGAGTTTTGAACATATAATGTATAGTTTTGAGCGATTATTTTTGAGTATGATGCTGGGAATGCAATATGCACTTTTTTGTTTACTCTGTCAACGTATGTAATTCTTAATCCACCATCAACCTTTGTTGAGCCGTTATAGATATCTATAACCATACCTTCAATAAGATTTCTAACGCTATCGCAAGTGATTACTTTTGTTGTTGAGTCAACTGCTGTTATTGTTGCCAAAAGTCCACTACCATCGCCGAATAACATCCTTCCAAAGTTGAAACTTGATGCTTTGATAAGTCCTTCCATTTCATCGTTTAGCAAATTAACAAAAGCGCCTGCATTATTTTCTGATGCACGAATTGCTTTGTCTGAGAGTTCAATTTTGCCATACAAGTTTTTGAGTTCGCTGACAAATTGAACATAGTTATTTCCTGCGGCTTTTGGAAGTGCGTCTGTTTCTGCACCAGCGCCAATACCACCATTGATTCCGTATGGAGCAAGTTTTCTTACTTCTTTTCCCCAAACATCTTTTGTTGTTTGTTTAATTTTTCCAAGAAGTGGGTTCGCATTTACGTTTAATTGATTGCTAACCACTCCAAGATATACTGTTTTTAATGCATTTTCTGCACTTTGTAATGTAACCATTTTTGTCTCCTATTTTTAGTTTGATTTGAGTATTGCCTCCACAAGTCTTTTTGCTTCGTCTAGCGTTGTGGCTTTCTTTTCTGTTTGAAAAGTTACATTTCCACCTTGTTTTTGTGTTACAAATGGAGGCAATTTGTTTTTTTCTAAATCTTGAATATATTGTGAAATTATTTTTTGTTTTATTTGCTCATTCGACATAACAAAATCGTCAACAAACTTGTCATCACTTACAATACTTTCTGGTGATTTATATTTTTGGCTAACCACCTTTGCCCAAGCAATATCAAGGGCATTTTTATCGTTTTGAAGCTCTGGGTCGTTTAGGATATAGTTTGATATCTCATTTGCATATTTTTTTGCGTCCTTGTTTTGTTCAAGAAAAGTTGTAACTTTGCTTTGCCAATCTTCGGTTTCGAAAACCGGTGTTTTATCTTCCATTTCTTCTTTAGCTGGCACTTCTTGTTCTTGTTTTTCAAGTTCGCTTAATCTTTGACACTTTCTTGTAAACTCTGCCTGCAAATTGTTATAGGCTGTGAGCAAACTTTCGGCGTCCTTAAATTTTCCGTATAGGGAGCCGTTATCGGACAAAGGCGTGCTTTCTTCAATTTTGGCGTCTGCCATGGGCACATTATCCGAATTTGTTGGTTGTTCCCAATTTTCTTTTTCTTCCATAATATTACTCCTCTTGTTTTATGCTTTCTTCAATTTTTTTCATTTGTTTGTGTTGTCTTATATGGTTCAAAAATACCTGTTCAATATTTTTATTTTCGTTTAATTTCTTTTTGTATTCACAACCGAGCATATATGAAATATGTTCCTGAATATGAAGGTCGTGATTATCAATTTCGCACACTTTGACATCTTTTTGATTAGCCAAGTCGACATTTTCTGCCGAAGCTTTTTTGGTATGCAATTCGTTTAGGTCTTGAGCATTTTCCCAAATACCAAAGCCCAGCAAATCAAGTGCTTTTAGACGCATTCTATTGCTCAACTTACCATTTTCGTCTGCAAGCAAACCGGCATTCAGCAAATCAAAAACCATACTTCGTCTTTGTGCCAAACTTTCGGAAATTTCGCTATCACTTTCAAAAACTATATCTTCGCTTGTTATATCGCTTGCATTAAAATATTCAAGTTCAAGTTCGCCATTGTCGCCAGCGACTTTTAATAGTCTTGGCATTGTGGCAAACTGTTTATATAGCCTTAAAATTTGACCGCCAAGTTCTTTTATGCACTCTTTTATTTTGTCACTTGTTGGCGAAATTCTTGACTCATCTTGTTCAATCAAAAGTTGTAGTGCAACGCCACTTAAATTTGTATAGGTTGATGAACTATTCAAGATATCACTAACACCAGAAATTGTCATAAATTCGGCAAGCAACGCTTGTTCTTCTCTTTCAAAATCAGTTGGCACACTGCTTGCTGACATAAACCTTGGGGCATTTGATCCTTGTCTATACACCAAAATTTTGCCCGGTGACAAGCCCTCTTCTTCCAAGTTATCCAAATCAACACTGCCATCTTCAACTGTCAAAACACCCATTGAAATTCGATTTAAAAATTCATGCTTTCTATTTTTTACTGCGTTGTATGCTCTTTGAACTGGTATAAGTCTTTCAACAATACCTGTGCCCCAAAAAGAGCCCGCTTGTTCTATACTAACCTGTTTTATGAATGGAAAACCACGAGTGCCGTCAATTCGATTTACAAAAGGTAATTCGCCGTCATAGACAAGTGTGTTTCCGGCAACTATAATGAACCTGCCATTTGGATGATTTTTTGACGACTTTTCATATTTTTCAATAACGAGTGCATGATTTGATTTTATGCCACTAACAATTTTTGTTGCATATGAGTTATAGCCAAGTCCACCAAGACCAGTCCCAACATTTTCAAGTGAAAAGACATTTATGTCTTCGCCTTTTACGTCAACATTATAAATTCTTTTTATTTCATCAACATGATATGCTTTTGCATGAATAATACTTTGACAATCATCTACATTTTCGTTGTTTACACTATCTGGATAAATCTCAAAAGGACTTATAACGCTCACTTCAATATCGCCTGTACGCAAAGTATGATTTTCATCTTTTGCAATAATATCACCAAGTTCGCTATTCCAAATTATTTTATAGAAGCTTGTTCCACAAATTTCACTCCATTTTGTTGCCTTGCAGATTTGTGCTGACAAATCTTGTTTGTTATACACACTGTTAATGATTTTTTTACAAAGCTTTGCAGTCTTTAGGTCACAATCATCATTTGACGCTGGGATAACACTCATAATTGGTCTAACTTTTTGCAATTTTGCAAGTCTTATATCAAGTGTTGGTGCGATATGGTTATACACTTCTCGTTCTTGCCAAAAATATTGTTTGTCGTTGTTCTCGACTTCCAAGTTCGGTGCAATACTACAATATTGATTGCCCATTAAAAAGTTCATACATAGTTTCCAAGTTGCCTCAAACTGCTTTCGTTCGTTTTGACGTTTTTTGAAATCTTGCAAAACTAAACTTACCAAATCTTCTTGCTTTTTCATTACATCACTCCTTTTTTGTTATGAATAAATGGTGAAGGAATACACTTTGGAACATATAATTTTGACAATGTTTCATTTAAAGATTTTGCACAATCTTCACAAACTTTAAGTCCAAACTTTGAATCATCTTCTTTGCATATCGTTATGGTTGCCAAATTTTTGCAACCGTTTATCTCGCATTTTGTTTTTATGTTACATTGTTTAACTTGCATCATTTTCTCCCTCTTGCTCTAATAATTTAATCAATTTTAGTTTTTCTTGCCTTAACTCATCCAAGCTCATTTGCTCGTACTTGTTTTCTTCCACATTAGTGAAATGTTCCAAAAGTACTTTGGCAGCAGAAATATCTGGTGAAATATGTTTTTTGGTAACTTTCTTTTTTGATAATTTACTCTCGCCTGATTCGTCAATAACATACTCTTCAACAACTTCTTTTGCTTCATATCCCAACGCTTTTTTGAGCAAGGCATCTTCAATTATTTTTTTTGAGGGCAATTTTTCTTTTTGCATTTTTCCCTCGCTTTTTATAAAAATAATTTTTAATAAAAATTTTGAAATA
>DJER01000033.1:103551-104297 GCA_002431905.1 Christensenella sp. UBA5893 | reverse complement strand
AAAATAAAATTTAATAATAAAAAATGCTTAACCCATTTATTTGTAAGGGAATAAACATATTATTGGTTAATTTTATTTTCGGTTAGATAATAAAACATAAAAAAATAAATTGCCACAATGTGTGACAATTTTTTATTTATTTTCTTTCCAATTTACATATTCATTATATATTATCTCTTTTTTTAGACCATATTTATTTGCCAAGTATATTATTTCTTTTTCAAAAAAGATGAATGCAATTGAAAACGTGCCAAACAAATCAAGTTTCTTTTCCATTTGTTCAAACTCACCTTCAAGAACAATATTCCCTGAAAGATTTATATTTTCATTTGTGTGATTTGATGGATTAAATTCGTTTGCTTTATTCATAATATTATTATACTATTCGTTTTCGAATATGTCAATTCGTTTTCGAATACATTTGTTAGTATATCCATATGAAAAGAGAATTTAAGAATATTTTTAAGGAAATATTAGAAGATAAACACCTTTCACAAAGTGAATGTGCAAAACTAATTAAAACATCACAAAGTACAATAAGCAAATGGCTTGCCGGAGTTCAAGAACCCCGATTTTTTCAACTGCAAAACATTGCTCAAATTTTGGATATTGATCCAAACTTTTTGCTTGGACTTGATGATTGATTATAAACAAAAAAGAGCCATAAAGACTGCTCAATTTTTGCTTGCACCGTAAACTCTCTCCTTTTCTCAATATGCAAGCGGTTGAGATTTCTCCATTGCCCG
>DJER01000033.1:1383-103512 GCA_002431905.1 Christensenella sp. UBA5893 | reverse complement strand
TCCATTGCCCGTCAAGGATGTCGGCAGTCGAAATTACTAATAGAAAGACACAACAACAAGGCTCTTGGTTTGCTTGAGAATTAAAAGCAAAAATAAGTAACATATTCTAGGCTCGCATAATAAAATCCGGCAGGAGTTTGCTGACCGCAAACGACTGTCGGATTTTTTATGCAGTAAACACCGAAGATGCTCTTATTTTTGCTTTTAATAGTACATTTTTTTGTAATCGTTCTTTCCTCCGCCTTTACCACCAAAACCACCACGTTTATTTTTGATGATAAAGAAGACTACAAGACCGATTACCAAAAGTCCACCACCAATTCCACAAGTTACCCAGATCCATGTGGTATCTGTGTTATTTTCTTCAATTTCTTTTTTAAAGTTTGCAACGATTGTCATTGTTTCATCATCGTTTGTAACTTCAAATTCAATTTCCAAGGTGTCGCCAATTACACCAATATCATTTGTTCCATCACTTTGGAACCAGTTTGAAAATTCATAACCTGATGGAAGAGTAACAGAGAATTTTGCTGTTTCGCCCATTTTTGCTTTAACGGCGAGTATATTATCTTTTGCTTGAACATTTGAGCCATTAAACTTGACTGTTGACAAAATTTCATCAGTAACTTCACCATTAACGGCAAACTTGATTGTTACGTCACAAACTCTTTTTGTGAAAGTTGCATACAACATCAAGTTGTCTTCGCCAAGAGTTAAACCACTAAATATTCCACCATCTTCAAATGCTTTTTCGTTAAAGTCTACTTTGATTTGTTGTTGTGTTCCAAGCAATTTTGTTTTTTCTTCATCACGATACCATCCATTAAAACCAAAGTCGCTTGTTGGAGTTGCCACATAGTTTAATGAACTTCCATAAACTACATTTGTTTCAGTAAATTCTTTTTGTTCAATGCTTGCGGTATTTCTTTTTACTGTGCCTTGATTTACATCTTCAGATTTTACAAGAACACTATAGTTTATTGTTTCAAGTGCCAATGAGTAAATTCCAACATTTGTCAAATTTCCATTTGGAATTGTGTAGACATTCACTTCATTATCGTTTAATGAGTATTTGTTCCAAAGAATGTTTGATGTGTTTATTGCATAAGTTTTTGCGGTGTTTCCTGCAAACTCACTTTCAGTTTCGGTTACTGTAACACCATTATTTTTGTAAACTATTTTGTCTTCTTGAATATCTATTTGAGTGTCAGGATTTCCTTCCCTTATTATTTCTTCAACTTTTTTGTTGTCAAAAATAAGTGAGCCATCTTTTCTTATTCCAACGGTTTTAAAAAACTTGTTCATATTTGAAACATTATTGATATATCCACCAATTTCAATGTCTTCGCCATAACGATATGTATTCCCTGCATTTGTGATGAATGTTATTATGTTTGTAACATCTTTTGGTTTGTTGGTATAGTCAAAGCTTTTTGCTTCATTTACTGTGTATGTAAAACTGTCAAAATGTTGAAGTGTTGGCAAACTTTTTGCTGTTTTTAACTGCCAAATAGAATTAAAGTCCCAAGGGAAAAGATTATCAAACTTTTGCATTTCCAAATAATAATTCTTTACATAAAAATTGTTTGCATCAACTTGATTTTCAAGTTTGTTGACAGCAAAAGCATTATTTGTTTTTGCATTAAGTTGTTCCAAATTTCCAATTGTGTCAAGTGCACTTATTGAATACAAGTAATTAACCTTTTTGCTATCTGGCATTAGTGATAAAGATATTTGCCCAATCAAACTATATGCAGAAATATCGTCATTACTTCCTGTTAGCGTAATTGCACCCTTTGAAACAATGCTTTGGATATTTGAACGATTGCCTACAAGTTGTCCAATAATTCCACCCAAAAATGTGTTTTTGCTTTTAATATTATTCATTTGCATTGATACGTCTTGAACTACAAAGTTTACTGTTGAGTTTTCAATGTAACCAGCGACTCCGCCAACATAATTTGTTTTTGTTTCATCTTCGTTTTCAAAGGCAATATTTCCATTTAGATAACAATTTTTTATAACGCAACCATCAGACATATTACCTGCAAGCAAACCAACATAACTTCTTGATTTTGAAACAACGTTTAATGCTTGCACATTTGTATCATAGATTATGGAAATCTCTTCTAATCTTGAAGAAATCATATTTCCACAAATTATCCCTGCTTTAAGGTATTCCCCCTCAATAGTTTGAGTTGCAGAAATTGTTATGTTTTTTAGTTGAAGATTTTTTATTGTTGCATTGTTTAGTTGATTAAAGATTCCTGCAAAAGGTTTGTCTTCACTTGAAATTGTTAAATCTGAAAGTGTGTAGCCATTTCCATCAATCTCGCCAGAGAATGTGCCAACCCCTTCAAAATTGTCAACATCTGCAAAACTGATATCGTTTGTTAACCTATATTTCCCATTTGGATTTGTTTGCAAAGTTGCAAAGTCTTGCACACTTGAGATGTTTGTGTATGTTTCATCCTGTGCAAGCACAATATTATTTTTTGGCAACAAAAAGCCAAACCCAAGGGCAAATACAAATATTAAACTAAAAACAAAACAATATTTTTTCAAAATAATTTCTCCAATTTTGATTTTATTTACAAAATAAATATAACACACGAAATATTTTTTAACAAATAATTTAACTAAATTATTTAATATATATATTATTATTGTTTTTTTATATTTTATTAAATTTGAATATTTATTCATTGTTTTGCATAAATATTACAGTTTGTATGCCGACATTTTTAATTTTCTTATCAATCTTTCTTTATCTTTTTGAATATCGGTTTTTTGCAACTTTGGGCGGATATTTTCTGGTCTTGACATTATGTAATATCTTAATTCGTCAAGACAGTGGTCGTCTTTTTTTATTGGGTGATCAGCATCACCCCAAAAGTATGATTTTAGCTCTCTAATAAGGTTTGTACACGTTTTAAAAATAAATAACCTTGACTTGCCTTGTGCATCTTTTAGATATGTTTTTACACGTTGAATACCTGTGAATAAATCTTTGTTAACTTTTGGATTTACCTGTATTTTGTAATCATAAAATAATTCGGTTACACTCTTTTCACTTGCCAAAGTTTTTTGATTTGCTGCACTATCAATTAATGCATAAATATACCCTGAACTTGTTTTGGGCCAATTTAATTTTTCACAAATACTTTTTATGGCATTTGCATGATATTCTATACCCTTTTTGGCTTCAAAATGCTCGGCTATCACATAAATATTATTATCATAATCAACTGCGTAAAAATGGCATGAAAGTGGATTGTTAAGCCCCGGGTCAATTGATATGTTGTCATACCACTCTCTTGGCACATTAAATGGTTCAATAACATTGACGTTTTCGTCAAACTCTGGATACACCATTCCCCCATTTGCTGTAAACTTGCCATATCTTCTTGCATCTAACTCATCGGCAGACATTGAACTTGTTAGTGCATCAATTTCGTCTTTTGACAAATATGGATTGTCTGCCCACTCCATTTCTTCGCACCAAACCTCTTTATCATTCTTGCTGTTTAGGTAAATTTCATCATATACCCATGTCAATCCCTTTAGTGGTGTCATTGTTCCAAACAAGTCACCCTGTTTGTCAAACACACGCATTTTGCACTCTTTGTATATATCTTCTGGAGGTTCTTCATCAAACCAAACAAAATCAAGACTTGTTCCTTGAAATTTCTCACGACCTTGGTCACAACTTTTGAAACCAATTTTACTTATACCACCAAACACGTTCTTTATCAAAATATAGTCTATTATTCCACTTGACAAACTATCTTTTCGCCCAGATAACATTACAACATCTTGAATCCAATCAGGGTTAAGATAGGATAATATTTTTGCTTGAGCAACATCTCTTTGAACTTGTGTTGAAAGTGAAACGACCCAACATGAGATGTCTTTTTTGTTTTTTCTGAATGGATGAATACCACGAGCCAACCACACAGTTTCAACTGCCCCACATTCAGTTTTTCCACTCCTGTTGCCACCAAACACCCAGCGATTTCTTTTTGGGCATTTGTGGAACAATAATTGTTTTTGATGTTTCTTCTCGCCGGAGTTATATTTTGATAATTTGTCATTACATTTTAATTTTGTGATTTGCAAATCAATTTTTGAGATTTGTGATAAAATTTCTTCTTTGTTCAAAACCTAAAATTCTCCTTTTTTGTATAATAAAAGACAGTAATCTTTTGTACTGTCTTGTACTATTTAATTTATAATTGTTATGATGAAAAAGATTATTGCAATATTTATTTTTGTTTTATCAATTTGTATTGTTCATCCCACTCAATTTGTGTTTGCAAGTGGAGATTTTTATGGCAGAGTTCTATCTACCAATATTTACATATATTCGTCACCATCATCAAGCGATGACAATCAAAACCAAATTTTTATGTTGCCAATAACCTATTTTGTAAAATTGCTTGGAGATGAAAATGACTTATACTATAAAGCTGAATATAAAGGTATTTTTGGATATGTTAAGAAAAGCGAAGTTTCTTGCATAGACAAAACGCCAATAACACCTTATGCAAATAATATTAGTTTTAGGGTTTTTACACCAAGCGGTGCAAACCTTAGGACTTCCCCAAACGAAACAAACGGCATTAGTAATCTTGTTACAACAATCCCTTTTATGTGCACTAATCTTGAATTTTATGGGCAGGCTCTTGGCGAAGAAGCAATAAGTTATAAAGGAAATGTTTGGTATTATTGTAAATATGTTAAGGATAACAAAGATTACTATGGTTATGTATATTCACCACTTTGCGACTTGCTTAACAATATCCCACAAAACACCGAAACATATGAATATGTTACACCTAACTTTGAAAACATATCTAAAAATGCAGAAAGTCAAGATAAATTTTTATCTATATCAACACCTCTTCAAATAGTTATAATTGTTGCCGTTTGTCTGCCTTGTATACTAATAATTTACTTTTTGTTTAAACCAACAAGAATCGCAATGCAAAAACCAAATAGTAGCAATAAGCCAAAGAAGGAAAAGAAAAAAATTTCAAGATTAAAGCACTCTGACTACTATGAAATTGATGGCGACTATTTTAATTAGCCTACTCTTGCCTTTTTGAATTCACACATTAATGTTCTTTGGAACTTGTTTCGATATTCCACACTGTCCATAATGTTTTCCATTCCAATATCTTCACATGCTGAATATGTGTTGTAAACTGACATTATCCATTTTTCATTTTTGAGCATTTGGAATAATTTGAATGAATCGTATCCTTGCTTTGCCAATGCACAAGTAAAATGTGTTAATGCGCTATTTACCTTTCTAAAATATGTTCTATTGCAAACATTTAACATTTTTGCAATATCTGCCGACTTTTTGTTGTCAAAATATTTGTAAATTAAAATTCTTGCACTTGTTAAATCAATACTTTTTAAAGTTTTATCAATTATCACTTTTAAATTGATTAGATTGTTTTTTCTTTGTGTTAAATTTATTATTGAGTTAGCAACATTCATAATATCATTAAATGCCAAGTTATAAAGACTTGTGGCTGATGAATTATATGCCCTTGATTTTACAAGTTTGTCAAATGCCAAAGTGACCCTTGGTAAATACTTGTAAACTCCCAGTATTGTTTTACTCCAATTATTATTGTTTTCCATGTTATTCTCCCTTTGTACATCCAATTATGTTATAGACCTTGGGGCAAAGTCAATTTAGTGTGACATTTTTTACAAATATCGACATTTTTTTACAAAAGTCGACAGAAAATTACATAAATCGTTAATCGTCTTTTGCTTTTATTTTACATAATTGAACATATGTTCTATATATAGCACTCAAAACTTGACAACAGTGTGTCAACAAATAAAAAAATATTGAAGATTTTTTGGCAATTACCAACATTATTTTACTTACCTATTTATAAACTATTTTAATGCAAACAAAGAAAATTTAGCGAAAGTTTTAACATGGTTGAGATTTCTCCATTGCCCGTCAAGGATGTCGAGGTCGAAATGACTAATTGGAAGAGATTTCTCCAAAGTCAACCTTGAAGTATGTGTCGAAACGAAAAGATAATATAAAAATAGTCGTTTCGAGTGTGGAATATCTGAACCTGCTAACGAGAAATCTCATCTGCTTTTATAAGGAATTTCTCCAGAGTTGTGCGTCGATGTGTGTGTCGCAATGACAATAAAAAAGAACCCCAAGAACGAGGCTCAGTGAGTTCGCACACGCAGGAGCTTGCTGATGCAAGTGACTGTGTGTGCTATGCTCTCTAATAAACATAAATTGTATTTAAAAAATAAAAAACAGCCCGAAATTCGATGTTTACTTGGCACTTGCACGCAGAACTTACCTACATAAGTGATTGTATGCAAATTTCCAAGCAGAAACAAAGAAGTTTTTGTGCTATATAAAAATAAAAAAAGAACCCCAAGAACGAGGCTTGTCAAATTTTTCAACGTAGGAGTTTGCTGACGCAAATGACTATGTTGAAAATTTGACAGTAAACGAAGTTATTGGGAGTTCTTTTTTTATTTTTTTTATTTTCTAGGATTTTTAATGTTAGCTTGTGCAGCAGCCAATCTTGCGATTGGTACTCTGAATGGCGAACAAGAAACATATGTGAGTCCTGTATTATGGCAGAATTCGATTGATGATGGATCGCCACCATGTTCGCCACAAATTCCAAGTTCCATATTTGGACGTGTTTGTTTTCCAAGTCTTGTTGCATTTTCGATTAACTTACCTACACCATGTGTATCAAGTTTTGCAAATGGGTCAAATTCATAAATCTTATGTTCATAGTATGATTTCAAGAATTTGCCGGCATCATCACGAGAAAAACCAAATGTCATTTGAGTTAAGTCGTTTGTACCAAATGAGAAATATTCAGCTTCTTTTGCAATTTCATCAGCAAGAAGTGCTGCTCTTGGTATTTCTATCATTGTACCAACTTTGTATTCCATATTAAGACCTGATTCTTTGATTAAAGCATCAGCTGTTTCGGAAACTATATTCTTAACAAATGCAAGTTCTTTTACTTCGCCAACAAGTGGAATCATTATTTCAGGTTCTGTCTTGTATTCTGGATGACGTTTTGTTACTGCAATTGCAGCCTTAATAACGGCTGTTGTTTGCATTCTTGCGATTTCTGGGAATGTTACAGCAAGTCTGCAACCACGATGTCCCATCATTGGGTTAAACTCATGAAGTGAAGCAATAATTTGTTTTACTTCTTCAACTGTTTTGCCTTGTGAGTCAGCAAGGAGCTTTATGTCAGCTTCTTCTGTTGGAACAAATTCATGAAGAGGTGGATCAAGGAAACGAATGTTTACTGGAAGACCTTTTGCTTCTTCATAAAGTTTTTCAAAGTCACCTTGTTGCATTGGTTCAAGTTTGTCCAAAGCTTTTACTCTTTGTTCAACTGTGTCTGCACAAATCATTTCACGAATGGCTGCAATACGGTCTGGTTCAAAGAACATATGCTCTGTTCTGCAAAGTCCAATACCTTCTGCCCCAAACATAAATGCTTGATGAGCGTCTTTTGGAGTGTCTGCATTTGTTCTAACTGAAAGTGCTTTATACTTGTTAGCCCAAGCCATAATTCTACCAAATTCGCCATCATTTGTGTTTGCAGGAACTGTTGCGATTATTCCATCATAAATCTTACCTGTTGAACCATCAAGAGAGATTTCATCGCCCTCATGATATGTTTTTCCATTAAGAGTGAAACACTTGTTCTCTTCGTCCATTTTGATATCGCCACAACCAGAAACACAGCATGTTCCCATACCACGAGCTACAACTGCTGCGTGAGATGTCATACCACCACGAACAGTAAGCACGCCTTGTGCATAGTGCATACCTTCGATATCTTCTGGAGATGTTTCCAAACGAACAAGAACAACTTTTTCTTTGTTTTTGCCATGTTTTACGGCATCCTCTGCTGTAAATACAATCTTTCCACAAGCAGCACCTGGAGATGCAGCAAGAGCTTGTGCGATTGGTTGTGCTGACTTTAATGCTTTTGCATCAAATTGTGGGTGAAGAAGTGAATCAAGAGATTTTGGGTCAATTTGCATAATTGCATCTTTTTCTGTGATCATTCCTTCGTCAACTAAATCGCAAGCAATTTTGATTGCAGCTTTTGCAGTTCTTTTACCATTACGAGTTTGAAGCATATATAACTTTTTGTCTTCAATTGTGAATTCCATATCTTGCATATCATGGTAGTGATTTTCCAATGTTTTGCAAATTTCTTGGAATTGTTCATAAACGTGAGGCATAATTTCTGCCATTTTTGATATTGGCATTGGAGTTCTTACACCAGCAACAACATCTTCGCCTTGGGCATTCATCAAAAATTCTCCCATAAGTTTCTTTTCGCCTGTTGCAGGGTCACGAGTGAATGCGACACCTGTTCCAGATGTTTCGCCCATATTGCCAAATACCATCATTTGTACATTGACAGCTGTACCCCATGAGTATGGAATATCATTTTGCATACGATAGTAGTTTGCTCTTGGGTTGTCCCATGATCTAAATACGGCTTTGATTGCCCCAAACAATTGTTCTTTTGGGTCATCTGGGAAGTCTTGCCCTATCTTTGCCTTGTATTCTGCTTTAAACTTGCCAGCAAGTTCTTTTAAATCTTCTGCAGTAAGGTCAATATCAAGTGTAACACCCTTTCTTTCTTTCAATTCATCAATAAGTTGTTCAAAATACTTTTTACCAACTTCCATAACTACATCGCTGTACATTTGAATGAATCTACGATAGCAGTCCCAAGCCCATCTTGGATTACCAGATTTTTTTGCAATAACTTCTACAACCTTTTCGTTGAGTCCAAGATTCAAAATTGTGTCCATCATTCCTGGCATTGATGCTCTTGCACCACTACGAACAGAAACTAAAAGTGGGTTTTCTTCATCGCCGAATTTTTTGCCAGTGATTTTTTCCATTTTTGAAATATATTCCATAATTTCTGCTTGAATTTCTGGATTGATTTGACGACCATCTTCATAGTACTGTGTGCAAGCTTCTGTTGATATTGTGAAGCCTTGTGGAACAGGAAGTCCTAGGTTTGTCATTTCAGCAAGGTTTGCGCCCTTACCACCCAAAAGTTCACGCATTTTTGCGTTACCTTCGGTAAACAAATAAACGTATTTTTTTGCCATGTGTTTCCTCCTATATAAAAATACTTTGTTAGTTTACAATAACAAAAAAAAATTAGCAACTAAATACAAATAGTTGCTAAAATTTTTTATTAAATTACAATAACCAATTTTTTACCAAATCTATGTTCAAAATTGATATTTAGGACATTTATGGCTTCATCTTCACTAAATTTTGATAATTTTAATGTTGACAAACTATCATATGGTGTGTCAAATAAGATTTTGAAGGTCTTGTGGCATCTGGGAGAAATCTCCATACAATTTGAGGTTTTACAACCTGAGCAAACAATTTCACCAAAATCCAAATTGATGTATCTTTTTGCCCCAAAATCTTGACCACAAACAGAACATTTATTGAGTGCAAGCTTGTATCCAACCGCATCAAAAATGTCTAGCAAAAATTTTATTAAAACATATTTATCATTGACGTTATCATAACAAATTGTACCAATTGCCTTTAATGTTTCAACAAGCATTGCGGGGTTCTTTTCGCCTTGTGGCAAAACAGTTTTTACTGCATCAAGAATTGCACAAGCGATATACAGCTTGTCTATGTTTTTTGTTAATTCAAAAAAACTATCTTCAACATCAACGCTTGTTATAATTTTTGACGGAAGAGTTATTAAAAATTCACCAAAGCAAAATGGTTCTTTGGCGAATTTTAGTTTTGCTTTTTCACTTTTTACTGATTTTAGCACGCAAGTTATTATTCCATTTTCAAGCGTAAATAAAGTTACCAACTTGTCCTTTTCTTTGTAATCAACAGACCCAAGAACAATGCCTTTTTGTTTTATTGTTTCCAACTTTACAACTCCATTCCGCCATCTTTTTCTTGTGTGTCATCAATGACTAAATCTTGATATTTACCATGTTGAATTGCACTATACAACAAATAAGCAGAAATACTTCCTGTTTTTGTAAAAATGTTCCACACTTTTTTTGCGTCTTCACTAACAAAATTTTCCATAGCCTGCTCCTTTTGTTTTTCAATAATTTATCTTACAATAATAGTTTACTATATTATATGCAAAAATCAAAGAAAAATTTACTAAATTTAAAATTATTCTTCATCTGGTTTGTAACCAAATTCGGTCAGCAAGTTTGTATTCTCTCTCCAATTTTTCTTTGTCTTAACAAACAATTTTAACAGCACTTTTTTGCCTGTTAGGTTTTCCAGTTCAATTCTTGCCTTTTCGCCAATGCTTTTTAACATTGAGCCTTTTTTGCCTATAATTATTGACTTGTGACTTTCCTTTTCACAAATAATATCGGCATCAATTACAACTATCCTTTCCTTTTCTTCAAAGTTGACAATATCCACACTTATTCCATGAGGAATTTCATCTTGCAAAAAGTATAGAGCCTTTTCTCTTATTGTTTCGCTGGCAATAAAACGTAGTGATTTATTTGTATAGTAATCTTCATTATATTCAAAATTTTTTGAATCACTCTCTGGCAAGTATTTTAATATTGTTTCAACAAGTTCTTTTGTGTTTTTACCTTTAACGCTGGAAATTGGCACAATTTCGTCAATCTCTTTCATTTTTGACAATTTGTCAATTATTGGCAGGATATCTAGTTGTTTTATCAAATCAACCTTACTTATTGCAACAATAAGTGGTGTTTGTTCCATTTCTTTCAAGTTCTTTATATATTCAAGTTCTTGGTCTTGAATTTGTTTTGTTGAGTCAATAAGATAAACATTTACATTTGCTCCACTTTGTGCCGAGCGAACATTTTTCATCATATATTTGTCGAGTGCATTTTTTGATTTATGAATTCCCGGTGTGTCAATAAGGACAAGTTGATAATTATCTTTTGTCAAAATTCCCAAGATATTATTTCTTGTTGTTTGTGGTTTTGGCGAAACGATTGCAACTTTTTCGCCCACCAAATTATTTACCAAAGTGCTTTTGCCCGCATTTGGCTTGCCAAGTATTGCGATATATCCAAATTTATATTTCATTTTCTCTCCATATGTGCTTTATTTAGTATTTTATCTTGAAGTGGAAACATTATCATTTCATCTTCTTTTTGTATATGGTCATAGCCCAAAACGTGCAAAAAACCATGTAATGCCAAAAAGCAGATTTCTCTTTCCAAACTATGTCCATATTCCTTAGCTTGTTCCACTGCCCTTGACTTGCAAATAACAATATCGCCAAGTTCAGTTTGTATGGTTTCATCTTGCATCAAATCACTTTTTAGTTCTTCGTTTTCTAGCAATGGAAAACTCAAAACATCTGTAACCCTGTCCACATTTCTATGTTCCCTGTTAAGTTCTCTTATTGTGTTTCGTCCAACAATTGTTACATCAATTATAATATTGTTTTTGTTGTGAGTTTCTTTTAATGCAATTTCAAAAATTTCTATTATTTTTTGTTTTAAAGCTTTATCTCCAAAGTTATTAAAATTTACTATCATATGTTCCTTCTAACAAATTTTTTTACTCAAAGTTAATGTATATAAAATGGTGTATGTGTCATCAATTTTATAAATCGAATAACTTTCATTTTTTATTATGTCATATTTTGCAAAATTAAGCAAAGCAATTTGCTTACATTGTTCAATAAAAGTTTTTTTGTTTTCTTCAAAGTTGATGTTCTCTTTTGTAGTTGTTGTTTCGTAATATGTAATTTCTTTCCTTTTTATTGGAAGCAAGATATTTGAAACATAAATTTCTTTTTCAACTTTTTCAAATGTTTTAAAATGAACATCATCCTGTTTTTTAAAAATTGGCAGATTGAAAGCGTAAAGTTCAAAATTTGTAATACTGTTACCTGTTCTTTGCGTTTTTATTTGATTTTCTTTCAACTCCAAACTTGATGTAACATAAACATCACAAACAATATCTGCAAGTGGTTCAACACTAATTTTCTCGCCAGTTTGTTTTGTTATGTAGGGTTCAACCAAAACATCACCAACTTTTATAACATCGCCAACCTTTACTTTTAGTGTGCCTTGAATTAACTTTACACTTGTGATTTGCCCGTCATAGATTGAAATAATCGGGTCAAAATTTCCAATATTTATAACTTCGCTGTTGGTCAATTCTTCTTTTACATTTATAATAAGTGAATTACCTCGAATAATCACACTTGCGTAACTTATATGATTTATATTTTCAATATTATTTTGTAATGATTTTATATTGATATCCTTTTTAAGTTTCCACTTGCAAATTTTATTATTTTCAAGAACTTCAAAAATTTCCTTTGAAGTAAAATTATAGTTGCCAACAACAAGAATATTTGTGATAAATAATGTTGATATTCCCCATAAAATAATGGATAAAAAAATGCCTAATATTATGCCAATGCTAAATATGTTTTTAATATGAAATAATGCACCAAAATAATTTTTATTATATATTTTTTGATTTAATTTTTTTAATATTTTTTCAATATTTTCTTTATCTTTATTTTGGCAATAAAAAATAACATTCTTATCATTTTTTGAAAAGTCAAATATTTCATATTTTTGAGTTATTAAATTTATACATTTTTCGCTATTTAGTGACGAAATTTCAAACCTATAATTCTTCATACACCACTCTCAATTTGCTTGATTTCGCCAGCGATTACAAGTACTGAATCGGTTATTCTTTTTATTGTAAGGTTTTGTCCAAAAACGGAAATAACACTTTTTTTTACCCTGAATGTAATGCAGTCGGTAGATATTTTTATTATCCCTTTTTGTCCTTCAATATAGACTAATTTATTGGAAAGATTAACCAAATTAAATTGATTATATCCACCAATATTTAGGTTATAATCTAATGCCAACTCATTAAAAAAATTAAACACGCCGTACTCCCTATTACAATACTATGCGTGTTTAATTATTTATATGTTATTTTTTGTCGTCATCAATTTTTTTGTCAAGTACATTATCAATTAGCAAAGCTTTGAGTTCTGGCGATAAATTTTTTATTTCTTGACCTATTGATTTGTTTTCTCCCATATTGAACATATCATAGTCATCATCACCAATTTCAAAGTCGTCAACTGACTGATTTAGGTTTGAAGTGTCTTCATCATCGTCAAACCCTGCATCTTCATTATACTCGCCCAAATCTTCAACTTCAACTTTTTTTATGTCAGCACCTTTTACTGCGCCAGATTTTCTTCCACCTTTAACAAGTCTACCTTCTCGGCTCTTGTCTTGACCTTCACCTGTTTCTTTTGAATTTATTTCAGCTTTTTCTTTTGCTATTTCTTCTTTTAATGTTGTGTAAGCAACTTGAGAAGATTTTATATCGCCTTTGTCTTTCTTTTCGTTCAAGTTATCAACTTTTATTTCAGATTTTTTTTCTTCTTCAGGTTTGTATTCATTGTAACTAAAGTTTGGGTCAGTTGGAGTTTTATCCTTTTCTTTTGGCTTTTCTACCTTTGCCTTTGGTTCTTTTCGCTTTCTTTTGAAAAGAGCCTTTACTTTGTCAGGATTAAGCGCATAGATGAAGAATAGAAAAACTACAACTACTATTACTATTAAAATCCACCACACGCTGTTTTACTCCTTTTAGAATTTTGGTTTTTTATTTGGATTGTTTGAATCGTTGCCGGCAATTGCATTACGCATTGCTGTGTCTGATGTTAAGTTTTGAATCTTATAGTAATCCATAACACCCAACTTACCATTTTTAATTGCTTCAGCCATTGCCTTTGGCACTTCTGCTTCGGCAGCAAGAACCATTGCTTTCATTTCTTGAGTTTTTGCTCTCATTTCTTGTTCATGAGCTGCAGCCATTGCTCTTCTTTCTGATGCTTCAGCTTCGGCAATAACTTTCTTTGCTTCGGCAGAGTCTTTTAATAGGTCTGCACCGATATTTTTACCAACATCAATATCTGCAATATCAATTGACAAAATTTCGTAAGCTGTGCCTGTGTCTAGACCTTTGTCAAGAACTGTTTGTGAAATTCTATCAGGGTTTTCAAGCACTTCTTGGTGTGTTTCTGCTGAACCTACTGTTGTTACAATACCTTCGCCAACACGTGCAAGAACTGTTTCTTCTCCCGCACCACCAACCAAACGAGCAATATTTGCTTTTACTGTTACACGCACTTTTACGCTTAATGCAATACCATCTTTTGCAACAGCACTAATCCAATCTGTTTCAATAACCTTTGGTGTAACGCTTTGTCTTACTGCCAAGTTTACATCACGACCAGCAAGGTCAATTGCCTTTGCAAGGTCAATAGGTAAATCAATTTTTGCACTGTGTGCAGAAATCAATGCATTTATAACTTTTTGAATATCCCCACCTGCAAGTTGGTGTGTTTCAAGTTCGCTAATATCAATTTTGATACCAGCTTTTTTTGCCATAATATAGGCATCAACAATAGGTCCAACTTTTATTCTACGCATTTTCATACCAATAAGTCTTGACATAGAAACGTGTGCGCCAGAAACCAATGCAATGAACCATGTTTTTGTTGGGACAATTGCAAATACAACAACAACTAACACAAGCAAAATTCCAAGTGCAACATACAATACAATTTGTGCCCAAAGTTCCATAAGTAATAAGTTTATCATAATTTTCTCCTTTATTTAATAAGTTAATTTGCTTATATAGACAACATTATCTTCAACTGCAACAATTTTTACAACTTCGCCTTTTGCAATAAGCCCGCCTTTTGTTGACACTTCGATAATTTCATCCCCTAGTCTAATTTTTCCAAGAGGTCTGCATTCTGTTAGCGTTATTGCTTCTTTGCCGATATATGCTTTCAGTTTGTCTTGGTCTTTTTGACCATAGTCTTTTGGGATTGCTGTGTCATTTTCTACTATTGGCGTTTTCCCCAGAAGTCCGAATCTTGCGGAACGTACGAATAGTAAGAATATAAGCAAAACAACCAAAACTATCATTACAATCAAAATTAAGATTTGGAGTGGATGTTCAATTCCGTTACACAAAAATGCATGAACAAGAACTGCACCAACTTCACACAAAATTCCTGTTATTCCAAAAAATCCAAACCCCGGAATAACTGCTTCCACGATGCAAAGTATGATTCCAAGCACCATAAGTGTGATTGTAAGCCAAGCATATTCGCCAACGAAAATTTCTACGAAATCATTCCATGTTGACAAAAATAATCCTGTCATATCTTTCTCCTTCGTTATGATTATATCATACATTTTTTTTGTATGCAATACACAATTGAATAAAAAGTCCAACTTTTTAAACGAGTTCAGTGTTTAAACTACGTTTGTAAAAGAACAAATATTGTTGTGCATACCCTGACAAATCGCCAAAATATTCAACTAAATCTTTTGACATACTTTGAGGCGATTTTTTGGTTTTAAAAATGTCAAAATATACCTTTTCTATCCATGTGTCAACCGGAAAAGAATCACACCTATGATATCCAAAAAGCAAAATGCAATCGGCAACTTTTGGCCCAACACCACAAAGCGACAAAAGCCACTTTTTTAATACAACTGTTTCCATATTTTCAGTCGCTTTTAGGTCAATATCTTTTATTTGATTGATGAGCTTTACAAGGTAACTTGCCCTATATCCACAACCAAAAGATTTGAATTGTTCAAGCGTTATTTTTTCCAATTCTTTTATGGTTGGAAAAGAGTGATATTCTCCTTTATCTTGCCCACATTCCCTTATCTTTGCCATTGTCTTTTTTATTCTTTCAATATTATTATTTGATGATATAACAAACCCAACAATAACTTCCAAAAGGTTTTGTTTTAGTATTCTTATTCCATAACCAAACTTTACTGCATTTTTCATATAATCATTTTTTGCAAGTTCGCCTTTTATTTTTGAGTAATCAGTATTTAGGTCAAAAAAATTGACGAAATACAAAGGTGCATTTGTTTCTATTATGTACTTTTGGTTTTTAAGATATACATGTGCCGTTTTGTCTTTTGAAAAGACGATATAATCGTCTTGCCCCAACTTTTTATATGTAAAAATTTGTCCACATTCAAGAATGTGCTCAATATTAAAATCTCTTGTGTCATTTATTACAATTTTATCTTTTTCTACTTTGTAATCCATACCATGATTGTAACAAAAAAAAGAGTCATAATCAAGTTTTGTTCTTAATTACAACTCTGTATGTTTATTTGTCTTGTATCACTTCAACCCCAGGGAGTTCTTCGCCGGCAATAAGTTTTAGGCTTGCGCCACCACCGGTTGATATGTGATATATCTTTTTTGCAAGTCCAAGTCGGTTTAGTGCAGAAATACTATCGCCACCACCAACAATAGTCTTGCCCTTGTTATTGGCAACTTGCTTTGCAATTTGTTTTGTTCCATTCATAAAGTTTGAAAATTCAAAAACCCCCATTGGTCCATTCCAAATTATTGTTTGGGCAGTCTTTATCACTTTTGAATATTCCTTTATTGTGTTTTTGCCAATATCAAGTCCCATAAGTCCGTTTGGAATATCTTGAGTTTTTATTTTTACAGGCTTTGCTGTTGGACTAAAAATTGATGCACAAACATGGTCCGTTGGAAGCATAATCTCAACATTATTTTCTTCGGCTTCTTTTAATATTGATTTTGCATCTTCAAGACAATGCTCTTCATAAAGAGAAGTCCCAATATTAACACCTTTTGCTTTTAGAAATGTATATGCCATTCCCCCACCAATAAGCACCTTGTCACACTTTTTGATTAGGTTATGAACAACTTCCAATTTGTCGCTTACCTTTGCTCCACCAAGAATTGCAATAAAAGGATGACTTGGATTTTCAAGAGCAGAAGTTATTGTGTTAATTTCTTTGCCCATCAAAAAGCCAACTGCATTTGGCAATAATTTTGCAAGGCCATATGTTGAAGCATGTTTTCTGTGTGCACAACCAAAAGCATCATCAACATAGATGTCGGCAAGTTTTGAAAGTTTGTTTGCAAATATTGGTGAATTCTCTTCTTCATCTTTAAAAAATCTAATATTTTCCAAAACAAGAACTTCACCAAAGTTCATTTCGTTTATCATTTCTTCAACTTTTTCGCCAACAACATTTGGAGAAAAGTAAATTTTGCAATGCAAACACCTTATAAGATATTTTGCAACATATATCATACTTAGTTTTGGAACCACTTCGCCTTTTGGTCTGCCTAGGTGCGAACAAATTATAACCTTTGCGTCATTTTTTAGTAAATAACTTATCGTTGGAAGTTCACTTTCTATTCTTGTGGCATCCAGCACTTCCCCCGTATCAGAAAGTGGGACATTAAAGTCTACCCTCAAAAATACTCTTTTCCCATTTACATCAATGTCTTCAATTGTTCTTTTCATATGCACCCCTTTTATCAATTTTATTGTAATATAAATACAAAAATATAACAAGCGAAATTGACTAGTTTTGTTTTTCAAATGCTTGTTTTATTATTTTTAAACTTTCATCAAGTGAAACTGTGTTTGCAAGAACTTGTCTGTATGAGGTTGAATCATACACATCTCTTATATACCAAAGCAAATGTTTGCGAAGGACTGTGCACAAATACTTTTCATCATAGTATTTTTTGAGTGTATTTATGTGTGTTTCAACAATTTGGTATTTATCCGGCATTTCTTTATGTTTTAGCAAACTAAATATCCAAGGTTGTCCAAGAGCTCCACGACCAATCATAACACCATCAACACCGGTATCTAGCATTTTTTTGTATGTAGCTTCATCAACGACATCGCCATTACCAATAACCGGAATAGAAACACTTTCTTTCACTTTTTTTATTGTTTCATAATCAACTGTGCCACTGTACATTTGTTCTCTTGTTCTTCCATGAATTGTGATTGCCTTTGCACCACACTTTTCGCACAACTTTGCAACTTGCACAGCAACATTATCATTCTTTTTGAAACCTTTTCTAATTTTTACTGTTATAGGTTTATTTGTTGCATTTACACACTTTGTGACGATTTCTTCAATTTTATCCAAATGACAAAGCAAAGCACTACCATCGCCGTTTTTTACAATTTTGGGTGCAGGACAACCAAAATTGATATCAATTATATCAAATTTTTCAAGTTCGGAGCTTGCACAAACTTTTGCCATTTGGTCGGCATCATGACCAAAAATTTGAACAACTTTTGGAGTTTCATCATCTTCAGTGCGTAACAAGTCTAATGTATGTTCATTTTTAAAACGAATGGCATTACAATTTACCATTTCTATGTATGTTAAGTCTGCCCCGCACATACGACAAACTTTTCTAAATCCTATATCACTAACTCCTGCCATTGGTGCAAGAAATAAATTACCTACTTCTATGTTTCCTATTTTCATATTTATATTATACACAAAAATTTTGTTCTTTTCAATTTTTATTGCCTAATTTTATATTTTTTAAAGCGTTTTTTATCTCGCCAAACGTAATAACATTAAAAACAAAACAAAGCGTGAAGTATGCAAGCACACCAATAATCAACAAAATAACAAGTTTTAACATTGGGTTAATGATAATATAGAAATTACAAATACCTACGATTAAAAACATAATTATTGATGATAACAAGCAAAACGATAATTTTTTTAGTGAATTATTTAGTTGCACATATTTTTTTGCATAACACAAACAAATTATTAGTGACGAAAAATATCCTACATTGATTGCAAGTGCAAGTGACAAAATATTTAGATTTGTAAACAAGATAAGAAGAATAAGTGTAATTATTTTTAAAGTAATACCAATAATTTCGCTTGTAAGTGTTAGTCTAAATTTTCCAAATCCATACAAAATGCTGTTTGTAATTTGTAAAAGTGTTTGCCAAATAATGCTAACACTTGCAATTTTTAGATAAAAAATCGATACATTGTGGAATTGTTGTTCAATACTTGGGAAAAATATATTTATTATGTTTTCACTGAGTGCCATAAGTCCAAATGCACATGGGACAAAAATTAAAAAGACAAAAAATAGAATATTATTACAATTTTTTGATATGTTCTCGTTATTTGCAATTTTATAACTCAAACTTGGCAAGATTGCTGTGCAAATCGTTCCACAAAGAAGAACTGGGAAATTTACAATTGGTGCAATCATTCCCGTAGCGATACCAAATAATGAAGTTGAAATTTTATTTTCAAAATGATAATTAAGCAAATTGACAACCAAAAAACTATCTAAAAAATTTGAAAAAGGAACAACAATATTTGTTGCAACAAGAGGCATCAAATTTACTCCAAATTTTTTTATGCTGGCAAAATGGACTTTTACTTTTTGGGTTTGTTTTTTCTTTATAAAAAAAATGAGCATAAAAACAAATGCAACAAATTCGCTAACAAAAACACCAAAAAATGCACCAAAAACTGCAAAATTTGTGTTATATTTTGTAAATATGCTAGCGAAAGTTAGTCCAAGAACCAATTTTGCGCACTGCTCTACTATCCCAGATATTGCCGATGGTAACATATATTCATAGCCAAAAAAATAACCTTTTGCAACACTTGAAACTGCACTAAATGTGATACTTGTTCCAACAATTACATAACCCAAATATGCATCACTAATCCCCTGCAAATTTGAGAATACTTTTGACAATAAAATGATAGCAATAGTAAAAAATATTCCCAATGTAATTGCAAAAATATAAGCACATTTTATTAACTTTGATATTTCGGCATTTTCATTTTTTGCCCTATAGTATGAAATCCTTTGAGCAACAAAAGTTGGAATAGCACCAGTAATAAACACCAAAAACAAGGAATAAACATAATATATCATTTGGTAAATTCCAATACCATTTGTACCTAAAATATTTGATAGTGGAATTTTGTATACTGCACCAATAAATTTTGTGATAAGCAAACAAACAAATAACAATATTGAATTTTTTATGTATTTTTCTTTCATAAATCTAGTTTTTGAAGTTTGTTACATAATATACCAAAATCTTTGGCAGTTTGCTATTTACAAAGATAAGTTTATGTGTTATCATATAGTTAAATAGGAGCAATAATGTCAATTTTTAAAAGAAAAGAAAAATTACCAGCATCACTAACAGATGAAATACCAAGAACAAAAAGATATGATTATCAAGGCAAACTTTATGAAAGTGAAAAGTATTTTATGATTTCACAAAAAGATGCCGAAGCGTTTAATCAATTGGCAGGAATTATTTTGCACGATTACGCACGTGAAGGAAAGTTATCAAAATTCTCAAAACATATTTACGATAGCCAAGTGCTTGATTATATAACAAAGGTATATTATAGTGCGATGATAAATATGCTTGAAAAAATAAAAGATAATGAAAGAGCAAGAAGTAATTTATATAAATTTCACTCACTAATATTTGCTGGCAATTCCCCTGCAAGAGTCCTTACAAATGACCTTTACAGAGATCATAACAAGTGTGTTAACTATATTCAAATCATTGATTGCATAATAAAAAATTCAAAAAATAAAGATTATGACTTCAAAAATTCAGTTTTGTACCAAAAATTAGTAAGCTATGCAAAAGAAGTTGAAAATAAGTATGGTACATATATGGAATATTAAAAAATAAAAATACCAAAGTTAAAACTTTGGTATTTTTTTAATCAATGTTTTTGTCATCAAATACATTTGTTAGGTCATTTATATCAAGTCCACTCAAATCTTCATCCTGTAAAACATCTGGAACACCACCAAATGCGTCATCGCTAACAACTTTAACTTTGTCGCCATAGTCTTTTCTATCAATCTTCTTGTCTGGGTCAATAAAGGTTGTAAGTTCGCCTATCCAACGCATCTTGATGTTTGCAAGTTCACCATTACGGTGTTTTGCAACGACCAATTCGCAAATCCCCGGTTCGTTTGGATTTACGACATCATTATATTTGTCTGGGTTATCAATAAATAGAACGATATCGGCATCTTGCTCAATTGCTCCACTTTCACGAAGGTCAGAAAGCATAGGCTTATGGTCTTTTCTTTGCTCAATTGCACGAGAAAGTTGTGAAAGAAGGATAATTGGAACGTTAAGCTCTTTTGCAGCAATCTTCAAAAATCTTGTAATTTGAGAAATCTCTTGTTGACGATTATCGTCTTTACTTGTTTTTCCACTTGACATAAGTTGAAGGTAGTCAATTACGATAAGGTCAAGCCCCTTTTCTCTTTTTAGTCTTCTACACTTGTCCAAAACATCCATTGGAGTTACAAGTGAACTATCACTAACATAAAGTCCACTTTCGGCAAGAGTTTTGTTTGCCATCCAAATATATTTCATTTCTTCAGTTGTCAAGTTACCTTTTTTTGCCTTGCTCATGCTAACCTTTGCAACTTGGCAAAGTGAACGCATTGCGAGTTGTACTCTTGGCATTTCCAAAGAGAAAATTGCACAGTTTTTGTGTTGTGTTGTTGCTGCATTTATGGCAATATTCATTGCAAAAGATGTTTTACCAACCCCCGGACGTGCAGCAAGTAAAATAAGGTCAGAGTTTTGAAGTCCATTTGTAAGTTTATCAAACTCTGTGATTCCTGTTGAAATACCCTTGATTTGCCCACCATTTTTGGCAAGTTCATCAATTGACTTCATTGCTTCATTAAGAGCAACAGAAATATGTTCAAGTGTGCTCGTTTCTTCTTTTTGAGCAATATCATATACCATTTTTTCGGCAAATGCTATTGAATCTTGAATCTCGCCACCCTCATATGCCTTTTCGATAATCTTTTGTCCGGCAGAAATAAGTGCCCTATTTAGGCTGTCTCTTTTTACAATATCTATGTATGACTTAAAGTTTACGGCACTTGGCAGTGATGATGCAAGAAGTGTTAAGTAGTCAATTCCACCAACTTCATTTATTAAGTTTTGCTTTTCAAGTTTGTCAACAACTGTAACAAAATCAATTGGTTGATTGGTTTCATACAAACTATACATAATTTCATATATCTTTTTGTGTGCCTCACTGTAAAAATCTTGTGGCTTTATTTTTTCTGTTATGTTTGACACAACATTGTTATCAATAAGTAAGCACGAAAGAAGTGATTGTTCTGCTTCAATTGAATGTGGCATCATTTTTACTGGATTTGTTGCCATAAATTTCTCCTTTTAATCTTTGAATGGGTCATATTTATCTTTGTCTTCTAGCAATTCTTTTTTCTTTTTATTCTTTGCAATTTTATCAAAAATAAGGTAAATAATCAAACAAACAAAACCACTAAAAACAACATTCATAAATATAACAAGCCATTCTGGGAGTTTTAGCACAACGCCAAACACATATGTTGTTGCAATAATAACTGGTATCATACACCCAATTATTATCCAAACTCTTTTTACTGACTTTTTATATTCCAAATCTGTTTTTGGTGGTTTTTGTTTATTACTCATCTATTGTTTCACCTTCGCCTCTTAACATTTTTCCTCTTTCTCTTAATCTCATATTATGGTCAAGGATTTTCTTTCTAATTCTTATGCTTTTTGGTGTAACTTCCAAATATTCATCATCAGCCAAAAATTCCAAGCAATCTTCCAAACTCATAACAATTGGAGTTTCAAGGCGGAGTGCATCATCAGCAGCACTTGAACGGCAGTTTGACAAATGTTTTCTCTTGCAAACATTAACAACAAGATCTTCACCTTTTGGGTTTCTTCCAACAACCATACCTGCATAAACAGGAACACCAGGTCCAATAAAGAGTTCGCCTCTTTCTTGTGCGTTGAAAAGTCCATATACAATGCTTTCGCCTGTTTCAAAGGCAATAAGTGAGCCATATTCTCTTCTCTCAATTTCGCCCTTGTATGGTTCATAATCATGGAATACTGAACTCATAATTCCTTCGCCCTTTGTGTCGGTTAAGAGTTCACTCTTAAAACCAAAAAGTCCACGTTCTGGAATATAGAATTCCATTTTCATTCTTGATGCTTTTGGTGTCATATGGATAAGTTCGCCTTTCCTTATACCCATTTTGTTCATAACTGTTCCAACACAATCAGCTGGCACATCCAATGTCAAAATGTCAATAGGTTCGCATTTTTTGCCATCTACTGTCTTGAATCTAACTCTTGGCATACTAACTTGAAATTCGTATCCATCACGACGCATATTTTCAATCAAAATACTAAGGTGCATTTCGCCACGTCCACAAACTGTGAATGCATCACTTGTTTTTGTGTCAGAAACTCTTAATGACAAGTCTTTTACGGCTTCTTTATATAATCTATCTCTTAAGTGTCTTGATGTTACAAACTTACCTTCCTTCCCTGCAAATGGGCTATCATTTACCATAAATGTCATTTCAACACTTGGTTCTGCAATTTGAACAAACTCTTCTGGTTCAACTTTTTCTGGTCCACAAATTGTATCCCCGATTTTTACATCTTCAAGACCTGCAATACAAACAATATCTCCCATAAGGGCTTTGTCTGTTTGAACACGTTTTAACCCTTGATATGTGAACAATTGAACGACTTTGCTCTTTACATTTTTTGTTTTATCAAAGTAATTGCAAACAACAACGTTATCTCCAACCTTAACTTGTCCATGAGTGATTTTTCCAATAGCAAGTTTTCCAACATAGTCATTATGTTCAGCACTTGAAACAAGCATACTAAATGGTGCATTCATATCTCCTTCTGGTGCTGGGATATGGCTTAATATTGTTTCAAAAAGTGGAACAAAATTTTCGCCTTCTTTTGTATAGTCAAGAGAAGCCTTTCCTGTTCTTGCACTTGCAAATACAAATGGGCTATCAAGTTGTTCTTCGTTTGCGTCAAGATCCATAAGTAATTCCAAAACTTCATCAACAACTTCAGCTGGTCTTGCATCCGGTCTATCAATCTTATTGATAACAACAATAACCTTTAAGTTAAGTGCGAGTGCATGTTCCAAAACAAATCTTGTTTGTGGCATTGGGCCTTCAAAGGCATCAACAACCAACAAAACACCATCAACCATTTTTAAAACTCTTTCAACTTCGCCACCAAAGTCAGCGTGTCCTGGGGTGTCTACAACGTTAATTTTTACACCTTTATATTCGCAACTTGCGTTCTTTGACAAAATTGTAATGCCTCTTTCTCTTTCAATTGCATTACTATCCATAACTCTATCTTCAACAACTTGATTATCTCTAAAAACATTGCCTTGTTTTAACATTTCATTGACCAAACTTGTTTTACCATGGTCAACGTGGGCAATTATCGCAACATTTCTTACTTTTTCGTTTTTCATTTTTTTCCTTCCTATGTATAAATACCAATTATATTCAATCTTGTGCAAATTGATTAAATATATTCAATACTATGTATAACGATTGATTATACCACACACCAAAATTATTTTCAATATTTTGACAATAAAAAATGAAACAATTTAGATATTATTCTTTGGCAATAATTTTTAAGGAAGAGATTTCTCCAAGGTCACACGTTGAAGCAAGTGTCGAAATGACATTATAATTGCAATAAAAAAACCAACAATTATATGTTGGTTCTGCTTTCTAATGCACGAGTAAGAGTAACTTCATCTGCAAATTCAAGTTCACTACCCATACTAACACCTTGTGCAAGTCTTGTGACCTTTACACCAAGTGGAGTAAGCAATCTTGAAATATACATTGCGGTGGCATCACCTTCAACATCTGGGTTTGTTGCCATAATCACTTCTTTTGTTCCATATTTTTTTATTCTATCTAATAATTCTTTTATTCTTATATCGTTTGGTCCACGATTTTCAAGTGGACTTATCGTTCCATGCAAAACATGAAAAACTCCGTCATAGTTCTTCACTTTTTCCATTGCAACAACATCTTTTGGTTCTTTTACAACACAAATAATTTGTTTATTTTTCTTTAGGCAAGTTTCACAAACATCAGTTTCTGAAAAATTGCCACATTCACTGCAAAACTTGATTTTTTGCTTTGCTTCAATAATCGCATCGGCAAAATCCTTTGCTTCTTGCTGTGTTGAATTAAGTATGCTATATGCATATCTTTGTGCTGTTTTGTAACCAACTCCCGGTAACGAACGAAAAGCATTTATCAGTTTTTCTAAACTTTCTATATACATAAATTAAAATCCTTGTGGCATTTGTGGTAATTTTTCTTGTTCTGCTTTTGTTACCTTGTCAACTGCATCATTGAATGCACTTGTGATAAGGTCTTCAAGCATTTCAATATCATCTGGATCAACAACTTCGGGCTTAATTCTAACCCCTTTTGCCTTTTTGTCACCAGTGATTGTCACTTCAACCATTCCACCACCAGAAGAGCCAACAAAATCAGTGTTTATTAACTCTTCTTTTGCCTTTTCCATATCTTGTTGCATTTTTTGTGCTTGTTTCATAAGGTTTTGGAGATTTGCCCCACCAAATCCACCACCAAATCCGCCTCTAAAATTATTCATTCTTATTGTCTCCTTTTATTATGTTTATATTTGTAAAATATTTTTTTAATGTTTTTATATTTTCTTCAATTTTTTGCACTCTTTCATCAAGTTTTATATCAAATTTTTCTTGCCCCAAAAATGAAAGTGCTTTTTTTAGTTCGTCATAATTATTTCTTTCATTCAGCAAATCTACAACATTTTTTTGTTCGGGCGAAATTATCAAAGTGTCGCCATCAAACTTGACATTTTCTATATCGCCACAAACTATGTGTAAAATAACTTGATTATGTTCTCTTAAATATATAACAAGCCTTCCCCAAAGAGTTTTTGCCGTCAAATGTTCATTACTAGCTTTTTGGGAATGCTCTTCTCTTAACTTTGCATTATTTTTGAGAGTTAGAATCAGTTTTTTTTTTCACTCTCGCTTATGCAAGAGATTATTGCTATTTCTATTAACGTTTTTGGAGAAATTGCATACTTTAGTTCCGCCTCAATACTTGAAAATATCTTCATATTCTCCATAAGGTCTTTAACTTCAAACTTGTTTGCAAGTTCCATATATGCATCATACATTTCGTTTGAAAAACCAAGCATTACTTTGGAATCATTGCAAGTTTTGCAAACCAACAAATTCCTGAATGTTATTGTTATATCTTTTGCAACATAACTCATATTTTTGCCTTGTTTTTCCAAATTTGACAATGTTGTGAGAGCTGTTCCTATATCTTTGCCTTGAATTGCTCCACAAATCTTTAGGTTTGCTTCATATCCCGAATTCCCCAAAATGTCCATGACATCTTTGGTTTTTACATCGCCACCACTAAATGCAACCAAACAATCTGCAACAGATAATGTATCTCTTACACTACCTTGCCCCGCTTTTGCAATTAGGTTATATGCATCTTCTTCACACTTTATATTCTCTTTTTGGAATATATTTTTCAAGTGTTCAATAAGAGTTTGTTCTGGAACAAGATGAAAATCAAAACGCATACATCTTGAAAGAATTGTTTGTGGAAGTTTGTGAACTTCGGTTGTTGCCAAAATAAATATGATATGTTCCGGTGGTTCTTCCAAAGTTTTTAGCAAGGCATTGAATGCACTTTCTGTAAGCATATGCACTTCGTCAATGATATATACTTTATACTTTCCATTGACTGGCAAAAATTTTACCTTTTCCCTTATATCTCTAATTTCGTCAACTCTGTTGTTTGAAGCAGCATCAATTTCCAAAACATCAACATTGTTTACATTCTCTAATGCTTTGCAAACTTCACACTCATAACAAGGCGAACCATTTACTGGGTGCAAACAATTTACTGCTTTGGCAAAAATTTTGGCACAACTTGTTTTCCCTGTTCCACGAGAACCAGTAAACAAATATGCATGATTTATCTTACCATTTTCAACTTGTCTTTTTAGCGTTTGAGTGATATGGTCTTGCCCTACAACTTCATCAAATGTTTTTGGTCTATATTTTCTGTAAAGTGCTTGATACAAAATTTTCTCCTATGCGATTATTTTAAACTAAACACAACAAAAAATCAAACATTTTGATTAGATATTTAAAAGTGGATGAGATTTCTCCAAAGTCACATGTTGGAGCGAGTGTTGAAATGACATATAATAATATAAAGGTCATTTCAAGTGTGGCGTCTTTGAACCCGCTCATGAGAAATCTCAACTGCTAAAAGATGAATAAATTTCTCCCTAACAGTGCATTTTAGTATGTTCCGAAATGACATTAACAATTATTGTGAAAAAAACAAAAATTTGTAGTAATCTTCAAACATATAATCTCTTACCGGGAATATTGAGCCGTCAGTAAAATATAAAACAAGTGCTGGACTTATTCCATGGTATTCATCAACAAACTCAAAGTACTTTAGTTCTCCCCTTTTTATTTTTGATTGCAACTTTGCATGATATGAAAAATAACTCACACATTTAGTATGCAAAATTTGACAAACATAATTCAAAATGTTAAATTGTATTTACGGAGAAAATTATGAAAATTATACTTGCGTCAACAAGCCCAAGAAGAAAAGAACTTTTAACACAAATGGGCATTGAATTTGAAGTTAAAGCCCCAGAAATTGAAGAAGATATGCAACAAAAGGTCAACTTTGAAAAATTAAGCGAAATACTTTCAAAACAAAAGTGTGAAGATGTTTTTAATAGAACAAAAGGAAATCGACTTGTTATTGGCAGTGACTGTATGGTTTATATTAACAAACATTTACTCGGCAAACCACATTCTCGTGAAGATGCAATAGATATGCTTACAATGTTATCTGGCAAATGGCATAAAGTTGTTTCTGGACTTTGTGTTATGGTTCAAGATAGAAATGGAACAAGAGAATATCTTTGCCACGATGTAACAAAAGTTAAATTCAAAAAGTTATCTACTCTTGATATAGAAAGATATATTGATAGTGGCGAATATGTAGATAAGGCTGGTTCTTATGCAATTCAGAGTGGCGCTGGAATGTTTGTTGAAAAAATTGTTGGTAATTTGTCAACAGTTATTGGAATTCCTACCCACAAACTCCACGATATATTAAAACAAGAAAATATTTTATAAAAATTTTTAGCACAAAAAAATGTGGCATTTGCCACATTTTTTTAAGCTTTTGTTAATAAATATATATCACTACCTTCTGAGGATGAGCCACCATAACTGGATAACGTGTCCATATGTTCAATATTATTTTGCCCTTTGTTTAAAGTGTAAACTGTTGTTCCTGCCTGCTTGGCAACTCTTGCGAATGAAGAAACTACAATTCCACTTATTCCTTCACCGGGTTTTCCATTTGCAAATGCAGAATTTTTAATCGTAATTGTGTCTACCTCTGAATTTAGTTCAATATAAGATAGTTTTGGACACCATGTAAGTGCTTCTACTCCAATATAACTTACGTTTTTACCAATCACTACTTTCTCTAAATTTGGACAACCAGAAAACACATCATCATCAAGTCTTGTGACTTGGTCCGGAATTATTACTTGCTTTAATCCCGAATTTCCAAACGCCCAATTATCTAAACAAGTTATATACTTACCAAAATCAACCTCTTCCAAATTCTCTGCTCCCCAGAATGCCTGAAAAGCGAAATTTTTAACAGTTGTTGGAAGTGCATAAAATTTATCTTTTCTTCCAGTTGGGTAACTTACCAAAATAGATTTATCTTTGTTAAATAGTACACCATCAATCGTTGAACAACTTTTATGCTCTGGGTCAACTTCAATATTCTCAAGACTCATAGCATTACCATTTAATGCGCAAATTAATATTGTTTCATCTTCGCCTTCCGCAATATCACCTTCAAAATTACTTTCTACATTATAAACTTCTAGAGTTTTTGGAATAAACAAGTATTTTAAATTTGAGCAATATGCAAATGAGTTTGTCCCCACTTCAATTTTTGTCACTGTGTCATAAAATTTTACGCTTTCTAGATTTGTGCAATATGCATAACTATATTGTGTTAATGCTCTCACTCTTGCACTATGAATTCCCGTTCCTGCAAGGAATGCAACATCCATAACATAGTTACTTGGCAAAATTACTCTTGTTAATGTGGGAACCATACACAAGCCTGCAATTGGTGGTTGTATCATTGTTTCTGGCAAAACAATTGTTGTAAATTGTGAACTTGAAAAACTACTTGATGAATTTAATGGATTTTCTGTGTCAACATTTCCTTGTGCAACTGTAACCGCACCTGTATGTCCTTCACTTGTGTAACTTTCTGGAAATACAAACAAACCTGTTGCATTATTCCCATTTGGTGATGCAATCCAATTTGAATCAGTCCAAGTTAGATTAACCTTTGAAAGATTTTCACTTGTTAATGAGTAATCTCCAATTCCTGCTTTTAGTTGCAATTTAAAATTTGATGTTGCAACGCTTGACTTATCGTCTTTTATACTAATTGCAAAATACATCTTTTTTGGTGAACTGCTTGAAATTTCCCTAATCATAACATTGTTACCTTGAACAACATTTTCTGGCATTGAAATATTTTCCAAGTCAGCAAGGACCCAAACATTTGTGCTTGAACTCAAATTTTTTACTTCTGTTTCAACAAGAAAACACTTGTCTGTTGACGAAAAGTTTAAATTTAGTTGGTCAAACGAGAAAGATTCTTGAGTTGTTGAATCATATTCCCCAATATTAAAAGAATTGTCCAAGGAAAATGATTCTTTGTCAACTGTTGTTGTTCCGTCTGCAAGTTCTTCGGCAAGAATTTCCAAATCACCTTGATTATATTTTTTTGAATTTTTGTAAACCTTTGTGTTAATTTTTACAAAAGCATCATTTACTTCATAACTAATGCTTCCACCTATGTTGTAAGAAACATTTGTTGCACTGAACACACCAAAACATAAAACAGCAATGCACAAGCAAAGTGATGCAATTGATAAACTTAATTTTAGTTTTTTCATAACTTCTCCTTTTGTAGATAGAAAAATGTCGGTCAACCCCAAAGGTTAACCGACATTATTTTTTACCACTTTGACTTAACTACGGTTAACCAGCCAAGGTTCTTATTCCAACTGCATTACAAGAATGCATTATCTATCATTAAAAATGATGCCACATCGCCCAATTTATGTCAAGCAAAATGAAATAGTTTTTCAAATATTTTTTATTTTTAACCGGCTTGAGTTAAAGTTAGTGGAATATTAAAAGTTTGGTTGGCAACTGTAACTGTTGGATCAATTAGATATATATAAAATACCATTGTTTTTGTTCCGTTTACTGGTACATCTCCGGCATTATTTGTGTCGGCAACAACATTATAGTTTGCTCTTTCCGGAACGCCAAAACTCCCAACTTCAACATTAACGCCTTTGTCCTTTTGAATGGTTGAGATTTCAATACTAACTTTCCATGCAGTTGAGTCATTGAAACTAATGTTTAATGTTGCAGTTCCACCCATTACATCATTTGCAATATTTCCACTATCATATGTAGTAATTGTTGTATCGCCAGTGATTGTGGTTGACAACCCCTTTAGGTCTGTTCCGTTGTAGGTTGCAGATTTTGCAGTTGTTTCGGTGTAACCAATTCTATTTTCCTTTATATCCCCGGTTGATGTTTCGTCTGTCACATAAGAAAGAGTTGTTGTTAGTTTAACGAGCACATCTGTCATTGTGTAATTGACTTGACCATTTACATTGTATGAAATTGTTGACGCCGCATACACCCCAAAAGCCAAAAGACCAACTGAAAGGCATAATGCCAAAATTGCAGAAAATAATCTTACTTTTCTTTTCATAAATCCTCCCTTTATTTTTCTACAAAAATATTTTGTGAAGATTTTTGAAAAGTATACAAACCGAATTACAAAATTTATTTTATACCCAAAATTAACAAAAAAATAAGGCATAAATTTACCTTATTTTTTTAGGACTTCATTGAATGTCAAGTCATTTAATTCACTTTCAATTTGTTTTTTATCCCATTTGCTTTTTAGATTATTTTTCCAAAACAAAAGATATTCCCTTTTGCCTTTGTTTTCAAGAATTTCCCAACTTTTTACAACATTTTGCATTTCTGCTTGTTCTCTTTTTGTTAGTTTTCCGTTATTGAACCAAAGTTCGTCTTTCAGGTCTTCCCTATCTTCTTTTGGTGCTTTTGCATAATAAATAATTCTTACAACTTTTTCCATTTCGTCAGTTTTGAGCAAACGTTGGACTTCTTTATCTTGCCAATAAACAGTGCCAGCAATCAATTTTTTTTCTATCATCATAAAGTTGATTTGTTCAATAAGTGAAAGTGTTTCCAAAATGCAAAGCAAGCCTAGCGGAATACAAACACAACAAATCATACCCACAGAACTTGCCATCCAGCCAAGAGTTTCACTAACCCATTTTGGTGTGCCAGCAAACTTTCCAACAACAAAATCTTGTCTTACGTATGTTGAGTCGCTGGTTTGGTTATGAGTACCTTTTGTAACATAGAAAATTGCACCAGTTTCATCAACCTTAACTTGAATTACTTGGTGAAATTTTATGATTATTTTTTTATCTTTAAAATCTTTTACACTTACCCTGTTTTCGGGAACTACTTTTTTTGTGTATTCTTTATTATTAAATTTGAATGTGTCTCCCACATTAGCATTTGTTATTGTTTCCAAAAGTTCTTGGTTAAAAACGACGTTATTATTTTCATCTTTAACCGGAACATAAGAACTTTTTGTGTATGTAACATTGCCATTACTATCTTTTATTACATTGCCATTTTTATCCAATTTTTCTACATCTTTTGTTTCAAGTTTTGTTAAATCAAATTTAGTGTATGTGTCAGCCTTGTCATAATAATCATAAAAAGCAATAACATCTCCAACCTTGATTACGTTTGATTTTTGAATAAAAACTCGTTCGCCAACTTCAAAATTCCGATTTGCCTCAACGCAATAATCACTCATACTTGGTGACAAAATTCTTACCATACCAATTCCAAACACCATGGGAACGGAATTTGTATTTTGTTGGTTAAATATCATTATGCTTGTAAAAAGAGCAAGAACGATAATGGGGATCAATAATATATCCCCAACCTTGCCCAAAAATGTGTAAATAGTGTTCCTTTTTTGTTTTTTTGACATTTTGTTCTCTTATTTTTTATCTTTTTCTAAATTTGTTTTTGCATTTTCAATATTTTTAATTCTTTCCAAAATTTTGTCAGCTTGTTGTTCACTTGCTGATTTTGGCTGTTTTTCAACTGTTTGGTTATTAACTTTTGGAGTTTTCTTTCTTGGTCTATAATTTTGATATTCTTCAATCAAAACGTCTTGATATCTATCTTGTTCTGCTCTTTTTTGTGCATCTAATATTTTTTGTTGTTTGCGTTTTGAGTTATAAAAATCAAGCCAAATATCATAATATTTTTGTGTGTTACCTTCTTGATATTTTGCCACCGCAAGTTGTGAGGTTTCATAAAGGTCTTTATCTTTTTTCTTATCTGAATTTTTATAATAGCCCCAAATTATTTTATACAAATCGTTCTTATAATTGTTGGACATTACATCATACAAATATATTTTGTTAAAATATGACATTTCCGATCCAATTTTTGCCTTTTCACATTCTTTCGTGTCAAAAAGCGATGCACGAGCAATGACATTTCTTTCCAAAATGATATTATTTATTTGTTCCAATATAGAAAGAGATTCAAACAAAATTACAATTGAAATTGGAACAATTACAAGGACAATAAGTCCCGTTGAACTTGCACAAAATCCCAAGAAATCAGAAAGCCACCTTGATGTTTTTGCATAACAACCAAACACCATATCACTTCTCACTTCAAAGGTGTCCGGGGAACCATTATGAGTGCCTTTTGTAACATAAAAGATTGTGCCATTGGTATCAACTTTGATTTGGATGATTTGATGGAATATAACTCTTGTTTTGCTTGCATCAACTTTATCTCTTGATGTTCTATTCTTTGGAACAGTGGTTTTCCTGTATGTAGTTCCTGCAATTACATTGCCAACTTCTGTGTTTTGAATATGCCTCAAAAGGTCATTATTAAAAATCACATTGCCATTTTCATCTTTGTCTGCCACATAATTGTTTGTGATTTTTTTAGGCTCGCCATTTTCGTAAATTATATTTCCATTTTTATCTTTTTCATAAACTTCTTGAGAAGAATATGTTGTCAATTTCATTAGTTTTGAATAGTCGTCAACAGTGTCCTTAAAGTCATAGAAAGCAATTACATCGCCGACACTATAAGATTGTTTTTCTTCCAAAATTGCAATATCGCCCTTGAAAAAACTTCTTTGAGCTTCTTCACAATATGTGCTCATACTGTTTGAAAGAACACGAACAATTGCGTGCCCAAATATTGGTGTTATTGCCCTATCTTGTTTTGAAATAAGCATAATTGAACTTACGCAAAGTGACAAAAATATTATTGGAAAAACTAAAGCATCAACAATGCTTGAAATAATTCTATATAATGATTTCCTTTTTTTTATTTTTTCCATATATTTTTCTTTATTTATTTAATTTATTTATTTTTTCTTTTATTTTTAAAATAATTTTTTAATATATTTTCGCAATTTTCATTTTTTAAATATATTAATCCTGTTTTATGGTTTAATCTATTAACATCAGTCATTATTTTTTCACATAAATTTTGATTATCATTTGGAGAGTCTGCACCATAATAAACCGTTTTTATTCTTGCGTTTAGAATTGCACCTGCACACATTGGGCAAGGTTTTAGCGTAACATACATCGCCATGTCATCCAGTCGCCAAGATTTTTGTTTTTTGCAGGCTTTTTGTATTGCATCAATTTCTGCATGATTAACTGCATTTTGTGTTTTTTCTCGCTTGTTATACCCTTTTGATATAACATTGCCGTTTTTGTCAACAATAACTGCCCCAATTGGAACTTCATCTTTTTTGTATGCCCTTTTTGCCATTTCAAGTGCAAGTTCCATATAATTATTATTTACCATATGATTATAATATATCAAAATAAATTTTTTTCAAAACAAAAAAAGCACAAAAGTGCTTTTTGATATTATTTATGATAATTGATATTGTTTTGAATTGTGTATGCTCTGTATATTTGTTCCAAAACCATAACCCTAAAAAGTCGGTGTGGAAATGTCATTTTGCTGAAACTGATTTTGTTTTTTACTTTATTTTTTAAATCATCACTCATCCCATAGCTTCCGCCAATAACAAAAGTTATTTCACTGTTATGCATAAACCAATCTTCCAAAAATTTTGAAAATTGCTCGCTTGTTTGTTCCTGCGATTTAACATCAAACAAAACAGTTTTTGTTGGGTCGATTTTTGACAAGATTTCTTGACTTTCGCTTTCTATTATTTGTGGGATATTCCTCAAATCATTTTTTTCTTTTAACTCAATTATATTAACATTGGTAAAACGAGAAATTCTTTTTTGATACTCGTCACACATTGAAATATATTCTTTATCTTTCAAGTTGCCAACACAAATTAAATTTATTTTTTGCATTATAGTATTCCCCATACAAAAGTTGAAATTGTTAAAACTATTCCCAAAAACAAACTTGCATACAAAAATATCATATCTTTTTTGCTTGGATTGTATGTTTGTTTGTATTGCATAAGATTTGTTTTTATATTGACACTAACAAGTCTTCTTCCATTGATTATTTGTGGGTCAAGTTGCACATCAACTTCGCTATTTTCAATTGGTTTTGCGTCTTCAATTCCACTCATAATTTCATTTCTTAATTGTTGTTTTATTGCCGTGTCAGCAAGTTGTGCCATTTGAGTTATTCTGGTATCTTTTATTATAAATCTTGTTAAAATCACAACAAGAGAAACAACCAAAACAATAAACATAAATAGCACTAATATTGCAAGAGCAAACCCATTTGAAACAAGCTTTGCAAGTACATTATCCAAAAATGAGCCAATTGGCAAATTGTTTACAATTGCAAAAGTCATGAATGTGCTTATTGCATTGTTTGTAAAGTGCATAATCATTGTTGGATAAATGCTCCCGCAAGAAAGTGCAACATAACCAAAATAGAAACCTAGTATTGTTGCATAGAAAAATTGATTGATGTTTAGGTGCATAAGCCCAAACATAAGCCCAGAGAGAAGTATCGCTTTTCTTGCCCCCAAGCATTTATAGTTATTGATAAGCATTCCCCTGTGAGCAACTTCTTCACATATTCCCGGCAAAATTGCAGTTGTAAACAACTCCAAGAATAGTAGCCAAACTGGATAACTTGTCATACTTACGCCACTTGATGACGATTCATATCCAAGACCTTTTAATACAACCGAGAAAAATGATGCAATAAAAATTGTTACAATATAAACAAGAACGCCAAGCAAAAGCGAAACAAAAAACGATTTTACAGTTATTTTTTTAAAGCCATAGTCCACAAGTGTTTTCTTTACTTTTTGATTTCTTAAATAAGAAAACAAAAAGACTGGCAACGAAAATGCAAGACCTATTTGAATAATCGCATTCAGTATATACCCCATAACTGTGCCAATATTAAATGTTGCAGATATGATTCTTATTATAACAAAAAATGAGAGTATTAAAAAATACACAAAATTACAATCAAATAATACACTTCTTTTTTTAAACATAAACATCCTTCTATCAACTAAACAAACTAACAATCCAAAGAATTATGCCCACAAAAACGCCTACCCATAAATATATATTTGTTTTTGGGTACATACTTTCTTGATAAGCCCCAAAGGTAAGCTCTTTTTTTTGAGACTTGCTTGGTCTTATCAAAAACTTTATAATTGCATAAATAACCAACCCAGCTGTAACAGCATATATAATTGCTGAAAAGATATTGGCAAATGATAAATCAAAACTAAATTCACTGCTTATGTTGTTGATTTCCATAATATATCTATTCACAACAACAATCAAATTATTACAAAAGTGAATTATCATAGAATATAAAATATTATCAGTTTTGTAAACAATTAAAGCAAACACACAACCAGCCAAAATGGGATAAATTGTTTGGCTTATTGAAGCGTGCATAAGTGAAAACAAAAGAGCACTATATATCACTGCCTGCTTTTTGCCATAGGCTTTTAGACCATTAAAAATAATACCCCTAAAAATCAACTCTTCAAATATTGCTGGCAAAAGTGCCATTGCGAGAATGTTGAATACAAGCCAATAAGCACTATTTATTGGAATGCCCCAACTTGTGTTTGGTTTTATTCCAAACAAATTGAAAATGGCATCAAACATTGATACAAAATTATTGAAACCAAAAACACAAACAAAAGCAATTACAACACATAGCAAAACATTTATAACATCAAGTTTAAAATCAATATGTGATGCTTGCATATAGTCTATATTACCCTTTTTGTTCACGATTACGTAAACAAGAAAAAATGCAAGTGGTGAAGCAATTGTTGACAATGCCAAAAACCAAGGTGCAGTCATTGCACCTTGAAGATTTGTTTTTGTTATTCCCGCAACAATAGTTGCAATTATAATCAGCCCCAATGCGATAACATATGGTGCAAAAATTGAGTAGCAAAAAGTTTTGCCAGCATCATACTTTGTATAAAAATTTCTTTTTTCCATAAGGGTATTTTACAATATTATACAAAAAAGTGCAAACTATTTTCTATTACATTTTTTCTTGCAAATTATATCTTATTTCAATTTCCTTGCCGTCACGAATTAGTTTTATATTCAAAATATCCCCGCTGTTATATTTGTAAATTTCAAGCCTTAAATCAAGCACAGAATTTATTTTTGTGTTGTTAATTTCAAGAATTATATCGCCATCCTTAAAACAGTTTTTGCTTTCACAATTTTGGTCAATTCCTGCAACGAACACACCTTTTTGTATTGCATCAATTTTATTACCCTTAAAAACTGCAACATCATTATCGAGCGAAAATATGCCCATATATGACGCTTTCCAATTTAAATTTTGACTTATATTCTTAACAATGCTATTTCCTATGCTTATAGGTATTGCAAAACCAATGCCTTCGGCTTCGCTTGCTTTTAATGTGTTTATGCCAACAACTTCGCCACTATAGTTTATTATCGGGCCACCACTGTTCCCTGGGTTTATGCTTGCATCGTGCTGAATTAAGTTTTGCATATAAGAAATTGTGCCATTGCTATTTTCAAGTTCAACAGTTCTGTTTGTTGCCGAAATTATACCTTTTGTTACGGTGTGCCCAAAATCAAGTGAAAGTGGTGTGCCTATTGCAATAATATCTTCGCCTGTTTTTGGCACAGAATTTGAGCAAACAAGATATGGCATATCCTTTGATGATTTAATAACTGCCAAGTCTTGAGATTTATCTTTCCAAACAAGTGTTGCCACTGCATTTGTTTTGTCGGCAAAATATATAGTGATGTTTTTTGCACCTGAAACAACATGTTCATTTGTAAGAATATACCCGCCTTCCCTTATTGAAACACCACTGCCAATAGAATAACCACCGCTAACCGAACAAGCAATGCCAACGACTGCACTTTTTACGTTCTCAACCAAAGTTACTGTGTTTACATTGTTTGAAACTGAAATTTGTCTTGGTGACATATCAACATACTCGTATGTGTCTGTGTTGGCAACCAAACTACACCCCAAAAGTGAACAAAGTGGTAAAATCAACAAACAAATCAAAAACTTGTTAAAAAAAATAACTGTCCTTTTCATAATTCTCCTTTGGCAGTTATTTTTATTAGATTTTATCACTTTAAATTAAATATTGCAGTTGGAACAAGTTTTGCAACAGAAATCCTAATATTTTCTCCTTCTATCACACCGTTGTCTTTAAGATATGAGCAAACAGTGTTATAAGCAAGTTGTTCGGTATTGTTTTTTGTGCTTAAATGTGAAAGCATAATTTGTTTTGTTCCTGTTTTTGCCAAGAACAAACAAGCTTTTGCACAAGCAGTGTTCGATAAATGTCCATTCTTTCCCAAAATTCTTGCTTTTAGTTGCATTGGATATGTAGGATTATTTTTAAGCATTTCTTCATCGTGATTACTCTCCAAATAAACAAGTGAACTGCCACTTATTTTATTTAAGATTACATCAGTAGTATGCCCCAAATCTGTTATAATACTAATTTTTCTTCCATTATTTGATAAAATATATCCACTGCAATGAACACTGTCGTGTGGAAGACTTGCTGTGTCAACTAGCAAATCCTTTATATTAAACGCAAAATCGCCAAAAGCATACATTTGGCTTGCATTCAATTTTTTCATTTTTGCATATACAGCACCCATTCCCTTTTCGTGTACATAAACTTTTGTTTTGTACTTTGATGCAAAAATATCAAGTCCTTTAATATGGTCGCTATGCTCATGAGATATAAGTATTGCGTCAATATCTTGTGGCTCAACATTAAGACATTTTAATCTTTTGACAATTTCAGTTGCACTAATTCCAATGTCAACCAAAACTTTTGCACTATCAGTTTCCACATAAGTTGAATTACCATCACTGCCACTTGATAGATTGCAAACTCTCATACATTTTGTACCCTAACCACAATGTTAGCATACACACCTTCATAAAGTCTTACACGAAGTTTGTATATCCCCGCAAATTTTATTGGTTCTTTTAATTCTATTTTTCTTTTGTCAATATCAAAATTTTGTTTGCTCAATGCTTCTGCAATTTCTTTGCTTGTAACAGCTCCAAAGATTTTGCCATTTTCGCCACATTTGATTCCAACAACAACTTCTTTTCCTTCAAGATTTTTTGCTTTTTCTTTTGCAGCCAAAATCTCTTGTTCTTTGTGGTAATCTTGGGCAACCTTTTTGTTTACTGTATCGTTTAAATTTGAGTTATTTGCAATAACTGCAAGACCATTTTTTATCAAAAAGTTTTTTCCAAAACCATCTGCGACATTCACAATCTCACCTTTTTTGCCTGTACCTTTTACATCTTTTTGCAATATAACCTTCATAACTTCTCCTTTTATGCATATATTTTAGTTTAAATTTTGGGTATAAGTCAATAATAATTAAAAAATAAATTAATATTTGTTTACAAAGCAAAAAATAAAAGGAGAAATATGGATATAATTTGCAGAGAAAGAAGTTGCGTGTATAATAAGGGTTTTTCTTGCACAAGCAAAAAAATACTAATTGGAGGCAAAATAAATTGTACTGACTATAAAAAAAACGATGAACTAAAAAACATTCCCGACACATCAAAAGAAATTTTTGATAAAACTCCACCAAAGTATCATTCACATAGAGAAAGTAAAAAAGGTTGTATACATTGTCAAGCCGATTGCCTGTTCCGTAACAACCAAACTTGCGAAGCAAATGGCATAACAATCAACTGCATAAAAAACAAGCCACTCTGTGCAACCTATTTCAAGAAATAACCCATCGCATAAAAAAAGTTTGAGAAATTTCTCAAACTTTTTTGATATTATGATTTTGTCCAAGTAACCGAATCATATGTACTCCTTAAATATTCAGCATTTTTTGCTGGGTCTGTTAATGTTAAAGATTGTCCAACAACTTTCCATCCATTTGGGTCTTCAAAAGTAGCAGATTTCAAATCCCAAATATCAAAAGCACCCATTCCTATTGATGTAACCTTTTTTGGAATTACGATGCTTGATATTTCACAGCCCATAAATGCACTTTCACCAATAGTTGTAAGACTCTCTGAAAGTGTAACTTCTGTTAACTTCCAACAAGATTTAAAGGCTTCATAACCAATCTCTGTTACTCCTACAGGAATAACTATGCTTGTCAATCTTGTATTTCTAAAAGTTCTACTTCCAATACTTGTTAAGCCCTCTGGAAGTGTAATACTTTCCAAGTTTGTACAACCATCAAATGTACCATTTAATTCGGTAATGCTTTTTGGTATAACAATACTTATTAATCTAGTGCACCCATTAAATGCATAACTACCTATTGTTGTTAGACTATCCGGCAATACTATACTTTCCAATTTTTTACAATTTTCAAATGCACTGCTTCCAATTTCTATAAGGCATTGTGGAAGTGTTACATTATTCAAGACTTCGCAACCACTAAATGCATTAAAATCTATTGTTGTTAGACTATCAGGAAACACTACACTTTCCAATTTTTTACAATTTTGAAATGCATAATAACCAATTGATGTGACCCCATTTGGAATTTCAATAGTTTTTAAATTTTCGCATCCACTAAAAGCACTAGATGAAATATCTGTTAAATTTTTAGATAATTTAACGCTTTCCAAATTAGTACAGTCACTAAATACATTAAAATACATATATTTTACACTATCCGGGATAACTATACTGGTTAATGCGCTGCAACCACCAAATGCATGATAACTAATTGTTATTACACTATCTGGGATAATTACATTTGTTAATGTTCTGCAATTCTCAAATGCATTAGATCCTATCATTGTTACGGTATTAGGTATATTTGCAGATGTAATAGTTCTACTATGAAAAGCACATGAATCAATTGATGTAATTCCTGTATCCGTAGGTATTGTTGCATTATTTGTTCCAACAACCAAAGCATTTGTACTTGTATTAATTAAACACCCAGAAATAAGTTTGAATGTATCATTCCCAGAAAAATTTATTGTTTCAAATGCCCCGCAATATTCAAATGACGAACCTTCAATACTTTTAATAGTGCTAGGAAGTTGAATACTTTTTAATTTACTACAACGCCCAAATGCACAACCATTTATTGTTTCAATTCCCTCTTCAAATACTACCGTTGTTAAGTTTGAACACGAATTAAATGCATCCCCTGAAACTTGTTTAATGTTTCCAGGTATTGTGACATTTTCTAATGCTGAACAATATTCAAACATATCTTCAGGAATACTAGTCATTTTCTTTGATAATTTGAAACTTGTTAATTTATCGCAATAAGTGAATGCACCGGTTCCCACTTCAGTAACACTATCTGGGATTGTTATAGTTGTTAAATTTGTTTTTGAAAATGCACTTTTACCAATTTCTATTAAAGTGTTTGGCAATGTAATCTCTGTTATGCCAGAATTTGAAAATGCTCCACCTTCAATCTTTTTTAATCCAGTTGGCAAATCAATTGTTTTTAATGCTTTGCAACCATAGAATGCATCGTCTCCAATGCGTACCATTTTTTTAGACAATGTTACTTTTTCTAACGACTCACATCCCTCGAATGCACCATCTTCAATTGTGGTAGTCCTATCAGGAATTTCAATTTCACGCAAACTTGTACAATTCTTGAATGAATAATCACCAATAGTTCTTAACTTTTCCGGTAATTTTACACTGGTTAATTTTTTGCAATTAAGAAATGTATTATATGGTATTGTTGACAAATTTTTTGACATCACTACACTTTGCAAATTAGTACAGCCTTCAAAAACATTGTTACCCATCTTTTTTACAGAATCAGGTATTACAACAAAAACCAACTCTTTGCAATCTTTAAACGCATAGTTTTCTATTGTTGTAATATTATTTGGAATAACAACACTAGTGATACTCAATCCATTAAAAGCATTTTCATTTATTATAGCAACTTCACTGTCTGTTGGTATTGTTGAATTTTTACATGCAAGTGCAATAGAATTGTTATAACGATTTATTAGGCAATTATTTGAAACCAAATACTTTCTACTCTTCCCTTTCATGCTTATATAAGATAAATTACAACCAGTAAATGAATCTTCACTTAAATCTATTAAATTATTTGGGAGTGTAATGTCGGTTAATTTACTGCATACATTAAATGCCTTTGAACCAATTGATATTACACTATCTGGTATTCTTACATTCGAAATATCTGTTGATTCAAATGCATTACTTTCAATTGTGGTAACCCCATTTGGAATATCTATACTTGATAATGTCGAATACATGAATGTACTACTCTTAATTTTTGTTAATTGGCTTGGCAAAGTAATTGAAGTTAATGATGTATAACTAAATGCACTATCACCTATATCCATTACTGTTTCTGGAATATCTATAGATTTAAGACCATTATCTCTGTAAAAAGTTGAACCATATATACATCTAACACCTTTGAGCATATCTTTTGTAATATTTGATTGTATTTTTGAACTATCTCTACTAACTAAATACTTTACTTCAGGATTGTCATAACTTTCGATCATACGCAATGCGTTATCATCAGCTATTGGTGATGTAAAATTGCCCAATGCACCAGCACCAAGTTCTTTTATTGTGCTAGGCAATGAAACATTAAGACTGCTATCATACTTTGTATTTAATGCACTATTTCCAATATACTCAACACCGATTGGCAATTCAATGGTTTTCACAACAGAATTATCGTTTGTAAAGGCACTATCTGCAATAACCTTTACACCCGAAAGCATTTCTTTTGTAATTGTTTCTGGTGCTGAATCTAATGCTTTTACTAAAACTTTTGTTGAGTTATCTCTTGCTGTAAGTATTGATAGTCCATTGTTAGTATTGTTTTTAATAACAGGAATATCTGAAGGGTTATAATAATAACTAAATTCAAGAACAAAACTTTGCACATTTTTAGAGAAACTAACCGCCGACAAATTTGTCACATCTGTTGCATGTTTGATTAAGATATCTTTAACTTCATCAGAGAAATTAATTGTTTTAAGGCTATCAAGTCCACTAATAAATCCAGTAGTCCCTTTATTTAGTATAAATTCTCCGCTTTTTGTTAAATTTAATGTTTCAAGAGTTGGGAAATTTATATATGTTGGATCATTCCATGTATCAATTTGATATATTCCAGCCATATAAGGCATTGTTGCAGTTTTTAACTTTGGGCAATATAATGATTCATCTTCAATTCTATATATGCTATCTGGAACAGTCAATTCAGTTATCGTGTTGTTGTTATAAATTGTATTTGACCTTATTGTTGACACCATATGTCCATCAATTGCATCTGGAATTACAAGAGAAGTTGTCCCATCATCCCAATATTTTGTTAATGCCAATGTATCATCTCTCAAGAGTTCATAATCAAACGTAACTTTTTCTAGGCTAGGTTTAATTGACATTTTTGTTTGGTCTTTTGATGAAACCAAACAGAACTCATCTCCCATATCCTTTGTTAAAGTTACGACACCATTTGGAGAATTTATTGTTGCGATAATATCTGTAAGGTCAGAACCTATGGAATCTCTGTTCCCTTTTAGAATACTATATTCTCCATCCATATCTTCAAAATACAAATTGACTTCTTCGTATTTATCGAAACAGTTTTTTACTTGGAAGTTTTGGTAATAGTAGTCACCAGACTTATTAAATGAGTAACTATCTTCTGAGCCCTCAAGATATGCTTTTTTTACAAAAAGATGTTCTACATTCTCATTATAATTAACCTTTATGTACTCTTCAGATGGGTCATGCCCTGTGTAACTAAATGTTATGTCACAAGGGAAATTATTTTTTTTACCCACTTCAAACGTTGTTTTATCAAGACCTGCCATTGCAACTAAAGTTATTTTACTTATACCATCTGGAGCATTAAAACTACCGATAACTGACATATCTTCTTGTATACAGTCCCCACTTGCCATCCATAATACGTCATTTTCGCTTAGTTCTTCATTCATCATTGCTAAATAGAATGAGGAAAATGTCCATTCTCCAGGGAGTATGGCCATAAATTCAATGCTTTGAACCATTGCCTCGCGATAAGATTCATCCAAAACAGCTTGAAAGTCTACATTAGATGCCTCATCTGCTATAGTATAATTTAATGCTATTCCATAAGCGACGGCTGGGCAATCTTTAGTCCAATTAAGTTCCAATTTTTCTATTGCTTTTGTTTCAACCGTTACTCCTTCACTATTTTTTAACTCAATTGTTAAATTAGCATAAAAACCATCTTGGAGATTGTCCCTAAGTATATCACTATCGGAAGGAAGAAATATGAGAGTTGCTTTTGTTGTACCTGAAAGGTCAACATCACTAATTGTTGCCAATGCAGTATTGCTGTCCCCTTTAGTATTGATATTTATCTTGTTTTCATCTATCCAACCATCGCTATTTATGTCATGCTTTGCAATTTCTTCTGCTGTTGCATCACCTTTTATAAGATAAGTTGTGAATGTAGAAAAATTAGTACTGCCATAAGACTTTGATCTATCATAAGTAATATTTGCCTTTAAAATATCTGTTGGAATATCAAAAGTGTAAGCAAAGTAATACTGCGACGACATAGTTAATTCTTTAGAACTTTGTTCCAAGTACACTGCTTTTCTTTCCAATATAGGCACTGAAATTTCTGAACCAACAACATTCCCTTCTTTGTCTTTAAATATTGCTTTTATGTTAAATGCAAAAGGTTTGTTAAATTTATACTCCAAAATTTCACTATTCGTCAATGCACCATAATCTAAAATCAGAGTAAATTTTTGTAAATCGTTAAGATCATAAATTTTTATATCATGAATTCCAGAGTTAGAGTCTCTATTCCCATTTGCATATAATTCTTGACTAATCACTTCGTTTTCTTCTAACATAGAAACCTTTTCATATTTTTCTTTAATGGAACTTGATATATCATTTTTAAATGCAATAATACTTGCATATGCATACATAGTTTCTTTGTCATCATTAAGATAACTTGGCTCATTGTATGTCAACTCTACATTAACTGCTCCTTGTGGAACATCAAAAACAGTGAAAAAATAAGATAAATCAGCCCCAAGACTAAACTCACCTGATGGTAAATTAGATGTCGTTTCTTGCCCAATTGTTATCATTGGAGTTTCTTTGCTTGAATATAAGTCCATTGATAATTCAATAGCTATTCCTTCTTTAGCGTAAGCTATAGCCAAAATACTAATTATACTTGAGTATTTTATAACAATAGTAATATCACTTGATTTTAAGTTAGAAAAGTCGGTAATAAACATTTCCCTTTCATTCTTGCTTTCATCAGATATAGATTTTTCTGGAATAGTTGTTGGGTTTAACTCAATTGCCTGTGCGTTTTTATATTCATCAGTATCCCAAATATCTTTTATTGATAACAAATTCCTATCAATAACTTTTATTTCTTCAAGAAAATTAGTTGAACTTGAAGCATTTTCTGCAAGAGAACTCTTATCATTCCCAACCTTAACAATAATATCATAGATTAGTGAGTAATCAGTTAAACTTTTTGGTAAATTTATGTTTAATAAACTATACCCATGCAATTCTTCTGGAATTGAATTTAAATCAGAAAACTCTAAATTATTATCCTGTATATATTTATAGGCATCGTCCAAATTTCCAACTGGGGTTTCTATCTCTGTTTGAATATTTGTAATCCCTTTACCTAAGTTTTTGCTTACTTTTCTTGGTGTATAATATTTTCCAAGGCTTTCAACTCTTGGGTTTGTGTCGAGCTCTGGCTTTGCATCTTGGTCAGCAGATATTGTAAGGCTATAATCAAAAGTGCTGTCTTTTATTGATGTTTTTTGGTCTTTTATAGAAAAACCAAGAACTATTGATTTTGTTTCATCTTTTGCTATACTATCAATACCACCTGTATAATTTGCAAAACTGTTAAAATCTCCAGTAAATGTTTGTTTTGAAACATTTGCCCAAACTGTATTATCGGCAAGGTTTGTTATACTTACAACAATATACCATGTGTAATTTGAGTTTGAGTAGTCAATATTAATTTTTGTGTCGGCAGTTTGGTCAGGATAAATTGCTGGATCTCTTTGATCCTTTAATGTATTGGCATCAAGTCTGCCATCACTATATTTTTCAACTTCTGTTAAAGTGTCATTTTCCAAAGCACTTGCTATGTATGTTGCACTTGTCAAATAATTTGACTTTGCAAGAAGTTTTGTGTCACTTGTTGCCTTTTCTTGACTTGTATAAACTCTTGTTTTTATGTCAACAAAAGCATCAGTTACAACATAAGAAACGCTTCCGCCTATCGTATATGTAACCTGTGTTGCAGCGATAACACCGAAGCAAAGAACTGCGATTGCCAAACACACTGTTGCAATTGACAAACACACTTTTAGTTTTTTCATAACAAACCTACCTTATTTTGATATAGTATCGACAAAAAATACCATAATATTACAATACAATAATACATCACAAAGTGGTGTAAGTCAAACAAAATACATCACAAAGTGATATAAAATTACAAATGAACACATCGGAAATTATAGGTAAAAATATAAAAGAAGCAAGGAAATTCTCTGGACTTACACAAAAGAATGTTGCATTAAAATTATTTATGACACAGCAACAATATAGTAGGTTTGAAAATGGAAAATTTGAGCTTAATTATGAGCAAATTTTAAAGTTATGTGAATTATATAATGTTACACCAAATGATATTTTTGATGTAAAATAAAAAAAAAGTTTGAGATTTCTCTCAAACTTTTTTGTTTATATAAAACTTTGACTAGATAAGTTCAACTATTGCAAGTTCACCAGCATCACCTTTTCTGGTTGATGTTTTGATAACTCTTGTGTAACCACCAGCTGTTCCAAGTTCTTTTGCTCTTTCAGCATATTTTGGAGCATAAACATTGAAAATCTTTTCAACAAGCGGATAATTGATTCCTTGTGTTCTTGCTTTGTAAGCTTCAAGACCTTCTTTTTCTTGTCTTTCTTCTGGAATGTCATAAACAAAAGCCATTATTTTTCTTCTTGCAGCAAGTTTCTTTGGACCATCATTTATGATTTCCTTTTGAACTTTAGCACCATTTTCAGTTACAGTTTTTGTAACTTTTACATTGTCTTCATAAGTGTTGATTGCAAGTGTAAGGATTTTTTCAGCTTTGCTTGCAACGTCTTTTGCTTTTGCAACACTTGTTTCAATTCTACCATGTTTGAAAAGGTAGGAAACTTGGTTTCTGAGTACTGCCATTCTTTGGTCTGTTGGTCTTCCTAATTTGTTGTTAGACATAATTTTCTCCTTTATTATTCTTCATCGTTCTTTAAACCCAAACCATAAGTTTGAAGTTTTGCAACGACTTCTTCTATAGATTTTAATCCAAGGTTTCTAACCTTTAACATATCACCTTTTGATTTTTTAATGAGATCTTCAACAGTATTGATGTTTGCTCTTTTTAGGCAATTGTATGATCTAACAGAAAGATCCATTTCTTCAATAGGCATTTCAAGAACTTTTGTTTGTTCATCTTCTTCTTTGCTTACCAAGATATTAACTCCTGACATTTCGTCACAAAGTTCAACAAACAAACCAACGTGTTCTTGGATGATTTTTCCTGCAAGGCTTACTACATCTCTTGCTGGAGTTGTTCCATTTGTTTCAACTTCCAAAGTTAATTTATCGTAGTTCATATCTTGTCCAACACGGGCATTTTCTACTGAATAACTAACTTTTTTTACAGGTGAATAAAGGGAATCAATTGCAATATATTCCAATGTGTCAACTCTTTCTTTGTTTACAACGTTTGGAACATATCCTCTACCTCTACCGATGAGAACATCAAGTTGGAAAACTGAATCGTCATCAGCAGTGCAAATGTGAAGGTCTGGGTTTAAAATTTCAACTTCATCATTTGGTTCAAAATCTCTTGCAGTGATTTCTCCTGCGCCCTTGTGATTTATTCTTAATATTGATGTAAAATCACGATCTTTGTTTGTTGTCTTAACTGCCAAAGTTTTGATATTTAAAACAATATCAACAACGTCTTCAGCAATGCCAGGAACTGTTGAGAATTCATGAGAAACACCAGCAATTCTAATAGCGATTGGTGCAGCACCAGGAAGAGCTCCCAAAAGAGTTCTTCTCATTGCATTACCAAGTGTAAGACCCATACCACGTTCAAGTGGTTCAATGATAAATCTAGCGTAAGAGCCACCTTCAGTTTCTTCGCAAGTAATTTTTGGTTTTTCGATTTCCATCATAATAAATTATTCCTCCCTATCTATTATCTTGAATACAACTCAATAATTAAGTGTTCTTTTATGTTAAGGTCAATATCTTCTCTTGTTGGTAATGCAAGTACTTTACCTTCTAGTGTATCACTGTTAAATTCAAGCCATTTTGGCATAACAATTTTCATACCTTTAAGTTCTTTGAACATATCAAGGTCTTTTTTGCTATCTTTAACCGCGATTACATCTCCAACCTTAACTTGATAAGATGGAATGTTTACTGTTTTACCATTAACTGTGATTTGAGAGTGGTTTACAATTTGACGGCATTCACTTCTTGATGAACCGATACCCATTCTGTAAACAACGTTATCAAGTCTTCTTTCAATCAATGATAACATATTTTCACCGGTAATACCTTTCATTCTTTCAGCTTCTTCATAATATCTTCTGAATTGATTTTCAAGTATTCCGTATGCTTTTTTAACTTTTTGCTTTTCTCTTAATTGAGTACCATATTCTGTTACTCTTTTTCTACCTGCGCCATGTTGTCCAGGAGCAACAGGTCTTCTTTCCATTGCACATTTCTTTGAAGTACATCTTTCGCCTTTAAGGAATAATTTGCATCCTTCTCTGCGACATTGTCTACAATCTGCGCCTATCATTTTAGCCATGTTAATCTCCTTAAATTCTTCTTACTTTTGGTGGTCTGCAACCGTTATGAGCGATTGGAGAAACATCCTTGATTAAAGTAACACTGATTTCTGCTGCTTGAAGTGCTCTTATTGCAGATTCACGACCATTTCCTGGTCCTTTTACATATACTTCAACAGATTTAATTCCGTGTTCTTTTGCGACTTTTGCTGCATCTTCAACGCATTGTTGAGCTGCAAATGGTGTACTCTTTTTTGAACCCTTGAAACCAAGTTTTCCACTTGAGCACCATGATAATGTGTTACCTTGAAGGTCTGTAAAGGTAATTGTTGTGTTATTAAATGAAGATTTAATATGCACTTGACCTTTATCTATGTTTTTACTAACTCTTTTCTTTTTTGTTACATTAGCTTTCTTTACGTCTGCCATACTAACTCCTTAATCTTATAACTTACCTTTCTTTGATGAGCCACCAACGACTTTTCTTGGACCTTTTCTTGTTCTGCAGTTAGTTCTTGTGTTTTGACCACGAACAGGAAGACCTTTACGGTGTCTTGTTCCTCTGTAGGAACCAATTTCTGTTAATCTTTTAATGTTGAGTGATACTTCTTTTCTTAAATCGCCTTCAACTGTTAAGTTGTGTTCGATATAGTTACGAAGTTTAGCAACATCATTTTCATCCAAATCTTTTACTCTTGTGTTTGGATCAATTTTTGTTTCAGCCAAAATTTCGTTTGCAGTATGTCTACCAATTCCGTAGATATATGTTAAACCAATTTCAACTCTTTTTTCTCTGGGTAAATCAACACCAGCGATTCTTGCCATATTTTCCTCCGAAATTTTTTAAAATAATTTTATGATATATATAGACGAACTCACAAATAATCAGCCGCTTGTGATTTCGTTGTTTTCAAATTTATTAACCTTGTGTTTGTTTATGAGATTTGTCTTTTGAACAAATAACCATAACCTTTCCTTCACGTTTGATAACTTTACATTTATCACACATAGGTTTTACTGATGGTCTTACTTTCATAATCTCTCCTTTCAATTATCAATTTAAGAATAATCTTATCTACTTTATTCTATAAGTTATTCTGCCTTTTGTCAAATCGTAAGGGCTCATTTCAATTTTTACCTTATCGCCTTCCAAAATTTTGATATAATTCATTCTAAGTCTACCTGAAATATATGCGTTAATTAAAACACCATTTTCCAAGCGAACTTTAAAGGCTGTGTTTGGTAAAACTTCTTCAACTACCCCTTCAAATTCTATCACATCTTCTTTCGACATACAAACTCCTTTTTAGATTATGCTTAAATTATCAATTGTTTTTCTTATTTCACTATCAAGAATTTTTTGGTTTCCCCTAAACTTTTCTTGAATACTTTCAATAATTTGACCTGTCGGTCTTAGATGCTTAAATTTTTTCTTTTTTGGGCTTTGGATTGTTCTTTGTTTTCCGTCAACAACATAAGCATAACCATTATCTACATTTTTTACAATGTACAAATGTCCGTTATCTCTACCTTGAGTGGATACAACAACCATACCCTCTACTATTTCTAGCATAGATTTTCCTTTTACAACGATAGAATTTCCACACCATTTGCTGTAACAATGACTGTGTTTTCATAATGTCCTGCTGGCAAGCCATCATCAGTCTTAATTGTCCAACCATCATCTTCCATATATATGTATCTTTCCCCCATTGTTATCATAGGCTCAATTGCAAGACACATATTTTCTTTTACGGTGATTCCATGATTTGGTTTTCCATAATTTGGGACTTCGGGATCTTCGTGCATATTATGACCAATTCCATGACCAACCAATTCACGAACAACACCATAACCAAAACTTTCTGCATATGTTTGAATGGCATTTCCAAGTTCGCCAAGTTTTGCACCTGGTCTTAAATGTTTTATGCCTTCAAAGAAACATTGTTTTGTTACATCAATAAGTTTTTGTTTTTCTTTGGATATTTTTCCTACTGGGAATGTTCTTGCGGCATCACCATTGTAGCCGTCAACAATAGTTCCAATATCAACAGAGATTATGTCGCCTTCTTTCAAAATAATGTCTTTTGAAGGAATACCATGAACAACGGTTTCATTAACCGATGTGCAAATACTTGCAGGGTAGCCTTCAAAGCCTTTAAATGAAGGAATAGCACCATTATCTATTATAAACTTTTCTACTAATTTGTCAAGTTCATAAGTTGAAATTCCGGGACGAATTTGTGACTCTGCATATCTTAATGCATCTCCAACAATTTTGTTTGCTTTTCTCATTCCATCAAAATCTTGTTGTGTTCTACAAATCATATAAAAACCTTCTTTAATTCACTATAATTCTTTTGAAATTTTTTTAAAAACTTCCAAAGAATCACCATTCCCATCAACTTCTATAAGCTTGTTAGCTTTTTTATAGTAAGCGATAAGCGGTTTTGTTTCGCTTTGAAATACATCAAAACGATTTTTTAATACTTCTTCGGTATCATCTTCTCTTGTAATAAGTTCGACTTCACATTCATCACAATAATTTGATTTGTGTGTTTTTGTGTTGTAAATTGTATTACATTTTGGACAAACACGCCTGCCTAAACTTCGTTCAAGCAATGTATTATATCCAACTTTAAGATAGATAACCTTTGTTATATTTGAAATTTTATCCAGTGCAATCGCTTGTGATAATGTTCTTGGAAATCCATCCAAAACATAGCCATTAGCAGTGTCACTTTGTCCAAGCCTTGCCCTTACCAAATCTATTACAATATCATCAGGGACAAGCCTTCCAGAATTTATATATTCTTCGGTTTTTATTCCCAAATTTGTTTTATTTTTGATATTTTCCCTTATTATATCTCCCGTTGAAATAACCGGAATATCATAAGTTTGTTTCAAGAGTTTTGACATTGTGCCTTTTCCACTTGCTGGCGCACCTAATAAAATTATATTCATATAACCTCACTATTTATATATTAACCGAATACAAAAGCCATAAAAGACTTTTGTATTCATAATATATTAAATAATCTTATTTCAAAAATCCTCTGTAATTTCTCATTAACATTTGTGCATCAAGTTGTTTGTCAAGTTCCAATGCAACAGAAACCAAAATCATAAGACCGGTAACACTGAATGCATTGATAAGTGTTGAGTCAAGACTTGTTGTTGCAAGTGCATTGAATACCAAACTTGGAACTAATGCGATAAATGCCAAATAAATTGCTCCAAATAATGTTAATCTTGAAGATATTTTTCCCAAATATTCAGCAGTAGGTTTGCCTGCTCTTATACCTGGAATAAATCCACCATTTTGTTGAATTTGTTTACTTACATCTTCTGGATTGAATGTTATTTGTGCATAGAAATATGCAAAGAATAAGATTAATAAAGCAGTTGCTACAATGTAAACCCATGATGCTGTTCCCATATATTTTGTCCACCAGTCAGCAAATGGAGTATTTGGCCAGAAAATGCTGATAAGCATTTGTGGGAAAGATACTATCGCATTTGCAAAGATGATAGGAATAACACCTGTTGCATTTACTTTGATAGGAATGTTAGTAGATTGACCACCATACATTTTTCTACCCTTAACTTGCTTTGCATATTGAACAGGTACTTTTCTTTCTGCGTTATCAATAAATACAATCAATGCAAATATAACAACAACGGCAAGTAAAAATACTAAAATTGTCCAAATATAATCAATGTTTTGTCCAACACCTTGGAAAGCTGTGTAAAGACCAGTACATGCTGTTGACAAAATACCAACGAAGATTAGAAGTGACAAACCATTTCCAACCCCAAGGTCAGTAATTCTTTCGCCAAGCCATACTGTAAACATTGCACCACTAATTAAAACTAATGCAATAAATGCACAAGTTAACCAAGTAGGGACTCCTGCACCCAACATTCTTGTATCAATAAATCCTTCACTGTTGGCATATGAAACAACAATACCAATTGCTTGAGCAGTTGCCAAAACCAAAGCACAAATACGGGTGTAAAGATTTATTTTCTTTCTTCCCTCTTCGCCTTGTTTTGAAACTCTTTCCAAAGAAGGAATTGCAACAGCCAAAAGTTGAATGATAATTGATGCACTAATATATGGTGAAACACCTAGTGCAAAGAATGAGGCGTTGGCAAGAGCACCACCAGAGATTGAGTTTAACAATCCAAGGAAGGTAACTCCACCACTCATTTGTGCAGAATCTTTAAGAGCACCTGGACTAATTCCAGGAACTGTTAGCCAACATCCCACTCTGTATATAAACAAGAGTAATAGTGTTAGTAACATTTTTTTTCTTAAATCTTTTATTTTGAATGCGTTAATGAATGTCTTAAACATTAGATCACCTCAGCTTTTCCACCGGCTTTTTCGATTTTTTCGATAGCACTCTTTGTAAATTTTTTAGCTTTAACAGTAAGAGGCTTTGTAAGTTCACCATTGCCAAGTACTTTTAAACCGTATGGCTCGATTTTGCCTACAACTCTATTTTCGTATAAAAGTTCTAGTGTAATAACTGAGTTTTCTTCAAATTGTTCAAGGTCTGAAACATTACATGTTGAATATCTTTTTTCAAAATTGTAATTGTTGAAACCTCTGATTGGTAATTTTCTTGCGAGTGGAAGTTGTCCACCTTCGAATCCAGGTCTAACACCACCGCCACTTCTAGCGTTTTGGCCCTTATGACCCTTACCACTTGTTTTTCCTATACCACTACCAATTCCACGACCTACTCTAACCGAAGCAGTTCTAGAATTTTTAGCTGGAGAAAGTGTTTGAATATCCATTTGTTCCTCCTATATCTCTTCAACCTTTACGAGATGTGCAACTTTGGCAACACTGCCTCTAACACTTGCATTATCAGGTAAAACTACTGAATGATTTAATTTTTTGAGTCCTAATGCCTCGGTAACTTTTGCTTGATTACGATTGTAACCAATTGGACTTCTTACCAAAGTAATTTTTAATTTCTTTTCTTGTGCCATAATTCCTCCTAGATTTCCTCAACTGATTTTCCACGAAGTGCGGCAATCTGTTCTTTTGTTCTGATGCTTCTAAGTCCTCTAATAGTAGCCTTTACAGAATTGATTTTGTTTGTTGAACCGTGAATTTTTGTCACAATATCTTTAACACCTGCAAGTTCAAGTACTGCACGAGCACCACCACCTGCGATAATTCCACAACCTTCTTTTGCTGGAAGTAAGTGTATTTTTGATGTACCATACTTACCAATTGTTTCGTGTGGGATTGTTCCGTTTATAAGGTTAACTGGTTTCATATCTTTTTTAGCTGCTTGAGTTGCTTTTTCAATAGCCATTGGAACTTCTTTGGCTTTGCCTGTTCCCATTCCAACATTACCTTTTCTATCTCCACATACAACAACAGCTGAGAATCTTAATGTTCTACCACCTTTAACAACCTTTGTAACTCTTCTTACAGCGACAAGGTTTTTATCGATGCCATCTTCTTCTCTTCTTGTTCTTTCTTCTCTTGGGGCTCTAGCCTTTTTAACTTTTTCTTGTTCTGCCACGATAACCTCCTAAAACTCAAGTCCAGCACTTCTTGCGCCATCGGCTAATGCTTGAACTCTACCTGTATAAATATATCCACCTCTGTCAAAAACTACATTTTTAATTTTTGCTTTTAGTGCTTTTTTTGCAACAGCTTCACCAACAAGTTTTGCTTGTTCTGTTTTGCTTTTGCCTTTTAATTCTTTTTCAAGATCTTTATCTAAACTTGATGCAGAAACTAATGTTACGCCTTTTGTATCATCAATGATTTGAGCATAGATTGCAACATTACTTCTATAAACACTAAGTCTTGGACAATTACTTGTTCCAGAGATTTTTTCTCTAACACGAATATGTCTAAGAACTCTTTCTTCGTTTCTATCTCTCTTATTAAACATTTATGCTCTCCTCCTATTTCTTAGCGCCCTTTCCGGCTGCTTTACCAACTTTTCTTACAACAACCTCGTCACTGTAACGAATTCCGTAAGCATGATATGGTTCAACTTTTCTTAGATCTCTTATTTTTGAAGCAACTTGACCAACTTTTTGTTTGTCAATTCCCTTTACAACAATTTCTGTTTGTGAAGGACATTCAAATGTAATTCCTTCTTCTTCAGGAATGTCGATTGTGTGAGAATAACCGACGTTAAGTACAAGTTTGTTACCTTGTTTTACAACTTTGTAACCAACACCGTTTATAACGAGTTTCTTTTCAAAACCATGAGTAACACCAGTTACCATGTTGTTAAGGAGTGCTCTATACAAACCGTGTTTTGCTTTTGTTTCATTTTCTTCATTTGCTCTTGTAAGTTCAACTTTGTTACCGTCAACTTTAACTGTTATAAGTCTGTCAACATTTTCTGTTAATGTACCTTTTGGTCCTTTAACTGTAACAACACCGTCTTTTTGTGTAAGTTCAACTCCTGCTGGCAAATCAATATGTTTTCTACCTATTCTTGACATACTTTCCTCCTACCATACAAAAGCCAATACTTCACCACCGACACCTAGTGAACGAGCTTTTTTATCTGTTAAAATACCTTTATTTGTTGAAATAAGGGCAATACCAAGACCATTGATAACCTTTGGAAGTTTATCCTTTTCTGCATAAACTCTAAGACCTGGTTTTGATATTCTTCTAAGTCCTTGGATAACACTTTCGCCATTGTCATCATACTTAAGTGTAACAACAATGTTTTTAATGTTTCCGTTTTCAACAAGTTTTGCTTCTTTTATATAACCTTCTTCAACCAAAATGTTCAAAATAGACATTTTTTCATTTGAAGCTGGAATAGAAACTTCTGTGTGCTTTGCCGTAATTGCATTACGAATACGGGTAAGCATATCTGCGATTGGATCTGTTAAAATCATATTTCCTCCTTACCAACTAGCCTTCTTAACACCAGGGATTTCGCCCTTTGATGCAAGCTCTCTAAAACATATTCTGCAAATACCATACTTTTTAAGTACTGAGTGAGGACGACCACAGATTGTACATCTTGTGTATTCTCTTGTAGCAAATTTTTGCTTTCTTTTTTGTTTTTCTTTTAACGCTGTTTTTGCCATAAATTCCTCCTATCCTCTAACTTTGAATGGCATACCCATTTTTTCAAGTAATGATTTTGCCTCTTTATCCGACTTTGCACTTGTAACTATGATAACATCAAGACCTCTGATTTTATCAAGTTTATCATATTCTATTTCTGGGAATATAAGTTGTTCTTTGATTCCCAAAGCATAGTTGCCTTTTCCATCAAAAGCTTTTGTACTAACACCTTTGAAGTCACGAACTCTTGGAAGAGCAATTGAAATTAACCTATCCAAAAATTCATACATTCTATCGCCACGAAGAGTTGCTTTTGCCCCAACTTTTTGTCCTTGACGAACTTTGAAGTTTGAAATTGCTTTCTTTGCTTTTGTTGCAACTGCTTTTTGTCCAGCGATTGCTGTTAATTCATCAACAGCGATTTGAAAACTTTTTGAGTTATCTTTAACTTCACCAAGTCCCATATTAAGTACAATTTTACTAATTTTTGGAACTTCGTTTATATTTTTGTATCCAAACTCTTCTCTAAGAACAGGAACAACTTGTTCTTTATATAAAACTGATAATCTACTTTTCATTATTCCTCCACCTTAGCTGTTTTCTTTGTTGTAGCTTTTTTTGTTGTTGTTTTTGTTGCTTTTTCTGCAGTTTTTGTTTCTGTCTTTTTTGCAGGAACTTTCTTTGCAGGTTTTTCTGCTGTTTCAACAACTTTTTCGTCTTTTGCTACTTTCTTTTCTGCTTTTGCTTGTTTTTTAACTTTTTTAGCATCAGCTTTGTCTAAACTTGCTCCACATTTTTTGCAAACTCTTACTTTTTTGCCATCAACATCTTTGTGAGCAACTCTTGTTGCTTTTCCACAATCAGGACAAATAACCATAACGTTTGAAGCTTCAATTGGAGCAGCTTTCTTGATTATGCCACCTTTGTCTTCTTGTGATTTTTGTTTTTGGTGTTTTGTAACAATGTTTACATTTTCAACAAGTACTTTGTTTGATTTTGGAGAAACTTCTAAGACTTTGGCTGTTTTGCCTTTTTCTTTTCCTGTGGTAACTACAACTGTGTCACCTTTTTTAACAAATAATTTTGCCATTTATCGTTCTCCTCTTATATAACTTCTGGAGCAAGTGATATAATCTTCATATATCCCTTATCTCTAAGTTCTCTTGCAATAGGTCCAAAGATACGAGTACCTTTTGGTTGTTTTTGAGCATCAATGATAACAGCTGCGTTATCATCAAATCTGATGTGTGAACCATCTGGACGACGAAGTCCTTTTGTTGTTCTGACAATAACTGCTTTAACAACATCACCTTTTTTTACGCTTCCACCTGGAGTTGCACTCTTTACTGATGCAACGATTACATCTCCAATATTTCCGCTTCTTCTAAAAGAGCCACCCAAAACACGGATACACATAATTTGTCTTGCACCTGTGTTATCAGCAACTTTTAATCTTGTTTGTGGTTGTACCATATGGTTTCCTCCTATCTTGCCTTTTCAACAATTCTTACAACTCTGAAGTATTTATCTTTTGAAATATGTCTTGTTTCAGCGATTTCAACTGTATCACCGATGCCACATTCATTGTTTTCATCATGAGCTTTGAATTTTGTTGTTTGTTTTACGACTTTTTTATAAAGTGGATGTTTTCTTGCTGAAACAATGGCAACTACAACAGTTTTATCCATTTTTCCAGCACTTACAACTGTCCCTATTTTGCTAGGACGATTATTTCTTTCTAATTCCATATCTTCCTCCTATGCCTTTTTCTCTTTTAATAATGTGTTAACCCTTGCAATATCTTTTTTAACATTGTGGATTTGCATAGGATTTTGTAAGTTGCCGGTTGCTTGTGAAAAACGAAGATTGAATAATTCTTGTTTTAAGTCAACAAGTTTTTGATTTAATTCTTCAACTGTTAAACTTCTAAGTTCTTTAATTTTCATTGTTAGCACCACCTTCTTCTTTCTTGATGAACTTTACTTTGCAAGGAAGTTTGTGACCTGCAAGTCTTAAGGCTTCTCTTGCTGTTGCTTCATCTATACCATCCATTTCGAATAGCACTCTGCCTGGTTTAACAACTGCAACCCAGAATTCTGGAGAACCTTTACCAGAACCCATACGAGTTTCTGCAGGTTTCTTTGTTACAGGTTTATCAGGGAATATTTTAATCCAAACATGGCCACCACGTTTGATGTATCTTGTCATAGCGATACGAGCGGCTTCAATTTGGTTTGATTTAATCCAACATGGTTCTGTTGCAACAAGACCATATGTTCCATATGTCAAAGTATTACCTCTTGTAGCAACACCTGTCATTCTGCCACGATGTACTCTTCTTCTTTTTACTCTTTTTGGCATTAACATTAGTCTTGTCCTCCTTTGTTAGAATTTTGTTCTTTTTTATCAAGGATGTCACCTTTATAAATCCAAACTTTTACACCAAGTTTACCATAGTTTGTGTAAGCAGCTGTAACACCGTAATCGATGTCTGCTCTGATTGTTTGAAGAGGAAGACTTCCTTCCATATAAGTTTCGCTTGTTCCAATTGTGTTTGCACCATTAACAACACCACTAACTCTAACTTTACAACCTTTTGCACCTGCTTTCATAACTCTTTGCAAAGCTTGTTTTAATGCTCTCTTGTAAGCAACACGTTTTTCAAGTTGAGCAACAATGCTTTCTGCAACAAGTGTTGCATCAAGGTCAGGTTTCTTAACTTCTTTAACATTGATTACAAGGTTTTTTGTAGGTCCAATAACTTTTGAAAGTTGTTTTTTAATAACTTCAATGTTTGCACCTTTTTGTCCAATAAGAACTGCAGGTCTGCCTGTATAAATGTTTAATACGAGTCTTTCCTTTGTTCTTTCAATTTCTACTTTTGAAATTGAAGCTTGGGCATAATTTTTTTCGAAAAATTTTCTAATTTTGTTATCTTCAAGAAGGAATTTGGCAAAATCTTCTTTGCTTGCATACCAAGAAGAATCCCATGGTTTGTTAATTCCTACTCTAAATCCAACTGGACTAACTTTTTGTCCCATTATTTTGCCTCCTTACCTTATTTCACCTTATTACCAAGAATCATGGTAATGTGTGATGATCTCTTTAATAATCTATTTGCTCTACCTCTTGCACGTATATCCAAACGTTTAAGTGTAGGTCCTGGTCCAACATAGCATTCTTCAACAAATAAATCTGCTCTGTTCAAACCTTTGTATTCTGCATTCGCAATGGCAGAATTTAATAATTTTAAGCATACTTGTGCGGCTGAAGTTGTTGAATTTTCAAGCAATGCAACTGCTGTATCAACATCTTTACCCCTTACTGTGTCAAGAACGATTCTTACTTTTGAAGGACTCATTCTAACGTATTTAACTTTTGCACTTGGGCGAGTATCTTTGTTTTCGATTCTTGCTTGTGCTTTTTCTCTAATTCTTGTTGCCATATCTTACCTCTTACGCCTTAACAGGAGCTGTTGCTGTTGTTGTCGACTTTTTACCTGCATGTCCTTTAAATGTTCTTGTTGGAGCAAATTCACCAAGTTTATGTCCAACCATTTCGGCTGTGCAATAAACTGGGATATGTTTTTTACCATTGTGAACTGCAAATGTGTATCCAACAAATTCAGGATAAATTACTGATGAACGAGACCAAGTTTTGATTGGCTTTTTGTTAGCTGGATCCATTTCTTGAACTCTTTTCATAAGTCTTGGGCAAACATATGGTTTTTTCTTTAATGATCTACTCATACTTTTCTCTCCTAATTAATTCTCTTAACAATTAACTTGTTAGATGCTTTCTTTGCTTTTCTTGTCTTTAAGCCAAGAGCTGGTTTACCCCAAGGTGTAAGTGGAGATTTATGTCCAACAGGGCTCTTACCTTCACCACCGCCGTGTGGGTGATCGTTAGGGTTCATAACAACACCACGAACTGATGGTCTTACGCCCATATGTCTTTTTCTTCCTGCTTTACCAAGAGATACAAGTTCATGGTCAACATTACCAACTGTACCAATTGTAGCCTTGCAAGTAAGAAGAACTTTTCTCATTTCACCACTAGGCATACGAAGTGTTGCATACTTGCCTTCTTTTGCCATAAGAGCAACTTCGGCACCAGCACTTCTTGCCATTTGTCCACCTTTCCCTGCACTAAGTTCGATGTTATGAACAACTGAACCTACTGGGATATATTCAAGTGGAAGTGCATTTCCGACTTTTATTTCAGCATCTTTGCCACTCATAAGTGTTTCGCCAACACTAAGTCCAAGTGGAGCCAAGATGTATCTTTTTTCTCCGTCTGCATATGTTAACAATGCAATGTAAGCACTACGATTTGGGTCGTATTCAATTGCTGTAACTTTTGCAGGGATTCCATCTTTATTTCTTTTGAAATCGATAACTCTGTATTTTTGTCTATTTCCGCCACCGATATGACGAACTGTTATCTTACCACTAGCATTTCTGCCTGCAGTTTTCTTTTTTGTCCTAAGCAAGCTTTTTTCAGGAGTAGTTTTAGTTACTTCTTCAAAAGTTGCTGATGTATAAAATCTTCTACCAGCTGATGTTGGTTTACTTGATTTAACTGCCATAACTAATTATCCTCCTATGATAAACTTTCAAAGAATGCAATTGGTTTTGAACTTTCTTTAAGTGTTACAATTGCTTTTTTGTAATCACTTGTTTTTCCAACTGTTCTTCCTGATTTTGTATTTTGTGACTTTTCTTTACCTTTAACTTTAACGGTATTTACATTTTCAACTTCAACATTGAAAAGTTCTTCAACAGCTTTTCTTATTTGAACTTTGTTGGCACTGTTTGCAACTTTGAATGTGTAAACTTTGCCTTGAATTCCTTGATAAGATTTTTCTGTGAGAATAGGTTTAATAATAATATCTTGAGCTTTCATTATTCTGCATAAACCTCCTCTAATTTTTTAACTGCCTTTTTTGTTAAAACAACGTTTTTGTTGCTAACAAGGTCATAAACATTAACAAGGTCTGTTGTAGTAACATAAGCACTTGGAATGTTTTTTGAAGCACGAAGTGCATCATTATTTAATTTGTCTAATACAATAACTGTGTTTGCATCAAATTTGAATGCATCCAAGAAATCTTGAACTTTTTTTGTTTTTACTTCTTCCAAAGTAAATTCATCCAAAATTGTTAATTCCTTTTGAGCAAGCTTTTGGCTGATTGCGCTTAAGAATGCAGCTCTCTTTGCAAACTTGTTTACCTTTTTAGAGAAATCTCTTGGCTTTGGAGCAAATACAACGCCACCACCAATGAATTGTGGACCTTTTGTTGAACCTTGTCTTGCATGTCCTGTGTGTTTTTGCTTCCAAGGTTTCTTTGCATGTCCTCTAACTTCACTTCTTGTGAGTGCTGATTTTGTTCCTTGTCTTTGGTTTGCATTGTAAGCAACAACAACTTCATGAATAAGCGGTTCGTTGTATTCAACACCAAAAACATCATCTTTTAATGTTATTGAGCCAACTTCGGCATTTTGCATATTATAAACTTTTGCTTTCATCAGTTAACTCCTTTATGCTTTTACTGACTCAGTAACTGTTACAACTGTTCCTCTTGGACCAGGTATGCAACCTTTAATGAGTAAGATATTACGAGCAGAATCGACCTTAACAACTTCCAAGTTTTGGATTGTTACTCTCTCGTGACCATAGTGTCCAGCAAGGTGCTTATTTTTAAATACACGGCTTGGTGTACTGTTTGCACTCATTGAACCTACTTCTCTGTGAACAGGTCCTGTACCATGGGTCATTTTTAATCTGTGTTGATTCCATTTTTGGATAACACCTGTAAATCCACGACCACGTGTAAGTCCTGTAACATCAACCTTGTCTTTTTCATTGAATATATCGCAAAGGATTGATGTTCCAATTTCATAATTTTGTGAATTGTCGAGTCTTAATTCTCTTAAAACTCTGCTTGCAGGAACATTAGCTTTTTTGAATGTTCCCATTTGTGCTTTGTTTACTCTTGATTCTTTTGTTTCATCAAAAGCAACAACAACACTGTTGTAACCTTCTCTTGCCATTGTCTTAACTTGAACAACTTTGCAAGGACCAGCTTCAACAACTGTTACTGGAACAACCAAACCATCAGGTGTGAAGATTTGTGTCATTCCAAGTTTTTTGCCTATTATAGCTTTATTCATTTTCTTCTCCTTCCTTATAGTTCGATTTTAATATCAACACCAGCAGGCAAATCTAATTTCATAAACGCATCAGTTTGCTTTGGCGATGTTGGGTACACATCTATCATTCTTTTGTGTGTTCTAGATTCAAATTGTTCACGACTGTCTTTATGTTTGTGTGGTGAACGGATAACTGTTACAACTTCTCTATCTGTTGGAAGTGGAACTGGTCCAACCACTTTGGCACCACTCTTGCTTGCAGTGTTAATAATTCTTACACATGCTTGATCAAGAAGTGAATGATCGTATGACTTAAGTTTGATTCTAATTTTTTGTGTTGCCATTTTTTAACCTCCTGTAATCTCTTGCCAACAAGTTACTATTAAGTAACCTATTTATTTTAGTCAACACACTATGCCGTGTGTTTGCAAGTGACATCTAAAATAAAAAGGCTTGTTGGTCGCTCCGCTTTAAGCGAAACTTGTCAGTGTAAATTATCCCTTTCCGCTTGCGTAGGAACAAGGTAACTTCACACCTCAACCCGAAAGTATGCCACTTTACAAGCCATTGTAATACATTCCCCCCAACCTTGTCAACACCTTTTTTCATATTTTTCAAAATAATTTATATAATATTTATTTATATAGTACTATAAGTAATTTAGTTTAATAGAATACTATAAAGCATAAAAAAATGACCTACTCATTTAGGTCATCTTTTAAATCATTTTCCAGTATTTGCAAAATCTTATCACGATTGTAATGAGTTTCGCTTGAATAAGGAATAATGTTATTTGTTGTAATAAACAGCCCTTGTGCAATATTTTTTATATACACTGGAATCTTTGATTTTGCAACTTTGTCTATCTTTGTGGCAATAATCGTAAAAGGTCTGTTTGTATATGTCAAATATTCCAACATTCGTTTGTCTAGTTCACTTGGGTTATGTCTTATATCAACAAGCATAAACACCCTTTTTAGTGATTTTGAGTATTTTAAATAATCTTCCATAAGGGTTGCCCACATAAGCTCATTCTGCTTGCCTGCTCTATGATAACCATAGCCCGGCAAGTCAACAAACCTAAAGCTATCATTTATTAAAAAATAGTTAATAAGCCTTGTTCTTCCCGGTTCACTTGATGTTTTTGCCAATTTTTTTACACGCATAAGAGAGTTTATAAAACTGCTTTTTCCAACATTACTTCTTCCAACAAAAGCAAATTCATTTCCACCTTCAATTATGTCTTTTGCTTTTGCAACACTTGTTAAAAATTCTACTTTTTGTATTTTCATATGTACATATTAACAAATATTAATATTTTTTTCAATCATTTTTGGCATTGTCATCGCAAACAAGACATTCTGTTGTCAATAATGTTCCAGCAACACTTGATGCTGACATTAGTGCTGTTTTTGTGACAAGAAGCGGGTCAATTATTCCTGATGACAACATATCAACAAATACATCATTCTTCCCATCATAGCCAAAATCGTTACTTTTATTTGACATTACTTTTTCCAAAACCACACCGGAATCTTTCCCACAGTTTATTGCAATTTGTTTTAGTGGAGCAGATAGTGTGTCCAAAATAATTTGTGCTCCCATTCTTTCATCACCAGTAAGTGTGTCAATATATTCTTTTAGTTTGTCATAACATTTAACAAGAGCCGTTCCACCGCCGGCAACAATCCCTTCGCTTATTCCCGCTTTTGTTGCAGATAGGGCATCTTCTATTCGAAGTTTTTTCTCTTTCATTTCAACTTCGGTTGCACTGCCAACTTTAATTACAGCAACACCGCCAGACAACTTTGCAAGCCTTTCCTTTATTTTCTCTTTATCATATTCGGTTGAATTACTATTCAACTGTATTTTTAGATTTTGTACCTTTTGTTTTAGTTCTTCATTTTCTCCATCCGGCGCAATTATTGTTGTACTATCTTTTGTAACCTTCACAGACTTTGCTTTCCCCAAGTAGTTAAGGTCAATGTCTTTTAGGTCAATACCGACTTCACTTGAACATAAAGTTGCTTTAGTTAAGGTGCAAATATCACTCAAGAAATCTTTTCTTTTATCGCCAAATGCAGGAGCTTTTACGGCAACACAATTGAATACCCCACGAAGTTTGTTGACTACCAATGTTGCAAGCACTTCGCTTTCTATATCTTCGGCAATTATTAATAATTTTTCGCCAGTTTTTACAACTTGTTCAAGAATTGGTAACAAATCGGTTATTGTTGAGATCTTTTTATCGGTAACAAGTATGTATGCATTATCCAAAACTGCAATCATTTTATCATTATCTGTGCACATATATGGTGACAAATATCCCCTGTCAAATTGCATACCTTCAACAACTTGCAAAGTTGTTTCAATTTGTTCGCCTTCTTCAATTGTCACAACTCCATTCTCGCCAACTTTTTTTATAGCATTTGAAATAAGTTCGCCAACTTCTTCATCTCCTGCAGAAATTGATGCAATTTGGGCAATTTCTTTTTCATTTTTTATTGGTCTTGACATATTTTTTAATATTTCACAAACTTTTTTTGTTGCCAAATTGATACCGTTTTTTAGTGCAAGTGGGTTTGCCCCAAAAGAAAAGTCTTTTAGACCTTTTTGAACAATACTTTGTGCAAGTACTGATGCCGTCGTTGTACCATCACCTGCAATGTCGTTTGTTTTTATACTAACTTCTTTTATTAAACTTGCACCCATATTTTCAAATGGATTTTCAAGTTCAATTTCTTTTGCTATTGTAACCCCATCATTTGTAATTAGTGGTGCACCATATTTTCTATCCAACACAACATTACGTCCTTTTGGACCAAGTGTAATTTTTACTGCATCACATAACTTTGAAACACCTTTTTCTAATGATTTTCTCGCTTCATCCCCAAATATTATATTTTTTGCCATATTATTCTCCTTTAATTATTGCCAAGATATCTGCTTGACGCAAAATCACATAGTCTATATCGTTTATCTTGTAAGGTGCACCTGCAAACTTTGAATATATGATTTTATCTCCCTTTTTTACTTGCATTTCAACTTTGTCACCATCAAAAGTTTGACCATCGCCAATAAACGCCACTTCGCCAATCGACGACTTATCATCACTAATTTGTGGCAAAATTATACCAGATGGGCATTTATTTTCGCTTTTTTGTGGCAAAACTACAACTCTATCATAAAGTGGTTTTATTTCCATAATTTTCTCCTTTCTTATATTTTAACCCTTATAATCTATTCATAAAAAATAGAAACCTTGCCTTATTTTGCATATGTTGTCAATTTTTGACATAAGATTTAGTAGGTTTTCATCGAAAATGATACCTCGCAATTTTTGGGAGTTCAAGAAAGTATGACAAAAAGTTTTAGTTCTAGCAAAAAAACAAGATTTTTTTCTATATTTTTTATGCTAATTTCATTTGCCCTGTGCATAAGTCTTGCTGGCGTTTTTTCAAGTTTGATAACAGTTGGTGGGTTTTCTAACATAACAAGTGGTGATGCAAAAAATTCTTCTTTTGTTGTTTATGCAGTAAGTTTGTATAAAACACAAACAAAAGCCCAAGCAAGAGAAATGAGCGAAGTTGCTATGCGTAAAAATGGTGCAGGATATATCTTTCAAGACGATGAAGCGTTTTATGTTTTTGCATCCTGCTATGAAAATAAAGCCGATGCAGAAAAGGTTGTTTCAAACTTAAAAGAAAGCGAAATTGCAAGTTCTATAAAAGAACTTAAATTCGACGAAATTTTGGTTAAATCAAAAATGACGGAACAAGAAAAAACAGTGCTTGTAAAAGCACTGTCCTCTTATAAAAATTTGTATAAAAAACTATACGATTTGTCGGTTTCGATTGACACAAAACTTTTAACCGAAATTCAGTCAAAAGTATTATTAAATGATATAATTTCAGAACAAAACAAAATTCAAACTAATTTTGAAACAATTTTTAACAGCAAGCTCACTTCAACTTTGCTTGAAATAAAACTTTCACTTTCTAATATATCAAATATGTTAAATAATCTTGCAGATTTTTCTTCGCTGGATATACCATATACATCACAAGTAAAGAACACATATTTTCAAGTTTTGTTTGAATATAAAGTACTTTCTTCAAAAATATAAAAATTGCCCCACTTTTGGAGCAATTTTTAATTTTATGAGAATAACTTTCTTACATAGTCATATGCGACAATTTGAACCATTGTTCTATTCATAGGGCTTGTAATTAAGAATGCTTGACCAACACCGGCTGTAACAATTGTGTCTTGTTCTTGTTGGTTAATTTCTCCACTCTTACGGTAAAGTTCAACAAGGTCGTTCATATCACTTGGAGCAAGAGAGAATATCATTGAGTACTGGCTGGCGTTAATAACGGCCGTTGATTGTCTTTCAATTTCAGGTGCACCAACAAAGTCTTTGATGTTTTGTGTAATAACAATTTGCATACCACCATACTTACGAATTCTTTTTGCCATTTGTGCCATAAAGTCAAGTGCTATTGGGTATTTTGGGTTAATGAACATATGGGCTTCATCAACTGCTACAATAACTTTTCTGTTTACGTGATATTTTGAGTTAAAGTCCTTGTTTTTAATGATTTCATTCATCAAATACTTAAAAATGATAAGCATTTGTGCGTTTGCAATAACTTGGTTGTTATTTGCAAGAAGTGATTGGAAGTTAAATGTAACAAAGTTTTCTTTTGTTTCCAAACTTGTTGGACCATTCCAAAGTTTACTATTTCTTCCGCCTTTTGCAAACTTTTTGATGTATGTTTCAACAATGTTGAGGTTATTCAAAACATATTCACTTTTTTCTGTGTGTAATCTTTCAATAATATAATCATACAAATCATCAAAAGTTGGGAACTTGTCAGCTGGCATTGTCGAGAAGTTTGAATGCTCGTCTATGCCTTTTCTCTTGTATACATCAACAACCAAAGAGTTTAAAAGTTCAAATGGGTCTGATTCAATACCTTCCAAAATTACACGGAAGAATTGTTCCAAGAACTGCAAGTGCTGTGCAAATGTATCTGAACTTGAATCATTGTCTTCTTCAATCACATTCCCTTCTTCGTCTTTTTTTTGAATAAGAGAAACGGTGTCGTCTTGAAGTGATGTCATAACATGGAATGGGTTGATAATACCCATTTGAGATGAACCAACATCAATAATTTTACCTTTAAGGTTGATTGCAAGGTTAGTATATTCGTTTTCAGGGTCAAGAATAAATACTTTTGTGTTGTCGGCAGCAAAGTTTGTTAAAAGTGTTTTTGTTGCATAAGATTTACCAGAACCTGACTTTCCAATAATCATCATATTTGAGTTGACTCTTTCACGATTTCTTGCAAAGAAGTCTACAAATACTGGAAATTCATTATCTCCAATATAAAAACCATTTGGGTCTTGAAGTGCACCGGAAATAAATGGGAAAATTGCCGCCATACTTGTTGTTGGAATTCCACGCTTGCAATCTTTTACATTGTCACGCATACTCAAGTTTGAACTAATAAAGGCATCAACTTGTCTTCCAAACATTTCGGTATACTTGAACCCTTCCTGCCTTAATATTGCTCTAACTTCTTTTCTTGCAGGGTCTTCGCAAGTGATAAAGACATTGCAGTCAAAAAGTTGTTCGTTGTTATTTTTTAAACTTACAAGCAAATTTTGAAGTGTTTCAAGGTGAGTTTCATTTTCAATTTGTTTACTTGTTGAACCGGTACGAGCAAATTTCCCTTCCATTTCCATAATGGCTTTATCAATTGCCTTTTCTGATTCATATTTCTTTTGTGGTTTTATTTTTGTAACAACTTTTGTACGGTCAAGTGTATAGAATGACGCACCCCATGCATCTGGAACTTGTATTGGATAATCTGCAATGACAAATTGTCTGTATGGTTTGTTGTCTATCAAAACCTTTCCGGCTTGGAACTTAACTTTTTTTGGTGCAACCCAGTTGAAGTATTGATTCATTGGAATTGCATCAAGTTCTCTTTGATCAAATTCCTTTCCGTACATTGCTTTCATAAATATAAGCAAATCTTTTCCAGTGAGCACCTTTGAAGTTATTGGTGTTACTGCTTGAATTAATGTTGTTACAATACCATTTACTGTGTTTTCCAAGATTTCTCTATCTTTGTCAAAAACTACCATATAAAAATAGTCTTTGTAGATTTTGTCTTGACGGTTTCTTCTTTCCATTTGAGAAACACGCTCTTCAAATACACCAGCTCTTACTTCAACTTCTTCCTTAGATATTTCGCCTTCGTACATAAGTTCCATAAGATTGTCGTATTTTTTGTCTTCGGCGTAGATATAGTTGTCAAGGACCATCGCTTTGTTTAATTTTATTATTGAAGCGGTTTGATCTTCATTTAATCTACGAAGAGCATTTGCAAAAGTGTTAATACACATATTTCTTTTGTATTCATTAAGCAAACTAAATACAATAGGCTGAATTTCTATTACTTGTGCATAATAGTCTTTAAAATCAATAAATCTATCTTGATAAAGACCGGTAAATGGAATCAACTCTTCAATTGGAGCATTGCCCTTAACCTTTTTTTGTGAGTATTTTTTTTGTTGAGCAAAAAATCTAAACAAATACCCAAGTGTTTGATACAATCTCATATTATCAGTTATTTTGAAAAATAAAGAAATTATGATTGCACACCAAGCAATACCAATCCAGTAATTTAGCCCACTTGCAAAATTACTTAAGAAAAATCCTAATGCCCCGGCAACACCGATCATACCAAAGATAATATCACCCAAGGTAACATTTTTTACAATTTCAATTTTTACATTTGTTTTTCTTGGAATAATTCTCATAAATTGTCCCCTAATATAATATTCTACCTAAATATTACTACATTTTTCATAAAATTAAAAACAAATAACAAAATTATTTAAAATTTTATTTTAAAGAGAAGTTGAGATTTCTCCAAAGTCACACCACGAAGTCTGTGTCGAAATGACATATAATATAAAATAGTCATTTCGAGTTAGCCTACAAAGACATGCTAACGAGAAATCTCATCTACTTACGGGGCACCACAAAAAATGTTGTTGTTTTTGGGGGAAGGGAAAACCGAGCGTGTAAACTGAAATTTTGGATACACAGCATTCAAAATGAGTTCAAGCGAGTGTTTTGACGCAAGGATTGATTACATAAAAAAACCAAGAGCAAAAAGCTCTTGGTTTTTATAATTAATTTTTCTTTTCTTTCTTTTCAGTTTCAACAACTTGTTTTCCGTTGTAATATCCGCATTTTGGACAAACCTTGTGTGGTTGTTTTTGTGCATGACATTCTGGACATTCAACCAAAGTTGCAACACCTGCCTTGAAGTTTGCTGAATTTCTTTTATCTCTTCTTGCTTTTGATACTTTACGCTTTGGAACTGCCATTTTATCCTCCTATATTTCCACCTGCCCTACTCTGGCAGTTTATTTTACTTAACACATTATATATACATTTTTTGCTATTGTCAACAAAAATTTTGTTATTTTGTAAGTCTTACGCAATCTCTTGCAATAACAAGCTCTTCATTTGTTGGAATGCGATATACTTTTACTTTGCTATCATCGGCTGAAATTTCGCCAATAACTCCACGTGCAAGGTTGTCATTTTTATTCTTGTCAAGTTTAATACCCATAAATTCAAGACCTTGCAAGCATTCTTCACGAATTTCTTTACTATTTTCACCAACACCACCTGTGAAAGCAATTGCGTCAACGCCACCCATTGCCGCTGCATAACTTCCAATATACTTTTTAACTCTGTAGCAAATCATATTTTGAGCCAATATTGCTCTTTTGTTTCCTTGTTTTATAAGGTCGTCATTATCTCTCATATCGCCAGAAACACCATTTATTCCAAGGACTCCACTCTTTTTGTTCATATATGTTGTAAGTTCTTTTAATGTCATTCCTGTTTTTTCACTTAGATATTCCAAAACAGATGCATCAATATCTCCACATCTTGTTCCCATAACAAGTCCTTCAAGTGGTGTAAATCCCATTGATGTATCAACACTCTTTCCGCCTTTTTCTGCACACAAACTTGAGCCATTGCCAAGGTGAACAGTGATAAATCTTGTTTGTTCAATTGGTTTGTTTGTAAGTTTTGCAAGTTCGCCACTAACATACTTGTGAGACGTTCCATGGAAACCATATTTTCTTATTTTAAATTCTTCATAATCTCTGTAAGGAAGTCCATACATATATGCATAGTCTGGCATTGTTTGGTGGAATGCAGTGTCAAAAACTGCAATGTTTGGCTTGCCTTTGCAAAGTGCCATACATGACTTTATTCCTGCAATGTTTGCTGGCATATGAAGTGGGCCAAGTGGTTTTAGTTCTTCCAAATTTGCAAGAACTTTATCATCAACGATAACTGAATCTTTGTAGATTTCGCCACCATGAAGAACTCTATGACCAAATGCTTCAACTTCGTCAAGAGATTTCAAAACACCAATTTCTTTGTCTGTTAATACGCTTAAAACTTTGTTCATTGCTTCACTATGAGTTGGGAAGAATTCATCAAATTTATATTCTTTTCCATTTGCCTTGTAGACAATAAACGAATCTTTTGCTCCAATTTTTTCGCAATTTCCTTTTGCGATAACCTTTTCACCATTCATATCAAAAAGTTGATACTTAAGTGAGCTACTACCTGAGTTAATAACTAATACTTTCATTCTTTCTCCTTTTTACATTGCAACACTGTGATTGCTGTCAAATAAACTATATCCATAACAGTTGCACCCCTTGACAAATCGTTTACAGGTTTTTTTAGTCCAACTGTTATTGGACCTATTGCATAAAGTTTTCCAAAATAAGAAATTGCTTTATAGCATATATTAGCCGAATTTAGTTCGGGAAATACCAAAACATTTGCTCCACCATAAAAATCTTTGCCTTCCCCCATTTTTGGGCTGGCAACATTTTTAAGCAAAGCACTATCCAATTGAACTTCGCCAACAGATTTTATATCTCTGTTATTCAATTTAAAAATTTCTTGTGCCTTACTCATCTTTTGAGTTGCTTCACTATTTGCACTGCCATAGGTTGAGTATGACAAAAATGCAATTTTTGGCTCTATTTTTGTAAGTGCCACATATTCGTCTGCCGACCTTTTTGCAATAACCGGCAATTGTTCAACAGTTGGATTTTCAATGAGTCCACAATCGGTCATTATAAACGGATTATTTGTTAATCCATTTTCGCCAACAATAAGTGTGTATGAATTTACAAAACTGTTCTCATTTTTAAGCAATTGCAAGGCTGGTTTAAGGTTGTCTTTTGTGCTTACTTCTGCGCCACCAACCATTCCATCTGCATAGCCACATTTTACAAGCATTGTTGCAAAATAGTGAGGATTTAGAATAAGTTTTTTTGCTTCTTCAAGAGTTAACCCCTTATCCTTTCTTGCATCAAAAAGGCTTTGTGCCAACATTTCAGTGAGTTGCGATGTTTTTGGGTTGATTATATTAAACTTGCCAAGTTTTTTGTTTTGCATAACAAGCGAACTTTCATCCCCAATAAGCAATGGTTCACAAACACCAAGTTTTTTGAGTTTTTGCACTGCTTTTATGGTTCTATCCGAAAAACTTGCCTCTGGAAAGACGATTTTTATGTTGCTATTTTTTGTAAGTTTTAATAATTGATTGCAAAAATTCATATTTATCCTTCTATTAGTGCATTTACTTTCATATATTAACTTATACAAATATTTTTGTCAATTTTTTATGAAAAAAAAGTTAGTTTTGTCGATACTTGTGTCAATTATTATTTTGTGTCTTGTAATCTCGCCACAAAAATATATTTTGGTTACAAAAAATGCAATAGGAGTTTGGGCAAAAGTTTTGCTTCCTGCCCTCTTCCCATTTTTTGTTTTTACAAAACTTTTAACAAGTCTTGAATACGTTCAAAATGCAAGTTTGGTATTCAAGAATTTTACCTACAAACTATACAAAACCCCACCAATAAGTGGTTATGCGTTTTTTATTAGCATACTTAGTGGATATCCTGTTGGAAGCAAGCTTGTTAGTGATTTATATGGAAGTGGACAACTATCAAAACTAGAAGCAAAAAAGACGTTGACTTTTACATCAAATTCCGGCCCGATGTTTATTTTAGGAAGTGTTGGAATTGGTATGTTACAAGACAAAAAAATTGGGTTTGTGTTACTGCTATCGCATATTATTGGAGCGATTTTGAATGGCCTTTTGTATAGAAATATAAAGGGCGAAAATACCTACAAAAATTCAAAAAAATCATATTTTTGCACTGGTGATTTGTCTGCTTCTGTCAACAATTCTGTCACGTCTATTTTTACTGTTGGTGGGATGGTTGTTGTTGCTTTTATTATCATTGAAATTTTAAATATTTTTAACATATTTTATCCAATTGTTTTTGTGCTTTCAAAAGTGGGAATAAGTGTAAAAATTTCAAGTGGAATTATCAATGGTATTTTTGAAATCACAAAGGGCTGTTTGAGTGTTAGTTCACTTGATATTTTTCCAATAATAAAGACGACAATTTTGTCGTTTATCATATCTTTTGGCGGGCTTTGCACAACCTTGCAGGCAATGGCTTTTTTGAAAGAAATAACAACTTACAAATTCTTTATTTTACAAAAAATAACACACGCAATTTTGTCGTGTTGCGTGTGCTTTATTTTATGTTTAATTTTTGGAATTTAGTTTTCAAAATATTCAGTTAAATCGCTCTTTAATTCCATATATAAAAATCTTAAATTCTTGACTGGTTTTGCAATATAATTTAGTGCAACAATAAATGCACTAACATTATTTATATCGCCATTTTTTGCACAAGAAATCATATTATTTAGCAAATAAACAAGGTCATCTTTTAGGTCTTGTTTTATATGCCTTTCAAGGTCAATTGCTTCAAGCATTTGATTTGAGATTCTTATTATTTTTTCAAAAAATTGATTATCTTTTTCATTCTTCAATTTTTCGTTTTTGATTTCTTCTTTTACCTTTTGTTGACGTTCTTCCTCATTCTCAATTTCAGCTTGTTCAACTTGCATTGCTTTTTGTTCAAGTTCTTCGTCTTGTTTTGTTTCTTCGGTGGTGTTATCTTGCATTCCAAAGCAATATGAAATTGCATCTCTAAATGGTTTTATTACTGTTCTTGAAAAGTTTTCAAATTCACCAATATCTTCACTTTGAAAATAGTTTTTTAAGAAATCATGCATATTTAATTTTTTATCTCTTATATCAACCAAAATGCAAAAAACAAGTGGCAAAATAATTGCCTTGCTTTCTGGCATCATAAAATACCCGTCTTTTGTTGGGAGTTTTACCTTTGCACGATTAAATTCTTTGTCAAAGTTAAAACTTCTCATACACTCGGCAATAAGCCCATAAATCTCTGGAGATTCACTTATATCTTGCAAAACTTTTCCTATCATATTTTCCGCAAAAATAAATCTACCTGCTGACAATTCGTCCAAGTCACTTAGGCATGCTTGAACGCTTTTTAATGCTTTATCGTTTAACATTAATTTTTTCTCCTACTATTTCAGTTTAGCATATTCGACAAAAATTGACAACAATTAAAAATAAATTTTGGCAATTACTTTTGGCAAAATTGTACATTTTGCAAAATGAATCTTAATATAAAATGTGTTCTTTCATAAAAAATGATTTTAAATAAAAAATACTCTAAAAATTGACTAAAACAAAATACTATGCTAGTATATAATATATTTTAGGAGAAGAGATGGAAGAATACGAGCAAACATCAACAGTCAACAAACTTATTGTACTTTATGTATTGGAACAAATTGAAATACCTTTAACAGAGCAATCTATTGTTGATATTTGTCATGGCAAAAACAACTGGATAAAAAACTATATGGATTGCAAAGAAACAATCTATAACCTTGTTGATGCTGGTTTTATTTACAAAACAAATGGTAACAGTGAGGAAGATAGATACACAATCACCTACACTGGTCGAAATTGCCTTTCATATTTTTATGAAAGAATCGACCCAGAAATGCTTGAACAAATTTCAAAATATGTCAAAGAAAATCGTATTGCTTTCAAGCGTTCGCAAGAATATGTTAGCACTATCGACAAAAACAGTGACGGAAGTTACACCGTTTGCCTAAAAATCAGATCTGCCCTTATTGACGAACCTATGTTTGAAATAAAAATAAAAGCACCTTCAAGACAAAGTGCAATGGGTGCTGTTAATATTTGGAAAGAAAAAGCACACTTGATTTATGAAAACGTTTATGAATCTTTGATTGATAGTGATTTATAGGAGTGTTTATGAAAATTAAATTTAACAGATTGTTTGGGAAAAATGATAACAATGTTAATAACAATGAAAATTTAAGTTTGCAAAATGGAACTTCAAACGCCCAAGCCCCTGTGATAAAACCAATTTTAAGCATAAGAAATCTTACCAAAAAATACAAGGATAGATATGCAGTAAACAACATTTCGTTGGACATTTACTCTGGACAAATTGTTGGTTTTTTGGGTGCAAATGGTGCAGGAAAAAGTACGACAATAAAAATGCTTACAGGTCTTGCCAGCATAACAAGTGGAGATGCATACATCTATGGGCATTCAGTAAAAACGGACTTTGAAAAGGCAATTTCTTATGTTGGTGCAATGATAGAAATTCCAGAGTTCTATCCATATCTTTCTGGTTACAACAACCTAAAGTTCTTTGCAAAACTATCTGGTGGAGTTGCCCTTTCCAGAATTGATTATGTTGCAACTCTTGTTGGGTTAAAAAACAGAATCAAGGATAAAGTGTCAAACTACTCACTTGGTATGAAACAACGTTTGGGAGTTGCTCAAGCATTGTTAAACAACCCAAAACTTCTTATACTTGACGAACCAACAAATGGACTTGACGCAAATGGCATAAGAGAATTTAGAATGATGTTAAAAGACCTTGCAACTCGTGAGCATATATCAATATTCATTTCAAGTCATATCTTAAGTGAAATGGAAAATTTGTGTGACACAATTGCAATCATTGACAAAGGTCAAATAATTGAAGTTAAACCACTTGAAGAAATAAAAAAAGAATGCACAATTGCCGGTTCACAGTTTATCAAATGCAATGCCCCTAACTTTGCAGGAAAAACAATATTTGATAAATTTGGTGTAAAGTGCCTTATTCAAGGCGACAAAGTGTTCTTCAACTCAAAAGACAATTATATGCTTTCGCAAGTGATTGTTGAATTAACAAAAAAGAAAATACTTGTTTATGGTGCAGGAAATGTTGACTACTCACTTGAAGATGTGTTTGTTAACATTGTAAAAGAACACAACAAAACAACTTCTATAAGCTAAAGGAGAAAAAATGAAAAAGATATTTAAGTTAACCAATGCTGAATTCAATAAAATATTTTTAAGACCGTCAATTTTTATTTTGACTGCCTTTCTTATCATCTCACTTGTTGTCAGCAATGTCTTATACAAGCCAACAACATCAGTTGCAAGTTCATTTTATGAGAATGCAGAAACGGTTGGCGAAATGTATACATTGTTTAATGGAACAACTGATAATGCACTAACAAAAGCAAACATAAAAAAAGATTTGGACAATGTAAGCATCAAAATCTACAATGAGTATGAAGACCTTACAAAAAGTGATGAGTTAAAGACTTTTCAAGACAAATTATCCGAACTTGACAAAGATTTGACAGTTACTCTTAATGACGAAAAAGTTTATATCTCTACTTCTGCTTTCAACAGAAATCAAGTTATATCTGACTTAACAGCGATAAAGACAAAACTTTCTGATTTTTTGAGTTACTTGCCTACCCTCAAAACAAAAACAATAAACTTTTATATCACATATGCTCAATATGATGCAATTTACGATAATGTAAAAAAAGTTTATTCAGCATTTCCTCAAACATTTAACGACAAAATAGATAGACAATACTTTTTAGATTTTTGCGATTCAATTTTGGAACACTACTCAATAAAAAAATCAATAACCATATTAAGTCAAGTTCAAAATGAAAAAATTGAGATTTCAAAAACAGACTATGACAAACTTGTTGAAGATTATTACACAAACACAAAAGACAAACTTGAAACTTTGTATTCTGCAGAAGTTGACGAGTTTTATAACACAAACAAAAATAGCACTGAAAAAGCTGACCTTGACAAAATGCAAAAGTTGATACTCAACTATAACTCATTTGAAAAAATGAATGCCACCCTACTTAACAATAAATTTATGTTACTTAAAGTTGGCGAAAAAACTGACACAGAAATCAAAGATATCATTGGTTATAGCGAAATTTCAAAATATCAAGTTAATGAACAAATACAAATTTATGATTACCTTATAGAAAACAACAAATTTGATTACAATTACCTAAAATCATTTAACTTTAATACTAACTCTGGCGAATCCACAAATGCGTATGATTACACAATTTACACAATGCAAATATTGAATATTTTGATTATTATTTTCACAATATTCTATGCGTGCAGTTCAATCGCCGGCGACCAATCAAGTGGAACAATGAAAATGATTGCAATAAGACCATACACAAGAACAAAACTTTTTGCTGGAAAATTCCTTTCTTGCTTAATGTTTGGAACAATGCTTTCTGTTATTGCTTTCTTTGCGTCATTTGTTGTTGGAATAATATCATTTGGACTTCCAATTATGGATTGCTTGGTTGTGTTTGATGCAAGAATCATTGTAACAATTAACCCAATTTTGTTGCTTTTGATTTACTTATTATCTTGCATTGTCAACCTATTATTCTATATTTCGCTTGCAATGTTCATTTGTTTAATATTCAAATCAAACACACTTTCAGTTTTCTTGACATCAATACTTTATGGAACACAATTGGTTCTTTGTGGCGTTGTCAATAAAGTTTGGTTAAAATATACACCTTTTGCTCATTTTGATATCTTCAAATACTTTGGTAATAGTTCATTTGGCTTCCTTAGGATGAATATACTCCCCGACACGAACTTTGCAACAAGTGGACTTATTCTTGGACTTATGATTGTTATTATGAATATCATTTCAAACTTCATATTCCAAAAACGAGATATAACATAAGAGTGATTTACAAAAAGAGATTTGATTACTTTCAAATCTCTTTTTTTTGCTCTAAATAGTCTTTTAGCAATTGTACATTTTCGCTTGCATATTTTACGCATGCTTGATGTTGTTCGTCCACCCTTTTTGTGCCATGCGTCTTGCTGTTTAAAAAATGTATACAAGTATGCCCGCCTTCACCATTGTCGGTTTGTATATCAAAACCATGTGGCATACCATTTGTTGAACCAGCATAAAAATTGCCATCAATTTCAACCCAAACCGGTCGTCTTGTCCATGACCATTCATTGCCATATACCTTTTTAAAAATTGCTGTGTTTTTCTTGTCTATTGTTTGAACATCGGCATGATTATACCCACCAAATCTTTTTACGTAATATTCAGTTTGACTTTTTATGTCAATAACTCTAATCACAACATATTTTGTAAAATGTTCATTCATAAAATCAAACCAATCAAGCGACAACACTTTTACTGCTTTTGAATTATAATTTGTATTATGGGTTTCGTCTTCATATTTATCATTTATTTTTTGTTGATCTCCTGCAAAAATTGTGTTTGAACCCAAAAAATTTGGATATGGGCAAAAGCTTCCAAAACACAATGAAACAAAAAGGACACTAAATACAATACAAACCAATTTTGAATTCATATTTGTATTTTGTTTTATTTTTTAATTTTTATTTATATTTATAATAAATTTTGATATTAAATAATAAAATATTATATGAAACAAATAAAAATTATATTTTTAATTATAGGTGCAATAATTGGTGCAGGATTTATTTCTGGAAAAGAAGTTTTTGAATTTTTTAGTAAATTTGGATTTTATTCTTATTTAATTATTTTACCTATGTTTTTTTGTTTATATTATTTTATTACAAAATTACTTTTAATTGGCTCAAGAAATAAAATAAATAATGTGGAACAATTAAATTTAATTGTTTTTAAAAAAGATAAAAAAACAATAAAAATATTCACTTTTTTATCTTTTATTATTTTGTCATCAACAATGATTAGCGCAATAAACACTTCTTTTAATGTTGAATGGCTTTCGGCAAGACATTTATTTAACCTTGCAATTTTGCTTGTTGTTTGTTGCATTGTTTTGCACTATGACATATCAAGCTTGCTTAATATTTGTGGTTTTTTGTTCCCTATTGTTTTGGGCGTTTTGACAATTGTTTGTTTTTCGAATTTTGGCACGCCAACAAACATAGTATTAAGCAACATTATTCTTATGCCATACAATGCCATAAACTATGTTTGCCGAAATGTATTTTTATCTTACTTTGTTATTGCAAAGTCTTCTTTTGGACTTAACACAAAACAATGCAAAAGAGTTGGATTTTTTTCATCTGCTATCTTATGCATTGTTATGATGTTTATAATAACTTGTGAATTGTGCAACCACAAAGCCCTTGGATATTCTATGCCACTATTGTTCCTTGCCGGCAAAAATAATGTCTTGTATATTATTTATTTTTGCTGTATTCAAGTTGCCATCTTAACAACTTTATTCTCTACACTTGTGACATTAAAATTTTTTTTCAATTTCAAGAAAAAGAGTATGAACACCGTCTTACCGATTTTGATTTGCATTACTTTAAGCTTAATTAAGTTTGACACTTTTGTTGGCACACTTTATCCAATTGTTGGAATACTTGGATTTTACTTTTGCTATGTTTTAATGTTTTCTAACCTTTCTTTCCAAAATTCCAACAAGCATATACATAACGCAAGCGATAAGGCACAAGACAAGAGTACTTGACATAACCAAATCAAGATTGAACACTTGCCCACCATAGACAATCAAATAACCAAGCCCTGCCTTGCTTACCAAATACTCGCCCATAATTGTGCCTACCCAACTCATTCCAACATTTATTTTTAGCACCGACACAAAGTCGACAAATGCATTTGGTATAATAAGTTTTAAAAGTATTTGGAACTTGTTTGCCCCCATTGACTTCATAAGTGCAATTTTATCTTTGTCACAGTTAAGAAAAGCTGAAAGCATTGAAAGTGTTGTTATTACAATGCAAATAAGAATACACATTGTAATTATTGCGATTGTTCCTGCCCCAACCCAAATTATTATAACTGGGCCAAGAGCAATCTTTGGCAGTGCATTTAATACCACAATGTATGGGTCTAATATTTTTCTTAACTTTTCACTCCACCAAAGAAGTATTGCAACAAACACACCCAAGAATGTGGCAAGCAAGAAACCTATCAATGTTTCATAAACAGTAACGCCAATATGGTATAGCAAATTACCTGTGGAAAATGTTTCTATCAAAGTTTTTATCATTCGTGATGGCGAACTTAAAAAGAATGGGTCAATAACATTTGTCATTGTTAATATCTCCCATAGCCCAAGAACAACAACCAAAATAGACACTTGAGCAATAATTGTTGTAATCTTGTCTACTTTTATCCTTTTTAAATATCTTCTATGCTCATTTGTGTATGTTATTATTGTCTTCTTTTTCATTTGATAACTCCTTCCAAATCAAATCAAAATACTTTGAAAAATCTTTATGCTCCCTTTTTTCAAGTGGTGTTAGATTTTTTGGTAAATTGATTTCAATTATGCATTTTACTTTTGCTGGACGCTTTGTTAGTACCAAAACTCTATCCGACATTGATATTGCTTCGCTTATATCATGAGTTACGGCAATAACAGTTTGTTTTTCCTTTGTAATTATTGAGTGTACATCATCACAAACATTAAGTTTTGTTTGATAATCAAGAGCGGAAAACGGTTCATCAAGCAAAAGTATTTTTGGCTCAAGACAAAGAGTTCTAATCAGTGCAGCCCTTTGTCGCATTCCCCCAGATAGTTCACTTGGATAACTGTTTCTAAACTCAAACAATCCATATTGTTTTAAAAGGTATTCAACTCTTTTTAAACACTCTTCATCTTTTGTTTTCTTTTTTAACTCAAGCCCAAGTGTTACATTTTTATAAATTGTTCGCCATTCAAATAATTGATCTCTTTGGAACATATAGCCAATGTCTACATTTTTGCCTATTGCTTCCCCGTCAAGTAGCACTTCGCCTTTGGATGGCTTCAAAAGTCCAGAGATAAGTGAAAGAATTGTTGTTTTTCCACAACCACTTGGTCCAACAATACTCAAATATTCATGTTTGTTTGCCGAAAAGCTTAAATTTTCAAGGGCAAGAGTTTCGCCTTCTTTTGTATGATAAGAAAGTGATATATCTTTTAATTTTAGGTAATCTTTCATTTGTATATTACTCCTCAAACCATTGTACTTAAAAAGTAAAAAAAATGTTAAAAAGGGCAATTTTTATTGCCCTTTTTTGTTTGATTTTTATCAATTAAAATATTTCATAACTTTGTTTGCAATCTTTGTGTCTACAACACTATCAAATTCAACTCTTTTATCAAGTTCCCCTGCCGAAATTATAATGTCTTGCAATCTATCAAATGCTTGTTTGGTCATTGCAGGATTATCAACCCATGCATCAACTTCAATATAGCTTTGAATTGATTTTACAATGCTTTCATCACTTATTCCACTAAATGATGGTTTTAAACTTGTTTTAATTTCGTCAACGGATGCTTTAAGCAAAAATTTATAACCACGATAAACTGCTCTTAAAAATTTTTCTGCCAACTTTTCATTTTCTTGCAAAAATCCTTTCTTTGCAGTAAATGCTGTGTATGGGACTTCGCCACTTAATGTCCCAACGCTTGCAACAATACTGTAACCTTTGTTTGCACAAAGTTCGCTTGCTGTTGGTTCAAACAAAGTACAAAAATCTGCGTTTGTTGAATCAAACACACTGGCTGTTAAATTGAATGCAACATCTGTTCTTAAATTAACTGCATTCGCACCTGTTCCAATATTTAATCCTGCTTGCTTTATTGCATATTCAAGAGTCATTGCAGGAACGCCACCTTTTCTGCCACCGATTATTTCTTTGCCTTTTAGATTATCTAAAGTAAAGTTTGTGTAACTATGTTTTGCAACAATAAAAGAACCATCTCTTTTTGTGAGTTGCCCAAACACAACAGGATTATCTTTTGCTCCACCTTCGGTTACATAAATTGTGGCTTCAGGTCCCATAAGACCAATATCTGCATCGTTTGAAAGCAATGCTGTCATAACTTTATCTGCACCACCACCATTTGTTAGTTCAATTTCAATTCCGTCATCTTTAAAATAGCCATTATTGATTGCAACATAAAGTGGTGCATAAAAAATACTGTGTGTTACTTCGTTTAGCCTTATTTTTGTCAATTCGTCTTTGTTGTTATCTCCACACCCAAATAGTGTGAAAGAAAAAACTGAAACCAAAGCAACAAGCAGTAAACATAATCTCTTCATTTTTCCTCCTTTCCAAATTATGTTATTCTTTTTGATTTTATTTTGTTAATTATTTTAATAATTTGTATTGTGTTTTCATAAAATTAATGATATAATGGGTTATAATCTTAGGAGGAACAAATGCTTTCACTAATACTTGAACAAACATTATTGGAATTTTTACAAACACCAAACAAGATTGTTGGAATAGTTTTGGCTATGCTTGGTCTTGCTCTTTCTATCTTGGCAAAAAAGATTACAAAGGTTGTTAGAAAGGTTGACAAAGTTAGCGAAAAAGACCCAATCTACTATTGCTTGCTTGGTTTTGCATTATGCTTAATTTTGGTTGGACTTATTTTGACAGTATTCAACTAATAAAACAAAAACGCTGGCAGTTTGCCAGTGTTTTTTTATGCATAAAAAAAGAAGCATTAGTCAGCTTCTTTTGGGAATTTTTTTTGTTCAATCTTTTCATACTTTTTGATTAAACTTTCTATCTTTTTTAATGTTTTGTCAAGATTTATATTTTCAATAACATAGTCATAGTTCTTTGCATAACTCAATTCAAATTCCATTCTTGAAATTCTTAAATCAATGTCGTGGTCGCCACGTTCTTTCAATCTTCTTATCAACTCTTCTTTTGGTGCAGTTAAGAATATTGACAAAACTTCTGCCTTGTTTTTTAATGCAAGAGTTAATCTTGTTTGACCCAAAACACCAATATCTTTTATATAGTGGCATTTTCTTTTTGCAACTTCATCCAATGACGAATTAAGCACACCATAAAAGTTTTGGTGTATTTCTTCATGTTCAAAAAGTTCACCATCTTTTATCTTGTTTTCAAAGTCTTCTCTTGACACATAAATGTATGGATTATGCATATCTCCATCAGTTCTTCTTGGTGGACGAGTTGTGCAAGTTTGCATAAGTTTTATATTTGGATACTTTTCCAAAATTTTTGTGATAACCGTATTCTTGCCAACCCCTGCAGACCCTGAAATAATAATTAACATAGTAACCTCTTTTCTTAATTTTAAAGCATATTTAGTATATTAACTATTTCAAATAATGTCAATACTAAATAGGTATTTTATTCGACAAAATTTTGTATATTTTTTGACATTTTATCAAAATAAAAAAGACTGATTATATCAAACTTCAGTCTTTTTATTTTTATAATAAATTATGTATTTGCTATACACTTTTTTCTATCTCTCAAATTCTTCCTTAAAAAGATTTGCCTGTAACAATGTTGATATTTTTGGAAAAGCAAATTCCTTGTGGTAGCCACGTTCTGTCATAAGTGAACTATCTTTCATAAATCCTGCACCTCTGTGTTTACCTTGCGCAATTGCATTTTTGTCAAGACCATCAGCTATATCCCTTTCATAAACACTATCACAATAAAGTTTTTTATCTCCAAAATCAACTTCAACCATTGCATGCTCACCTAACCCAATAACATTCGCATTAAGTCCAATCTTTTCAAACACATAAGCAAGTATACAACTATCTGAAAGGCAAGTCCCAGAATGATTACAAAGCTCATAGTACATTTCTTTCAAGATTTCTTTATTTATGTTTTCATGATAAATTTTTTCGTTTACAATACGCATAAATTTTGTCAAAACAACATCATATTTTATTTTATTAACGATATAGTTAAACATTGTTTGTGCATATACCATTTTTGTTGTGATATCTTCGTTTCCTTCCACAAAAATGCCACACTCATTAAACAATTGCATAATTTTTTTATCTATGCATCCAACAAGCTCTTTTGATGTTTTATTCCCAACAGAATTTTCTAATAAAACATAATATTTATTAAGTGCAGAATGTTTTATCAAATCAATTGCTTTTTCTTCAAGCGTTTTTTCTTCAAAGTTACTTGATTGCAGTGACTTTTGTTCATCACTTGCTGACGATGAATATGTGTAAGTATCAAAACTTTTATCCTTATTATCAACAGCCTTTGTTGTTACAATAACATTATCGGCTGGAACATTGATGTCAAAAGAAAGTTTTGCATCATCTTTTCCAGTTTTAACCTGTTCTGTAGATCTTCCATATTCATCTTTTTGAATTCTACCTACAACCGGTTCTTCTTTTTTTCTTTTTTTAAAGATATTAAACATAATTACCTCAACTTTACCCAACATATTTTATATTATCGGAAGTTGTCGGCAAACAGCCCGAATGGATACTTGCCAGCAACTGATGTTCATTCAAACTGTGATGCCGTTATTTATAACGGATTTGCGTTAGCAAATTGATTTGTGATTGTAATGAACAAAGCAACATCACATAGTTTATATTATAAGTTAATATTTGTCAATATCTCCCCATAAAAAACGCAGGCAAATATGCCTGCGAAAAATCAATTTTATGATTTATTTTTTGATTGCAAAATAACTTGCAATAAGTCCGGCGAGTGCATCAACCAAAACAAGAACAAGTGCTAACCAACCAGCATAACTTCCTGCACTAGCACCCCAAAGACTATACGATTTGCAATTAGATGGAACAACAATCATTGCAACAATAGCCATAACAACTACTGCAAGAGCCATGATGATAAGTCCAAATCCAACAACTTTGCCAAATGTTTTGTCTGAGACAATTTTTTCATCGTATAACAATTTTAAAATTGCACAAACAGCCATAAGTGATGCGAAGATGATAAGTAACAAAACAACTGTTGCAAGCCCTGCGTTTGAATCAAAGTTCAAAAGGTCATAGCCTGATGCATTGTTAACAATTTCTCCACCAAGTGCTGATCCTTTTGCACTGATAAAAGGCATTGCAAGCAAACCAAACACTGCACCTGAAAGTACAAGTGCAAGAAAGTCTGCAAGTGCTTTACCAAAGTTTGAAGATTTCTTTGCCATATTCCCTCCTACTATTTTAGGATATTAAAAATTCATCAATTTGTCAAACAAATATGTTAATTATTAGGAATATTTGAATGGATTTAGCATTTTTGTTGAAATTTTAGTATTACAACTTTTTATTATAAAAAAACAAGAGTCTGCTTTATTGCAAACTCTTTTTTGTTTGTCTTTATTTTTCATTCCAATTCCAATTTTCAATTTCTGGCATATCAACGCCATATTCTCTTATATAATCATAATGCTTCGCAAGTTTGTCGTTTAATTCTTTTTCGATGTTTGATTTTGTTTCTTTGTCAATGTCTAGATATCTTAACGCTTTTAACACAAGATGATATCTATCCAAATGATTTCTAACTCTCATATCAAATGGAGTTGTTATTGTTCCTTCTTCCCTATATCCTGCAACGTGAATGTTTGTGTTATGCCTATTATATGTTAATTGATGTATAAGTTGTGGATAGCCGTGAAAAGCAAAAATTATTGGCTTATCTTTTGTAAATAACTCATCATATTCATCATGAGTGAGCCCATGTGGGTGCGACTCTCTTGAAATAAGTTTCATAAGGTCAACAACATTAACAAATCTTACATTAAGTTTTGGCAAATATTTTTTTAACAATTTCACTGCTGCCAAAGTTTCAAGTGTTGGTGTATCCCCACAACAAACCATAACGATGTCAGGATTTTTTGTGTTATTAAGTCCAGCCCATTTCCATTCACTTGCACCTTTTTCGTAATGTTCTTTTGCGTCTTTCATAGAAAGCCATTGATAAGAATCTCTTTTTGAAGCAACAATAACATTAACATAGTTTTTACTCTTCGCACAATGGTCATAGCAAGATAGCAAACAGTTTGCATCTGCTGGTAAATATATTCTTACAACATCGGCCTTTTTGTTTGCAATATGATCCAAAAACCCTGGGTCTTGATGAGTGAAACCATTGTGGTCTTGTTGCCAAATATTTGATGTCAAAATTAAGTTTAACGAAGATATAGGTGCACGCCAAGAGATTTCGTTGCAAACTTTAAGCCATTTTGCGTGTTGTGCAACCATACTATCTACAATTGTGGCAAATGCTTCATAACTATCAAACATTCCATGTCTGCCAGTTAAAATATAACCTTCAAGCATACCTTCACATATATGTTCAGAAAGCATTGAGTCCATAATTCTTCCATCAAGAGCCAATTTCTCATCTGTAGGCAAAATTTTGCTTGCAAATGCCCTATTTTCATTATCAAAAGCCTTGTAAAGTCTATTGCTCATTGCTTCATCTGGACTAAATATTCTGTAATTCTTTTTGTTTTCGTTGAATAGTTCTTTAATATAACCACCAAGTTCGTACATATCTTGCGTTTTCATTGTGCCATGCCCAGAAAATTTTACTTCAAAATCTTCAAGGTTTGGTGTCTTTAATTCTTTTAATAATAAGCCACCATTTGCATACTTGCTTGCAGTCATTCTTTTGTCGCCTTTTGGCAAAATCTCGGCGATTTCTTTGTTTAATTTGTAGTTTTTATCAAAAAGTTCATCTGGATTATAACTTTTTAACCATTTTTCAAGCAATTTTAAATGACTTTCATTTTCCATTGTAAGTGGAATTTGATGTGCTCTGAAACTATTTTCAATTTGTTTTCCATCAACAACCTTTGGGCCTGTCCAACCTTTTGGAGTGCGAAGGATTATCATTGGGAAAGGGATATATGAATAGTTTTTGTTTTCTTTTGCTTTCTTTTGGATGTCCATAATATCTTTGATTACACAATCCATTGCTTTTGCCATTGTTTTATGCATTGTCATAGGGTCAGAACCTTCAACAAAATATGGCTTATATCCGTAACCTTCAAAAAGTTTTTGAATTGTTGAATGTGGCATACGAGATAGTATTGTTGGGTTGCTAATTTTGTAACCATTTAGGTGAAGTATTGGAAGCACTGCCCCATCACGAGCTGGGTCAATAAATTTGTTTAGGTGCCACGAAGTTGCAAGTGGACCAGTTTCTGCTTCACCATCACCTACAACCGCTGTTGCAATAAGATTTGGATTATCAAGCACTGCACCATATGCATGAGCGAGACTGTAACCAAGTTCGCCACCTTCATGAATTGAACCCGGCGTTTCTGGAACACAATGAGAACCTATGCCACCTGGGAACGAGAATTGTTTGAACAATCTTTGCATACCTGGTTTGTCTTGTGAAATGTTTGGATATACTTTGCTATAAACTCCTTCAAGATAGCTGTTTGCAACCAAAAAATTTCCACCATGTCCCGGGCCAGATATAAATATCATATTAAGGTCATATTTGGTTATAACTCTATCGCAATGAGCATAAACAAAATTTTGACCGGGAACAGTTCCCCAATGCCCCACAAGTTTTTTCTTTATATCCGCTTCACATAATTTGTGATCACGAAGTAGTGGGTTATCGAGCAAATACAATTGAGCAGCACTTAAATAATTTGCTGCACGCCAGTATTTGTTTAGTGTTTCAAAATATTTTTCTGTTGAAAATTTGTCCATACATTACTCCTATATGTTTTTAGTATACTAAATATTTTCAAAAAAAGAAAAGGAAATACACAATTTTTTCTCATTAAAGATATTCTTTGCCATGTTAATAAAACCAATCGTAATTTATCATTTACTAATTATTGCCCAGCATAATAAAAACTTACTAGCAATTAGATAGCGCCGTAATAATGCTATTATTCCTTTACTTTGAACCAAATATAGCTGTTTTGTCTAAATGTGTCGAAGATTACTGATATTTATTCAAACAGTGATGTTTTGATTTTTAAGATGTTTACGTTTAGCAAATTGATTTGTAAATGTAATGGACAAATAAGTATTACATAGTATATACTAAAATCAGTTAAGGGGTTATTGTGATTGAATCAAAATCTTGGAATTGGGCAATGGTCGACAAAGATGACAAATATTGGAACTCACCGGCTCCAGAAATTTATTATTTGGCAGAAAATTGGAAAGATAAAAAGTTTAAAAAGATTTTAGATGTTGGCTGTGGCTATGGAAGAAATAGCATTTATCTTGCAAAGCAAGGGTTTTGTCTTGACGGATTTGACTTGTCACAATTAAGCGTTGAAAGAACAAAAGAAAATGCAAAAAAGCATAACCTAAATTTTGACGACTTCGTTGTTGCTGATATGTTAACCTTTCCATATGCAGACAACTCATTTGATGCCCTTATTGCTTATAATGTTATTTCTCACACCGATATTGAAGGCTTTAAAAAGACTTTAAACGAAATAAAACGTGTGCTAAAACCTGATGGCGAAGCATACTTTACTCTTGGCTCAAAAAAATCATTTTGGTTCACAAATCCAAAATGTACATATGTTGATGAAAACACAAGGATAAGAGTTGAAGACGGTCCAGAGAATGGAATACCACATTTTTATATTGACGATGAGGACTGTTTGACGCTTTTTAAGGACTTTAAGCTAATAAGAGTGCAAGAAGTAAGAGAATTAACTCACTATGGAACATTTAGTCCGCATTACCATATTTGGATAAAAAAATAAAACAGCAAAATGTTTTGCTGTTTTTTTTTAATTAAAAATATTTGCCTGTAAATCCCAAAATCCATTTTAGTGGCAAAATTTTGTTTGCAAGATATGCCCACTTCATTGAACCCCCAACAATATACATTGGTTTTGATTTTTTCTTGTTTGCAATTTTGTACATTTTTTTTGTGGCATATTCAATTGTCATTCTTTTTGGTTCACGTTTATCAATTTGCTTTGCACTTTCTTCAATTTTATTACCATATCTAAAATTTGTATCAAAAGTTTTTACTCTATTTTTTGAAAAGTTTGTCCTCACATCCCCGGGACAAATACACAAAACATCAACGCCACTGTCTTTAAGCTCCATTCTTAGCCCATAAGAAAGCATACTTACTGCTGATTTTGAAGCACTATAATGCGTTCTAAAAGGTACAGCAAAAAATGCACAGGCTGAACTTATGTTTACAATTCTTGCACCCTTTTGCATATATTTTAATGCACCTTTAATGCAAGACAAAGTTCCAAAATAGTTTACATCAAACATTGCCTTTGCTTTGTTTGTATCAACAAGTTCGGTTGCCCCATAAACAGCATATCCAGCACAATTGATTAACATATCAATGTGTCCAAATTTTTCACCAATACAATCAAAAGTGTCCAAAACTTCTTGTTCATTGCTTACATCGCAAAAATATTCAGTATCAGAATTTTCTTCAATGCTTTTGTCAAGTGTTATGACCTTGTCACCATTTTTAGTAAATAGATCTTTTAGTCCCATACCTATTCCACTTTTCGCACCTGTTATTACTATAATTCTCATTTTATCTCCTAATCTTGATTATTTTAGCATAAAACAAAAATATTGCATATAATTTTGACAAAAATTTTTTAAAATGCTAAATTTATATAGAAATGAATTTAGGATCAAAGAAAGCAATAATAAAAGCATTTTTAATTATTCAAACAATTTTGATAACAACAATTTTTTTATCAATGATATTGTTGCTATACTTTTATTTCGATTTTTTGCATCCATATAAAGAATATTTGCCAGACAATTTTTTTAGAGATGAATTTTTGTTTCCAACAATTTATGCATTTCTTTATGCCATATATTATGTTATCTTTACAATTTATTTAAGAAAAAAATTATTTCAAAACAAAGAACAATTCTATAAAAATTTAGTTCCATATAAATTTATTGCAATTACAAGTATATTTTTTGGTGTTATTGGTTTTATACTTATGACAATATCTGCATTCAAAAAAGATGACGGACTTGATGAACAACCTTTGTATCATAAACCAAAGAAACCCCAAAAAGTAAAAATTAAATATCCAAAGGATGTAAACAAACAACTAAAGAGCATTAAACATCAAAAAAGATTGGGATATATTTCAAAAGAACTGTGTGAAAAAAAATGTAATGAAATTATCAAAAATTACAATAATTCAATAAAAAATCAACAAAAAAATGCAAGTTAATTTGCATTTTTTTATTTTTGATAATAATCAACTGTCACAGTGCCATAATCTTTTGTGTCAAATTTTTCAAAATATTTACTTTCAAAGGGTCTTAATCTATCTCTTTCACAAACAATAATTCCATCATCATTCAATAAATCAAGTTTATAAATTTCTTCCAAACAATCTTCATAAACACCACTTGCATATGGTGGGTCAACAAGTATTAAGTCAAACTTTTTTTTGAATGTTTTTAAAGCATTTTTGTAATCATAATTGACAACCTTGTAATTTTCACATTTTAGCCCACTTAAATTTTGTTTTGTAAGTTTTATACTTCTAATATCTTTATCAACAAAATAAACAAACTTTGCATCTCTGCTTAATGCTTCAATTCCAAGAGCACCACTTCCACTAAACAAATCAAGCACGACTCTATCTGGCACAAAAAATTGTAACTTTGTAAAGATTGCTTGTTTTACTTTGTCCCCAGTCGGTCTAATATTATCCGATGTTGGAGATGCCAACTGCTTTCCCCTAAATTTTCCTGCTATAACTCTCATAATTTTAGTATAGCAAACATTGGGAATTTAATCAATCAATAAATCAGTTCTTGAGTTATTTAATCCCGTCAAAATTTCATAGTTTGTGACTCCAACTTTTTTAGCCCATATGTCAGCATCATTAAACACAACAACTACTTCGCCGACTTTAGTATTTACATTCGTCACATCTATCATAAATAAATCCATACATATATAGCCAATTGACTTAACTTTTTTGCCAGAAATTTCAACCGCAAAAATATTGGATAGATTTCTTGGAATACCATCAGCATAACCTAGAGGAACGAGTGCAATTTTCATTTTTTTATTTGCCATATAGCCATTTTGGTATCCAATATTTTCACCATTTTGCACTGATAATATTTTTATAATTTTACTTTCGATTCTCATAATAGGTTTCAACTCTTTTTCGCCATATCCATAAAGACTAAGTCCACATCTTACATACTTTGCAAAATCAATATCATAATTTGTCATTTTGCTTCCACCAATATGGATTATCGGCGAAAAATTTTTGTCTATTACTTTTATATATTCTTTAAATATTCTAATTTGTTTCTGAGTAACAACTTTGTCATCACTTTTATAAAAATGAGTAAAAATGCCCTCAAATTTAACTTTTTTTGATGTTTTTAACATCTTTTGCATTATTTTTAGCTCATTTTTATCTTTTAAGCCAAATCTATTCATCCCTGTATTTATCTTTATATGAATGTTTAAATCAATGTCTGTCTCTATTATTTCTTGCAATTGTTCAATACTTTCAACCATAACAGAAATATTGTTTTTTGAAGCCAATTTATAGTCAATACAATACCCAAGTACCAATATTATCGATGACTTATTAACCTTTCTTATATCAATAGCTTCGTGCAAATTTTGTACTGCAAAAAAATCACAATATGAGCCTAAAATTTTTACCACTACCTTGGCATTATGCCCATATGCATTCGCCTTTACAACTGCACAAATTTGCTTATTTGATTTTTGTTTTAAATATAAATAATTGTCTATCAAATTTTGCTTTTGTATTATTTTATTTGAAAAATATTTCATATAAGTATATACAAACAAATATTTATTTTTGACACAAAAAAATCACTACAAGTAGTGATTATTATTTTTCTGATATATGAGCAACTGCCTGCCCAATTATATTCTTTATATGGTCATCCGAAAAAGTGTAAAAAACTTCTTTGCCTTGTTTTCTGCATTTTATCAAATTTGCATCTCTTAACACTTTTAATTGATGAGATACCGCACTCTTGGTCATATCAAGAATATTTGCAATATCACAAACACAAACTTCATTATCATCAAGCAATGTGAGAATGCTTATTCTTGTGTTATCACTCAAAATATGAAACAAGTTTGAAAGCGAAATAATGGCCTTGCTTTTTGAGAACCCTTTTTTATACATTTTTACAACATCTTCATGAATAATTTTGCAATCGCACGAAGTTATACAATTTCCCATTCTTTCACCTCAAGTTGAACATTCATTCAATCAATACTATTCTACATAATGTTTCATTGTTTGTCAATATTTTTGTATATTTTTTCTTTTAATGCTCAAAATATTTGCAAGGGAGGATAAAATGATTATTGTAAATTATATAGCATTTATTTTGCTTGCCATTGGTGGGTTAAATTGGGGATTGATTGGTTTTTTTAATTACAATCTAATATCTGCAATTTTTGGACCAGAACCAAATATTTGGAGTTCAATAGTTTACATTCTAGTTTTTGCAAGTATGCTTTGGCTTTTGTTTGCAATCATATACTCAAATGGTGTAATCAGTTTTACTCATATGTAACAAAAAAGTGGCAAAAGCCACTTTTTTACATACCTTTTATATCTTCATCGTTTTCTATTTTTGTGTTATTAATGTTAATTAGTTCATTTTTAACATTTTTTAGCCACAAAATAATACTTTTGGGTTTTGAGCCTGACATTGCATAGTCTATGTGATGTATAATTTCTTCCCTACCATTGTCGGTTCTCATAAGTTCATCCAACTTTTTTTCTGCGCTTTCAATTGACACATTCTTCCTTTGCCAATTATTGTATTGTTCCCTATCAAAAATCCAAAGGTAACGATTTAAAAGTTTCATACTGGTAAAGTTTTTTATTGAAAAAGGTTTTCCAATAGGTTCAACCGATGCCGAATACAATACCTTTAAACTATACAAATTTGGTGCTATCATATCTTGAATACTTCCAAACGCCCTTATATCTGCCTGTCTTAACAATTCTGGATTTAATTTATTCAAATCCAAGTCGTAACCAGCTCGCCTTGCAAGTTCAGTCAAGAAAAGTCTTTTTGCCCTACCATTGCATTCTCTAAAAGGATGCAAAACATTTAATTCATTTGAATAGTATGCAAATAGGTCGACGAACTCATTTAGTGTAAGGTATTTAAGATAATTATCTTTTTTTAGACTTTCAAAAATACTTTTGATACCTTCATCTAAATTTTCCACATAATAGAAAGTATTTGAACCTTTTATCATATTTATAGTTCTAACCTTTCCAGCCCAAGGATATAAATCTTCGAGTAGGTATTTGTGAATATAGCACAATCCCTCAAAAGTCATCGGTATTTTTTGAATAATGTTATTTTTGTATAATTCCATTGCTTTTATTGATGTAACCTTATACTCAACATTCAACATCTCATCCTTATCAATTATACCAAGTTTATTATCCAAATATGGGTGTTTGCCTTGTTCAATTTCAATATATTCATCATATTGCAATCTATAATTATCCATTTTTGTTATCCTTTTTATATTTTGATAAGATTTTTGCAATTTCTACTTGCGAATCTTTCTTGCCATTTGCAATATCAATCAATGTTTGTTTGTCACTATCGGTCAACTTGTATCCCTCAAGTTCCCACGACTTATCAATGTGATTTATTGCTTTTTGTAAATCTATTGGCAATTCATTTATTTGATTTTCAATTTCCATTTTTACCTTCTCACAATAGAATAACATTTTTTGTCAATTTAGTCAATATTGACAAAATATTTTTTGCTTTTTTGAATATGCTAAATTTATGAAAAAAATATTGTTATATTTAAGTGCTTTTGTCCCACTATATTTTTTAATATCAATAAAAATAATAATTGACCTAATAAATAACAATCTATCATGGAATTTTTTGAATACAATTTCTCTTGTAATGTTTGTAATACTAATGGTTATGGGAATTTTTGGAGCAAAACAAGCAATTGCACATAAAAGGACAAAAACAACAAAAATTAAGATAATTTCTCAAAAAAACATCACAGAACAATACTTTTTGGGATATTTTTCGCTTTTTGTGTTATTTGCACTAACTTTTGAATTGGAAAAAATAAGTATGTTTGTTGTATTTATTTTGATTATAATTTTAATTGGAATTGTATATATAAAAAACAATTTGTTTTATATCAATCCATTTTTAAACATTTTAGGTTATAACTTTTATCAAGTCGAATATATCAATTTAAGCACAAACTTAAAAGATAATGGAATATTTTTTTTTAAAGGCGATTTTGATATATCAAAGCAATATTGTTTGTCAAAACTTTCCCACGAAAATTTTAATATGATAAAAAATTACGAAGAATAAAAGAAAAAAGGCAAAAATATTGTCTTTTTCTTACTTTTTTTATTGATTATTTGTTATCTTTATTTTGATCATCCGGATTCTCAATTTCAATAACATTATTTTCTTTTGCAAGCAAATCTTTGAAAGTTTTTCTTGTTTTCTTGATTTTTGCAGAAACAACAAATGTATCTACCAAATCAAATAAACCTTCCAATATCAATATTGTTCCCATTGAATATAACAAAACATTTTCAACTGATGGGCAACATACCAAAATGATTCCGCATACCATTATTACTAATGCAATTAAGAAATCAAACCACCAATATTTTGCTCCATATCTTCTGCAATCAAATGACCATTGCATTGAGAACAAACTTTTGATAATAAACACAAGACCAAATGTAAAACCAAGAACGCCACTGTTAATCAAATAGTCTGCTGATGAGAATAAAACTATTCCCAAAGCAAAATCAGCCATTCCTAAAATAAAACCAAAAGGTTCAATTCCGTACATAAAGTAACTGATACATTTGATAAGTCCCATAACAAGAACTATACTTGCAAACAAATATACAATTGTTGACTTTGTAAAGTTTGGACATGCAATAAACAATATACCAATAACAACACTTGCCAAAGCTTCAATAATTGATATTGATTTTATCTTTCTAAAAAACTCTTTCATATTTTCTCCTTTTATAATATCATTATTATTATACAATATTATTTACAAAATACAAAATTATTTTAGAACACTTTTATCAATTTTAAACACTTTATATAAAATTGTTTAATTATTTAGATTGAATAAGTGTTCAACTATATTCTATAATCTTTCTATTTCCTTATCGTTTACATTTTCAACAACTTTAAACTTGTGTGAAAGCATATGCATATTTTGGTCAAACTCACATTTCCCAACAAACTTTTCTTTTACCAAAAAACACTTTATCCAAAGTTTGTCATCTTCAAGCATTTTATCAAAAGGAATATTGTTTTCATCGTACCAGTTTGGGAGCATTTCTTCAGTTTCTTTTATTTCTCCAATATAGTTTGAGCAAGTGTAGATATATACAAACATATTTACATGTTCACCCTTATACCAAACATCAAAAGCAATTTTCCCGACCATAGAATAATCAAGTGGAGTAACTCCAATTTCTTCTTGAGTTTCTCTTACCATTGCTTGGTCAATAGTTTCACCCAAGTTCTGCTTGCCACCAATTCCATTGAGTGTGCCTTTTGCAAAGCCCCTTTTCTTTTCACCAAGCAAAATTTTCCCTTCTTTTTGAATTAAAAGAAGAGTTGAGTTGATTGTTCTTAAATTTTCCATAATTTTTCATCCTTTATTTTTATCTTGGCTGTTTAATAAAAAAATGACAAAAATAAATACAGCCAAAAATTATTTTGCTTATTATTTTGCCATTCTAAAGAATAACTTCTCCAAAAATCCAATAACCGGAATGGTCGAAATGGTTACATGTAATGTACACCCACTCAATCAATTTGTCAATACTTATTTCTATCTCATTATCAAGATATTTTATTTGATATTTCTTACTAATTATTTAAAATATCAACTAGTTATAATACTTGACAAGTAAACGATTTTAATGGTATAGCATAGAAAAGCGAGCGCAATAATGAATAATACACATAAAAATATAATTGATGATATGGCAAAAGTAGGTTTCTTTATTGAAGAACAATGCGATATGCCAAAAACCGAGTTCAAAGTTTTTGTCACAAATAATTCAAGACCACTTGTACATATTCACATTAAACACAAAGAAGAAGAAAAATTTGTTTGTGTTGAGTTCAACTCTGCAGAATACTTTATTCACAATAAGTACATTTACACATTAACAAATACCGAAGCAAAGGCATTTGATACTTTTCTAAAACTGCCTTACAAATATGCACAAACATTCTTGCTTGGTGAAATAAAATTTAAAGTAGAAACATATTGGGAATATGCAATATATCAGTGGATACTTGAAAATAACAATTCTGACGATAATTTAGGATTAAAAGTTGATAAAAATGGGTTTGTAATATTCCCAAAACAACCAGATTATTCTAAACTAAATAATATTGAGCATAAACATAGTACAAAAATTATACAAGACAATAAAGATGATTTTGAAATATTTGACCCGAATAAAAAACCATATACGATAGAAGAAGAAGTATTGGCAGAAAGACTATCTTATTTGATACAAAATTTTATTGTTGATGATAAAAATAATGGAGATTTCACACACAATCATAATCTTTTAGACCGATTTATTCAACATTGTATAGCAGGTGACCCAAATAAAAAATCAAAAAGAACACATATTTATTATGATTTTAACAATAAAGATAAGTTTAGAGTATACTCAAACAATGTATTAAAAAAGGTGCTTGATACCAATCACAAAATATCATCAATTTCTAAAGTTAATGTACTAACTAACGAGCTAAAAAATTTATTTAAAGGAAATTATGAAATTTTTTTCTATAGAAGTTCTGGTTTTTATAACAAACAAGAAAGAGTAAAAATAGGATTACATTCTTTCTCATCAAATGTTACAACAAATTACACAAACGCAAAAACTATCGACCTGTTGATATTAGATAGTTGTGATAAACTAATTGACATATATCCCATAGACGCAACTTACTTTGAATTAGAATTTAATAACATATTAAAAAGACCATTCACCCTTAATATTATAGTTCCCTAATTTTATTTGGGTTTACCTAAAATTTTTAATAAAGTCTATCAATTATTGCTAACAGTATTATTTAAGCGTTCTTATCTCAAGATTTTATTGATGAATCAAATTGCAACCAAATTTCATAAGACGCTGTTATGTCTTCAAAAACAACATTACCTGTTCCATCATCATGTGGTTGAGATAAATCTAGGAGTGACAAATATAGTCCTGCTGAATCTTTACTTTTTCCACTTGCGATTGCCAAATTGTAGGCATCTTTTCTAACTACAAAATATCTACCTTCTCTTAATGTTTGGTATTTATCAGTTTTTACGGTTGTCAATAAATTGACATCATTTTCAACATAAAATAGCGAATAATTATCATTTATTGATATTTTTGCATTAAAAGTTCCATCATACGTGTAATAACCGTAAACATTACCACGTTTTTGTGCTCTTGTTCCAACAACGCAATCTTTGTAACAAGTTGCTGATTTTATTAACATTCCAGTGTCATAAACATCTATACCTGACTTGTTTTCATTATCAAAAGAACCATCACTTTTTGCTTTTAATAATTCAACTTTTCCATCTGTTGTGTTTGTTGAATAATATGCAACCGTTTTTATATTTAAATCATTTTTATCAACCTTTGCCATTTTCAACTCAAACAAGAAGAAACTCTCCAATTCACCTGCGTCAAACTTCGCATAAACCAAAGTGTTGAACTTTGTGAAATATGCAGTTGGATTTGATGTGATAAGCTCTGCATTTTCATCATTGCCATTATGCCAACCAACAAACTTATAACCTGCTTTTGCTGTTGCAGTCAATTTTATATTATTTTCGCCCTTTAAAGATACTTCAAAATATTTTTGCATAATAGAATTATCTGCAAGGTTTACTGTTCCAATAGTGTTGTTATAATAAATATTTATTGTTCCACTTTCTTCATCTTCAACAATAATAAAACAGAAAAACTTTTTGTGTTAAAACTAATTTTCCCATCATTGCAAGTTGTTTCTAATGTTTCAATAGAGTTGTCACTTTTAATGTAAAAAACAACAAACCCATTTGAGCTTTCGTATGGTGCATTTACTGTTACCTTAACTTCTCTTTTGGGTTGAAGCTTTTCTCCTTCCTTTTCAATATGAATATCATACATTACTAGGTCTTTTGTTTTATTATATTTTTGGTTGTTTATAAGTGAAAGTGAATTGTCCCAAGATTCACTATCTTTTTCTAACATTTGCACTTTTGCAATAGTTTCATTTTCAAAGCCATTACTTTCCAAAACAATATTATCGGAAGTTGTCGGCAAACAGCCCGAAGGGATACTTGCCAGCAACTGATGTTCATTCAAACTGTGATGCCGTTATTTATAACGGATTTGCGTTAGCAAATTGATTTGTGATTGCAATGAACAAAGCAACATCACATAGTTTATATTATATTCGTTGTTTGTTCGTTGTTTAATTTCATTGTCACATCCAGCAAACAAAACCAAACAAGGCATAACCAATAACATTATTGCCCCAAAAAGTAGGTTGATTTTATTTTTATTTAACATAATTTTCTCCTTATAAAAATTATATAACTATTGTAAGAAAATTTTGTTATCCTTTTGATAAAAAATAAGGCTACCTTTTTATTAAAATGGCTACCTTATCACATTATTTAATATACATATTCAAGAATTTATTGCAGTTTTTCCCCCACTGTTCCATTTTTATGATTTAATCGAAATTGATATCACCTTTTTGAATCTTTGAAATGTTCTTTTGTATTTTTTCTTTGTTCCAGTCCCACCATTTTATTTTTAGCAATTTTTCTATTGTTCTATCATCAAACCTTTTACGAATAACCTTTGCCGGTATTCCACCAACAATGGTATATGGTTCAACATCTTTTGTTACAACCGCTCTTGTCGCAATTATTGCACCATCTCCAATTCTTACCCCTGGCATTATTATTGCTTCATAACCAATCCAAACATCATTACCTATTATAATATCGCCTTTATTATCCCATGCCGATTTAACATTTTTTGAATCTAATTCCCATTCATCAAAAAATATTGGAAATGTATATGTTGATAATGACTTCAATGAATGATTTCCACTGGTAAACATAAATTTTGTTCCACAAGCAATTGAACAAAACTTGCCAATAATAAGTTTATCTTTGTTTATTGGATATTGATATAGAACATTGTTATTCTCAAAATTCTTTGGGTCATTCACAAAATCGTTATAAATTGTATAATCTCCAACAATTATATTTGGTTTTGTAATCACATTCTTTAAATATACAATTTGCTTGTCGTGTGGTCTTGGATAAATTTTATTTTCCATCATTTTGTATCTTCCTTATTTATATTTTTATCATTATTTTTTCCTTTTGACAAATCATTTTTAAAAAACAAATGTAATCCAAGCGAAGCATTAAACCCAGTAACAGCAAAAACACTAAACCTTTCAACAACTCCAAAATAACTTTCCGGGACAATTCTTGTTCCAAGTGCACCAATTAGCATCATACAAAGTGCAACCAATGCACAAATCGAATAAGATTTATATTCTTTCCCCTTAAATCCAGCAATGATTATAAACACAAGTGCACCAATAGACAATAATACAACAATACCAGTTATTATCATGTGCATTACATCTTGAAAAGTTCCAGCATACCCGCTTGAAGATAATGGGAACATTCTATATCCTACAGCAGAAACAAATTCCATTATTGCAAAAAGATAAACACCTATTTTAAGTAATTTTGAATTTTCACTTTGTATGCCAATGCATACGACAACGGAACAAAGGACTTCACAAACATTATACAAACTTGAAAGTTGGTTCCATAGTCCAAGTGATGGTGCATCTTGTGCACTTAAATCACTAACTGCTTGTGAAAGCCAATTATATCCCGGATATGCTAGTGGTGAAAAGATTACTGCAACTGTGTATGATAAAAAACTAACGACTCCAAAAAGTCCTAAATAATTTAATAACGACTTTTTCATAATTACTCCTAACATTTATGCTCATTACAAAAATTTAATATAAATTCATCAATCAATTTAACATTTATCAAAGGTTTATTGTTCTCACTTAAACATTTATCAAGTGAATAGTCTATAAGCGAATGTATTGTTAAAGCGAAACTTGTTGCATTGATTTCCCAATTTTCAAATTTCAATAATTTTTTATCCTTTAGTGCTTTAAATACTTGCTTTGTTGCAGCAATCATTTTTTCTGTTTCAACGACCATAATTTTTGATGCTTCACTTGAAATTGCTCTTTCTGAATATATTACTTTATAAAACATTTGCATATATGATTCACTACTTAATATCACATAATTATTTACCAATGTACTCAAAATTTCATATGCGGATTTTTTATCAAATATGGATAAGTCCATTTGTGTATTTGTTTCTTTTTGTGCTTTGTTTTTTAAAAATTGATACATCTCATAAACAAGTTCTTCCTTTGACTTAAAATGATTATAAAGTGATGGCTTTTTTATGCCAACTTCTTTTGCAATCATACTCATAGAAACTGCCCTTAACCCTTGCTCTGATGCAAGTTTTAGCGTTGCCATTATAATTTCTTCTTTCCTACATTCACTCATAAACCTCTCCAATTTATAATATTTTATTGACAAACTACCGTTCGGTAGTTATAATATAACATATGAATACCATTTATGCAAATGTATTTGGGAAAATTTTAAGTAAGGAGTGATATCGTGGAATATAAGTTAAGCAAAAAATATTCAACAAAAAAATTTATGTCAATGATTATGGGACCAAATCCTATAAAGTTAGAAGAAGAGTTACTAAAAAATGCAAATATCCAAAAAGGAGAAATTGTTTGCGACCTTGGTAGTGGGACAGGTCTTACATCTGTATTCCTTGCAAAAGAGTTTGGTGCAAAAGTTTATGCAACTGACCTTTGGAGCAACCCAGATGAAAATATGAGATTTTTTACTTCACAAGGTCTTTCAAAAGATAATGTTATCCCAGTAAAAGCAGATGCAACCAATCTCAACTTTGAAAAAGAATTTTTTGATAAAATTGTGTCAATTGATTCATATAACTATTTCGGTAGAGATGAAAATTATCTCGATAACAAACTTTTGCCATTTTTAAAAAAAGGTGGTTATATTTATATTTCCATTCCTGGAATGAAAAAAGATTGTCACACGAACTTTCCAAAAGAACTTTTACTCTCTTGGACAAGTGAGCAACTTGAATATATGCATGATGTTGATTGGTGGAAAAACATTATATCAAAAAGTAAAGATTGTGAAATTGTTGATATAAAAGAAATGGAATCAAACGAAGAAGTTTGGAATGACTGGCTTGCTCAAGAAAATGAGTATTCAATAAATGACAGGAAGTCTATGAATGCCGGTGCCGGCAAATATTTAAACTTTATTTCAATAGTGTTAAAGAAAAAAGTATAGAAAATTAAAAATAGCATTAGTAATCTTACCAATGCTATTTTTTACACAAACTTAACACTTTTTTTACAGTGCGAGCAGTCCTTATTGTTATTTTATCTTTTACACTTGTGCTTGCTGTTTTTATCCACCAATTTGATTTCCTATAGTTTTTCAAATCAAAAGACCAAAAAATATAATTATTATATTCTTCTATTTTGTCAATATTTTCACTTGGCTCGCCAATTGTAGAATATATTTCTTCAGAAGTTGTTGGTGGCATTATAAAAATCAAATTATGATAAACATTTTTATTTTCTATTCCCCACCATGTAGGGCAATTATTTAATACATCTTCAAGTTCATCTTTTGTTGTAACAAAGATTGGAATATCAATTTTAAACTTATCCTTTACAAGAGTAAATATTTTTTTACTCAAAGTATTTTTATCAAATTCATCACATTTAAGTATAACATTTCCACTATTTAAATATGTGCTAACATTTTTAAAATCATTATCTTCCAATAAATTTTTTAGTATTTGCATTGATATTTTATTTTTTCCACTTATGTTTATCCCCCGAAGGAAAATTAAATATTGCATTTTTGATTTTTTCCCTTTAATAAAATTTTTTATTATGTCAATTGCTTTTTGCATTAATATGTGTATATATATTTTTGATTGAAACAAGACCGGCACTTTCTCCGTTTTCTAATGCTTTACCATACATTTCTATTGCTTTTTTATAATCTTTTTTTACTCCAAAACCATTTTCATAGCATATTCCAAGATTGTGATAAGCGACACCAGAATTACAATTTTTGACAGCAGTTTTGAAACATTTTACAGCTTCCTTTTTATTTTCCTTTACACCTTTGCCTTGCAAATAACAAAGTCCAATATTGATAATGGCTTCTTCTTCGCCAAGATTATATGCATTGGTAAATAATTTTAGTGCCTTTTTATATGCTGATTCTGTCTTAACAGTATAAAAATAATACAAGCCCATTTGCAAACAAGCCATAGGGTTTTGACGATTTGCACTTTTTTTAAGCCAATAAATCGCCTTTTCACGATTTGCTGTCAAACCGTAATAACCACAAGCATAACCCATTCCAAGATTATATTGTGCCGAAGCGTCACCGAGTTTCGCTGCCTTTTTGAATAATTTTAATGCCATTTGCTCATCTTTTTCCAAACCGAGTTCATCGCCTAGATATGCTTCTGCCATTCTTTCAATTGCGTCAGGATAACCCATTTCCATTGACAGTTGATAATATCTTAAAGCATTTTTGTAATCTTGCTTTTTAGTCTCACAGATTATTGCAATGCTCCAATATAGTCTAGCGTCATCTAATTCACACTCTGCAAAGCAATCTAATGCTTTATCATAATCATTTTTTCCAAAATAATAATAGCCCAAATCAAGCAAAGCGTCATCTTGTCCAAGTTTTGCGGCTCTCTTAACAAAATGAATATATTTAGTGTTGTCAGGGGACACACCATACAAACCCATTTCATAAATGCGTGCTTGCAAATATAGGCAATGTGGATCATTAGCTTTTACACCATTGGCTAAGTAAAATAATCCTTTTTCGTAATCATGAGGAACAAATCTATCATTCAAATAAAGATATGCCATATCAAAGTTCAAAGCACTTTCGCCGAGGCTCAATCCTTTTTCGTACCACTCTATGGCTTTGGGAACGTCTTTCAGTTCCTCGTTGTTTAAGTATATGAAGCCTATCTTTTTTGCAACCTCTATATCTCCGAGGTAAAAAGCACGCTCGTA